>JBIOJG010000007.1:0-145965 GCA_044450645.1 Binatia bacterium
GGGTGCGCCATCAGGGGAATCCGCGCCCCTCGCCCCCCCCCCCCCCCCGCCTGGGCCGGCGGGGGGCCCGTGGCACCGCGCGCCACAACGTCGGCGCAAGCGCATCCTAGGGTTACAGTTCAAGGTCGAAACGTGCTCTGAGTGTAGAGTACAGAGGAGGGAATTATGTTTGGCACCATCAAGAAGATCGTCCGGGATAAAGGATTCGGTTTCGTCGTTCCCGACGACGGCAGCGACGACGTCTTCTTCCACCGCTCGCGCCTTGCTCCCAAAGTCGTGTTCGAAGATCTGCGCGAAGGCGACGAGGTGGAGTTCCAGGTGACGAAAGGCGAGAAGGGCCCGCAAGCGAACAATCTGAAAGTCCGCTAATCGGCTCCCAACAAGGCGTGTGAGCGTGCAAGCCTGACAGCGCCGAGACCGGCCAGGATTCTACCGTTACGACGTTCCGACGTTTGCCCCGATCCACGTTGCCACCGCTCACTGCCGCCGCCCTCAGCGGCGCGTTGATCGCGGCGTGCTTTCTGTGGTTCGAGCTGTTTCCGCTCGCGTGGGTCGCGTTCGTCCCCTTCTTGTGGGCGATCCGCCGGGTCGCTACGGCCCGTGAAGCGGCGCGGGTCGGTTTGGTCGCGGGGTTGGCGACAAACCTGCCGGCCTTCTACTGGCTCGTCTACACCATCCACGTATTCGGTGGCTTCAGCTACCCCGTCGCCCTCTTCTTCTACGCGTGCTTGACGTTGTTTACCTCGTTCGAGTTCGTGGTGTTTGCGCTCGCCCTGGCGCGAACGGGGCCGGGTCCACTCGGACTGGCGGCGCCGATTCTGTGGGTGACGCTGGAGTTCCTCTACCCCAACCTGTTTCCCTGGCGCATGGCCAACAGCCAATTGCACGCCCCGGTCCTGATGCAGGTTGGCGATCTCACGGGACCGTTCGGATTGAGCTTCGTGATGCTGTGGGGTTCCGCGGCGCTGGCGCTGTTGTTTGATCGTCCCCGCCGGTTCGACCCGTTGCTCGGGGCGGCGACGGCAGCACTGGCCGTGGCGCTGTACGGTATGGTGCGGCTGCCGGCCATCGATCGCGCCATGGCGGCGGCCCCTGCGGTCCGTGTCGGCTTGGTGCAAGGCAACGTTGGGATCAAGGAGAAAGGGGATGTCCGCTACTTCGACATCAATCTGGGGACCTACCAGCAGATGTCGGAAGACCTGCAAAGACGCGTCGACGTTATCGTCTGGCCGGAAACGGTTTCGCAGCGCTGGGTGGAGGCTGGCAACACGAGACTCGAAGCGAAGGACAACCCATTCGACGACCTGCGGACCCATCTCATCTTCGGCGGTCTCGCCTTTCGGGTGCGGGGGCGCGACCAGGCCGACGAGTTCAACAGCGCCTTTCTCATGGGTCCGGGCGGTGTGGTGCTCGACCGCTACGACAAGCACATCCTGATGCCGTTCGGGGAGTACATCCCGCTGGCGTCGTACGTCCCGGCGATTTATTCGCTGAGCCCGGAGACCGGCAGTTTCACCGCCGGTACCGGCGTTGCCGTCTTCGATGTTCCGGGCAAAGTGCGGATCGGCCCGTTGATCTGCTACGAAGATCTTCTGGCATCGATGTCGCGCCATGCTACGGCAGCGGGTGCAGAAGTGCTGCTGAACATTTTGAACGATGCCTGGTACGGCGACACGGCGGCTCCGTATCAGCATCAAGCCTTGGCGCTGTGGCGGGCGATCGAGAATCGCCGCTACCTGTTGCGCGGATCGAACTCCGGCGTGACCAGCATCATCGATGCGGCGGGCCGGGTCATTGCGGAAGGGGGCTTGTTCCGTGCCGAAGTCGTGACCGGTGCAGCGCGTCGTTTGCAACTGCAGACCTTCTACACGCGATTCGGTGATGCCTTCGCCTGGTTGGTGACGGTGGCAGCGGCGGCGCTGCTGTGGCGCGGCCGGCGGCGCGGAGCACCGATTCGCGCACGCAGCTGACGGCTCTGCTTGATCGCAGGCAAGTGACCGGCCCACAGACGCTCCTTCGGGCACGCGCGGCCGATCTCCCGCAAGATATTGTAGACGTAATACAACTCCGGATAGACGAGCGGTTTGCCGCTGGTCATGAGGGCAGCGGCCACTTGGCGCTCCGGGTCGGCCCATGACAGGATGTTGGTGAAGCCGAGATGGCCGAAGGCGTGCTCGGTGTCGGGGCCGTACAGGCTGAACCACTTCGCTCCCAGCATGAAGCCCATGGCGTATCGGAAGGGCAGGCCGAGTGTGAAGTCCAGTTCAAAGTACGACTGCTCCGCCGTCGCGCGCTGGATCGTTCGGGGGTCGAAGATGCGTACGCCGTCGAGATTCCCGCCGTTGAGCAGCAGCTGATAGAAGCGGCTCAGCTCGTTGGCTGTCGCCACGATGTTGGCCGACGGAATGATGCTGTTCAGAAAACGCGGGTCGTTGGAGAGGTCGACCGCAGCACGGAATTCCACACCAAAGGCTCGTTCCAACAGCGTTGAGAGCGGGGGCAAGGGGGGAGGCCCCGTGAAGTAGTTGATCGCAACCCGTTTGATGTCGCGAGGCCGTGCACCGTAGTTCATCCAGCGGAAACCCAGCGGTCGCAGGATCGTTTCGCCGAGCACGCTACGGATGTCCTTTCCGGTGACCCGCCGTACGACTTCGCCGAGGATGAAGCCCCCGGAGATCGCGTGGTAGGCGAGCTGGCGCCCGGCCCGTGACGTCGGCTGCGCTTCGCAGAGAATTTGGACGATTCTCTCAGGGTCATCGAGCCGATCCAACTCCATGACCTCCGGCGATAGGTTCGGGATCCCGGCACGGTGCGTGAGGACGTGACGGATGGTGATCCATTCCTTGTGGTGCCCGCCGAATTCGGAAACGTACTCGCACACGCGATCGTCGAGGCGGATGAGATTGCGCTCGTCGAGCAGGTGGACGACCATCGCCGTTACCGCCTTGGCGGCCGAGAAGATGGTGAACGGCGTCGCCGGCGTGGCCAGCACCTTTGGGGCGTCTGGCGCATCGTGAGGTCCGTTCCCGGACGCATGGCCGATGGCGCGGTCGATCAGGATCTGACCGCGCCGACGGACACACAGCTGGATGGCGGGATGTATACCGCTCTCATACAGACGCTCGACCGCCTTCCAGATCTGCGCCACCGCCGCCGGCTTGACGCCCACCTCGCGTGGGGGGATCTCGGCATCGGCCTGTTTGGAGGTCACTGCCTCCAAGGCGGCAGGCACCCGGCAGGTCGTGATGAAAGGTACCCGCACGGGACACTTCTAGCTGATTGATCGGCGAATCGCGAATCCCACATTTTTCTTCTTGTCGGGCGCTTGCTTACCAAGGTATCATTCTCTTAGTACGCGGGTACCATCTGACCTGGTAAATCAGATTGACATGAATCGCTTGCCTGACTTATAACGCGCGAGTTTTCTGGTGAGTGGAGGCGTCCTGAGACAATCGATGATTGAGAATCGCGCGCTAAGGGTGGCAAGTCGTGCTGCCGTCGTTCTTGTCCTGACCGTCGTAGCGGTGTCCCGAGCTGTCGCTGCGCCGCACAACGGCGTGCGCATCACGGACAACTTGTACGGTACGCGCTTCGTGGATGCCGACAACGGCTGGGCCGTGGGTGCCTTCGGGACAATCTTCCGAACTCGCGACGGGGGCAAGACGTGGCGGCCGCAGGTGTCGCATACCACCGAACTGCTCTTCAGCGTCGACTTTGCTGATGCGCGGCATGGGTGGATCACGGGACGGTCCGGTCTGATCCTGCACACCAGTGACGGCGGCGACACCTGGCAGACGCAGCGCTCGGGCACCGACCGACATTTGTTCGACCTCAAGGCCATCGACCAACAACACGTGTGGGCGGTCGGCGACTGGGGCACGGTCATGGCCACCCGTGACGGGGGTACGACCTGGGAAAACCACTCGATGGAGCGCGACGTGATTCTCAACGCCCAGTCCTGGGCGGATGCGGATCACGGCTGGATCGTCGGTGAGGGGGGCGCCATTTTTGCCACTGGAGACGGCGGTAAGACATGGAGCGAGCAGCCCAGCGGTATCGAGAAGTCACTGTTCGGGGTGTACTTCTCCGACATCCACCAGGGATGGGCGGTCGGTCTGGATGGCATCATTCTCCGTACGGTGAACGGCGGCCAGACCTGGAAGGCCCAACAGGGTGCGACCGAGGTTGGGGCGTTGGAACAGGTCGGTTTTCAGGAAGCCCTGGGTAATCCGAGCCTGTACGACGTCAAGGTCTCCGGAAAGTACGGTTACGTCGTCGGCGACATCGGTGCCGTACTCGTCAGCGAGGACGGCGGCACCACTTGGCAGCGCAAGGATATGCCCGCCGAGTGGCGGCTACGGTGGATCCGTTCGGTTTCCCTCGTGAGCGGCACCCATGGGGCCCTCGTGGGCGCCAGTGGCCTCACGCTTCGGATCATAGGCAACGAAGTCAAAATGCCAGAGGTAGAAGAGCATGCTCCCGAAGCGACTCATTGAGCGCTACCTGAAGTTTCTGCTGCGCCGCCGGGTGCCGATCTCGATCGCCATCGGCATCGGTACCCTGTTCTTCGTGTGGTTCACCGCCATGCGGCTGACCATCTTCACCAACTTCTTCGATCTCTACCCACCGCGGCACCCGTACATTCAGTTGTATACCAAGTACCGCAGCATGTTCGGTACCGCCAACTCGCTGGTCATGGTGCTGGAGGTCAAACAGGGCACCATTTTCAGCAGCACGGAGACCATCGAGAAGATCAACCGCATCACCCTCGACCTGCTGCACAATGTCCCGGGCGTCAACGGCGAGCAGGTCATCTCGATCACGCACCCGAAGCTGAAGACAACGTTGACCTCCGGCTCCGGGATCAAGGTCGTCCCGTTGATCTATCCGCGCTTGCCGCGCGACCAGGAGGACCTCGAGTTCCTGCGCCAGAAGATCTACAGCACGGAGGGCGTGCGCGGGTTCTTCGTCTCATCCGACGATAAGGCCACGCTGATCTCGGCCGGCTTCTGGGAAGAGTACTTCGACCTTAACACCATGTGGCAGAAGATCCAGGAGATAGTCGCGCGCGAGGAGGCGGACGGCACCGTCAAGATCTATGTCGCCGGCCCGCCGGTGCTGTACGCCTACTTCAATGAATCCGTCTCCAAGATGAAGTACGTGTTCGCGGCGACCGGCCTGGCCATGGTCCTGCTGCTGTGGTTTTACTTCCGCAGCTTTCAGGGCGTCATCATTCCGGTGTTTTCGGGTCTGATGAGCGCCATCTGGGGTCTCGGGTTTGCCGGGCTCTGTGGATTCACCATCGATCCGCTGGTGCTGGTGGTCTTCGTGCTCATCACGGCACGCGCCCTCAGCCATTCGGTGCAATCGATGGAGCGCTATCACGAGGTCTACCACTCGTGCCACGACAAACATACGGCGATCATGCGCTCCTACATCAGCCTGTACAGCCCGGCGTTGGTCTCGATCATGGCCGACGGCCTGGCCATCCTGACGATCGCCGTGGCCAGCATTCCACTGATGCAGAAGCTCGCTTTCGTCGCCAGCTTCTGGATCATCAGCATCTTTCTCAGCGTGGTCACGCTGCACCCGATCATTTTGTCCTACGTCAATCCGCCGAAGGATCCGCTGCCGGGACGGCGCATCTCCGACTCACTGTACGAAGGGGTGAGCCGCGGCCTCATTGCGCTGGGCACGGGCCGCATGCGCTGGGTGGTGGTTAGCAGCTTCGCCATCGTCATGGCCTTCGGCTTGTACTTCGCCCATCACCTCAAGACCGGCGACTCCAACATCGGTGAAGCCCTGCTCTACCACGACCATCCCTACAACCAGGCCATGGCCAAGCTGAGCGAGAAGTTCGTCGGTGCCAGTCAGCTGGTGATCATCGCCGAGGGCAAGAAACCCGAAGCGATCAAGGACGCGGCCGCCCTCAACAACGTCGATCTGTTCGCGCGTTACATGGCGCAGGGCGAAGGGGCCGGCGGCGCGCTCACCACGGGGACGTTGCTGAAAAAAATCTACCGGACCTTCCACGAAGGCGACCCGAAGTGGGAAATGCTGCCGACCCGTGACGACTATGTCGGCCAGTTGTTCTTCCTCATCACCTCGGGCACCAGCCGCGGCGAGATGGACCGCTTCTTCAGCCCCGATTATACCAACGCCACCATCACCGTGTTCTACAAGAACTACAACAACGAGATCATTCACGACGCCATCAGCCGCGCCAAGGCCTACATCGCCGAGAACAGCCGCCCACAAGACAGCGTGCGCTACCTCCTGGCCGGCGGCCTGCTCGGCATCCTCGCGGCCTCCAACGAAGAAGTGGAATGGTCGTACCGCGTCAACGTGCCGCTCATCTTTTTCGTGGTGTTTCTGCTCAGCTTGGCCACCTACCGCTCCGTGGTCGGGGCGCTGATCGTGATGATCCCGTCACTGGTCGCACAGCCGCTCTCGGAAGCGGTGATGTACCTGGTAGGCATCGACTTCAATATCAACTCGCTGCCAGTCGCTGCTGTCGGTATCGGCATCGGGATTGATTACGGCTATTACGTGCTCAGCCGTATCATCGAAGAGTATGAGCTGACCAACGACTTCGACGAAGCCAACCGCCGGGCCATAGCGACCACCGGCAAGGCGATCATTTTTACTGGCACGACGCTCGTGGTGAGTGTGTTCTTCTGGCTCTTCTTCCCGCTGAAGTTCGAAGCGGAAATGGCCTTCCTCCTGATGATGCTGATGGTCTTCCACGCCATCGGCGCGCTGGTGTTCATCCCCGCGCTGGTGTCGTTGCTACGGCCACGCTTCGCGGTCGAACGGGCCGCGCAGCGCGTCCAGCTGGCGGCGCAGGCCGGGGCGCACGGGTAGCTTTTTTCGGCCTGTCGGAACCGTAGAATGCAGCGTCCCATGCCCGCCTGCTGCGGGCGTGGGCGACCCATCCACGACAACCCTCAGTCATTTCCCGAAGTATCTGAAAAACAGGGTGCGCGCCTCCTCGCCTGGCAATCGAAGCCTTGACGATTCAAGCGATTACTCTTAGAGTACTTGTTCATGGAATACCGGGTGGAGGAGCTGGCTGCGGCGGCTGGGGTTCGGATCGACACGATCCGGTTCTATCAGACGAAAGGATTGCTGCCGTTGCCGCGGCGCGTGAGGCGCGTTGCCGTATATGGCAACGAACACCTGGCGCAGCTCAGACGGATCCGCCGCTACCAGACACAAGGGCTCAGCCTCGCCGTCATCAAGCGCCTGCTTCTTGCGGACTCGCGTTCGAGCGTGGACGCCCTGCTGATGGCCGTCGCTGAACAGAGTGACGAGCGTTCGCTCAGCCGCACGCAGTTGGCGGCGATGTCGGGAGTGCCGGAGCCGCTCCTCGCTTCGCTGGAGGCGGCGGGGCTCCTCAATCCGGCGACGGTGGACGGCGAAGCCCGTTATGGCGAGGCCGATCTGCAGATGGTGCGTGCCGGGCTTGAGATCCTGCAGCAAGGGTTCCCCCTCGACGAGTTGCTGCGCGTGGCCATCGAGCATGCGCGGCAAATGGGGCACACCGTGGACAACGCCATCGCGCTGTTTGATCGTTACGTTCGCAAGGCCGGGAAGACCGACGTGGCAGCGGAGAAGGTGGCCGATGCATTCCGCCGACTGCTGCCGGCGGTGACCACCCTCGTTGCCCTCCACTTTCAACGCACATTGCTCGGCCGGGCACTCGACCGCCTGCGCGAGCACGGTGACCCGGAGCTGTATGAAGCGGCGGCGGCCGTGCTCCAGACCGGCCACCTGGAGGTCAAGTGGCGTTAGGACTGCCGCCGCTCGCCGAGAAAGCCGCCGTTGTCGAGGCGATGTTTGACCGCATTGCCCCACGCTACGATCTGCTCAATCGGCTACTGACCTTGCACCTCGATCAACGCTGGCGGCGCATGCTGGTTCGCCGCGCGACCATCGGCCCGCGGGATGTGGTGGTGGATCTTGGCTGCGGCACCGGCGACCTATGCGCGCTGGCGGCGGCGGCAGGGGCGCGGGTCATCGGCGTCGATTTCGCAGCCGGGATGCTGGTGGCGGCCCGCCGGCGCGGGCTGGCGGCACCGCTCGTGCGTGCCGATGCCGCGGTGCTACCGCTCCCGCCGGCGTGCGCCAGCGTCGTCACCTCCGCCTTCGCCCTACGGAACTTCTTCTCCATTGCGCACGTGTTGTCGGAAGCAGCGCGGGTGCTGCAACCGGGCGGTCGTCTCGCCCTACTGGAAGTCGACCAACCCGCCGGCGCGCTGACCCGGTGGGGGCACGACCTGTACTTCAAACGATTCGTTCCCATGGTTGGAGCCCTGCTATCGGACCGGGCGGCATACGCTTACCTGCCCCAGTCCACGGCCTATCTTCCCCCCACCCCGCAGCTCCTACAGCTGGTCACAGCGGCCGGATTTTGCGGTGCTGTCAAACGCCCGCTCAGCGGCGGTGTCGCGCAGCTGATCTTCGCGATCCGCCGTCAGTGAGGACCATGATCGACACCGTGCTACGCTGTGCCGGCGACCAGATTGCGCTCGCGATCGAGCGTGCCCGTGAGCAGAAGACGCGGGTCCTTGTGACGCTGTCGGGCGCGATCACAGCCCCGGAGGACTTGCTCGGCCTCGCGCAGCACGCCGGCAGTGCGATGCGGTACCGCTTCCTGTGGGAGCGGCCTGTGGACCGATTCGCCATCGCCGCGCTTGGTGCCACGGCGACCTTCAGCGCGAACGGGATGGGGCGCTTCGCGGAGATTGCGGCGGCATGCAGCGGCATCCTGAAGCATAGCGTCGCGGATGCTGCCTCGGAGGCAATTGGGGCACCCGTCTTCGTCGGTGGCTTCGCCTTCGCTCCCGACCCGCCGAAGGAGGAGCTGTGGCGTGACTTTCCCGCCGCCTTGATGGTGTTGCCGCGCCTGCTCATCGTGCGGCGCGACCAGAGCGCGACGCTGACCGTTACCTGTATCGTCGACGAACGCAGCGATTGCTCCGGCATCCTGGGCCGCTTGGAATCGGATCTGGAGGACATGCAACGGTCTCCAGTGTGTTCACGCCCGGAGCCTTCAAGCGATCCGATTTCGATCCGCTACGAGGCCGGACCGACGTCGCCACTTCCAAAATGGAAGCAGGCGGTTGCCGATACGGTCGACGACATCATCCACGGACGCTTGGACAAACTCGTGCTGGCGCGATGCTGCACCGTTGCTTCCAACCGGCTCTTTGACTGCGAGCGCGTCCTGCGCCACCTGCGCGAGACATACCCGTCCTGCGTGCTGTTCTGGATCGGCACCCCGCACGGCGACTTCCTCGGCGCGACGCCTGAGCCGTTGCTGCGCGTCAAAGGCCGAGCGATTAGCACCGCAGCCATTGCCGGTTCGGCGGCGCCCGGTACTTCAGCCGCCGATGCACGCGCACTGGCGCGGACGCTGAAAAACAGCAGTAAGGACCGCGTCGAACACGCCGTCGTTGTGCGGGCGATCGCGGACACCCTGGCGCCGTTGTGCGCACGCCTCGATGTACCGGTCGAGCCGCAGCTTCTCCGGCTGGACAACGTGCAGCATCTCATTACCCCGATTGCCGGCGACCTGAGCGAGTCGCATCACATCCTCGATCTGATCGATCGCCTGCATCCGAGTCCCGCCGTGGCCGGGTATCCACGCGCCGTTGCGTTGCGGCTGTTGGCGCAGCGCGAAGCCCTGGACCGTGGCTGGTACGCCGGACCCATCGGCTGGATGGATGCGCGTCACGATGGGGAATTCGCCGTCGCCATCCGCTCCGCTCTCGTGCGTGGCTCGGAGGCCTCGCTTTACGCCGGGGCCGGCATTGTCGCCGGTTCCGACCCGGAGGCGGAGCTGGGAGAGACGCGCCTGAAGATGCAGCCGCTCTTGTCGGCGCTCCTGGAACTCTGATGTACGAACACGATCCGCGCTTTGCCGGACTGGAGGCGTTCGTGGCGGAGTTGGCGCATGCGGGTATGGCGCATGCCTGCATCATGCCTGGCGCCCGTTCCACGCCGCTCGCCGTGATCTTCGCGACGCATCCCACTCTCCGCTCCTGGTCGCACGTCGACGAACGCTCGGGATCCTTCTTCGCGCTCGGCATCGCCAAAGCGACACGCCGCCCAGTGGCAGTTGTCTGCACCTCCGGCACCGCCGCCGCCAACCTGCTCCCGGCCGCCGTCGAAGCGTTCTACGCCCACGTTCCCTTGCTCCTGCTGACGGCGGACCGTCCGCCCGAGCTGCGCGATTGCGGTGCCGGTCAGACGATCGACCAGATCAAGCTCTTCGGAACGCACGTGAAGTGGTTCGCTGAGGTCGGTACCGCCGAAGCTGGGCTGCGATATTTCCGCACCCTGGCCTGCCGCGCGATGGCTTGTGCGTGCGCCAACCCTCCGGGACCCGTCCACCTGAACTTTCCGTTCCGCGAACCATTGCTGCCGCGTGTGGTATCCGTTTCCCATGATGCCGAGCGGCTGACGAGCGAAACGAGTGCCCCGAGACCGTATACCGTGGTGGGCGACGCCATTGCCTCGCCATGCGAGGGAGCGGTGCAAGCGCTGGCGCCCACACTCGCCGCCAGGCCACGCGGTTTGATCGTGTGCGGACCACAGGACGGCACGGCGGAATTTGCGGCGGCGGTATCTCGGTTGGCCCAGCTGGTCGGTTATCCGATTCTGGCGGACGCGGTGTCGCAGCTGCGCACCGGAACGCACGACACCTCGCTGGTGGTGGATGCATACGATGCCGTGCTGCGAGACGAAACCTTCGCCCGGAGTTTCTCTCCGGACGTGGTGCTGCGGTTCGGACCGATGCCGACCTCAAAGGCGTTCGCCAATTATCTGCAGCAGCACTCCCGTTGCCGTCAGATCGTCATCGATCCGCTCAGCTTCTGGAACGATCCGACCGCGACGGCGTCGGAGATCTTGCCCTGGGAGCCGGTCGCCGCCTGCAACGCGCTATGTCGCTGTCTATCGTCGAATGAGATCGTTTCCGTCCGCCACCCGGACGAGGGGTGGCAGACGCAGTGGCTGGCGGCCGCCCGCCGCGTACGCGTCGCCGTGGAGCGACAGCTCGGTTCATTCAATGAGCTGTTCGAGGGGAAGGTGTTCGCCGAGCTGTCGCGGTTGCTGCCTGATGGCACCTGGCTGTACGTGGGCAACAGCATGCCGATACGGGACCTGGAAAGTTTCTGGCCCACCGGCCCGCGCGCCATCCGATTTCTCTGCAACCGCGGCGCCAACGGTATCGACGGCTTCGTCTCCAGCGGCCTCGGCGCTGCGGCGGCCAGTGACCGGCCGGTGGTCATCGTTACCGGCGATCTCGGCTTCTATCATGATCTCAACGGCCTGCTCGCCGTCAAACGCCACGGCGTGCGGGCCACCATCGTCGTGATCAACAACGACGGCGGGGGAATCTTCTCGTTCCTGCCGCAGGCCGATTGCGACGATCAGGTGGCGGAGTACTTCTCCACTCCGCACGGTCTCGATTTCCGCAGCGCCGCCGAAATGTACGGATGCGCCTTTACCCGTGTGGCTTCGTGGGATCAGTTCCGCGCCGTGGTGGCGTCATCACTGTGTGCGGAGCGCACCAGTGTGATCGAGGTCCCGTCCGACCGCCGGCGCAACGTGGAATTGCACCGACAGATCTGGGCGGCCGCCTCTCAGGCGCTGGCGGAGGGGTGAAGCGATGCCACGTGTGTGCGTAGGAGATGTTACCTTGCACGCCGCCGTTGCCGGCGCCGGTGCGCCGCTGATCTTGCTCCACGGTTTCACCGGCAGCGGGGCACAGTGGAGCACGCTGGTCGAGGCTTTCCCAGACCGCTTCCGTACGATCGCTGTCGACCTCTTGGGTCACGGCCGTTCCGACGTGCCCGCCGACCCGGAGCGCTACCGCATGGAGCGGTGCGTCATGGATCTTGCTCTGCTGCTCGATGCGCTGGGCGTCAGGCGTGCCTGCTGGCTCGGATACTCGATGGGGGCGCGCGTGGCGCTCGCCTTTGCGCTGACCCATCCGGAACGCGTCAGTGCGCTGGTGCTCGAAGGCGTGTCGCCGGGCATCGAGGATCCCACGCAACGACGCGACCGTATTCTGCACGACGAAACGCTCGCCGACCGAATCGAGCGGGACGGCATCGAACCTTTCGTCGACGCCTGGATGCAGCAGCCGTTGTTCGCCTCCCAGGTCCGCCTGGGGCCGGCAGCCCTCGCGGCGGCACGCGCTGCGCGCTGCGCCAACAGTCCAGTCGGGCT
This sequence comes from Binatia bacterium, assembly GCA_044450645.1. Classification (GTDB taxonomy): domain Bacteria; phylum Desulfobacterota; class Binatia; order HRBIN30; family HRBIN30; genus JAGDMS01. The sequence continues at coordinate 12,241 of JBIOJG010000007.1, forward strand.
GGCGAACAGCCTGCGGGGTATGGGCACCGGTGCGCAAGAGCCGCTGTGGGCGCGGTTGTCCACGGTGACGGTGCCGGCGCTGCTAGTGGTCGGGGAGGAGGACGTGAAATTTCGCGCCCTTGCTGATGCGATGAGCGTGCGCATGCCCGCGGTCGAGGTGGCCGTCATCCCCGAAGCGGGACACGCTGCCCATCTCGAGAATCCGGCGGCGTTCAACGCTTGCGTGCGCAGATTTCTGACCAAGGAGTCACGAGGAAAAGCAGGTGACGAACCACGCGCTTCCGTCGCGTGAATCACAACAGCAGCAGGAGGAACACATATGTCCGTCAATTGGATACCACGTCGCACGTACACCGACATCCGGTACGAAACGGCGGAGGGGATCGCCAAGATCACCATCAACCGCCCCGAGGTGCGCAACGCCTTCCGCCCGCAGACACTCTTTGAGCTCATGGATGCGTTCGCAGCAGCGCGCGAAGACTCCACTGTCGGAGTGATCATTTTCACGGGTGCGGGCACCGAAGCGTTTTGCTCCGGCGGCGATCAGCGCGTGCGTGGCTCGGGTGGGTACGTCGGCGATGACGGCGTGCCGCGACTGAACGCGTTGGATCTGCAGCGTCACATCAGAACCTTACCCAAACCGGTCATCGCCATGGTGGCGGGTTATGCCATCGGCGGGGGACACGTGCTGCACCTGGTCTGCGACCTGACCATCGCAGCCGACAATGCCGTGTTCGGTCAAACCGGGCCCCGCGTCGGCAGCTTCGACGGCGGCTACGGCGCGACCTATATGGCCCGCATCGTCGGACATAAGAAGGCGCGCGAGATCTGGTACCTTTGCCGGCGCTATACGGCGGAGCAGGCCTTGACGATGGGGCTGGTGAATCACGTCGTGCCTTTGGCGCAGCTCGAAGAGGAAACCGTCCAGTGGTGTCGTGAGATCCTGGCCAACAGCCCGATGGCGATCCGCTGCCTGAAGGCGTCGTTCAACGCTGACACGGACGGCCTCGCCGGCATTCAAGAACTGGCCGGCAATGCCACCTTGCTCTACTACATGTCCGAAGAAGCGCAGGAGGGGCGCAATGCGTTCTTGGAAAAGCGCCTGCCCAACTTCAGCGCCTTCCCGCGCTTGCCGTGAGCTTCTTCCGTGTTTTCGTAGGGGCCCAGCATGCTGCACCCCTACAGTCGGGAGGAACCGAGGAGGGCCGTGAATATTCAGGGCCGTGACTCGCTCTCTGCCTGGATCCTGGCGATCCGACCAGCGACCCTGACCGCGGCAGTTGTTCCCGTGGTCGTGGGAACCGCCGTTGCCGCCCGAAGCGGGGTGGCGCACCTCGGTGCAGCGATCGCGGCACTGGTTGCGGCACTCTTGATCCAGATCGGGACGAATCTGGTCAACGATGTGGACGACTTCGAGCGTGGCGCCGACTCAGCTGCGCGGCAGGGTCCCACGCGCGTGATCCAGGCCGGACTGCTATCGTCTGGGCAGGTGCGCTTGGCAGCATGGGTGGCTTTCGGTGCGGCGGCCGTCGCCGGAAGTTACCTCTGCCTCATCGGTGGCTGGCCGATCATGGCGGTCGGCGTCGCCGCCATCAGCTCCGGGCTAGCCTACACCGGTGGCCCATGGCCGCTCGGCTACCATGGTCTGGGAGACGTGTTCGTGTTCATCTTCTTCGGCGTCGTCGCGGTGGTCGGGACATTTTACGTACAGGCCGGCTACACGACCGGCTTGGCCGTCGCCACATCCATTCCCGTCGGGGCGCTGGCGACGGCGATCCTCGTAGTCAACAACGTCCGGGATTCCGACACCGACCGGGATGCAGGCAAACACACGCTGGCGGTGCGCCTCGGCCAACGTGCGGGCCGAGCGGAGTTCCTGGCCTTGGTCGCGCTGGCCTATGCCGTGCCGGCGGCGCTGTGGCTGGTGTGGCGATCGTCCCTTTTGGTCCTCTTGCCGTGGCTGACGCTGCCGTGGGCGGTCGCGCTCAGTCAGCGCATGGCAATCTGCCGGGACGGTGCGGGTTTCAACGCGGCGTTGCGCAGCACGGCGCGCTTGCACGCGGCATTCGGCGTCCTGTTTGCCGCGGGTCTCATGGGATGAAGCTTCGCCGGATAGAGGTTGCGCCGTTCCGCATTCCCTATCGCCGCCCTGTTGTCATCGGGGGAGTGGCCGTCGCTGCACGCATCGGCCTCCTGGTCCAAGGGCACGGTGATGACGGACTCGTGGGGCTGGGGGAAGTGGCACCGCATCCGACTGCCGGCGACGAAACTCTGCACGATGCCACGCGGGCGATTGCCAAGATACAGGAGGCATTACTGACCGTTGGACCGATCGAGATCGACTTCCCGCTTCCAGACCGACTGGAAATCGTTCCCTCGGCCGCAGCACGAGCCGGTCTGGAGATGGCCTGTTGGGATCTTGCCGCGCAGTCGGCCGGAGTGCCAGTTTCCCAGATGTTGGGAGCGATGGTGACGGAAAGAATTCCCGTCAATGCCATCGTTGATCAGCAGGAGCCGAGCGCGGCGGCGACGGCCGCGCGGGAACTGGTAGCCGAGGGCTTTCGCTGTCTCAAGCTCAAGGTTTCACACGATCTCGTCGGCGATGCGGCACGGGTAGCCGCCGTGCGTGCGGCCACTGGCCCTGAAATCAACATCCGGCTTGATGCGAACGGGATATGGACGGTCGATGAAGCGACGGCAGCGATTTCGCGACTGGCCGTGCACGGGCTCGAGTACGTGGAGCAACCAGTGCGCAAGATGGCGGATCTGGCGCACGTGCGCCGCGTTGTCGAAACGCCGATTGCAGCCGACGAGTCTGTGACCGACGCCGATTCCGTCCGGCGGCTGGCCGCAATGGAGGCCGCTGACATTGTCGTCGTGAAGCCGGCACTGCTCGGCTTGAGCAATGCGGCAGCTGTCGTCCGAGCTGCGCGGGCATGCGGCTTGAACGTGGTGGTGACCTCCGTACTCGACACCAGCATCGGTATCGCTGCGGCGTTGCATTTGGCGGCCACGCTGCCAAGGCCGGTACTGCCCTGCGGCCTGGCCACCGCATCGCTGCTGGTGGGCGACCTTGTGCGCCAGCCGCTGGTGCCGTACGGCGGTTGGCTGAGCGTCCCCCAAGGTCCGGGTTTGGGGATCCAGTTGGATGCGGCGGCCGTGCGGCGTTGGTGTTGCGATTCCGCTCATGCTGAATGACGTCGTTCCCAATTGGCTGGAGCAGCGGGCAGAGACCAGCCCCAGGCATGTCTCCCTGATGTACGAGGGGCGGGCCATCACGTTTGCCGACCTGGCAGCGCGTGCAGTGGCGGTGAGCCGGCGGCTGCACTGCCTCGGAGTGGGCCGTGGCGATCGGGTGGCGTTGCTGGTTGGAAACCGTCCCGAGTTTGTGGAGATCCTCAACGCGGCGGCACGTCTGGGTGCGGCTGTCGTGCCACTCAACGGCCGCCTCAGTCCAGCGGAGATTGCCCGGCAACTCGATGACAGCCATCCGCGCCTGCTCCTGTACGACACCGCCGCGCGCGACACCGCCGCTATCGCTCGTGAGGGGCTGGTCCTGCCGGCGGTCAGCGTGGACCCCGATGCGCTGAGCGGTGACCCAGTACTGGATGAGATCGCCGCTGATCCGGACCGCGGCGGGACAGCGATCGATCTGCAAGCGACACACTGCATCGTTTACACTTCCGGAAGCAGCGGCCGCCCCAAGGGCGTGCGGTTGACCTTCGGGAATTTCCTCTGGAGCGCGGTCAGCTCGGCCTTCAACCTCGGCGTCCACCGCGATGACCGCTGGCTGGCGTGCCTGCCGTTCTGTCACGTCGGCGGCCTGTCGATCCTGCTGCGCAGCGTCATCTACGGCACGACGGCAGTCCTCCATCACGGCTTCGATCCGGCGCGTGTGGATCGCGCCCTCAATGAGGATCGAGTGACCATCATCTCCGTGGTGTCGAACATGCTTCAGCGGTTGCTGGAGACGCGAGGCGAGCGCCCCTTCCCGCCATGGTTACGCTGCGTCCTTCTCGGCGGCGGGCCGGCGCCGCCGGCGCTGTTGCAGGCCTGCCGCGCGCGAGGCCTCCCGGTCATGCAGACGTACGGGCTGACCGAAGCGGCGTCGCAAGTGGCCACACTCGCACCCGCCGATGCCGAACGGAAACTTGGCGCCGCGGGCAAGCCACTGTTGGGAACCGAGATCCTCTTGCGCGGCACAGACGGGTCGGTACCAACGGGAGAGGTCGGCGAGATTCTCATTCGTGGTCCGAGCGTGAGTCCAGGATACCTCAATCCGGTTGGCGATGCGCAGCACCAGGATGGCTGGTTTTGCACCGGTGATCTCGGCCGTCTCGACGATGAGGGATTTCTGTACGTCATGGGCCGCCGCGACGACATGATCATTTCCGGCGGCGAAAACGTCTATCCGGTGGAGATCGAAGCGGTGCTGCAGACGCATCCGGCGGTCGCCGAAGCGTGTGTGTTCGGTGTTCCCGATGAGCGCTGGGGAACCGCCGTTGCAGCCTGCGTCCGGCTGCGCCCAGGGATGACCGCCGGCGCCGACGATCTAACCGAGCACGTTCGCCGCCATCTCGCCCACTTCAAAGCTCCACGTCACATGCACTTCGTCGACGACTTCCCCCGCACGGCGGCCGGCAAGATCGTCCGCCATCGCGTGCAGCAATCAGCGCTGCCGCGCGTTGCTCGCCGGATCCGGGCGTAGTGGAGCACCGCCCCGACGCGAGCCATGACTGGTCGAACCGAATTGAGCCCCCTCTTTCAAGCGCTCCGGAAGTTTGATTGACTCCGGTTCCACAGAGGAGTCGATATGAACGATACCTCCTTGATTCCCGCCGACGAGCTTCACGTCATCTTGAGGATCCTTCTGGCCGCGGTGGCTGGCTCACTGATCGGGTGGAACCGGCAAATCTCCGGCAAGCCGGCAGGGCTGAGAACCCACATGCTGGTGAGTCTCGGCGCGGCACTATTCACCTTGATTCCTCTGCTGACCAGCGAAGCCCACGCCGCGGAAGCCTTGAGCCGGACCATCCAAGGAATAGCGACCGGGATTGGATTCCTGGGGGCCGGCGAGATTTTTCATGAGACCAGATTGAAGCCGGGAGTCGTACCCGTCCAAGGTCTGACCTCCGCCGCGGCCATTTGGGTGACCGCTGCCTTGGGAATGGTGGCCGGGTGCGGGCTCTGGGCCTTGACCGCGTTCGCCACCATCCTTACGCTGATCATCCTCAGCGTGGCGAGACGAGTGGAGCCCTACCTCAAGGTCCATTCCGGCGAGTAAACAACCGATCTCCCGAACTTCAGAGCTTCTTCGTCTTCCAGGTGCCGCGGCGATACCAGGCGAACATGACCACGGCTTCGAAAACGATCGAAATGAACATGCCGACCCAGATGCCGTCGACTCCATACGCCAAGGGAATGGCCAACGTATAACACAGCGGCAGCTTGATCAGCCAGTTGGCGACGAACGCCGCGATCATCGGCGGTTGCGTATCGCCGGCGCCGTTCATGGCGCTCACCAAGGGGAACATCGGGGCGCTGAACAGAAAGCCGAGCGCCATCAACTTCAGGTAGGGTACGCCTGCCGCCACGACGTCCGGCTCGCGATCGAAAGCGAGAATGATCTGCTCCGAAGAGGCGTAGTACGCCACACAGAAGAACACGCCCAGCAGCGTGTCGAGGATCAGGCCGCGGAGGACGACACGCGTTGCCTCGTCGGCATCACGCCGGCCGAGATTCTGGCCCACCAGACTCGAGATCGCCGTGTTGATCCCGGACTGAGGGATCCAGTTCACCGAGAACGAACGCAAGGCGATGCCGAAGGCGGCAATCGCCGCCGTGCCGAACGAGGCGATGACCTTGAGCAGCAAGAAGGTTGAAAGCGGGCGCGCGATCATCGACACGCTCGCCGGCGTCCCGATACGTATCATGCGCCCGAACTCGCTGAACGTCAGGACGATCTTCTTGTGCGAGGGCCACGGGAATGGTTTCCCGCGGAGCAATGAAAGGGCGAGAAACCACATGCAGCCTCCCGCACCCGACAAGAGCGCGGCAATGGCCGCGCCGTCCACGCCCCAGCCTAGCCAGCCCAACGGGATGCCGCCGAGCACCACCTGCCGGGGTGAGAAAATGAAGAACGGGTCCAGCACGCCATTCAGGAGCACCACGGCAACGTTGAGGACCATCGGTGTTCGCGTGTCGCCTGCGGCCTGGTAGCTGGCGCTGAGCGCCATCGAGACGAATAAGAAGATCTGGCCGACAAACGAGATGCGCAGGTACGAGATCGCCGCCGCATCCACCTCCGCCCCGGCATCGAAGAAGCGTACGGTGGCGGGAGTGGCTACCCACCCGACGATGGCGAGCGCCACTCCGAGCAGCGCTCCGAGGCACACGCCATGCAGTGCGGCGTTGAAGGCTTCGACACGATTCCCCTCACCGACACGGCGCGCCACGATGGCCAACGGGCCGACGTACACGATGTTGGAGAGGCAAAAGACGCTGAACAGGATGTTGCCGCAGAGCGAGACCGCCGCCACCGCGACGGTGCCGAGATGCCCGATCCAGAAGAGGTTGGCCAGGGTCAGCAGCGTGACGGTCGAGGTCGAAATGCTGACCGGCCACGCCAGGTCCCAGATACGACGATACGTGCCCGCTGCCCGTCCGAGAGGTGACTCGCCGGCTGGCCGCGCGACCTCTGCGGCACGGTGGCTCATGGCCGTGGTAATGGCGGCTTACGGTTGGATCAGTTGCCGTTTCCAACCAGTGCGCGTCCGCGTGAACAGCTCGCGTTCGTGCAGCCGTGCCGAGCGCCGGGTCCAGAACTCCATGGTCTCCGGGATGACGCGGTAGCCGTTCCATCCTTCCGGGCGCGGGACAGGGCGGCCTTGGTACTTCTTCCGCATCGCCTTCCAGCGGGCGATGAGGACCTTGCGGCTGGCCAGCGGCGCGTCCTGTTCCGACGCCCATGCACCGAGCTGGCTGGAGCGCGGTCGGGTGCTCCAATACTCGTCAGCCTCGGCGGCAGAAACCTCTTCGATTCGCCCCTCGAACCGCACCTGTTTTCCGGTCGCGTCCCAGTAGAACGCCCCCGCGGCACGCGGGTTGGCAGACAGTTCTCGGCCTTTGCGGCTGCTGGCGTGGGTGAAGAAGACAAAGCCGTTTTCGTCCGCTTGTTTCAAGAGCATCAATCGCACCGACGGCCGCCCGGCGGTGTCGGCGGTTGCCAAGGCCATCGATTCGACCAATGGCACCCCGGCGTGTCGTGCCTGTTTGAACCAGCGATGGAATATTGTGAACGGATCCTGAGCCATTTGACCGCGCACCATATTCATAGTGCGCCTCGATAGCAACTCCGAGGAGAAAACCTCGGGCTCGGCGCGGTTAAGGCGTCTGACTTCCCGGCCGTGCGCCGATGTGATTCGTTGCGTCGAACACAACGTCGCTGAGCGACCCGAATGCGTCGATGAGAAAATCGGGATGCGCTGCGCGAAGTTCCTGCTCGGCATGCACTCCATACGTCACCGCACAGGTCGCGATGCCGGCTGCCTGGCCCATCTCGATGTCGAACCTCGTGTCACCGATTACTACCGTCCGTTCCACAGCCGTCGGAAAATACGCCTGCGCCCGGTGCACCATTTCCGGATGCGGCTTGCCGCGCGTGACGCAATCGCCGCCGATGACTGCGTCGATCATGCCGTCGACGGCGCAGTGCCGCAGGATGTCCAGCGTGGTGGCGCGGCGCTTGCTAGTTGCGATCACCAGCCGGAGCCCGGCAGAGTGCAGCCCGGCGAGGGTCGGCGTCACCCCAGCGTACAGGCGGAACTGCCGCACGAACTCGGGGGCGTCGGCGCGCAGCCGGTAGCGGGTGCACAACTCCGCGATCGCGTTTGCTTCAGCCGTTGGCGCGGCACGACTGAACACCTCGTCCAGGGGGAGGCCGATCAATGCGCCGACCCCGCGTGCATCGGCGGATGGGTAGCCGGACTCCACCAGCGTCTCATTCACCATCCCAACCAGGAGGGCTTCGCTGTCGACCAGCGTGCCATCGAGATCGAGAATCAGCAGATCAAAGCGCCGGTGCATCAAGCGGGATGCTAGTTTGACCGGCCGGCAAACGCCAGCGCGGATGAGCCCACACCCAGGCCCTTCTTCCTTGGAATGCTGGAAACGCAAGCGGACTTGCGTTTGGGTAGGGGGCCATTTCGATTCAAACCATGTTAGCCTGCTGGCGTTTGCCTTTTGCCACGCTTCCGAGGGACACTTCCCACACTGTCTACCAAAAGGAGGGTACGACCATGAGAAACGCTCTGAGCCGGATGAGCGTGGGGCTCCTGACGTTGGCGCTGTGCGGCCTTGTGAGTTCGCGCGTGTTGGCGCAACCCGCACAGCCCAAGCAGATGCAACCCACCCCACCAGCACCGAACCGAGCGGGATGGGACTTGGAAGCGAATAAGAAACTAAGGGTACAAAAGGCAGCACCGGTCGCACCGACGCCGCCCTCAAAAAGGATGAGTCGTTGATCCATCGACGGTTGGCTGCCCTGCACTTGTTAGCCTGCTGGCGTTTGCCTTTGCCACGCTTCCGAGGGACACTTCCCAAACTGTCTACCAAAAGGAGGGCACGACCATGAGAAACGCTCCGAGCCGGATGAGCGTGGGGCTCCTGACGTTGGCGCTGTGTGGCCTTGTGAGCTCGCGCGTGTTGGCGCAACCCGTACAGCCCAAGCAGATGGTACGCACCCCCTTGGCCCCGCGGCCGTTGGCCAATCCGTCAAGGGAAAAGTTAAAGGGAACGTCAAAACTATCACTAAAGCCGGCACCGGACGCACCGACGCCGAACCCGAAGATGAATCGTTGATCACAGGCCGTCGGCTGCCCTGCGCCGGTTGAACGGCACCGGCGCGTCAGCATCGAAGGCGTCCAGATCGCGTCGCGCCTGAACCGCCTTGGGGTGACCGGTCGCTTCGTAGCAGCGCAGGCGCTCGGAGAGGGACGCCCGTGTCCATAACGGGTTGGGCTCGTATGGCTCGATGGCCTCGGCGCAATATTTTTCGAAATCCAGCTCCTTGGCGAGGTCGATGAGCATGGGCAGGCGCACGTCCTCGATCACGGCCACCGCGAAGGGCTTCTCGAGCACTTTGAAAAGACGCAAGCCGAGCGTCTTGTCCTTGGAGGCGATGTCCTTGGCGATGCCGACCGCATGGCTCAGCACGCGCCCGAATGGCCATGGGTCCTGCTGGAAGCTGTTGAACGCGGCCTCGAGCGCATCCGTAGCCTCGGGCAAGCGATCCTGCCTCCATCGCAGTCGTCCGACGATGGCGTCAGCGGCCGCCGGTTGGAACTGCCGGAGTTCTTCGACGTACCGCAAGGCCGCTTCATCGCCGCTGTCCGCAAGGGACTCGGCCAGGACGATCAACGGGATCGGTCCAATGGGCTGCTGTGGCTGCTGGTTCCATAGCGGCACCACGCCATCGTACTTGTCCTGGTTATACAGATTGTGGGCCGCGTAGCGCAGGCGCTGCTCGACGGTATCACCGGGCTGGATCTGCACGATCTCGCCATTCGCCGTCGTGTTGTTGCTCCATTCGTCCTGCACCCTGGTCCAGTCGACATCACCGCCGGTCAGCACGGGACGATCCTGGTTGCGAGCGCGTGCCGCGGCACGCAATTCGATCAGGTTGAACAAGCCGGTGACGCCGACGCTACGGGCGAAGCCGAACTCGATGAGGGTGCGATCATCCGTGTTGAAGATGTCATCCTCTTCGTGCGCCACCGTTTTGGTCAGTTCGCTATTGGCGACATAGTACGACAGCAGCCCCTCCAGACCCGTGACGTTCCATACATTGGCCAGCGCGGTTCGGAAGGGTTCCCGTTCTACGCGCGCCCGCAGCGCGGGAACATCGTAGACGATCGGCTTGCTCGCTGCGGTCAACAACATGTCCGCGTAGTAACCGGCCTGCCAGGTTTCGACCGACGGGAATACCGCTGCCATGGTGGCGTACGCGGTGCGAACCGTTCGGCTGTCCACCTCGTACGCCTGCAGCCATTGTACGAAGATGCCGCCCTCGGCGAGCCGGCCGGCGACGGCTTGGTAGAATTCCTTGGTGAACAAGCCGGCGATGCCGGCGCGGTAGGGATTCGAGGGCTCGGAAAAGATCATGTCGTACCGTTGTGGGGTGGTGAGCAGCACCTCGCGGGCATCACCAATGGTGATGTGGACCTTTGGATTTTCCAAGACGTGGCGGTTCACCGGGGCGCAATCCCTCGCAACTTTCACGATCGCGGGTTCCAACTCCACCACGTCCACCCGCTCCATCGAGGGGACGGCTGCCAACCAGCCGGCGGTGTCGCCGGTTCCGAGCCCGATGACAAGGGCCCGTCTCGGGTTCGGGTGCAGCATGGCGCCGACCAAGCCGGTCATCACCAGCGTCGATGCATCATTACGCGAATTGCCGTCCACCTTGCCGTTGACGACCAGGGCATACCCATCGATCGCCTGGAGGGCGACACTGCTCTCCACACCCTCGGCTTCCCATTGAATGTAGCGCCGGTGGTTGTTGGCCCAGGCGTGCAGGCTATTTCGTGTGGCGTCATTCTGGTCGGCCCGCCCCGCGCCGATGGCGCTGTAGCGCCAGGCTGCCGTTGGTCCGGTTGCCGTCAGCATCAACATGGCCGCCGCGGCGGTTGCCAGCGGCGCAACTAGCCCCATCCACTTTCTGTCGACCAGCAGTGAAAGGGCGGTGGCTACCAGTCCGAGCCCGACGAGCGCCGCGACCACGGCGCGCCATGCCTCCGGTGCCGACAGCAACGGCAGCAATCCGAAACCGCCGGCCAACGAACCGACGATGGCACCGACCGTGTTCCAGGCATACGCCAGCCCGGTATCACGTCCAACTTCCTCCCGCCCACGCCCGAGCAAGGCGATCAGCAACGGGAACTGGATACCGGCAATGAACGAGGCCGGGAACACGACCACCAGCGCGACCAGCGTCCACCCCAGCACGAGGGGGTAGAATCCAAGCGCGGCGAGTGGCCGCAGCATGAGGGTGAGAAGCGCCACGCGGTCACCGAGGGCGTACGGAAAGGCGATGCAGGCGGCTTCCAGGACGCACGACAAGGCAAAGGCGCTGAGCGTCGCCGGTCGCGAGCCGCCCAGAACAGCATACGCCGCTCCCCCTAACCCGATGCCCAGAAGTGCCACCGCCAGCACCAGGCCGAAGGTGAAAATGGAACCACCTAACAGCGGCGCCATCATGCGATACCAAACGAGTTCCATGAGCAGAAAGGCAAAGCCCACGATCCCGGCCGCGATGAGGACGAATAGCCGCTCGCTGCGCGGGCCGAAGGTCACGCGTGGTTCAGTCTGATCCGGCACGCCACGACCCCCACCACCCTGCGCAGCCACGGCCACGTGCGGCTCGGCTGCAACCGTGAGCCGGACTCGGAACGCCCTCGCCAGGGCAAGGGCGCCGGCGGCCACGCCGAGGTTGATCACACAGGCTTGCCACAGGGTCGTGCGGGTGCCGAAATGCTCGAGCAAGAAGAACGTCGACACCAAGGCGCCGGTGACCGCCCCGAGGGTATTGACTCCGTAGAGAACGGCCAGGTGGCGACGGCTCACGTCCTCATCCGTTTCAACGGCTTTCGCGGCCGCCGGCAGCGTGCCACCCATCAAGAACGTCGGGACACACAGCACCAGCGCGGCAAGGATGAGGCGAACCACGGTTGCGCCGGTCAGCCCCAACACCACCGAACCGCCGAGTGCGATGTAGAGCTGACGCGCGAGCCACAACAAGGCTGGGGTCACGGCTGCGGAAATGGCGATCAACATCTCGAGTTGTCCGTAGAAGGCCAGCGGTTGCGGATGCTGATCGGCACGCCGGCCCAGGATGGCACCGCCCAAGCCGAGGCCGCCCATGAAGATGGCCAACACGGCGGCCGAGGCAGCGGTGGAGCCGCCGAAAATCAAGCGCATCTCTCGCAACCACACTACCTGATAGATGAGGGCGCAGGTGCCCGAGCCGAAGAGCAGCGGTGCAACCTTCGCCACACGCGAATTCATTGCCAGGACATCCTTTCCGAGAATCTTCGGTTACGTACTACGCCCAGCCATTTGACGGCAAGCGTAAGATGTACAGCAGCGGCAGCCATTGGCGAACGTAGCCGCGGCTAGCGTCGCTGCGCCGACGTTGCACTTCAGACCGCCGTCAGAAACTCGCTGACCCGGGCACGGAGGCCGCTGGCGACAGACTAAGAAACTAAGAACGTCCCCTCTGTTTGTAAGCGTGTGAGCAATTACATCTCGCCCACCACGTCACCGATGGCACAGAATATGGTCGGAGGTACGGATCGATGGGGAGACTGGGATCGACGACATCGCCACGAGCGCGGCAGATGCGGCGGGTGTTGGCGCGTTGGCAGCGGAGCGGGCTGACGCTGCGGGAGTTTGGGCAGCAGCGTGGGATTCCACTGAGCACGCTGACCTGGTGGCGGCAAGTCTTCCGGCGAGCCGGCGGGCCGGTGAACGGCACACCAGCAGAGAACGCGGTGGTGTTCACCGAGGTGCCACGGCCGGCGACCGTTTTGACGACACCACCGGTTCTGGAGATCGTCCTACGCAGCGGGCATGTGGTGCGCGTGCCGGCGGGAGCCGATACTGAAACCCTGCAACGTGTGCTCCAGACCCTGCAGACCGCATGCTGACCCTGCCGGCGTCGGTGCGGGTCTTCGTCGCACGCGGCGCCACGGACCTGCGCCGATCCTTCGATCGGCTCAGCGCCCAGGTGCAGGAGGTGCTCCACGAAGACCCACTCTCGGGCCATGTTTTTGCCTTCTTCAATCGTCGCAGAGATAGGGTGAAATTGTTGGTCTGGGAGCGGGCCGGGTTCTGGCTGCTGTACAAGCGGCTGGAGACCGGCACCTTCGCGGTGCTGGAGCGTGATGAGATCAACGCACGGGAGCTGTATCTGCTGTTGGAGGGGATCGAGGTCGTGCGGGAGCGGCTGCGGTACACCCGACCACACAAAAATGCGTGACGGTGCTCTATACGATCTAGATAGTCTACAATCATTGTGGTATAGCAGTGCCCGGTGGTGGAGGACGTGGTGGCGGTAGGCAGCGCAGAGACCCAAGCGGTCCTCGACGAACTCAGCAGCGAAATCGATCGCCTCAATAGAGAGAACGCGGCGCTTCGCCAGCGGGTGCAGTTACTGACGCATCGCCTGTTCGGGCGACGCAGCGAGAAGGGTGTGCCGGTGGTGGAGCAAGGGGTGCTACCCTTCGAGCCCACCGTGGCGGGGCCGGTGCAACCCGAGACTACGGACGAATCTCAGCAGGACGAGCCCTCCGAACGTGCACCGCTCCGTCGGCGCCATCCCGGCCGGCGCCGATTGCCAGCCGATCTGCCTCGCGAGCGCATCGAAATAGTGCCGTCGGCCAGTGAGCGGCACTGTCCGATGTGCGACACCGCCAAGGTGCGTATCGGGGCGGACACCACCGAGGAACTGGACTACGTGCCGGCGTCGTTTGTGATCCGGGAGTATGTGCGACCCAAGTATGCGTGTGCGAGCTGCCAGCAGGGCGTTGTGCAAGCCGCGCTACCGGCACGCCCGATCGAGAAAGGGCGACCGGGGCCGGGATTATTGGCGCACGTGGTCAGCTCCAAGTACGCCGATCACCTGCCGCTGTATCGACAGGAGCAAATTTTCCAGCGCCACGGCGTGTACGTTACCCGGCGCACCCTCTCAGAATGGAATGGGGCGGTCGCGGACCTACTGGAGCCGATCGTGCGCGCCGTGCACCGCGAGCAGGTGTGCCAGTCGCCCTGGATTCAATGCGACGACACGACCCTGGACGTGCAGGACCCGAGTCGAGCGCCGGAGATTCGGACGGGACATCTCTGGGTGTATCGGGGCGAGCTGGGCGAGGTGGTGTACGACTTCACCTGGGCACGCAACCGAGACGGCCCGCTGAAGATGCTGGCCGGTTACCGAGGCTATCTGCAGGTGGACGCGGCGCCTGCCTACGACGACGTGTTTGCGCAGCATCCGGAGATCATCGAGGTGGGATGCTGGGCGCATGCGCGCCGGTATTTCAAGGAAGCGATGCCGACGGCGGCGATCCCGTGCGCGCAGGTGTTGGCGATTGTTGGGCAGCTCTATGGGATCGAGCGCGCCGCCAGCGACAAGCATCTCGATGCACCTGCCCGACGGCGGCTACGGCAGGAGCAGGCGCGGCCGATCCTGGAGAAGCTCCATGCGTACCTGCAGTCGCAGCAGGTGACGGCGTTACCGAAGAGTCCGCTCGGCGCCGCCATCGGCTACGCGCTACGCAATTGGACCGCCCTGACCCGTTACACCGAGGACGGGTGCATCAAGGTCGATAACAACGGCGCAGAGCAAGCACTGCGGCCCATCGTGCTCGGTCGCAAAAACTGGTTGTTTGCGGGCAGCGAAGCGGCGGCGCACCGCACCGCGATCCTGTGTTCGCTGGTGCAGACGTGCAAGCACCTGCAGATCAATCCGTTCGCCTATCTGCGCGAGGTCATCGAGCGCGTCTCGACTCATCCGGCGCGCCGCGTGCTCGACCTGACCCCCCGCGAGTGGAAGCGCCTGCGCCAGGACTCCGCCGTAAGAACCGCCGCCTGAACGGCTCGTTTCTAGGGTGCGCGTTGAATTTGACTTGACGTGCACAATGCATCATTAGTGGGAACCACTTGGGGCTCGGGCTAGCCGGCAAGAGGAGGAACGCGATGAAGACCACGGCAACGGTGTGTGCACGAATCGTGACAGGACTTGCCACGCTGGCCCTCGCTGCGTTGAGCGCTCCCTCGTCCGCGTGGGCCGGCGGTGTGGTTACGACCTGCGACGAAACACATTTGGATGCCGCACTCTCTGGCGGGGGGCTTGTGACCTTCAGCTGCGGTGGCGCCGCCACGATTACCCTCACCAGCACCAAGACCATTAGCGCCAACACCACCATCGATGGTGGCGGCGTGATCACGTTGCACAACTCCGGCAGCACGGCTTTCACCGTCAATTCCGGTATCGCCTTCACCGTTGAAAATCTCACCCTCAGCGGCACAGGGGACGGGATTGACAGCAACGGTGGTACACTGACCGCGACCAATTGCATCTTCACGGGCAATAGCGACGGCATCTCCGGCGGCAGCGGTGCGGTCACTGCTACCGGCTGCACCTTCACCGGAAACAGCGACGGAATCTCAGGCGGGGCCGGAAATATCAGCGTCACCAACTGCACCTTCGCCAACAGCAGCGACGGCATCTCCGGCGGCAACGGTGCGGTCACTGCTACCGGCTGCACCTTCACCGGAAACAGCGACGGGATCTCGGGCGGCAGCGGCGGGCTCACGGTTACCAACTGCACCTTCGCCAACAATACCAGTGACGGGATTTCGGGTGGCAGCGGCGGGCTCACGGTTACCAACTGCACCTTCGCCAACAACGGCAGCGACGGCATCTCCACCGGCGGAGCAACCACGCTTACCAACACGATCCTGACGAACAGTGGTTCCGCAAACTGCAGTGGCACGATCACCGACGGCGGCCACAACCTCGACGATGGCACGACGTGCGGCTTCACGGGAACCGGCTGCACCCCCACCACCGGGACCTCGTTCTGCAACACCAACCCCGATCTCGCCAGCGGACTGGCAAACAACGGCGGGCCGACGCAGACCATTGCGCTGTTGGCGGCCAGCCCGGCGCGTGACGCCGGAGACAACAGCACCTGCACAAACGCCCCCGTCAGCGGTGTTGATCAGCGGGGCTTCTCGCGTTTTCCCGCCGGTGATCCCATCTGCGACATCGGCGCGTTTGAGTTCAATGGTAGTAGCGGCCCGCCGCAAGGGGCGCCGGCCCCGGCCCTAGCGCCATCGGGGCTGTGCATGGTCGCAGCACTGCTCGGTGCGATGGGTTGGCTGAAGCTGCGCCGCCGCGAGTCCAGACGATAGCGAACGATCCTCTCCGTCGAATTTGCGACAAGTCGGCGCCGCTGAGCGTCGCTTCCGGCGCGGCGTTGGGAGGTGTGCCTCCGTGGCACCGTTACGGTGGCAGCTGACAGACGAAGCGTGGGCGGCTTCTGGAGCCGATTCCATGTTATTTCGTCACGCGCTCCGATCTGCGCGCGGCGAGTGCACCCGGTTACCCATCCGTCGCGCTTTCGTGCCAGCTTGGCAGCTCTGGGCGGCTGGGGTTGGTCACCCGTTTACCTCTGTTTCATTCCTTGTCGTCCGCCGTCATCAGGCTGTGAGCGCGTTTGGCCGAGTAGCGACGGAGCGCCGCCACGGTCCCATCAAAAGTTCTGGCATCTCGTCCCAGGTCCGCCCTTCGAGGGCACGGCTGTTGCGTGATTTTTGAACGCCGCCCCATTGTTTGAAAAAGAACGGGACTCCGGCAGCGACACATTGGTCCCGGATCGACGTGACCCACCCAATCTTCAACGGCCGCGCCCTACGGCCGCTTTCGCCACCTACGATCACCCAGGTGATTCCGGAGAGGTCGATCGGCCCCAGGTCCTCGAGCAGCGGTTCGATCGACAGGAAGCGCACCGCAACAGGCGTGTCGCGCAGTGTTTCTATCCGCGGCACGCCGTGCCGGCGATTTTCAACGCTAACTCCAAACCAGACGTGCGGCAGGCGCCCCATCCACGCGAGTTCGCTGCTGAGGAGGTCGCGCATGCGCTGATGACGCTTGGTGAGCACTTGGTAGGTGTGCCAATTGCCCTCTGCCATCACACGGCCAACTTCCGTGATGTAGTCGGTGGGCACGTCCTCGTGGAACAGATCGCTCATCGAGTTGACGAAGATCTTGCGCGGCGATCGCCAGTGGAGCGGCTGCGACAGCTTCTCGGGCACCAGCCGCAGGTCAAAGCCATGTTCGAATGGGTGGCCACGAACGCCGCGAAACCGTTCCGCGAACGTCTCGGCGTAGCAGTGCCCGCAGCCCGGACTGATCTTGGTGCAGCCGCGCACGGGATTCCATGTCGCGTCAGTCCACTCGATGGAGCTGCGGTCACTGATCTCAGGCCCCGGTTCCCATAGCGAACATATAGCGAAAATCCATTGGTGGCAAGCGATCGACTCAAGCTGAGACACCTGACCGGCGCCGGACGCTCGTCGATCGCACTCGGATTCTACTCCCTCGCCCCCTGGGAGAGGGTCGGGGTGAGGGCTCCGCTGCCCGCTCCGCCCGAATCCGCTCCAGCAGCACTGCCGCCGGCTCGTAGTCGCGGCCTTCGCGGCGCGCCAGATCGGCTTCGGTCGGCACCAGCTCGCCGCGGAAGACTTTGGCGAGCATCGCTTGCGTGAGCTTCTGCGCCCGTGCTGTCGCGGCAGCGACGCGTCGCTCGATCGCATCGGCCAGCTTGAAGAGGGCCTCGACGCGGCCGACGATCTCGTGCTGTTCGTCCGGTGCCGCGATCATGATTGGCGCCTGCATCAACGACCTCTTTGTTAGCTTGCGGCGGCCCGTCGTTCCTGACGTCAGCGACACAAAGTCGTAGTACGCTAAGCACGCGTTCAAATATTCAGCAGGCATGTCACCGAGAGCTCGGAGGGGTGGTGTTGACCCGCGACTTGCCGCGAACGACGTCCGAGAACGAGTGCGTGGTGCTGGTAGAAGCGAGCCGGACGCACTGTGCCCTTGCGGACGATTGCCCAGCCCGCGTCCGCGAGACGCTTATCGATGCGGGTTTGGCGGGTTCGCCATTCCGATTCTTCGCGCTGACTCGGCACTGGCGTTTGACTCATACCTCATTACTAGAGCCGTGCTCGAGGGGGAAATTGACCGCCTTGTCAATATTCAGTGCTCGGTTGTGTAGCCCGCGGCTTGGAAACGATGGTACTGATACCCGGAAGCAGCCCCGTTCGCATCGCGGCCGAGCAGCCGCAAGCCTACGGTGGTCATGTCGGCTCTGTCCTTTCGATTGAGACTGTGGATCGTGGGCCGTGAACTGTGGCCTTCATTTCGATCCGAGATCGGCGTCCACCATCGCCGCGACGTTGAACCCCGAATCGACGGCCTGATGCGTGCCCGCGCCGCGACCACCGGCGTCGCAGCCAACGAGATACAAGCCGGGCAGGGGAGTGCGCGTATCGGGCTTCGACTTCCCGACTTGGCCGACCACCTGGGCCAGGCCGACGGCTTCGCCGCCGCAGCCGGGCAGCACGGAGTCGCGACTCAACCCGGACACTTGCCGCGGGCCATACGGCTCCGTGCGGATGATGTGCTTGCGCAGGTCGGGCCACAGCTCGTCGAGCACCACCTCGGCGCGGCGAGTGGCTTCCTCGGCCATCGGTGACTCCGGATCCGGCGAGCAGAACACTTGGCAGTTCAAGACCTGATGCCCGGGCACTGGAACCAGCGACGGATCGAAGGCGGAGGGCACGTCGATGGCGATCAACGGCGGGTCCGGCCACTGGCCGGCCTGCATGCGCGCGAAGCGATCGTCATCCAGCCAGCTCTGGTCGGAGAAAATGGGAATCAGCGCGGCATCGAACACCGGCGCGTCCAGCACGTAACGATTTCCCGCGAGCGCCCAGCTCGGCTCGAGTGCGACGACGCGGTCGACATAGTCGGCAGGGAAATGCTCACGTCCGGCGAGGCGCAGTACGGTCGGCTGAATCCCCGCGTTCGAGACCACGGCGCGGGCGTGCACGGTGCCGCCGTCCGTCTCGATGCCGACGGCGCGTCCGCGCTCCACCACGATGCGCCGCACGCGTGCGCTGGTGAGGTAGACACCGCCGTGCTCGGTCACGTACTCGGCGCAGACCTCAGCCACGCGTCCGTACCCGCGCAGGTGGTACCGGCCGGCGCCGCCGAGGGCTTGCTGACGCAAGGTGAAAATGGCCTCGGAGGCGGCGAGACGATTGACCGGCACGACGAACAGGGTGTTCAGGTTCATGCACAGCATGCTGACGAGCGATGCGGGCAAGCCGAACTGGCGCATCCAGCCCAGCATGCCGACGTCGTCGAGCGCATCGAGCGCGGGGCCCTCGAGGCTCATGATCGCGCCATACAGGTTCCCGAGCGCGGCGAGGTCGTCGTCGGTCACGCCGTACGTGCGGCGCAGGTTCTCGATCTCTTGCGGCGTGCCGGTCTGTTGCAGCGCGCTGCGCATCACGCGCCATTCGCCGTTGGCCGCCTTGTAGCGCACGGCGGCGGCCTCACCGTCGGGAATGATGAACGGCACACGGTCGGCAACGCCGAGCCGCTCGACGAGTTCATGGAAACGCGAGTTGCGGGCGGGGATGCCGACCGCACCGAACATCTCGTAGCGATAGCCGCCGCGATCCATCGTCTGCGTCTTGCCGCCGGCGCGTCGCGTCTTTTCGATCAGCGCCACGCGCCGCCCCGCGTGGGCCAGGAGCGCGGCCGCCGTCACGCCCCCGTAGCCCGCGCCGATCACCGCAACATCGAAGGTGCCTGTCAGACTGCTCGAGCTGTTCATGCACAGTTCCTAGACCATGTGCGTCGGCTGGCTCAAGAGTGGGTGGACGAGAGCAGCCTTCGGCGGTCCTTCTGCGGATAGTTCCAACTTCCGAACTTGCGAACAGCGACTTCCACGCTTCAAGCCCGCTGGTTCGGATCACAATTCGAGATCGGTGTTGCCGGCGGTCGCCGCCCGATGACCGCTGGCGCCGATCTCCGTGAACAGCTCGGAGCTGATGTGCAGCTCGCTCGCGCGCGCCGCCTCGTCTCCCGCGAGCCTGGCGACCTCTGCGAGTTCGAGGTGGATGAACGGCTCGTAGACGCGTGCCTCGGTCGCGCGCGCGATCTCCGCCGCCGTTTCCAGCGCCTTGCGGACGGCGCGTTGCTTGGACGCGCCCTCGGCGCGGACGAGGACGCGCGCGATGACGAGGTGCGCGCGGCATTCCTCCACCTTCACGCCGCGCCGGTGCGCCAGGTCGATCGCTTCGCGGGCGAGCGCTAGCGCCATCTGGTGATTGCCGATCGAGGAGTGTGCTTCGGCGAGATCGGCCACGATTCCCGCCTCGATCTCGCATCCAATCCTCTTCGTGCGGGCAATCTCAAGCGACTTCTCGAAGGCGCCGATCGCTTCTTGCCACTCCCCGCGGAGGGCGAGGGCGCGTCCAAGATGCGCAAACGCGACGACCTGCGAGAAGAAACTCCCGGTCCGTTCTGCGATCTCGAGTCCCCGGTTGGCGTGTTCGAGCACGTCCGCCGTCTCGCCGGTGGCGCGGGCGAGCACGACGATCCACCCGTGGATCCATCCGCGCACCTCCGAATCGACATGCTCGGCCGCGAGTTCGAGCGCGGCGTCGAGCGCCTCCCGAGCTTCGGTGAGCTTCCCCAACTGGCCGAGCAGGTGGCCGCGAAATGCGGTCAAGAAGACGACCGGGTCGATCCCAGCGAGCTCGGCGCTCCGAGTCGGATCTCTACTATTCTGGGAGAGCGCCGCCTCCGTCGTCGCCAAGGATTCCCGCAGCCGCCCGGCCGCCGCCCCGAAGTAGGCGAAAGCCATCTTCAGGCCGAGCTTGAGATCCGCGTTCCCCGAGTTCTCCGCGAGCTGCGTCGCCTCGCGAACGTTCTTCAACGACTCATCGAGGTAGCCGGCCATTCCGCGAACGACGGCGTAGGCTAAGTACGCTGTGGCCAGGGCGTCCTTGCTCTCGCTCCGCTTGGCGAGATCTCGGACTTCCTCGAAGAGCGCGCGCACCTCTTCTTCGGCGACGCCGAGACGCCAGCTCAGGTTCAGCATCTGAATCGGCGCCAGCACGCGCAACGGCAGGGCGTCGGCAGAGCCGTCGTCGCGGGCGAGGAGCGCGCGTACCTTCTGCCAGTGGCGGTAGGCTTCGGCAGGGTCGTCGGATCCCACCCAGCGGGCGGCGCGGGTGTACCAGTCCGCCGCCGCGCGTTCGTCGCCGGCGCTCTCGCGGTGGTGCGCGATCAGCGCCGCCTGCTCGTCGGCCCCCGGATGAAGCTCCTCGATGATCTGAGCGACCTCAGCGTGGATTTGCTGGCGGCGTTGCACCAGTTGGGTGCGATAGGCCGCCTCCTGCGTCGGGGAGTGGCGAAACGCGTACAGCGGCTTTTTGCCGCGGCGCGGCGGCGACAGCAGCTGCGTGTCGCTGAGTGCCTTGAGGGCGGCGCGGAGTTCCGCTTTCGAATAGGGAACGATCTTCTGGAGCACCGCCAACGGGAACTCTTTGCCGATGACCGCCGCGGTTTGGAGCACCACTTTCTCGCGTTCCTTGAGGGCGTCGATGCGCGCGTCGAGAACCGCCTGCACCGTTGCCGGGATCTCGATCTCCTCGACGCGCCGCTCGGCTCGATAGCTCCCCGCGCGCCCCGTGAGCTCGCCGCTGGCCTTGAGCGAGCGGATCATCTCTTCGACGAAGAAAGGATTCCCGGCGCTGCGCTCGGCGATGCGCTGGGTGAGGCTGCGGACCGAGCGATGGTCGCCGAGCAGTTCGCCCACGAGCCTCACGGTCGCCTCCGGCGCGAGCGGCTCGAGCGACATCTCGCGGAACCCCGCGCGTTCGTGCCAGGGGGGCCGGTAATCGGGACGGTAGTTCACGACGACGAGCGTCCGGGCTGCGGCAAGTCCTGCGACGAGTTGATCGAGAATCGCCTCGCTGCCCCGGTCGAACCATTGAAGGTCCTCGCCGACGATGACGACCGGCTCGTGAGCGCTGCGCACTCGCAAGAGATCCTTCAGCAACCGGAAAACCTGGCGGCGCCGCGCCTCGGGATCGATCCGCGGGGCGGGATGATCGGTCTCGGGCACCCGCAGCAGCTCGAAGACGAACGGCAACGCTTTGCGCAACGATTCATCGAGGACGGCCAGCCGGCCGGCGACCTTCTCGCGCACCACGGCGGCGGCGTCTTGCTCTCCAACCTCGAAATACCCGCGCAACAGCTCGACGATCGGCCAGAGCGGAATCGTCCGCCCGTGAGGGACCCCGCGAGCCTGAAGAACGAGGATTCCCCGAGCGCGACACTGCGCGGCGAACTCCCAGAAGAGCCGGCTCTTGCCAAAACCGGCCTCCGAGACCACGCCGACCGCATGGCCGCTTCCGGAGACGGCGGCCGCGAGGCTCTCTTCGAGCCGGGTCATCTCAGCCTCTCGTCCGACGAAGGGCGACAGGCCTCGGGCAGCCGATTGGTCGAACCGCGTCCGCGCCGAACCCACCCCTTCGAGTTCGTAGACGCGCAGGCTGCGTCGCTCGCCCTTGATCGAGAACTTCCCGAGGTCCTTCAAGCGGAAGAATCCAGACACGAGCGTTGCCGTGCTCCGAGTGAGGTAGATCTTGCCCGGCTCGGCGAGCGCCTCCATCCGGCTGGCGAGGCCGACGGTGTGTCCTTGGGCGGTATAATCCATCCGCAGATCGTCCCCGATGCGGCCCACCACGACCTCGCCGGAGTTGAGGCCCATGCGGACCGCGAAGTCGAGGCTTCTGGTGCGGCGCAGCTCGGCGCAAAACGCGGCCAGGTCTTCCTTCAGGTGAAGTGCTGCGAAGCACGCCCGCTGCGCGTGATCCTCATGGGCGATGGGTGCACCGAAAAGCGCCATGATCCCGTCGCCCGTGTATTGGTTGATGGTCCCTTCGAAGCCGTGCACTCCGGCGGACAGGATCTCGAAAAAACGATCGAGAATCTCGTGCCAGGCCTCGGGACCGACGCTCTGCGCGAGTGCCTGTGACCCCTTCACGTCGACGAAGAGGACCGTCACTTGCTTTCGCTCTCCTTCGAGCGCGGCGCGGGAGGTGAGGATCTTCTCCGTGAGATGCCGTGGCGTGTACGCAGCGGGAGAGCGGCTTGGTCGATCGGGCGACGGCTCACTCAGCGGCCGTCCGCACATCCGACAGAATCGCGACCCTGGCAGGTTCTGGGCGGCGCAGGAGAGGCACGCCGAACCGAGAGCGGCTCCGCACTCGGCGCAGGAGAGGACCTCGTCGCTATTTCTGACACCGCACTTCGGGCAAAACATCTCACGATCGTACACCCAACGGCGCTGTCGATCCACGTAACGTGTGGCGAGCCCAGCGCCGCGTCAAAGCCGCGAGTGAGGTGAGGGGTTGAGGGGAGGAAGCAGAAACCTTTCAGTGGAACCCAGCGGGTAACCAATCCCGTCCGGCCAAGTTGGCCCAACAGCCGGAACCGAGTATTGCGTGGGTGTTGTCCGTTGACAGTTCCGCGAGGTCACGGTACGTTCGGAACGACACAATCAAAGGTGGGATGATCATGAGAATACTGCCGGCGGCAGCCCTGGCGCTGCTGGTTTCTGTGGCGTTGTGCTCGCCGCTGTCGGCGCAAACTACGGCCACGTACCAAGCGCCCACAGGATCGGTGTCGCCGTCGTTGGTGGTCACGATGACCCTGACCGGCGGCGGGAAGGCGCTGCTCAGTCCGGTGGTCGGACCGAACTGCTACCTCGGGATGACGTGTGCGTTCCCGAGCGGCTATGTCGGAACGTACATGAGCTACACCCTGCCGGACGGCTCTACGGCCAATCTGCCCAACTTCAGTGGCACGTTCTCTCCGTCGGGGAACAATAGATACGAGATCAACGGCCAGGCCTCCGGCACAGACAGTCAGAGCCGGAACGTCAGCGTCGATACCGTTCAAGTCACGATGCAGATTACTTGTCGCAGCGGGCGGGGAGGCGGTTGCTCCAAGGTCTACACGGGGGGGACGCTGACGGTGACCCTCAACGGGACGCCGCCCACCAGCGGACCCACGGCCACGTCCACGCCAACCGGGGTACCGACGGTGACCCCGACACCCACGATGCCCGCGCCGCTCGCGCTTCGCTTCGTCGGGCTCAAGCCCTCGGGTGCGACGTCCGCCAACGGCGCGGCGGTGCTGACCGGAAGCTTCGTGATGCCGGCCGCCGGCACATTCGATGCCTCAGAAGGCCTGACGCTGAATGCACAAGCGACGGGTTTCGACGCAGGCTATACGTGGGACGCAAGCCAATGCCAGGCCGTCGGGGCGATCATTCGGTGCGTCAGCTCGGATAAGCACGACAAGTTAATCATCGGGGCCGGCAACACCCCTCCCGGAATCCGGACATTCATGGCGAGATTTCGCAACCTCGAGGCGACAGGACCATTTGCGGGTCCAGTCACAGCGACGCTCACTGACGAGAGCATGGGCATTTCTTACAGCGGGACAATCGCCACCTGTCATGCTCAAGGCGTGGTACTCGTGTGCAAGTAGCAGGAGCAGGTCGCACAAAGGCACCGGCTGACAATCGGCGTTATCCCTCCCCACTCGCCCCGTGAAGAGCTGCGATGCCCCATCTACGGGAAATACCCGGATTGACGTGAACCGCCCTCAATGCATAATAGCGACATCCAATTGTTCGAACGCCGTAGCTCACAACACTAGGCCTCAGTTCGCCTTGGCGACAGGTCGAGGAGGGTTTGATGATGCGCATCGTCTTGTTGGCTTTTGCGATTCTGTCCACGTTGACATCCGTGATCATCCGGCCCGCAGACCACTAAGACCTGCCTCGCCATCACCTACGTGACCGCGGGTGCATGCGGGTCCGTCAATAACGCGACCGTCGCCTGCACCCTCGCCTCCACGTGTTTTGGTGCGCAGGGGCAGACCCCGGGGACGTGCATTCCGAATGCAGCCGACCTTATGCCGTGCGATACGCAGGCCGGTCCGTCGTGTATCCCACCGGCGCGGTGCGTGACCGGCGGGTCTAGTGTGACCAGCGGCGTCTGTCAGCTTCCCGGTTCAACCAAGTGCGGCTGAGAAGCGGTGCGCAACAGCCGGCGTGAGCCGACGGAATGTAGTGGTGCAGCATGCTGCGCCACTACGGAAAGAATAAGGGCGATTGTCAGCCGGTGAAGAACTGCAACGAGCGGTCGGCGAGGGCGATGATCGGGGCCCAGTAAATCCCCAACACGACGGTGGCGGCGCAGAGGCCCCACATCAGGGTGCCGTTGTGCAAACTGACGGTGACCGGAGCTTCGTTGCCTTCGGGGAAGTCGAGGAACATCGTGCGGACTACCCGCGCGTAGTAGTAGAGCGAGATGACGCTGTTGATCACGCCGACCAGGGCCAGGAAGTAGAAGTGCTGGCGGATGACGGCGGCGAACAGGTAGAACTTCCCGACGAAGCCGGCCAGCGGCGGCAGGCCGGTGAGGGAGAAGAGGAAGATCGCCAGCGCTACCGCGGGCGCCGCGCCGCCGCGCCACGCCAGACCGCGATAGTCTTCGATGTCCTCGCACCCCGTCGCGTTGGCGACGATCATCACCACCAGGAAGGCGCCGATGTTCATCAGGTAGTAGATCACCATGTAGAACATCATGGCCCGCAGCCCTTCGTTGCTCAGGACGACGAATCCCATGAGCATGTACCCGGCGTGCGCGATGCTCGAATAGGCGAGCAGACGCTTCAAGTTGCGCTGCGACAGCGCCGTCAGGTTACCCAGGGTCATGGTCACCATGCACAACACCAGCACCAAGTGTGGCCAATCGACACCGGGAAGGAAATCCCAGGTGCCGCCGGCGCCGAGATGCGACAGCGCCGGGTAGAAGAACCGTATCAGTAGCGAGAAACCGGCGGCCTTCGAACCGACGGACAGAAACGCCGCAACCGGGATCGGTGCCCCGGTGTACACATCAGGCACCCACATGTGAAAGGGCGCCGCCGCCACCTTGTACCCGAATCCAGCCAGAGTCAGGAGCACGGCGATGAACACCGCCAGCCTGTTGGGATCGCCGTGCATCAACGCCGCATTGATCTGGGCGAAATCCATGCTGCCGGTGAGGCCGAAGATCCAGCTCATGCCGTAGATCATCGTGCCGGACGCCACGCCGCCGTAGATGAGGTACTTCAACGCCGCCTCACCCGAGCGCCGATCGTGACGCAGATATCCGGTGAGCACATACGACGTCAGGCTGACGAACTCGAGCGATAGATACGCCATCAGCAGGTTGCTCGACGACGACATGAAGTACATACCCAACGTGCTGGAAACCAGGATGCCGTAGTACTCGCCTTGGTTG
Organism: Binatia bacterium; assembly: GCA_044450645.1. Lineage (GTDB taxonomy): Bacteria > Desulfobacterota > Binatia > HRBIN30 > HRBIN30 > JAGDMS01. Next base: position 38,251 of record JBIOJG010000007.1, read on the forward strand.
GTCGTGATCTCCTTCGAACCCAACGACATCCAAATGGCCGCCAGCGCCGCCAGTGCAAAGATGACCTTGAAGAACAGGGTGAATGGGTCCTGCACGATCATCTTGCCGAACAACCAGCCGTCGGGCACACCGACGAGACGCGACACGGCAAACAGCGACAACGCGACACCCGCCAGGGCCAGCTCGCCGACCCGATCCTTGTCGGTCACTACCAGGTCGGCAACGAACACCGCGAGAATGGTGCCAACCAGGATCAGCTCGGGGAGGAGGTAGCTCAGGCTTTGTACGCTGTTGAGAATCATTGGAGGGCTATCTGCGGCGCCATCACCAATAGATTGAGGCTGTTGAGTGACGCGCTTATCAGGTCGAGGACCGCGTGCGGGTAGAAGCCGAGGATCACTACGATGACGGCGAGCGGTGCCAGGGTGAACATCTCACGGGCGCTGATCTCGGGCAGGGTCAGGTACTTCTCGTTCGCCTTTCCGAGGAACATGCGCTGCAAGGTCCACAACAGATATCCCGCCGTCAGGACCACGGCGCTCGCACTGACCGCCGTCAGTACCGGGTACCTTTCCCACGCGCCCAACAGCACCAGCACCTCGGAAATGAAGGCCGACAGCCCGGGCAAACCCATGGCCGCGAAGAAGGCGAGCCCGGTGACGCCGGTGTACACCGGCATGATGGAGGCCAGACCTCCAAACCCATCGATGTCGCGATGGTGGGCGCGATCGTAGATCACGCCGACGAGCAAGAACAGCATCGCCGTGACCGTACCGTGGTTGAACATCTGCAGCACCGCGCCCTGGATACCCTGCGGCGTGAACGAGGCCATGCCGAGCATGACGTAGCCCATGTGGCTGATGCTGGAGTAGGCGACGAGCTTCTTCAAATCCTTCTGCGCCATGGCACAGAGGGCGCCGTAGACGATGTTGAACGTGCCTAAGGCGCCGAGAAAGTAGTACGCCAGCTCACCGGTGGCCTGCGGCAGCATGGCGAAGTTGATGCGCAGAATGCCGTACGTGCCCATCTTCAACAGGATGCCGGCGAGGATCACGGAGATCGCCGTCGGTGCCTCGACGTGCGCATCGGGCAGCCAGGTATGGAAGGGGAACGCCGGGATCTTGATGGCGAAACCGATGAACAGCGCGATCCACAGAACGGTTTGGAAGCCGTGCGCATAGGTCGCGCGCGCCGCAATCAGCTTGGTCATGTCGAAGGTGTGCGGCGTTTGGGAAAAGTACAGCGCCAGCAGCGCCAGCAGCATCAACACGCTGCCGGCCAGGGTGTAGAGAAAGAACTTGATGGCCGCGTACTCCCGCCGCGGACCGCCCCAGATGCCGATCAGGAAGTACATCGGCAGCAGCATCAGCTCCCAGAAGATGTAGAAGAGAAAGAAGTCGAGAGCGACGAAAACGCCCATCATGGCGCCGTCAAGCAGCAGGAACAGCGCGAAGTATCCCTTGACCGCCTTCTCGATACCCCACGACGCGATCATGCAGATGAAGGCGAGCAAGGCGGTCAGCAGCACCATGGTGATGCTGATGCCGTCGACGCCGACAAAGTACTCGATGTTGAAGCTGGGGATCCAGGTGTGGTGCTCGATCAACTGGAAGCCCGCCTGCGCGCGGTCGAAGTTGACGAACAACCAGACAGCCATCAGCAGCGGCGGCACGGTGACCAGCACCGCGGTCCAGCGGATCAGGTTGTGCGCCTTGCCCGGCAAGCACAAGACGATGAACATGCCGGCGATCGGGATGAAGGTCATGTAGGTCAGTATGTGATCCATTCGTCTGGCTCCAAAAACCTCTCCTCCCTCTTCCGCGAAGCGAGAGGGAATGATGCCTCACATCAGCCGCGCCACCATGATCACGACGACGCCGAGCACGATGACATAGAGATAGCCGTTGATGCTCCCCGTCTGCAGTTGGCGGAAACGATTGCCGAGCAGGATGGTCCCATCAGCAATCCGGTTGACCATGCCGTCGATGACGTAATTGTCGAACAATCCGTTCAGCCACGACACGAAACGCGTCACCGCGGCCGAGCCGTCGACGATGCCGTCGATGACGTAGCGGTCGAAGGCCGCACACAGCCGCGTCAGCAGCAACGTCCCATTGACGAAGACGGCCGTGTAGATCTCGTCGACGTAGTACTTGTTGTACACCAGGCGGTAGATGCTCCCGTCCGCCAGCTCCGAGAATGTCTCGGGGGAGAGGGACTTCGAGTAGTACATCGCGTAGGCGAAGACGAAGCCGACCGTGGCGACGCCCACCGAGAGCAGCATGAACAGCATCTCGGTGCCGCCAGAGTGGGCCACGGCAACGACCTCGGCGCGCTCGCCGAACACCGGCGCGAACCATTCCTCGATGCGGTTGGCGCCGCCGAGGACGTGCGGGACGCCGACGACGCCGCCGACAAACGCCAGCAGGGCAAGCGCGGCCAGGACATACGTCATCACCGGCGGCGACTCGTGCATGTGCTCCTGCACGTGGTGGTCGGCTCGACACTCGCCGTAGAAGGTCATGAACACCTGGCGGAACATGTAGAACGAGGTGAGGCCGGCGGCGGTGAATCCCATCGCCCACAGCACCGGGCTGCCGCGCGCACTCGAGAAGGCTTGCCAGAGGATCTCATCTTTCGAGAAGAATCCGGCGGTCGGCGGGATACCGGCGATGGCGACAGTCGACACGAGGAACGTCCAGAAGGTGAGCGGCATCTTGTCCTTCAAGCCGCCCATCTTACGCATGTCCTGCTCGCCGCTCATGCCATGGATGACGCTGCCCGCGCCCAGGAACAGACAGGCTTTGAAGAACGCGTGCGTCATCAGATGGAAGATCCCGGCGCCGTACGCCGCCACGCCCATGGCGAGGAACATGTAGCCGAGCTGACTCACGGTCGAGTACGCCAGCACCCGCTTGATGTCGTTTTGCGCCGTGCCGATGGTGGCGGCGAACAGCGCCGTGCAGGCGCCGACCGTGGCGACCACGTGCAACGTGAACGGCGCCATGGTGAACAAGAAGTTGAGCCGGCCAATCATGTACACGCCGGCGGTCACCATCGTTGCGGCGTGGATCAAGGCGCTGACGGGGGTTGGGCCTGCCATGGCGTCGGGCAACCAGACGTAGAGCGGAATCTGCGCCGACTTGCCGATGGCGCCGACGAAGAACAGCAGTGTGACCAACGTTGCGACCCCCACGCCCCAGAACACCTGACCTTGCAGCAGATGCGTGTGTTCCGCCAACTCACGAAAAATGATCGTCGGGTGGCCGACTTTGCTCATCGACCAGAACAGCAAAAAGACGCCGAGGGTGAAGCCGAAATCGCCGATGCGGTTGACGATGAAGGCCTTGCTGCCGGCACTGGCATTGGCCCACTCTTTGTACCAGAAGCCGATCAGCGCGTACGAGCACAGCCCCACCCCTTCCCAGCCGACGAACATGAGCAACAGGTTGTCACCCAGGACCAGGGTCAACATCGAAAAGGTGAAGAGATTCAACCACGCGAAGAAGCGCCAGTACGACTTCTCGTCGTGCATGTAGCCGATGGAGTAGATATGGATCACGCCGCCGACGCCGGTGACCACCAGAAGCATCAGGGTAGATAACGGGTCGGCAAGCAGCGCGATGTCGGCGTGCAAGCCACCGATGTCGAGCCAGGTCCAGAGATGATCGAGGAGAAAGCGTTGCTCGGGCTCCATGCTGAGCAGTTGCACGAACACCCGCACGGAGAGAAGGAAGGCGATGACCACCGGAGCGCAAGCGATGAGGGAGATGGCGCGCTTGCCAAAACGCCGCTGGATGAGCACGCCGGGAATGCCGTTCACCACTGCGCCGAAGAGCGGCAACAGCACAATCCAACGCAGATAATCGACTGAGATCGGATGCTCCATTCGAGGGCCGCCTCAACCCCGCAGTGTTTCCGTCGCCTCCACGTCGATGCTGTGGAAGGTCTGGTAAATCCCCAGCACGATGGCCAGCCCGATCGCCGCCTCTGCCGCCGCCAGCATGATGACGAAGATGGCGAACACCTGGCCGTCGTACTGCCCGGAGCTGAAGCGGGAGAAGGCCAGATAGTTGACGTTGGCCGAATTCAAGATCAGCTCCACCCCCAGGAGAATGCCGATGGCGTTGCGCCGCGTGAGCACGCAGTACAGCCCCAGGGCGAACAGGATCAAGCTCACGATGAGATAGTGCGCCAGCCCGATGCTCATTCGTCTCTCAACTCCTTGCGCGACAGCACCACCGCGCCGATCAACGCCGCCAACAACACCATCGAGGCCAGCTCGAACGGTAGAATGTAGTCCCCAAGGAAGCCGTTGCCGATGGCGTAGGTGCTCGGCGCCGGTGTGCCGGGTGCCACGGCATGCCAGGTGGTGCTCAGAACGGCCTTGGCCATCACGCCGGCGATGCCGGCAATGACGATCAACGCCGGCAATCGGCCCACCGAGCGATTGGAGATGCGCACGTCGGCGATGCGGTGCGTCAGCATGACCGCGAAGATCATCAACACCATGATCCCGCCGACATAGATCAGCACCTGGATCACCGCCACGAAGTCAGCTGCCAGCAACACATAGAGCCCGGCAACGCCCATGAACGTGCCCATGAGCGAGAAGGCCGAGTAGACGATGTTGGGAGAGAACGCCACGCCGGCGGCCGAGATGATGGTGACCGCGGCGACGAGGTAGAAGACCAGATCGCCCAGCGACAGGCCGCTCATTCCGCCGCCCCTCCGGTGGAGGCCGGTGCCTTGGTTTCGGGTGCGGCGAATTCTTCGATGTAGCGCATGCCGCGATCGAGCAGCGGGAAAATCTCCGGGTCGGTTTCGCCGGTCTTCTTCACCTTGTAGGCCGTCACCGGTTCCTTCACAAAACGCCGGACCAGGCTTTCCAGCGAGTAGTCGGCACCCTCGAACTCCGGCGTGTGGTGAATCGCGCCTGTGGGACAGGGCTCGCTGCACAGGCCGCAGTACATGCACTTGGCCATGTCGATATCGAAGCGCTTCAGGACCATCTCGCGTGTCTGCTTGTCCTTCTCGGCGTCGATGACGATGCAGTCGATCGGGCAGGCGCGTTCACAGGCCAAACATCCGGTGCAGATCTCGAGGTCGACTTCCAGGATGCCGCGATAGCGGAAGGGCAGCGTGTCCTGTACCCGAATGGGCATACGGTCCGGATACTGGATGGTGACCGGCCGCCGCACCAGGTACGAGAGGGTGATGGCCATGCCATCGATCACGGTGGCGCACGTCTCTTTGATGTTACGCAGGTAACCGCTCTTCTTCATCTCTCCTCACGACAAGGGGCTGAGATACATCTGCCCCCGCTCGCGAACGCGCGCGCGACGCAGGTGGAATGCCACGCGCCGGAAGAAGTACCACACGATGGCCAGGCCGACGAGTGTCATCAGGTGCTGCGCCACAACGTTCCCGTTTGGCCATACGACCACCCACACCGCGGTGCCCAGGATGTTCACGAACGAGAACGGCACGAGATACTTCCAGCAGAGCGCCGTCAGCTGGTCGACACGCACGCGCGGCAGAGTCGCCCGGACCCACATCGCAACCAGCACCCAGAAGTACGACTTGACGAAAAAGGTCAGAAACTCCAGCACGGCCTGCACGACCGCGTTGTGGGTGATCGGCGGGATCTGCCAGCCGCCCAGGAACAACGTCGTCACCACCGCGCCAATGATGTAGAGGTTGCCCCACTCGGCCAGGAAGAACATCAGGTAGCGCACGCCGGTATACTCGGTGACGAACCCGGCGACCAGCTCCGACTCGGCTTCCGGCAGGTCGAAAGGCGTGCGGTTCCCTTCCGCCAGCGCCGACGTGAAGAAGATGAAGAAGGCGAGGAAGGTGAACGGGTTGCTGAAGACAAACCAGGTGTGCGGCGCCCATCCCTGCTGGCTGATGATGCCCTGCATGCTCAAGGTGCCGGTGAGCAGCACAACGGGCATGATCGACAGGCCGGTGGGGATTTCGTAGCTGACGATTTGTGCCGCCGAGCGGATGCCGCCGATGAGCGACCACTTGTTGTTCGAGGCCCACCCCGCCATCAAGATACCCACGACCACCAGCGACGTCACCGCGGTCACGAAGACGATGCCGACGTTCAGATCGGCGATGATCAAACGGCTGCCGAAGGGAATCACCACGAAGGTCGTCAAAAAGCCGAGCACGACGATGTACGGGGCCAGACGGAAAAGGCGGGAGTCGGCCTGCGTAGGGATGAGGTCCTCTTTCATGAACAGCTTGATGCCATCGGCGAGCCACTGCAGGATTCCTTGCGGCCCGACGCGGTTTGGTCCGATACGCCCCTGCATCCGCGCCCACACTCGGCGTTCGACGAAAGTGGTGATGCCCGACACGGTGAGGACGAACACCAAGATGACGATGAGGGCGAAGACCACCATGCCGCCGACGTACACCAGGTCGCGCGGCACGCCGGCGAAATAGCCCTGGGCGATCAGACTATCGAGGAAGCCTTGCATGATCTCTCTGCTCCCTCGCCCGTTGGGGGGCTTTGCACAAAAAATCCGGTAACCAGCGGGCACCCTTCGATACGGCCGCTGAGAACCCTTCGACACGGCGCGAGAGGCCCGCGCCTGCTCAGGAGCGGCCTACTCAGGGTGAGCGGCAAAACACCTTGACCTTGCACACCCAACCGCTCGTCCTGAGTAGCCGCCCTCTCTTGGCGGCGTATCGAAGGGCGCCCGCTGGGAGTTCTTGTGCAAAGCCCCCAGGGGGCGAGGGGACTTGAAATAAGCCAATTGGTCACCGGTCCACCTCCGGCGCCACGATGTCGAGGCTGGCGATCACCGCGACCAGATCGGCGATCATGAGGCCGGGGGACAGGCGGTCGACGATGCTCATGGCGGAAAACGAGCCCGTGCGGATCTTACAACGGTAGGGGAACTCACTGCCGTCGCTGACGGCATACCAGCCCATGTCGCCGCGCGCACTCTCGACGCGGATGTATGCGTCCCCCGCTGGCGGTTTGAACTTGCGCGGCACTTTGGCGATCACCGGACCGTCAGGCAGTTGCTTGAAGCACTGCCGCAGGATGCGCACGCTTTCCTTGATCTCGCGTACGCGTAGCATGTAACGGTCGAAGCAGTCACCGACCGTGCCCATCTCACCCGTGCCCACCGGCACGTTGAACTCCAACTCTGGATACACCGAGTACGGCTCATCACGCCGGACGTCGTACTGTACGCCCGTGGCGCGCAGATTCGGGCCGACCAGGTTGTAGTTGATGGCAACCTCCGGCGTGACCGACGCGATGTTTGCGAGCCGCTCGACGTAGATCTTGTTGTAGCTGATGAGGTCGTTGTGCTCGTCGAGGGCCAGCTCGAACTGATCGAGAAAGGCCAGGGTGTGTTCCGCGAAATTCGGCGGTAGATCCCAGGCCACGCCACCGATGCGCATGTAGTTGTACGTCAGGCGGGCGCCGCACAGCTCTTCGAGGAGGTCGTTGATCTTCTCACGCTCGCGGAAGGTGTGGAAGAAAGGCGTCATGGCCCCGATGTCGAGGATCATGGTACCGAGGAAGAGGAGGTGGCTGGCGATACGGTTCAGCTCCGCCGCGATCACGCGGCAGTACTCGCCGCGCTTCGGCACCACGATGCCTCCCAGCTTCTCACACGCCATACCCCAGCCCTGGTTGCAGAACATAGCGGCAACGTAATCCACCCGGTCGGTGTACGGCATGAAGCCGTGGTAGCCGACCTTCTCAGAGATCTTCTCGATCGAACGGTGCAGGTAGCCGACGTCAGGGATGGCTTCGCGCATCACCTCGCCGTCCGCTTTGATCACGAACCGCAGCACGCCATGGGTGCTCGGATGCTGCGGCCCCATGTTGAGGGTCATCTCTTCGGTTTCCAAGCCGGTGTTGCCGACCTGTTGCACTTCGACTTCGAAACCAGTGATGCTCATACGCGATTCCTGTTGCGGGTCAGCGGAGCAGGCTTTCACGGTGCGTGCTGATGCCGTGATACTCTTCCGGTTCGACAAAATCCTTGCGCAGCGGATGCCCGATCCAGTCCTCCGGCATGAGGATACGGCGCAGGTCCGGATGGCCCTCGAAGGTCACGCCCAGCAGGTCGTAGATCTCCCGCTCGAGCCAATTGGCGGCCTTCCAGACACCTTCCACCGTCGGCACCACCGGGTTGTCGCGCGGCACGTCGACTTTGAGCACGATCTGGTGCCGGTGCGTATAGGAGTAGAGATGATACACGACCTCGATCTGCCCCTTGGCTGTGTAGTCGACGCCGGACTGGTTGGAGAGACAGTCGAAGTGCAGATCCGGTTCGTCATGCAGGAACCGGCAGACGTCGACGATCACCGCCGGTTCGACGGACAGGGAAGGGTTCTTCGCCTTCAGATCACAATCGCCGACACCCGCCGCAAAGCGCGCTTTGAGGCGCTCATGAATTGCTGCCGCATCCATGTTGGAAGACGACTACGCCGCCGCGACCCCACTGACCGGTTCTTTACGGACCAGCCATTTCTCCTTCATCATTTTCTCTTGCAGCTTGAGGATGCCTTCGGTCAGTGCCTCCGGACGCGGCGGGCAGCCGGGGACGTACACGTCCACCGGGATGACCTTGTCCACGCCGTCACAGACCGAGTACGCCAGCTGGAAGAGCCCACCGCAGTTGGCGCAGCTTCCCATGGAGATGACGTAGCGTGGCTCCGGCATTTGTTCGTAGAGCAGCTTCGTGCGCAACGCCATCTTCAATGTCAGGGTACCCGCCACGATCATCAGGTCTGATTGGCGCGGCGCGGCACGGGGGACGGCGCCAAAGCGATCGCAATCGGCTCGCGGCGCCTGGGTCTGCATCATTTCGATCGCACAACAGGCCAAACCAAACATCATCCACCAGATCGATGACTTCCGCGTCCAATTGAGGAACTCATCGGCCTTGGTGGTGAGCACCATCTCGGGCATCGAGTTAATCAGCGACATCGTCAGGTCTCCCTCCGACGGCTACGCGGCCTTGCTGAGCCGCTCCCGCTCCGGTTGGGTACCGGATGTGCGTACTCGCTTGAGCCATTCGAGATCGCCCTTTACCCAGACGTACGCCACGCCGACGAACAGGATCGCAAGGAACAAGCTAATTTCAGCTAGTGCAAACAGGCCGCGACCGTCGTTCACCCATTGTTTGAACACCGCCGCGACTGGGTAGATGAAGGCGATCTCCACATCGAAGATCACGAAAATTAGTGCGATGAGATAGAAGCGAATATTGAAGTTGATCCATGCGCCACCGGTGGGCGGCTCACCGCACTCATAGGATGTGAGCTTGACCGCTTCCGGATTGGCAGGGCGTAGCAAGCTTGCGAGCGCCAGCAGCGCACCAACGAATAGGAAGGTGATAACAAAGAAAACCAATACGTTGGCGAATTGGAAATACATTTCTAATAGGTCGGCTCTCTTGATTAAGCCATCCTGCTTCCGCCTAACACAAGCCCCCCCGACGAGTCAATTCGAGGTTGCGCGCATACGATGCCGTGTTTTCCCGTAGAGAGCTACGGATCGGGATTACCGTGGTAGCCGCTTACGATAGACGCGGCTCAGCGGCAGGACGTTCACCGCACCGGTGATGTCGTTGGTATCGACGTAGACTTCGGTCTCGTACACGTCCCTCACCGTAGCGTAGGTGATGACTTCCGACGGCGGTCCCAGATGCACCAGGCGCCCGGCCTTCAGCAGTGCCACCCGGTCGCAGTACAGGGCCGCCAGGTTCAAGTCGTGCAGCACCGTCGCGAGGGTCATGCCCTCTGACTGCAGGTCACGCAGGAGATCGTAGAGGTCGACGGCGTGGCGGATGTCGAGGAAAGCGCCGGGTTCGTCGAGCAGGAGCACCTCTGGCTCTTGCGCCAACGCCCGTGCCAGAATGACGCGCTGGCGCTCGCCGCCGCTCAACTCGTGAATGGAGCGGTGCGCCAGCGGCAGCGTGGCGGTGCGCCGCATCGCCGCTTCCGCCACCTCGACGTCACGGTCGCCTTCGAAGGCGAAGCCGCCCAGGTGCGGGGCCCGTCCCATGAGCACCACCTCCATCACCGAGAAAGGGAACTCGATCGTGGTGTCCTGTGGTACCACAGCCATCCGTCGCGCCAGCTCTGACCGGCGCACGCGCGCCAACGGCTGGCCATGCCACTGCACCGATCCAGCCTGCGGCTGAAGGATGCCGCTCATGATGCGCAGCGTCGTCGATTTCCCCGAACCGTTGGGCCCGAGAATGCCCAGGATCTCTCCCTGTTTGAGATCGAAGGAGACATCGTCGAGCGCTGCCGCCGTCCGGTAACGGAAAGTCACCTGGCGCAGCGCCACAATCGGGTCGGCTGGTTCAGTCAAGGGCCTTCCTGCCTGTGCGCTTGAGGAGATAGATGAAGAAGGGTGCGCCACACAACGCGGTGACCACGCCCACGGGAATCTCGGTCGAGCCGAGAACCGTGCGCGCCAGCGTGTCCGCCCACACCAGAAAGATGCCGCCGGCGAGGAAACTCGCCGGCAGGAGTAACCGATGATCGGCACCGACGGCCAGGCGCAGGAGATGCGGCACGATCAGACCGACGAAACCGATCATGCCGCTCACCGACACGACCGCGCCAACCAGCAGTGACGACGCCAGGAACACGACGCGACGCGTACGTTCCACATCGACACCCAGCTGTAGCGCCGCTTCTTCGCCCAGAGCCAGCACGTTGATGTGGCGGGCCTGCAGCGTCAACCATCCGGCCGCCGCCACGGCGTACAGCGCGATCACCGCCACCAACCGGTAGCTCTGCGTCGCCAGGCTGCCCATCAACCAGAACAGAATCCCGTGGGCCTGGTAGAAGTCCGCAAGCGAGTTGACGAACATGATCAGGGCGCCGGTGAAAGCGCTGACGACCACGCCGGTCAGCAACAGTGTGTACGGCTGCAAGCGGCCACGGACGAGTGCCAGGCGGTAGATGAGGACGGTCGCGATCAGTGCGCCGAGGAAGGACCCGAGCGGCCCGGCGGACAACGCCGCCAGCGGCTGCTGCCCGGCAAGTATGATGGCCACGATGCCGCCCAGAGCTGCGCCACCCGAGATGCCAAGGATGTGCGGCTCGGCCAATGGATTGCGCAGCAGTCCCTGCAGCGCCGCGCCGGCCACCGCCAGCGCGCCACCGACGACAGCGCCGAGCAGCACCCGGGGCAAGCGCGTGTCGAAGAGAATGACGAAATCCGGATTCGACGTGTCAGACCAATGCAACGCCTGCCCCACATCGATGTGCACCGGGCCGGTGAGCGCCGCGGCACAGACTGTAACCGCCAACCCAGCTCCGAGCAGGGCGTTGACCGTAATGAAGCGGCGACGGGTCAGGTAGGATGCGGCCTTCATTGAAACCGTTCCGGGTGGATGGAGCGGGCGATCGTATCGAGGGCGTCGGGCATGCGCGGGCCCGGCCGCAAGAGCTGATAGGAACGGTAGCCATACAAGCGCTGATCCCGTACGGCAGGCAGTGACGGGAACTGTCTCCAGAAGTCGAGCGCATGAGCGTTCTCTTCCGTCCCCATCGTCGCATCGATAATGACCTCCGGGGCCCACGCGATCACCACCTCGATATTCAGATGCGGCCACGCGAGCCCGGTGCCGCCGGCCACGTTGATCCCACCAGCCATCCGAATCAGTTCGTCCTGGAACATGCCGCTGCCGACCGCCACCAACGGCTTCTGCCCAACCGCCATCAGCACCCGCCGCGGCGGCGCGCCACGCAAGCGCTCTTGAATGGCATCCATGCGGGCGTCGATCTGTTCGATCAGGCGGCGGCCGTCGGCGGGACGGCCGATGGCCTGGGCGATGATGTCGATGCTCTCGCGCATCTGGCGCACGGTGTCCCCCTCGACGATGACGACTTTCAGTCCGAGGCTCTCTAGCGTCTTCACCGGATCCTCGTTGCCCGGGCTGGGCACGCCGATGACCACTTCCGGCTTCAGCGCGATGATCTGTTCGAGGTTCGGAGTCAAGAAGCTTCCGACGCGTGCGATCTTCGTTGCCTCCGGCGGGTAGTCGCAGTAGGTCGAGACGCCCACGACTTCAGTGCCGGCGCCGAGCGCAAAGAGGGTTTCTGTCACCGACGGCGCTAAGGAAATGATGCGCCGCGGCTCGACGGCGTGGACGGTGGCCGGCTGCAGAGATGCGGCGGCGAGGAGTTGCAGCGTGTAGAACGTCAACCGGAATGCGTGATGCGTGAGGCGTGACGCGTGACGCCTACGCACGCAGAAGCGGCGGATCATGGAATCCCTTCTTCTCTCACGCCTCACGCGTCACGCCTTACGCATCAGTCCTCAGAACGTCAGGCGCGCGCCGGCCAGGACGTTGATCGGCGGGGACTTGAATCCGCGCACTTCCTCGTAGTTGCGGTCGAGAAGGTTCTGTAGTCGCGCGAACCAGCCGATGCGATAGGCCGTATGTCCCGGCATCGGCATATCGTATCGCAGCGCTAGATCCGCACGCGGATACGCCGGCTGGCTGTTGACGTCTTGAAAGCTGAACGGATCGAGATCGTGCCGCTCGCCGACGAAGACGACGTTCACGTTGGCGTCGAAGTGGTCCGCCGCCCGCACGAGGTCGTTACCGGAATAGTCGATCATTGTCGCCATGCGGTTGTGCGGGCGGCGCTCGAGTGTCTTCAATGCCGGCGACAACGGTGGGAAGCCTTCCTTCTGCGTCATCTCGAAGTCGAGGTAACTGTATGTGCCGTGCAGCGATACCCCGAAGAACGGCCCGATGCTCAGCACCGTCTCGACCCCGCTGACGTCGGCTCGGCGGACGTTGCAGGGGTTCAAGAAGGTAGCGGGCGTGGCCGCCGAATTGGGGCACAACACCGGATCCACCGGCGCGAACTGGATCAGGTCTTTAGTTCGGCGCGCGAAGTAGGTGCCCTCGACCGACAACCAGCGGCTTCCCAGATGTTGCTCCAGGCCGCCGTCGTATTCGCTGGAGACCTCCGGCTGCAGATCTGGGTTGCCGAAGTTCGGGTAGAAGAGATCGTTGAAGGTGGGCGCCTTGAAGCCCTCGGCGTAGCCACCCTTGATGTGGGTCGACCAGCGTCCGTGACCATCCCAATCTTGGAGGTATCCGACCGACCAGGAGCTGCTCAGTTCGCGGCCGAAGTCTTGATTGCCGTCTACGCGAAAGCCGGCGACCGCGATCAGCTTGTCCTCTAGCAAGGAGAGTTGCTGCTGGACATAGCCGGCGAAGTTGGAACGACTATGCGCAAAGCGGTTGCTGCTGCCATCCAGGTTGACCTGCTTGACTCTGCCACTTTGCTCTTTGAACTCGAAGCCGACGGTACTGATGCCAACGGTTCCTTCGGCATAGTTGACCTGTGTCTCTCCCGTGGCCATGTCACTCGGCACGCGGGAACGAACGAGGAAGTAGGCATCCCCGGGGAAATTCGGTGAAGCCCGTTCCTGCGAATCAGCCTGATCGGTGAACAGGTTCAGCGTTCGCGTGTAGGCTCCCGAGATGCGATAGGTCAGATTCTCGAATGCTTCGTGTTCCCACTCGATCTTGGTGAGGTAGAATTCGTCGTGCTGGCGCGCGTCCGGATCAAGGAACTTGCCGAGGCCGGCGCCGATGTCGTTGTTGGCCAATCCCAGGCTGGAGTCGGCGAACCGCCAAAAGCCCCGCAGGGTGCCATGCTCGATCGGCGTCACATCGATGCGGACGGCGTTGGTGAGATTCGAGAAGTCATCGTTGATCGGTCGATAGCCTGCGCTGGTCACGTACCCCAGTGAGGCGGAGTAGGCCACGATGCCAGATTCACCCGCGGCGGTCACCAGTTGCGAGGAGGTCCCTATGTTCCCGCCGCCGCTTGCCAGCGAAAAGTGCGGTGCGCCTTCGCCTTTCTTGCTGATCACGTTCACCACCCCACCGATGGCTTCGGAGCCGTACAGGGTACCGCCGGCACCCCGCAGCACCTCGATGCGGCCGATATCGTCGGTCATGATGTTGCCGAAATTGAAACCACCCAACGTCGGGCTGTTCACTTCGACACCGTCGAACAGAATGAGCGACTGGTCGGCATTGGCGCCGCGGATGAACACACTCGCGGCCGTTCCCGGCGACCCCGGCTGGGCGACGTCGACGCCGGGTACGTCGCGCAGTGCTTCCGCCACGGTCTGAGACTGCCGATTTTCGATCGCCTGTTCCGAAACCACCGAGATCGAGTTGGTGACCGACTCCAGCGGCGCTTCCGTGCGCGTGGCGGTCACCACCACCGTCCCGAGCGGCCTCTCGGCCTGCTCGTCCGCCACCGCCATTGCCACCTGCCCAAGAAGGACGACCACCGCCGCGACATACGAAAATGTTCTCATCACCTCTGCTCCTCCCCTCAACGTGAACTCAGTACGAAACGATACTCGATGCGCCCGCGCAGCGGTTTCGAGAGACCGTGGAAGCGACTCTGACGGGCAACCGCGATCGCCGCTTGGTCGAGTGCCGGGTACCCCGAAGACCGGTGCAAGCTGGTCCCGTTCACCGAACCATCGGCGAGTACAGACAGCACAACTTCCACCGTGCCCTGCCAACCACGCGCGCGGGCGATCAGCGGATAATGCGGCTCCGGGCAGTAGAGACAGAAGGCGCGCGGATTGACGCCGTCACCTGTTCCCGAGCCGGGCGCGTGGCCTGAACCCGTGCCGGACAGGTGCGCTGTTTCATCTCCGCCCGCACCGTCGAGATTTCCTGATTCGGCGGAAGCAGTGACTAGCTGCGCCTGCGCGGCCGCGTCTACCGCCACTGGTTCCGACCGCTGCTTTTTCGCGATGGCGTGCGATGGCCTCTTTGGGCCTTGTGCGCGAACTCGAGGAGAACGGATCTGACGGGGAAGGACGTCCCGGCGTGCCGGTTCAAGAGGTGGCGGCGCAGGAGCGTCGCCAGACGAAACGCCAGCGGACTCTTGCCGGCCTTTGCCGGACAGGAGCGAAATGCGAATCAGCGGCGGCGCACTCGCCCTGACCAAGGGGACCGCAGCGGTGGCTGCGACCAGCGCCGCGTGCACGGTGAGCGACAGCGCCACGCTGGCGGACCAGCGTGTGCTCCGTGTGCAAAGAAAATCGTTCGCGTCCCGTCGCCGCATGACAAAGAGCCTCGACTCCTCCGGAGATCGAGGCGCTGACGGGATCGCGTCGTTTGTGGTCCCGGCCCGCCGCCCCCCTCCGGAGCATCAGTCCGCTCATGCGATCAGGCAGGTCTCCTGGCTTGGGGATCATCCTCGCGCCGCGCCTTCCCGTCCGAACCGTTTCGGACAGTGGCTATTGCGGCGCTCGTCCCCCCATACAGTTGCGGGGCAGCGGGGGTTTCACACCCCCTTCCCTCTTGGCCCTAAAACTTCAGGGACCTGATCGTGCACCGCGTGTACTGCGCTTTCGATTCGAAGTCAACTCACCTGAACGTGGGGTAGTGCCTCAGTTTGATTTCTTCGCAGTCTGACCCAGCTTCCGCCCGACCTTCTGGCGCGGCAGCTTCGCTTCCTGCTCGTTCACCAACTCGACGATCTTTTCCACGGTCCAGAGCTGATCGCAGACACCAGCTGCCATCGCGGGCGTCATCCTCAGCGTCTTGTGCATCTTCACGAAGTTGTACCACACGGCGTAGAGGGCGATCATGTGGCAGTGATTCTCTAGCTTCTTGGAGAATGCGTTTGTGAGCCGAGTGAAGCGGCGCATGTGCATTCGCATCGTCAGGTTCTGGCGCTCCACGTAGCTCGTGCTGATATGATCCGGGTCCGGGTGACCGCTCACCACATGGCTCTCGCATCCGATGCACTCGGCGGGGCTGTAGCGCTTCTCTGCGCTCGGATCTTCACCGTACAGCTTGACCAACATCGCGTAGTCGATGCCGATGCCGAACGTGCTGTCTACGGCGTCCAGGTATGCCTTGTGACCATCGGTAGTCATTTGAACGCGGTTCGCAAGGCGGCTCTGTAGGTCAGACATGAACTCGTAAGCGGCGCCACCGTCACGGCCACCCACGAACCACGACACGATCAGCTTGTTGTCGGCGTCCAGGCCCGTCCACGTCCACACGTCACCAACGTCTGCTGGCCGCCGCGTTTTCCGCTTCGCCTGCTTTTCCTTCATGCTCACGAAGGACCATATTTCGTCGCACTGCACGCGCTTGGACTTCACGTTGCGGACAGTGCGATCATGGAAGGCCGCGCACGCCTGGCCAGCAAGGACCAGTTCACGGGCAACGGTGTTGATCGAAACATCGACCAGCCGCGCCACCGACCGCATGGACGCACCCTCACAGAGCAGCGAGAGGATCTGAACGCGCTTCGCAATGGGCAATCTGTTCATGCCCGGATTATATGGAATCCTTGCTTGAGTGTCAAGCATCTTGTTCATTATGCGCCCACCTTTCCCTGGGCAGGCAAACCACTCACCATCGCGATGCCACTGTCCGGCTTCAATGCGCCGCGTTCCAACGGACGTAGAGAGGGCGATTTCGTCGCTTGACCGTGTACGCATTTCGATGCATAAAAAGATAGAGAATTGTGCATCCATGAGCCAGTCGGATGATCAAGCGTTCGATCTGAAGCCGCGACCCCCGTTGCGCAAGCTTGGCCGCGCTTCCGTGCCATCTATCTCCGTGCGCTCACTCAGGCACTTAACCAAGGCCACCCGGTCGCAGCTTTCGCATTGGGAAGTGCGGGCCGAACTGACGCCCATTCGGGCTGAGCGCGTCGGGCATCGCAAACCTACACGTACGTTCTCGCTGCACGACTCGCTCAAGGTCTGGGTGATGTGCGACGCACGAAGGGCTGGATTCGGTCCACAAGAAGCACTGGTGATCGGACATGATTGGGACCGACATGCAACTGGGCTCGATGACCTCGAATCCTACATTCTGACCGATGGTCACTCTGTTTATTACGCACGCACCGATACTGACGTAGTGGCTATTCATCGGCGGCACCTGGGCTCACTCGCACTGATCGTGCTGCGCGAACATGCCGAAGCGCTTAAGGCCAACCCATGACGCACGCCATTAGCTCGAACGGCGCCTACGAGTCAGTTCTCTTCCTGACTGACTCCCCCACGGAGAAGAGCGAGGTTCGTAACGCGCTAACTACGTTCGCGTCAACCCTCGACTGGCAGCCGAGCGATCAGCTCTATGTTCCCAGCGTCTCCGACGTGGCCAATGCCCACCTGATCGTCGAGCATGGCCTGAGGCACACAGCCGTAATTACGTTCGCCAATTGTCGTTTCGAAAAGATGAAGTTTTCTGCTCAACGGCAGATACTCTCAATCTCGTACAACAATCTAATTGACTGGCACATATGCATAAGCAGACATACGGCAACGTACGTCTACAACCGCGTTGATCCCTGGGCGATAACCGCGACGGTTCAAATCGAGCGGGAAGGTATCGATGCTCTCAGGCGTCAGAATTTCGAGCGCTTGTCGGCGGATCAGCCCGCTCCGGGCATTCTCGGCGTCGACGATGCGTTAATTCGCACTATTTCCGAGTGGCGACGACAGATTTCGGCCGCTTTTGATGGCGACGTGACGCTGGAGGCGTTATCCGCGCTCTTCAATGCGCTGCTCTTGGCGCGGGCCTGCGAAGATCATGTCAATAACGTCCGGGTGATGTCGGGAGCGACCGTGCCTCAGGCTCAATCTCTTTTGGAAAAGGCCCGCTCGTGCGGTGACCAATTTCATCTTGGCTCTGCCCTGATGGGCCATGTTCAGCGTGTCACGGGGCAACCCGCGCCCAGTTACCTTATCGACAGCAACCTATTGGCACAGTTTGACTCATTGCCGTCTCGGCTTTCGAAATCGATTGTGGCGGAACTGTACAAGAACAAGTTCGCGCCGTACGAGTACGATTTCTCTCTGATCTCAAAGCACGCCCTAAGCCGCATTTACGAGAAGTATGTCAGCCTGCTTCGCGTCCCGTCATCGAATCAGATGACGCTGTTCCCGCCGATCCCGACCGAAGAACGGGACAAAGCATTCGGAAATGTATTTACGCCCCAATTCATCGCCCGATTCTTCGCACGCTATCTCCGGGTGTTGCGCCCTGCGGCATCATACCCGAGGCTCCGCCTTCTAGATCCGGCGTGCGGATCGGGAATCTTCTTGAGGAGTTTTCTCGAACTACAGCTTGACCCGGCAGAGAAAATCCCGACACCAACAGAAGTCCGGGACACGTTCGGACTTGCGTGCGGCATTGATCGGGATGCGAATGCCTGCGCAGCCGCCCGATTGTCCTTGTCGCTGCTGTACCTGGTCCTAGCGGATCGGTTCCCTGACCAAATGGAAATAACGACAGCCAACGCCCTAGATTTGTTAGGCACCGAGCGATTCGCGTCCAATGTCGATGCCGTATTTGCGAATCCACCTTTTGTTGCCCTGGGTACGCAGAGTCGCGAGATGAGAGAGCAGTTGGCGAGCTTCATCGGTCAGACGGCAATCGGTCGCTCCGATCTGTATCTCGCTTTCATTAAGGGTGGCATTGAGGCTCTCAGGCCCGGTGGCATCGGGATGTACGTCCTCCCAAGGACTTTCTTGCTCGGTAAATCTGCCGGTCCGTTGCGGCGGCTGCTGCATGAGAAATGCTGGATACGTTGTGTTGCGGATCTCTCGGCGATCCCAGTCTTTGAGGACATTGGATCGTATGTCGTACTTTTAGTTTTCGAACGGAAAGCAACGGAAACGGGGCCAGCTCCCCCGGTGACAATCTTGGAGTGCCGAGGGCAAGTCGGAAAGGCGCTACAGGACATTACTGAGGGTCGGATAACCTCGGTCTCCGCATACAGCATATATGAAACCGACCAAAGTCTCTTTGGGCAGCCCACTTGGGTGCCAACACCACCCGCGCAAGCAACGGTGCAACAAAAACTGAAGGCTCTCCCGCGACTGTCCGAATTCCTTGATGTGAAACAAGGATATATCTCCGGTAAGGATGAGGTATTCCTGCTGCGGCGCGAGTGTGTTCCACGCGATGGGGGCGCACCGTGGGCACCTCTTCTCCGCGACAGGGATATGAGTCAATACGTTGTCCCGCGGCGAACTGATTGGTTCGTCTTCTACCCGTACCGGGACGGCAAGAAACTTTCCAGAGCAGAACTCGAATCCGACTTTCCAAACACATGGGAGTACCTGAAGGCTCATCGCCATAGTTTGGCGTCTCGCACCTCGCTCGCGAGGTACAACAAGGAGTGGTGGGAACCCCTCTGGCCGCGCTCTCCCGAGATTTTCGAACGGCCGAAGATCGTAAGCCCCCACCTCATAATTGTGCCGCGTTTTGCGCTGGACTTTGAGAAGGGGTTCATTGTCTCCCGAGCGCCGGTGTTGCTCTCGAAAGATGAGGGTGCGGAACGTGACCTATTACGTTTCTTTGTGGGGATACTTAATTCGAGCGTCACGATGTGGTATTTGAGTTCGCACTCCCCCACGTACCAGCGCGGATACTTGATGCTCGAAAATGCGGTATTGAAAGATATCCCCGTTCCGGACCCGTCTCGCGTTCCGGTTCAGATTAAGCGAAACCTCCTGGAGTTGGTCAAAGCGAGAACTATTGCGGGGAAAGACTCATCCGGCGACATAGGTCACCAAATTGATGACTTAGTAGCCGAGTTATACGAGCTGAGCGATGCGCAGCGCTCGATCATCGGTTTCCCCAACTAGGAAGATGGAATTCGCACGTATCCCCGAGGAGGAGCTGCCTAGCCGGATTCAGTATCTCCAAAGACTCTTAAGGCCACTAGCGTTTGAAGATGCAGGGCCGGCGGTGTCCCGATACCCGTCGCTATCGCCGATATTTGCGATCGCTGCCTATGATGGCCCCCGCCCCACAAGCGCTTACAGCGATTGGATATTCTCAACGATAGTGCCTGGCATCAAAGCCAACTACTACGAGGTCTGGACGGAAGCATCAAAACCGAGGACGTGGAGGCTGGAGAAGGCTTATCTGCACCTTCTTTATCTGAAGCCGGAAACCGGGGATCGCAAGGAACTGCTAGCCGTCCATTGCGACCCGAATGAGCCACCAAGCGCCCCGCACGCCTCTTACAAGCGCGGACTGCATATCCATGTGGGAGCAGCGGGCGAACCCATAAAGCACGCCCACCTCGTACTCAATCGACACCGGCTACCGAGCAACAGTCTGCAGATCAGCGCTATCGGCACGTCATGGCAGGACGCGATTCAAATGGTTGCGGACGAAATCCTGAGCCTGCGGTTTGACTCGTACAACCCAAAGTGAGTGCTTGTCCTACTTGCCCCATCGCGCCGCCGCTGCCTTCTTGGCGATCGCCTTCCGCTTGGTCGGTGACAGCTTTTTCGCCCTGGCCGGACCACCCTTCAGCCCGCCCTTGCGCATGTACTCTTTGCCGGGATCGGTCCGGGTGTCCTCAACTTCCCCCGTAGCGATCCGCATGACCTGGACAGCGCACCCGATCACGTCGGCTGGTCTGCGTTCGCCTCGCGGTCCCTTGGGCATCTCGCGTTACGTCCGGACAAGGCCCCTGCTTGAGGCCCAGCCAAAAATGAAATCGCGCATTTCGCCGACGCGGTCGTTTGCGTTGATCTGCCCGTCTCGTACCCCTAGCAATGACTGCTCGCCCAATACCGCTGGGATAAGACCTACGGAGTCGGGCTGCTGGCTTGGATCGCTGAATCCGGGATTGAGCCAATGCATAAAAAGGAAGTAATCGCGGTCCACGAAATATTGAATAGTCTGCCTGACATCCCGACGGTACTGCATGGAGCAGAGGACAATCCGCGGCGTGTTGTTCCCTATTATTTCCCCCACGTATCGGTTACGCTCTTCCGGAGAGCCGCTGACCAGAAAGACCTCCACATATTCTGTGTTGGTGAGATAGAGTCGTCGCATCTGCGATCCCGTTCGTACCCCGGCGCCAAAGAGCGTGTTCCATGTATGGCTTTTCCCTGATCTGGCGTTTCCCAGGACCGAAACGACGAGATTTTGCCTCATTGCGCCGCCGACTTCTCAGGTCTAACTATGGCATGGGGTCGTTAGTATTCCAAGCATCGGGATCGCCGAAAAATCAAACTGAGACACTACCGAACGTGGACGGTGGCCGCACCGGTCGAGTGCACGTGCACCTCATCCGCAATGCGGCTATAGGTTTTTGCATGAACCATCCGCTCGAAGTCCGACGCATGGCGGAAGAGAATCAGCTCAAGATCACCTGGAACGATGGCCACGTGAGTGTGTATCCGCTGCCGTATCTGCGCGGTTGGTGTCCATGTGCCGTGTGTCAGGGGCATAGCGGTGAACGCCGTTACGTACGCGCAGCGAACACGGAACTGACCAACATCGCCGTGGTCGGGAAGTACGCGCTGGGCCTCACCTGGGGTGACGGTCACGACACCGGTATCTACTCGTACGCCCATCTGCGCCAACTCTGCCCGTGCGCGGACTGCCACCCGCAAACCTAGCGAGGCATGCCTGGCGCATATGGCTCTCGCCAGCGACCATCAGCCATCTGCCAGGCTCACAAATGAGCGATCTGATCCAGTGCTTCCGCCCGCCACTGGTCGCTCTGTCGCGCGATGATGTGGATGGAGCCCAACTCTGCGGTCAGGTCGCGGCGCTGCACCTCGTCGAGCCCCAACAGCTCGGCCACGATGCAGCGGATCACGCCCTTGTGCAGGACGAAGAGCAATTCGCCCTGTGGCGCCTGCGCCAGCACGTCATGCAGCGCCCGCGCCACGCGGGTGCGAAAGGCGCGGCTCGACTCTCCGCCGGGATAGGTGAAGTCCGCCCCGAGCGTTTCCCACTCGGCATAGAGTCGTGGGTGCCGTACCCGGATCTCTTCTGCCGTGAGCCCTTCCCACTCGCCGAAATCGATCTCATCGAAGCCGGCGACTTGCATCAGCATCGGAGCGCGATCGCTGGCGGCTCGCGCGTCACTGACGATCCGCGCCGCCTCGGCCGCGCGTGAGAGCGTGCTGGTGTACACCGCGGCGAAGCGCTGGGTTACCAATGTGGCCCGCACCCGTTTCATCTGTATCCGCCCCAGGTTGCTGAGCGGCACGTCGGTCCGGCCGTAATAGCGGATGCTCGACTGTCCTGCAGTTTCGCCGTGACGAACGAGTGTAAGCCGCATCGACGACTGGTTCATTGATGCAGCCCGCCCTCACCCCGACCCTCTCCCAGAGGGCGAGGGAGAAGAAAGTGATCCAACTCCCGTCTGGTGCTCGTTTGGATAGCCGAAGAGGGTGCGGGCCGCGTCCGCGGTGCGCATCGTCAAGGCGTCGGGGACGAACACATAGAACCGCCAGAGTGAGGCGTAGCGTGCCTCAAGCACCCTGATTTCGGAATTCGATTGGTCCTCGGATTGATTCAGGGCTACCAAACCCCTGGGCGTCCGCACCAGCGCGGCGGCCTCTTTCATGACCGTCAGTGCCGGGCAATAGACGATGACTTCCGCCGCGTCGCATCCGATCTCCCGCGCCAGGGTCTCCTCGGCGTCACGGCGGTTGCTGGCGGATTCATGGAAACGTTCGACCAAGCGGCGGCGTCCTTCCTCCGCCACGCTCAGCGCCGACACCACGTATCCGCGTTTGAGCAGAACGCGTCTTTCCAGGCGCTCGACCAGGCGCACGATCCGCGGATCCGGACGCGCAGCGCTGGGGATTTCCTTCAGCCGATGTAACAGGCTCCAGTCGTTGAGCCGCAACAGCTCGTCTTCCTTCAAGGCCCCGTGTTGGTACGCCAGCTCCACGGCCTTGGAGATCATCGCCCCCGCCGCCACCTTGGTGTGATGGTAGTAGACGCGTTCGGTCAGGAAGTAGCGCAAGCGGAGGAGTTGCACTGTTTCCGACCGCGCATCGGGCCGCTCCATCCCGTGCTTGGTCATGTTGATCACCAGTTGGTCACCATCGACGATGAAGCAGCGGAAAATGCGCTCGTCGTAGAGTGGCGCCAGGCCGGCGAAGTAGGCATCGCGGTGGAGGTAATCGAGCAAGTCCGCGTCAATGGTGCTGGAGATGATCTGCCGGGACCATGCGGGCACGGTGATGGCCGGCGCGCTTTCCACGTTCAGCATCGCCGCGAGGGCGTGTTTGACACCGAGCGCCGCCAGCCGTTCGCCCAAGGCGCCATTGAAAAGGGCGATGAAGCGTCCTCCCTTGTCGTGGCGCGGAAACAGCCGGCGCTCATCCTCCAAGGTGTGCCCGAAGGGCACGTGGGTCACGTCATGGAGCAGCGCCGCCGCACCGATGAGCTGCTCCCTGTCCGTGTCGACCGGTGTGCCCGACGCGCGCACGGCGTTGATGATGCGCTTGCTCAGGGCATTGACGCCGAGCGAATGATCGAAGCGGGTGTGCACACAGCCGGGGTACACCAAGCTGGCGGTGCCCAGCTGCTTGATGCCGCGCAGCCGCTGCATCTCCGGCATATCGAGCACCTCTTGTTCGAGGGGGCTGAGCGAGACGTCGCCGTGGATGGGATCGCGGATCAGCATCGCCTCATGGCGCTCCGCGTGAGGATACCCGACGATCACGACCGGGGTCGAGTGCGTGAAGGAGGGCGACGACGGAAAAGAATGGGAAGTACAGCGAGCCCACCGGCTAGGAGGAGCGCATCATCCTCATCAGGGTTCACAGGCCGCGTTGTGTCGTCGCTCTCTTGCTGGGTGCGGACCACCTTGGGCTTTTTCAGCTTGTCGACCATTCTCGCATCCTAACACAAATCCACGCGGAAAGGTCCCGTGTGCCTCGCCTGCCGCGACTCTGCGGAGCCAGCCCAGCGCCATTACCGGCCTGCAGATCCGTCGGGAAACCGTGCACATGGTCATCGAGAAACTGGACTAGCCTGCTAGGATGGTCAGGTCCATGCGCGTCATCCTGGCAGCTCTCGCCATTGCCATTTCTGCTATTGTACCAACTATGGCCAAAGCCGGTGCGCCGCGGGACGGAGACCGCTTCGTGAATCTGGTTGGTCCGCGTGACCTGCCAGGGTTTCCAGCCATGTTCGGCTTCTTCCTGCGCAAGACCTGGAGGTCGATGGTGTCGCGCCCCGGCGGGGCGCGTCTGGTGCCGTTCGACCGCCAAGCCATGGAACGCAACCCGAGTGTCACGTGGATCGGCCACTCGACGATGCTGGTGCGGATGGACGGCGTCACCTTTCTTACCGATCCGATCTTCTCCGAACGGGCCAGCCCCGTCTCTTTCGCCGGTCCGAAGCGGCTGGTGCCGCCGGGCGTGCCGCTGGAAGAAATGCCGCCGATCGACTTCGTGCTGCTCTCCCACGATCACTACGACCATACCGACATTCCGTCGATCGAAGCCCTGGCCAAGCGCGGCGCACGGTTCATCGTGCCGCTGGGGATCGGCGAGTTGGTGCGCAGCGCGGGCGGAGAAGCGGTCGACCTCGATTGGTGGCAACAGGTGCAGATGAGCCGTGTGCGCGTATCTTGTGTACCCGCCCAACACTTTTCCGGGCGTGCCGCCGTCGGTGGCGCGAACCAGCGGTTGTGGGCTGGATGGGTTGTGGCCGGCCCAACGCGCCGCTTCTATCACGCCGGCGATACCGGTTACTTCGCGGGATTTGCCGAGATCGGCAAGCGCCTGGGGCCGATCGATCTGGCCGCCCTTCCCATCGGCGCCTATCGGCCGCGCTCCATCATGCACTTCGTCCACCTGAATCCAGAAGAAGCGATCCAGGCGGCTGTGGATCTCGGCGCGCATCGCGTCGTCGCTATGCACTACGGCACCTTCGATCTCACCGAGGAGCCGCCATCCGAGCCGCCACGCCGCTTCCGGCGTGCCGCGGCGCAACGTGGCTTCAAAAGTGATCGGGCATGGACACTGAACGTCGGGGAAAGTCGCGATTGGTGAGGTCGACCGTTCAAGGAAATGGCTTCGAACGTGGTTGATACTTCCCAGCTAGGAGGCCTCGACGGCCTCCGTGTTGTTACCTTTGAGAGTCGGCGGGCGACGGAAATCGCCGAGTTGATCCGCCGCCACGGCGGCGAGCCGATCCTCGCCCCATCTGTGCAAGAGGTGCCGCTCGACGAAAACTCCGCGGCCTTCGAGTTTGTGCGCCGCCTCGAAGCCGGGGCGATCGATGTTGTCGTACTGATGACCGGCGTCGGCCTGCGTACCCTGGTCGAGACGGTGGCGGGTGAATGGCCGCGAGAGCGCTTGGCGCCGGCACTGGCGCGGGCCACGGTGGTCGCACGTGGACCTAAACCGGCCGCGGCCTTGCGTGAGTTGGGACTCCAGGCGGACATCATCGTTCCCGAGCCCAACACCTGGCGTGAGATCCTCGCCGCGCTTGACGCCGAGCTGCCGGTTGCCGGCAAGCGGATCGCGGTCCAGGAGTACGGCGTGCCCAGCCAGGAATTCCTTGCCGCACTCGAGGCGCGTGGCGCCGATGTGCTGCGGGTGCCCGTCTATCGCTGGGCGTTGCCGGAGGACATCGGCCCGCTCCGTGCCGCCATCCACGAACTGTGTGGTGGAACGGTCGATGTCGCGCTGTTCACCAGCGCCACTCAGGTCCATCACCTCTTCCAGGTTGCCGCTGACAAGGACGAGGCGGAACGCTTGCGTGCTGCCTTCGCCAAGGTCCTTCTCGCCTCCATCGGCCCGGTGTGCTCCGAAGCGCTACGGGAGCACGGACTCTCTCCCGACCTCGAACCCGAGCACGCGAAGATGGGACAACTCGTTGGCGAGGTTGCTCGCAGGGGCCGCGCGATGCTGGATGCCAAGCGGCGGAGCGCGTCCGTCTGATCCGTTACTTGACCTGCCGCGTGCCCTGACGTAGCTACTGGCAATCTTGAACGACGCTCCCTTTCTCAAAGCCTGCCGTCGCGAACCGACTTCTTTCACGCCCATCTGGTTGATGCGGCAAGCGGGCCGCTACATGCCCGAGTACCGCGCGGTGCGTGAACGGCATAGCTTCCTCGACCTGTGCAAAGATGCGGACGCGGCAGCGGAAGTCACCGTGACGGCGGTGGAACGCCTCGGAGTCGATGCCGCCATCATCTTCGCGGATATATTGCTGATCGTTGAACCGCTGGGGGTGGGGCTGGAGTTCTCGAAGGGCGACGGGCCGGTCCTGCATCATCCCGTGCGGAGCTCGGCGGACGTGGCACGGATGCCGAATGTCGACGCGCCGGCCGCCGTCTCTTTTGTGTACGACGCCGTCCGCAAGGCGAAAGCGGCGTTGAAGGTGCCGCTGATCGGTTTCTCCGGTGCCCCGTTTACGCTCGCCTCCTATGTCATCGAGGGCGGCGGGTCGCGCAATTACGTGCACACCAAATCCATGATGTATCGCGAGCCCGAGGGGTGGCACGGGTTACTGCGCCGGTTGACCACCGCCGTCGTCGGCTATCTCAACGCCCAGATCGCGGCGGGTGCGGACGCGGTCCAACTCTTCGATAGCTGGGTCGGGTGCCTGGCGCCGGACGACTATCGGCAGTTCGTTCTACCGCACATGCGTACCCTCATCGGCGGTATCACACCAGGTGTGCCGGTGATTCACTTTGGGACCGGCACCTCCGGCTTGCTGGAACTGATGCGTGAGGGTGGTGGCGATGTGATCGGGCTCGATTGGCGCATCGACTTGGACGCCGGGTGGCGGCGGGTTGGTGATGAAGTCGGCGTGCAAGGCAATCTCGATCCAGTGGCGCTCTTCGCGCCACTGGACGAGATTCGCAAGCGCACCGCGCGCATCCTGGAGCAGGCGCGGGGTCATCGTGGCCACATCTTCAATCTCGGGCACGGCATTCTTCCCAATACACCGGTCGATCACGTCATCGCCCTGGTCGACATGGTGCACGAGCTCAGCAGCAAGTAGTTCCGAGATCGGAGGCGCGCGGCCGGCAATGCATGAGGAGTCCGAAAGCCCAGCCCTCAGGGTCCAGTCTCTGGCCCCGGGTGCCTATGACGCCGTCCTCCTCATCGGCTTCGGAGGTCCGACCAGCATGAACGAGGTGCGGCCGTTCCTGGACAATGTCCTGCGCGGGCGTCCCGTCCCACCGGCGCGGGTCGAAATCGTGGTGCATCATTACGAGCTCATTGGCGGCAAGTCCCCGTTCAACGAGCTCACCTTCCGCCAGGCGCGCGCGCTCGAAGCGCAGTTGCGGGCGGAGGGCGGCGCGTTGCGGGTCTACGTGGGCATGCGCTGCTGGACGCCCTATCTGCACGAGACGCTGCAACGGATGATGGACGACGGCGTGCGCCGAGCGGTCGGCGTGGTCATGGCGCCACAGCAGACGGACGCGAGCTGGGGACGCTACGAGCGTGAGGTCGCGGCGGCGCGAGAGCAGGTGGGAGCAGGAGCACCGCGGATCGACTACGTCGACGAATGGCACGCCCATCCCTGGTTCATCGAGGCCGTCAGCGAGAACGTCGGGGCGGCCTTGAATGAGATTCGCACGGAGCGACGAGCGTCAGCGATCGTGATCTTCACCGCGCACAGCGTTCCGACGGCGATGGCGGCAGCTTCGCCGTACGTCGAACAAGTCACCGAGTCGTCGCGCTTGGTTGCCGAGCGGCTCGGACACGGACGCTGGTCGATCGCTTACCAGAGCCGCAGCGGCAACCCCCGTGAATCGTGGCTGGGCCCGGATATCAATGATGTCACCCGGCAACTTGCCGGTAAGGGCTGCCGCGACGTGGTCGTGGCGCCAATTGGTTTTGTTTGCGAACATGTCGAGGTGCTGTACGATCTCGACATCGAGGCCCGGCGGGTGGCAGAGCAGGTCGGGATCAATTTCGTGCGCGCGGCTACGGTGAGCGATCACCCGGCGTTCATCCGCATGCTCGCAGATGTCGTCCGGCGACGAATTGCCGCGCCGACTCACGCGAATTCGTAGCGTATGGCAGGCGAACACACACGACGCATCGTGGTTGTTGGTGGCGGCTCTGCCGGTCTGGCCGCCGCGCACCGGCTGGTGGAGCTGAGCCGCGAACGCCAGCAACCGATGCAGCTGACGCTTCTGGAGGCGGGCCGGCGTCTGGGCGGGGCGATCGGCACCGAACGCACGGACGGTTTCGTCATCGAGGCGGGCCCGGATTCGTTCATTTCGGAGAAACCCTGGGCGATCAACCTCTGCGAGCGCATCGGCTTCACGCCGCGGCTGGTGCGGACACGGGACGAGAACCGGCGCACGTACGTGGTGCACAACGGCAGGCTGCATTCGCTGCCGGATGGATTCCTGCTCTTGGCCCCGACGCAGTTCTGGCCGCTGGTGGTGACGCGCCTGTTCACCTGGCCCGGCAAGTTGCGCATGGCGATGGACCTGTTGCTGCCGCGCGGTCCCCAGCGCAGCGATGAGAGCCTGGGCTCGTTCGTCACGCGCCGGCTCGGCCGCCAGGCGTTGGAACGCGTAGCACAGCCGCTGGTCGGGGGCATCTACACGGCGGACCCGGACGATCTGAGCCTCGCCGCGACCATGCCGCGCTTTCTGGAGATGGAACGCAAGTCGCGCAGCGTGATCTGGGCGATGTGGACGGCGCAGCGGCGCGCTCCCGCCGCCACCCGTGCCATGAGCGGCGCGCGCTGGAGTTTGTTTGTCAGCGTCGACGACGGCATGCAGAGCCTCGTCGACGCGTTGGCCCAGCGCTTACCGGAAGGCGTGGTGCGGCTGGCATCCGCGGTCTCCTCTGTGCGTAGAGAACGACGCTGGAAAATCGCGACCACCACCGGCGATACGGTTGAGGCCGATGCGGTGGTGTTGGCGACCCCGGCGCATCAGAGCGCGCGTTTCGTCACCGACTTCGATCCGCGTCTGGCGGGCGAACTGCGCGGCATCCCATACGCATCTTCAGCGACGGTGAGCCTGGCATATCGCAACGACCACATTCCCGGCACGCTCGATGGATTCGGCTTCGTGGTGCCGCTGGTGGAAGCACGCTCCATCGTGGCGTGCACGTACAGCAGTATCAAGTACCCCGGTCGCGCGCCCGAGGGGTATGTGTTGGTGCGCTGCTTCGTCGGCGGCGCCATGCAGCAGAGCCTGTTCGAGCAGGATGATGCGGCCATGGTCGAGAGCGTGCGCCGCGAGTTGCGTGAACTGCTCGGTATCACCAGCGAGCCACTGCTGACGCGCATTCACCGGCACGCCCAGGCGATGCCGCAGTACCGCGTCGGCCATCTCGAACGCATGGCCCGCATCGATACGTCTCTGGCACAACACCCCGGCCTGGCGGTTGCCGGCAATGCCTACCGCGGTGTCGGCATCCCCGACTGCATCCACAGCGGAGAAATGGCGGCGGAGTTGGTGTTCGGTCCAGCGTCGGCAGTCACAGGCTGACTACATTTCCAGCTGCGTGCCACCGTTATAGATGAGCCGTCCGTCCGCCACGCGGGCGAAGTCGGGCAGGCGATGCTCGACGATACGGGTCGCACTCTCAATGTGCAGGACCTGGTGCCCGCGGACGACGACGGCGTCGGCGATCAGGCGGCGATGGCAACGCCAGTAGAGCGCCTCGGCGCACATGCACGCGGTGCGTTGCGCCTGTGCGAGTGCCAGCAACTGGTCGAGTCCCTGGGAAAACTGTGCGGTGTCCATGTAATCGGCGTAATGACGGAAACCCGCGACGGTCCACGCCGTGTGCGGCGAATCGGCCCGCGGCAGGCCGTGCCGCCGGCCCCCGAGCAGCGGAAGCCATTCATAGGCAACCCCGTGTGCGCCCAACGCGGCCGCCAGTGGTTCCCGGTTGAAATGGGGCCAGCGGCGGGAGGATGGGAAGGCACGCACGTCGGCAATACACCGCACTGCGTGCGCGTCCACGAGTTCGATGAATGCATCGAGAGCCCGGTTGGAGTGGCCGACAGTGTAGAGCGTCAGCACGGTGGTGGGTTGGTGGCGCTGCGAAAGCGCTCGATATCGGCGGCCGCGGCGACAATGACGAGGACGTCGCCTTCCCGCAGCGGCTGTTCCGGGTCGGGCGTCAGCATCTGCCAATGGTCCTGATCACCACCACCGCTCGAACGCCGTCGCCGCTCAGTCAGTGCTAGCGTGCCTGCTCTCGAGGAACAGACGCAGCGCGGGTTCGCTGCGTCTGTCGGCCATGATGAGCACCACATCGCCAGCCTGAAGCTGAGTGGTGGCACGCGGGAAAAGCGTCTCGCCATCGCGAGTAATCGAAACGACCAGAGTGTCTCGCGGGAGATCTGCCTGTTGTAGAGAGCGGCCGGCTAGCGGTGACGATGCGTCCAACCGAGCTTCGAACATCGTCGACTCCGTCGACAGCGCCTGCGCACGCCGCACGCTGCGCTCGAGGTTGGCCTTGTACGTTCGCATGACGTCGCGGACCTGGAGTTGCCCGACGATCTGGCCGCCCTCGATCACAACGGCCTGGCTGCTTCCGGCCTCAGCGAGTCTGTCCAGAGCCACGTCAAGCGTCTGGTCGGGCTCCAGCACCACTGTGGACTCAGTCCCCTCCGAACTTGAATCCAGTGGGGCTATTGCGTCGCGCACGAGCAAGGACGAGAGCAACGGAAAACTGAACCGGATGCGGTGCGCAGGCGAGTCCGCCCGTGTCGCCAGCTGGCTATGATAGATGGTGCGATCGCCCACGAGCGCCGTCGAGATAGCTACCGCCACCATTGCCGGGGCCAGCAGCGACAAGTTGCCGGTCATCTCGGCGACCATCAGCATGACCGCGAGCGGAGCATGGGCGATGCCACCAAACAGCGCCATCATGCCGATGATGACCACCGGCGCCGGGTCGGGAGGCATCTGCGGCAATACACCGTGCGCCAGGCGCCAGAACGACGCGCCCAACATTCCGCCAATCACCATGCCCGGCCCAAAGATGCCGCCGGAACCGCCCGAACCGATCGAGAGCGACGTCGCGAGGATCTTCGCGAACGGCAGCAAGAGAACGGCCCAGAGCGGCAACTCCAGCAGACCTTGGCCCATGCTGATCTGCACCCAGCCGTAGCCGGTGTGCATGGCGCCGGGCAGTATCAGTCCCAGCAGCCCCACCGCGAAGCCGGCGACCGCCGGCTTCAGCCATCGCGGCCAGGCGAGCCGATGAAACATGTGGGTGAAACCGTAGAAAGAGCGCTCGTAGAGCAGTCCACCGATGCCGCAGATGACGCCGAGCAGTCCGTAGTAGAAGAGCTGCACCGGGTGCGTGAACCCGATGCCGGACTGGTCGCCGAAGATGGGACCATAGCCGTACGCGGTGGCATAGATCGAATAGCCGACGATCGACGCGATCAGTGACGGGATGATGGCCTCGACCTCGAGGTCATGGATGTAGAGGATCTCCGCCGCCATCAAAGCACCGCCGAGGGGCGCCCGGAAAATCGCGCCGATGCCGGCCCCCATCCCCACGGCAACGGCGATCCGCCTGTCTTGCACGCTCAGGCCGAGCCACTGCGCGAGCAGCGAACCAAAGCCCGCGGAAATCTGCGCCGTCGGCCCTTCACGGCCACCGGAGCCGCCCGTGCCGATGGTGATGGCCGACGCGATCAACTTGATCGGCGGAATGCGCGCGCGTATGCGTCCGGCCTTGTGATGAATGGCGTCGATGGCCGCGTCGGTACCGTGCCCTTCGGCTTCCGGCGCGAGCGAGAAGACGATGATGCCGGATACCAGGCCGCCGAGCGCGGTGACGATGGGCAGGAGCCACGGACGGGTCATTGCCTGGATGCCGATGTTTCCCTCGCCGGCCGGTGACGGTGGCAAGTAGCCGACGATGCTCCCGAGACTTGCCTGCGTCACCCAGTCGATCGCCAGCATGAACGCGATGGCACCGAGCCCGGCAACGATGCCGATCAGCGTGCTGATGAAGAGCCATTTCATCAGGTAGCGCTGACTCTCAAAGCCGCTGCCGGTGGGGAGGGTGCGGCCAAACCAGCGAAACCAGCGGGGGCCGCTCATGGATGGTTGAGTGCCGGCGCTTGCCGACGCTGGCTCGGTTGGGGTTTCTCTGTTCGAGAGCATTCTTGGCGGTGTGAAACTCGGAGACTCGCCACTACAGAGCATTTCGCGGGTGGGCGCGCAACAGCACCGGTAGCTCCAGAACTCTGGTGAGATGAAAATCAACACACAAATGCTTTACGATCGACCCGACGGAGGCCGCACTCCGCGCCCTCACCACGTGCCTGCCCGTGGTCGAGCTGACGCGCGCGTGAACGCCGGTCCGGGCTGCGGGGGCGCACTTGACACCGACTCCTCGATAACGTAAACTTATTTTCGTCGACTTGGTCGTCGAAAATGCCAAAGATCGTTGATGCCTCGAAGAAGCGT
The DNA here is from genome assembly GCA_044450645.1 of Binatia bacterium. Classification (GTDB taxonomy): domain Bacteria; phylum Desulfobacterota; class Binatia; order HRBIN30; family HRBIN30; genus JAGDMS01. Next base: position 70,486 of record JBIOJG010000007.1, read on the forward strand.
CAAGGCATCCTCGCCGCGGCCGCTGCGATTTTCGCTCGGCACGGATACCGCGGGACCAATCTGCAGCGGGTTGCGGCAGCGGCGGGCATGGGCAAAAGCAGCCTCTATCACTACTTCCCAACCAAGGAGGCGTTGTTCAACGCGCTGGCCGACCACCTGTTTCGTCACGAGGCGGAGCTGTTTGACGCGCTGGCTGCATCACCGCGCCCGGCCGCGGAGCGATTGCGCACACTCGTCGATGCCATCGCGGCCATGCTCGACGAATGGTCGAAGACCGGTCCTCTCCTGCTCGACTTTCTGCGTGAGCCACGCGGCCGGCGGCGGGTGCGCGAGACCTTCCGCACGGCGCGAGCGGCGTTGGCGCGGCTGATCAAGGACGGACAACGCGCGGGCCAGTTCCGGCCGGAAGCGGCACCAGCGCTTGCCACGATCGTCCTCGGATGCCTGGATGGATTATTTCTGCAAGAGATGGTGGAGCCCGGCGCGACCGGCGCCGTGGCGAACACCACCATCTTGCGCGAAGTGCTGCTGGCCGCACTGCGACCGGAGCCGTCGCGATGAGCACCTACGTCTACATGCGGATCCTCGAGTCGGCGCCGCGCCGCTACGATTGGGGGCTGCGGCTCCTGTCCCTCGGCCGCATTACGGCGGTGTACGATGCCGTTGCCGCCGCTGCGGTCGGTACGGATGTCGCGCCGCGCGTCCTCGAGATCGGATGCGGCACCGGAAATCTTACCGCCGCCTTGCTGGCTCGCGGCGCCACCGTCACCGCGATCGATCAGAATCCCGACATGTTGGCCGTTGCCGAGGAGAAGCTGGGCACTGGCGATGGTCGGCTCACGTTGCGCGAGATGGCGGCGGTCGAAATCGCAGACCGGTTTCCACCAGCAGCCTTTGACGCCGTCGCGGCATCGCTGGTCCTCAGCGAGATGAGCGAGGAGGAGCAGCAATACGTACTGGAGGCCGCGCGCCGGCTGCTCTGTCCCGGCGGCCGCCTCGCGGTCGCCGATGAAGTTCAGCCACCGGGACTGCTGGCACGTCTGCGGTACGCCTGCGTGCGCTGGCCACTTGCCGCGCTGACCTATGTGCTGACCCAGACCAGCACCTCCGCGGTCCGCGATCTCGCGCCGCGCGTCCGCGCCGCGGGATTCCGCGTCGTCGCGGAGCGGTTGCCGCAAGGCGGGATGACCCTGGTGATCGGCGAGAAGCCAGCGGAGGCCCAGTGATGTCGTGGCGCGACTGGCTCGCGGAGATTGTCGAAACCTGCTTCCGCTTGGTTCCGGTACCCGTGCGCACTGGCGTGCGTATCATCGGACGTCCACACCGCGACAGCCCCGTCTTCCTCACCGGCAACTATGATCTGACGGTGCGGCGCGTGTTACGCGCGCTGCGCGGCCTCGATGCCTATCTCGTTGTCGCCAATTCCCACGGCGTCAACGTCTGGTGCGCGTCATCGGGTGGACACCTCGGGACGCACCAGGTGGTCACTGCGCTGAAGGTCGCCCGTCTCGAGGACAACGTCGTGCACCGTGAGGTCATCGTACCGCAACTCGCTGCCACCGGTGTTGAGGGAAAGGAGGTGCGCCGTCGCACCGGATGGATCGTGCGCTTCGGCCCCGCCGACGCCAAGCATATCCGAGACTACCTCGCCGCCAGCAAGCACAAGACCGAGGCGATGCGTCAAGTCACGTTTGGATGGCGCGAGCGGCTGGAAATGGCGGTCGCCTGGGCCACACCGATGTGGGTTCTCGCCACCGCTGTGGCCGCGCGCCATCGGCTTGGCGCGGCGGTTCTGGTCTGGGTCCTCGCCCCCGCCGTTTTCTTAGTCTACGACCGCCTGCCGCTTCGGGAGCGGTGGCGGCAAATCGCCGTGGGTGCGAGCGCGGCGTTGGGCGCAAACGTGGTCGTGAGCCTCACCGGCGGTCTGACGGCGCTGGCTGCACTCACGTGGAGCGCCGGAGCACTTGCTGTCGTCTGGGTGCTGACGTTCGACTTTGCCGGCTCCAGCCCAAACGCCCCTGCTGGCCTCTTTGAGGAGAAGGATTTTCGCGTCGTCCTCGACCTCGATCGGTGCACGGGGGCCTACAATTGTTGGGCAGTGTGCCCCGAAGCCGTCTTCGAGAAGCGACCCGATATCCACAAAGTGGCTATCGCCCACGCGGACCGCTGCATCCGCTGCGGCGCGTGCCTCGTCCAGTGCCCGCAAGATGCCCTCGCATTCGAGACCCCGGACGGGAGCCGGGTGCCGCCGGACGTCATTCGGCGCTTCAAACTGAACATGCTGGGAAAACGCGCGCAACGCGCCCGCACGGCGGCTGCCTGAGCAATCGTTGGTCACCGCTTCTGCGCGACCACGATCTCGGACGGTATGCCGTACGCCACGACGACGTTGCGGTGTGCGATGCGCCAACCCTGCGCCGGCAGATAGTTGCGCAACGCGAGCGGCCGGCAGCCGCCGACCAGCTGTGGCTGCCAGTGATGGACTCGCGTCCACACCCAGGTCACGGCGCGAGAGACGCTTGTCGTGCCACGGGTGAGACTCGTGAGGCAGAGACAGCCCTCGGGCGTGAGCACCCGGTGGGCCTCGGCCACCACGCCCTCGATGTCATCGGGTGCGAGCAAGTCGATCACGTAATTCGATACGACGCGATCGAAGGCCGCGTCTGCTGCATCGATCCGTGCCGCGCCGTCAGTCAAGCGCACGTCCGCACGATCGCCAAATCGCGTCAGGCGTGTGCGAGCGAGACCGATCATCGTCGTGCTGATGTCGCACCCGACATACCGTGCAGTCGGCGACAGGTGCGTCGCGAGCAAGCGCTCGGCGAACCGACCCGTCCCGCAGCCGAACTCGAACACGACAGCAGCCTGTTCGAACTCCGCGTGGGCCACGAGGTCCTGAACCGCGAAGTCTTCGTAGAACGCTTGCCCGTCCTGCTTGGAACCGAAGCGATCATAGAACGCCCGCGCATCCGCTCTCGTCAGACAGGCAGTATCCATCACTCAGCGTCTCAGATAGCGCAGGTGATTGGATTTGGCGAGGGAACGATGCCGCGCGACTCGAATCACGTGCGACTAAGCTGACTCGTCATGCGTGAGCTGATCACGTTTAGGCCCGAACCATGCGGTCGAGATTGGCGGAGTTGAGGAGTGTTGTTCCGGGTCGTCAGACGACATATGAATGCGGTGTTTATGCGGCGGCGTCATGCTGAGCCCGGTTGATCGTGACATCTGGATTGCGGCGGGGCCGAGTGTGCGGTTCTTCGGGTTTCCTTACCCAACGCGCATGACCGTCGTCCGGCTCACCGATGGAAGCCTCTGGGTATGCTCACCGATCGCGCTGAGCACCGCGCTGGCCGCCGCCGTCAACGCATGCGGCCCGGTCCGCTATCTCGTGTCGCCGAACAAAATCCACGACCTGTTCCTGGGGGAGTGGGTGCAGCACTGGCCCGACGCCAAGCTCTACGCCTCGCCCGGCCTGGCGCGCCGCCGTCGCGACTTGACTTTTCACGGCGAGTTGCGCGACGCGCCGGATCCCGCATGGGCGGCTGACATCGACCAGGTCATCTTCCACGGCAGCTTCGCGATGGAAGAGGTCGTTTTCTTTCATCGCGCCTCGCGCTCGGTCATCGTCACCGATCTGGTGCAGAAGTTCGATCCGGCGACCTTGCACGGCTGGCGAGGCGCACTCATGAGATTGGATGGGATCGTCGGACCCGACGGCGGGACTCCGTTTGAGTACCGCCTTTCGTTCTGGAACCACCGTGTCGCGCGCGCGGCACTCGGCAAGGCGCTGGCCTGGAACCCTCAACGAATGATCATCGCCCACGGCGAATGGGTGCGTGACCATGGCTGCGCCGCGCTAGCGCGTTCGCTGCGGTGGATCGGCTGAGTTTGGCCGCACGCGCTCATTTGCCCGAGCGCTCTGTCGATCGGAATGTTGAGCCCTTGAAAGTAGACGCACGACCAGCCTACCGTCGAGATCGAAGATCAGCAGATCAAAGCGTCGCGGTATCCCGTTGGATGCTTCGTCGGTCCACGCACTGCTCATTCGCGGCCTCTCTCATTCTCCGAGTGGCAGCACGTGTGATCAAGACCACCTCAGGGGCTTGGCGTGCCGCGATCGTGTGGTCCGTGCAGTTTCTGCGCGGTGCCCGCGGATTGATCGATCATGCGCTCAAGTTCCGGGAGCGTGGGTGCCGTGAGCAGGACGAAGGGCTCGGTATGCCGCACGAACGCTGCCAGCAAGCTGGCCATTTCTTCCTGCTGGCTCTTGTACTCGGCCAGGGCGGCACGTTTCGCCGCAACCTCGGCGTCCGAAAGCGCCAGGTCCGTGGGCGTACCGTTCTGCACCGGGAAAGTCGGCGGCAGCTCGAACGTCGCTGTGGCCGCGGCGGGCGGCGGTGTCGGGGCGTTCCAACCCGGCGGCCAGTTGGGCCAGTGTACGAGGTACGCGAGCAGGCGCGGGAGCGGTGCCCGCGGTCTTGCGGCCTCACCTGCCCAGTCATCGATGGCCAGCAGCGTGAACAGCCCGGTGGCGCGGTGGTCCGGATGCCTGTCGAACGGATGCGGTAACGCCACCATCGTGGGATGGGTCTCGCGCACCAGGCGTAGCAACTCCCGGCGCAGATCGGTGCCGTCATAGGCAACGTTGGGGTCGAGCGCCTCGGGATAGGGCGGTTCAGAGACACCGGTCGTGCTCGAACGCTCCGAGTGGATCCGCCGCCAGTGCGCGTGTAGAAGCGATGCGAGCCCGCCGTCAGGGAACCCCAACACCTGCAGGCGCATCCGGTCGCTGCCGAGCTCCCGCACGGCAGCGCGCGCTTCTCGCAGGCGCCGCTCACCGTAGGCGATGTACTGCGATGGCCGTGGCCGCGGCAGCCCAGTCTCATGCACCACCGCCTCGACGTATCCGTCACCGGCGGTCACGAGCACGATGCGAACCGTTCCGCCACGCTCGAGCACGCGCTGGATGAGACCGCCCGCCCCGAGGGTCTCGTCATCGGGATGCGGCGCGACAACGAGAAGACGTTCGCCCGCAGCCACATCGAGAGCAGCAGGAACGGTCGCCGCCACGCTGGCTCCCACTCCGGCGAATGCCGCTAATAGCCCCGCCAACCATCCGACGCACTTGAACCGTAGGGACGGTGCTGCCGTGTTGAGTGGCGTGTCCGACGAACCGGTTCGATCAAGCATCCAAAGCCCCTCAGTGACCGGTACCGGAGCGTTGGCGGCTCAGCGACCAACGCAGCAGCGGCGGCGTGACCAGCGTCGTGACCATGACCATGATCACCACCGCGGAAAACTGCTCTGCGCCGATGACCGGTGCCCCGCTGAGTGTCATGGCCGCTCCGATGTTGGCGAAGATCAGCCCCACCTCGCCACGGGGAATCATCCCGAGACCAACGGAGAGTCGGTCGAGGCCATGTTCCAGCACTCCCAGCGAGCATGCCTGCTTGCCGATGATGGCCGCGGCTGTGAGCACCACGGCGAATCCCAGTACCGCCACATCGCCGAGAACCCGCAGATCGACCAGCAACCCCATGCGCACGAAGAAGAGTGGGGCCAGAAAAGCCACCAGCGGATTGAACAGCTGATGCAGCGTGGGAACACCGCGTTCGCGGAAGACTTCTGCGTGCCGTTGTTCGATGATCAGGCCGGCAGCGAAGGCGCCGACGATGGGTGCGAGGCCAAGCCGGTCAGCGAGATACGACAGCAGGAAGCATATCAACAGTGCCGTGGTGAGGAGCATGCCCTGTACCCGAAAACGGGCCGCCACTGCCAGCAGTCGCGGCGAAAGGAAATAGCCGATGGTGACCGCGCCGAATACAAAACCCAGTGCCTTGCCAGCGATGGCTGCCAGCATGCCGGCCGAGAAACCCGGACCGTTGCCCTGGGCTGCCGCAATGACGCCGGTCACCGTGGCCAGAACGATCAACCCCAGGACATCGTCGATCACCGCCGCGCCCAGCACGATCCGTGACTCGCGCTTCTGAAGGCAACCGAGATCTCGCAAGACGCGCGCCGTCACGCCGACGCTGGTCGCGCACAAGGCGGCACCGATGAACGCGTGGAGGTAGATCGATTGCTCTGGATGGAACATGAAGCTGGTACCGAGACCGAGAATGATGGGGATAATCACGCCCAGGAGGGCAACGAGCGCCGATGACGGCCCGACGGAAAGCATATCCCGTACATTCGTTTCGAGACCAATCTCGAACAGCAAAAGGATGACGCCCAGCTCAGCAAACACTTGTAGCGCCTGATCGTGCTTGAGATACGCCAGGTGCTCGTAACCCACCAAGTTGAGATTTCCCAGCACCACCCCGAACAGCAACTCGCCAAGAACCGCCGGTTGGCCCAGCCGCTCAAAAACATCGCCTCCCAATTTGGCGGCGAGCAGGAGAACGATGAGTGTGACCAGGACCGGTGCAACCGGATTGGCGTGCACACTACCCGCAAGCTCGGCAAATGCGGGTGATACGAGGGACACGGCAACGGCCAACCCGATGGCCAAAACGCCCTTCGGCGGGAGCATCGCTTTCAAGACCACTGCCACTACACAGGCGATCATTGCTTATCGATTCCCGGCGGCCTGAGCAAACGCAGCCCCAGGGCTGCTTCGGCGCAACTACACTTTGGTTCGCATTTGATATACGGTGCCGCGGGCTGCGCGCCCGCCCCGGCGGGACGGCGCTGTCACTACTACAGGATCGAGGCGATCATTCATGGCAGACGCAAAGAAGAATGCAGGTGAATCTATTCGCAGCGTGGACGGGCAACTGAAGGTTCCCGATCATCCAATCATCCCCTTCATCGAAGGCGACGGTACCGGCCCAGATATCTGGCGAGCTAGCCAGATGGTGTTCGATGCCGCGGTCGAAAAGGCCTACGGCGGCAAGCGCAGCATCGTCTGGAAGGAAGTGCTGGCCGGCGAAAAGGCATTCAATCAGACAGGCAACTGGCTGCCGGATGCGACCGTCGCGGCCTTCAGGGATCATCTGGTCGGCATTAAAGGGCCGCTGACGACACCGATCGGCGGCGGCATCCGCTCGCTCAACGTGGCGCTGCGACAAACCCTGGACCTCTACGTCTGCCTGCGGCCGGTGCGGTACTTCAGCGGCGTCCCGAGCCCGGTGCGGCATCCGGAGTTGATCGACGTGGTGATCTTCCGCGAGAACACCGAGGACATCTACGCCGGCATCGAATGGGCGGCGGAAAGTCCGGAAGCACGTAAGCTGATCAAATTCTTGCAGACCGAAATGGGCGTGACGAAAATCCGCTTCCCGGAGACCAGCGGCATCGGCATCAAGCCCGTGTCGCGTCAGGGAACGGAGCGTCTGGTCCGCGACGCCATCCAGTACGCCCTGCGCCACAAGCGACGGAGCGTGACCTTGGTGCACAAGGGCAACATCATGAAGTTCACCGAAGGCGCCTTCCGTGACTGGGGCTACGGCTTGGCCGAGCGCGAGTTCCGCGATCAGACGGTGACCGAACGCGAAACCTGGATCCTCGGTAACAAGGAGAAGACCCCGAACATTTCCGTCGAAGAGAACGCACGTCAGATCGATCCGGGCTACGACTTGATGACCCCGGATCAGAAGGCCAAACTGCGCGCCGAGGTCGAACGCGCCCTGAAACTCTGGAGCACGCACGGTGACGGCAAGTGGAAGAAGAAACTGCTGGTCCGCGATGCTATTGCCGATATCACGCTGCAGCAGATCCTGACGCGGCCACGCGAGTTCGATGTGGTCGCGACCTTGAACCTGAACGGTGACTACCTCTCCGATGCCCTCGCCGCACAGGTCGGCGGCATCGGCATCGCTCCCGGGGGCAACATCAACTACCAGAGCGGCCATGCGATCTTCGAGGCCACGCATGGGACGGCGCCCAAGTATGCCAACCTCGACCAGGTCAATCCCGGTTCGGTGATCCTTTCCGGCGTCCTGATGTTCCAGCATCTCGGATGGAACGAAGTCGCCGACATGATCGTCAAGGGGATCGAAGGCGCCATTGCCGCCAAGACGGTCACCTATGATTTTCACCGCCTGATGGAAGGCGCCACAAAGGTGAAGTGCTCTGAGTTCGGCCAGGCAATCATCAAACACATGAAGTAGCACTCAGCTGTCAGCAATCAGCGATCAGCCAGAAGGTAGGGGCGCGCGGCCGTGCGCCCCTGCCGTGGCCGGTGTTGTGAGGCCGTGACGATGGAACTCGATCCCCGCATTCCCGGGCAGTACGTCCAGCTCAAAGCCAAAGAATCTCCGGACAAGGTTATCTTCACGTTCGAGGGGTGGTCGAACGGCCTCCCCGACGAAGTGATCACCTTTGGTTCCTTGTGGGAAAACGCCGCCAAGGTGGCGCAGGAGCTTGTGCGCCAAGGGTTGCATCCACGTGACACCTTCGCCCTCTTCATGCGTAACCATCCGGAGTTCATCTACGGCATCATCGGCGGTTCGATCAGCGGAACCGTCTTCGTTCCGATCGATCCGCGGCAAAAGGGAGACAAGCTCCGGTACCAACTGACCCATGCCGAGTGCAAAGCCGTCCTGACGAGTACCGACCTGTTGCCGCAGCTCGAAGAGGTGCTGCCGCAGGTCCCCAGCCTCCGCTTCATCCTGGCGACGCAGCGGCCGGGCGGCCCGCCGGCTACGGGCAAGATTGTTCGCTCCTATCAAGACGTGTTGCGAGAACCGCTGCATAACGAGCCGGAACAGCGGGTCACCGAGATGAATCATCCCATTCAGGTCATCTACACCTCGGGGACCACGGGGGATCCGAAAGGTGTGGTGGCCGAGACCGGCCGCTGGACCGGTACGGCCGGTTTGGTTGGCGCCGTGTTTGGCTACACCAAGGACGATCGGCTCTACACCGGCCTGTCCCTCACCCACGGCAACGCACAGGTCGTGACGTTTCTGGCGGGGCTGTACAACGAGGTGCCGGCGGTCTTCAGCCCGCGCTTCACCAAGTCGAAGATCTGGGACATCTGCCGGCGTTACCACTGCACGACCTTCTCGTTGCTCGGCGGTATGATGGCGGCGATCTACGCCGAACCGCCGCGACCCGACGATGCCGATAACCCCGTGCGCTTCGTGCTCAGCGCGGGGACACCGCGGGCCATTTGGGAAGATTTCGAACGCCGCTTCAACGTGCGGATCCTGGAGTGGTACGGCGCCGTCGAAGGCGGCTTTGCCTTCAAGCCCATCGATCAGGGTCCGATCGGCAGCTTTGGCCGGGCGATTCCCGGCGTCATGGACATCAAGATCGTCGACGAGAACGACAACGAATGTCCGCCAGGCGTCGTTGGCGAGCTGATCTCGCGGGCCGCCGGTGCGGAAACCAAGGTCGAGTATCTGAAAAACCCGGAAGCATCAGCCGCAAAGACGCGTGGTGGTTGGTTGCGCAGCGGCGACATGTGTTACCACGACGGGGAAGGCTGGCTATTCTTCAGCCACCGCAAAGGATCGGAGATCCGTCACAACGGCGAGTTCATCCAGCCCGACTTCGTGCAGAAGGTGATCGCCGAGCTGCCCGAGGTCACGGACGTCTACGTCTACGGTGTGCCCGCTAAATCGGGTGCGCCGGGAGAGAAGGATGTCGTTGCCGCGGTCGTCTTGCTTGATAATGCGGCGTTTGATCCTGTGGCTTTCTTCCGCACCTGCGCGCGGCAACTGGAACGCAATCAGCTGCCGTCGTACGTGCAAGTGCTGAAGGAGATCCCGAAGACGGCTTCAGAGAAGCCGATCGATCGTTTTCTCATCGACGATTTCACTAACCGGCGCAGCCCGGTGTACGAATTGGAGCAGTACGGCGCTTCATAGAGACGCCCCGGCTGGGCGTCTCTACAGTCGGTGGTTGCTGGGCCGCTACAGCGCCCGTACGATGGCGCCGATCAGTCCGCCGAGCAGCAGGATGCCGGTCGTGACAGCCGTCATGATCGCACCTGTCTCCCGCCGCTTCGGATCATCGAGGTACCCGCGCTCGTAAACGAACCGCGCGGCGATGAACACTAGGCCGAGGAGCGCGGCGAGTCGTGAGCTTGCGTATATGGCGAACAACCACAGGGCGGGAAGAAAGACGATCAACTGTTCGAGCGTGTTCTGGTGGATGCGGAAGTGCCGCTCGAACATGGGATGGCCGGATATGGCTGGGGCCTCAACGCCGTAGCGCGTCCGTGCCTGCCCCACACGCACGCTGAGCACGACATACTGGATCAATACCAACACCGTTACGATAGCCACGAGTTCCATACACACCACCTCCTCTATCCAGGGCCGCCATCTTGCCGGTTCTCTCGCCCAATCGCCACCCTTGACTAAAGCGAAAGTTTAGCGAAAATGTAGGCGTGCTGGTCTCCACCTCGCGCCAGGCCTCCGCCCTCGCTCGCCTTGCGGAACTCTCCTTGCCCGGACAGGTGCACGTCGGCACAGCTCTCGAGCCGGTGCGCCGCCTGCCCAGCGGCTCGGCAGCTATTGATGCCCTGCTCGAGGGAGGGGTGCCGCGCGGGCGGATCAGTGAATTCCTCGGTCCACATTCCTCCGGCAAAACCTCGCTGCTCCTTTCTCTCCTTGCCGCCACTACGCGACGAGGCGAGGTCGCCGCCTGGGTCGACCTCGCTGACGCCGTGCATCCCGAATCCCTGTCGGCTGCGGGGGCGGATCTCCATCGCCTGTTGTGGGTTCGGCCGGCAGCAGTGATCGACGGTTTGCGCTGTACCGAATTGCTCCTACAGGCCGGCGGCTTCGCCTTCGTGGTGCTCGATTTGGGAGCCGTACGGCTGCGCCCGCTGCGCAGCCACGTCTGGCCGCGCCTCCGGCATGCCGCCGAACAGTCGCACACGGCTCTCGTTGTCCTTGCCCCGCACCGCGTCGCCGGCAGCTTTGCTGTCCTCAATCTCAGCTTTCAACTCCGCATGCCGCTCTGGCGCCGTCGTCTGTGGCCGCTCTTCGAAGGCTTCGAAGCTGTGGTGGTGATGGCACGCAATAAATTGGGTGCGCCGGGGCGACAAATCGTGATTCGTGTCCGTGAGCCGTGCGCGTCTCCGGAGCCCGCCTTCACGTTTACGCGCACGATTCACGCACACGATTCACGCTGATGCGTCTCGCGTGTCTCTCCGTTCCCGATTTCACGCTGGCGGCGCTGCTGCGGGCAGAGCCGGATCTGTGTGGGGTGCCGGTTGCCGTTGCTGATGGACCAGGGCCGCGGGCCAGGCTGCTCGCCGTTTCATCGGTAGCCGCGCGGTGCGGAGTGAGCGCCACCGTCACCACGGCACAAGCCCAGGCCATCGCTGCGGGCCTTGTGGTCCGGCAGGTATCGCCCGCCACCCTGCAGGCGGCACAGGCGGCGCTTTGCGATGCGGCTGAATCGTTCTCGCCACGCGTCGAAGATGCGGGCGGCGGCATCGCGTATCTTGATCTGGATGGACTCGGCCCGCTGTGCGACTCGGAATCACAGTTGGTGAACGCCCTGGCGCAGCGGGCCTTGCGTCTCGGCCTGGCGGCACAGGTCGGCGTCGCCAGTTCGAAAGTCGCCGCCTATCTCGCCGCATGCCACGGTGGCGGTGTCACCGTGATCCCGCCGGGGGAAGAATGGAATTTCCTTGCTCCTGTCCCCATCAAGCTGCTTGAGCCCAGTCCGGATCTCACCGCTACGATGCAGCGCTGGGGCATCCGCTGCATCGGCGATCTCGCGGCGTTACCCCTGAGTGCCATCGGCACGAGATTAGGCCCCGAAGGGGTGTTGCTGGTGCGCCGCGCGCGCGGTGAAGACGAACGGCCGCTGGTGCCGCGCCCTGTGCCTCTGCACTTCGAGGAAGGGATCGATCTCGAGTACGGCATCGAGGTCCTGGAGCCGTTGCTCTTTGTGCTGCGTGGCGTGCTCGACCGGCTGACCACGCGCCTGGCGCTGCGTGGATATGTTTGCGGCGACCTGCGTCTTTCGCTGCGTCTCGCGACGCGCGGCCGTGACGACCGGACCGTTACCGTCGCTGCGCCGAGCAACGAGGTGAAATCGCTCCTGGCGTTGGTGCGCTTGCAACTCGAGATGCATCCGCCCACGGCGGCCATTGAAGCCCTCCGCGTCATCGCCCTTCCCGAACGACTGCGTGCCGCCCAACTCGATCTGTTCCGTCCGCATGGTCCGGCGCCAGCACGTCTGGCCGTGACCCTTGCACGCCTCAGTGTCATCTGCGGCGCCGATCGCATCGGCGCGCCGGCGGTGGCCGATACGCACCGGCCAGATGCGTATGGCTTGAATCACGAATGGCTCATCGCGGATCGTGCATCACAAAAGGGGGATCAATCTTTGGCCATACGCCATACGCCATATGCGATATGCGACGGCTCTGCCGTCATTCTCATCGCGCTGCGTGCCATGCGCCCGCCGCGAGCGGTGGAAGTGTTTTGCGAACGCGACCGGCCGGAGTTCGTACGTGGCCAGGAGTTTGCCGGCCGCGTCGTGCAGGTTGCCGGTCCATGGCGCGTGCAGGGCGACTGGTGGAGCGATGGCGGCTACGCCCGCGACTATTACGATGCCCAACTCAGTGACGGCTGCATCTATCGGCTGTACTGCGATCTCGAAACGCGGAGTTGGTTTGTGGATGGCGTGTATGACTGAGAAAGGGTTCCCCCGAACCCTCTCCGGCTACATCGAACTCCGCTGCCACAGCGCTTTCAGTTTTCTCTCCGGCGCCTCTTTGCCTGAGGATCTGATCGAACGCGCCGCAGCCCTTGGCTATCCGGTGCTGGCGCTCGGTGACCGCGACGGTGTCTACGGCGCCCCGCGTTTTCATCAGGCGGCGAAACGCGCCGGGCTGCGCGCACTGGTGGGCGCCACAGTGACGCTCGACCTCAGGGTTCAAGGGATCGAGGGTCCAAGGGTTCAAGAGAATGCGCCCACACTCCATCTCCTCGTCGCCAATCGCGCCGGTTACCAAAATCTCTGCCGACTCATCACGCAGACAAAACTCCGCGCGCCGAAAGGTGAGTCGAGAGCCGTGTGGGAAGACTTCGAGGGTCGGACGGATGGGTTGATCTGTCTGGCAGGAGGCGCCAATGGCCCATTGGCTGCGGCACTGCAGAGACCCCAGAACCCCAGAACCCTCGAACCCTTGAACCCTCTCCTCATCCGCTTGCAGCGGCTGTTCCCCAACCGCCTCTACATCGACCTCCAACGCCATCTCGATCCGGACGAGGAACGGCTCAACCGTGCGCTGATCGGAGTGGCCGAGCGCTTCAACATTCCGCTGGTTGCGACCAATGATGTGCGGCACGCCTCCCCGTCTGGAAAGCCACTGTTCGATGTGCTCACGTGTATCCGCAACAAAACCACGCTCGATGCCGCCGGGCGCGCCTTGTTGAAAAACGCCGAGCGCCATCTCAAGTCGCCAATGGAGATGGCGGCGTTGTTCCGTGACCTGCCGGAGGCCATCGCCAACACGCAACGCATCGCCGAGCAGTGCGAATTCACCCTGGCCGATCTCGGCTACCGCTTTCCCGACTATCCGCTGCCGCCAGGCGAGACCCCCATCGGCTATTTGCGGGCGCTGACCTGCGCCGGCGCACGCGAACGCTACGGTACCATCACTCCCCGTGTCCGCCAGCAGCTCGAACACGAGCTGGCGATCATCGGCAAGCTCGATCTCGCCGGCTATTTCCTCATCGTCTGGGACATCGTGCATTTCTGCCGCGCGCAGCACATCCTCGCCCAGGGGCGCGGCTCGGCCGCGAACTCGGCCGTGTGTTATGCCCTCGGGATCACGGCCGTCGATGCCGTCGGCATGGACCTGCTCTTCGAGCGCTTCCTGTCCGAGGAACGCGGCGAGTGGCCGGACATCGACATCGATCTGCCCAGCGGCGCGCAGCGCGAGAAGGTGATCCAGTACGTGTATCGGCGCTACGGCCAACATGGCGCCGCCATGACCGCCAACGTTATCACCTATCGCACGCGCAGCGCCGTGCGCGAGGTGGGCAAGGCGCTCGGCTTCTCCCTCGAACAGGTCGACCGGCTGTCGAAGCTGCTGCAGCGTTTCGAATTCCGCGATTCGGCCGATGATTTCGCTCGGCAACTGCAAGCTGGCGGCATCGATCCGGCGGCGCCGCGTGTCCAACTGCTCGTCGACCTGGTGCAGCAGATCCAAGGTCTGCCGCGTCATCTGGGACAACATTCCGGCGGCATGGTCGTTGCCGCCGGACGGCTGGACACGGTGGTGCCGCTGGAGCCCGCGGCCATGCCAGGCCGCGTCGTCGTGCAGTGGGACAAAGACGATTGTGCCGATCTCGGCATCATCAAGGTCGACCTGCTCGGCCTCGGCATGATGGCGGTCCTCGAAGAGGCCATTCCGCTCGTAGAAGCACATGAGGGCGTCGCCCTCGACCTTGCCCATTTGCCGCAGGACGACCCCAAGGTCTACGCCATGCTGCGCCGGGCGGACACCATCGGTGTCTTCCAGGTCGAGAGCCGGGCGCAGATGGCGACGTTGCCGCGGATGAAACCGGATCATTTTTACGATCTGGTAGTCGAGGTGGCGATCATTCGGCCGGGACCGATCGTCGGCCAGATGGTGCATCCGTATCTCAACCGCCGCAATGGCCGCGAGCCGATCACGTATACCCATCCGGATGTGGAGCCGATCCTGCGGCGGACCCTCGGGGTGCCGCTCTTCCAAGAGCAGTTGCTGCGCATGGCGATGACTCTCGCAGGATTCACTGGTGGTGAGGCGGAGGAATTGCGGCGCGCCATGGGATTCAAGCGCTCGGCGCAGCGCATGAAGGTCATCGAGGCGCGGCTGCGCTCGGGCATGGGGGCACGCGGTATCACCGGCAAAACGGCGGATGAGATCATCCGCGGCATCACCTCGTTCGCGCTGTACGGCTTTCCCGAATCGCATGCCGCCAGCTTTGCGTTGCTGGCGTACGCTTCGGCGTATTTACGCGCGCACCATCTCGCCGCCTTCACCTGCGCCATGCTCAATAACTGGCCGCTCGGCTTTTACCACCCGGCGACGCTGGTGAAGGACGCGCAACGCCACGGCCTGCGCGTGCTGCCGATCGACGTGACGCACTCGGCGTGGCGGTGCACGATGGAAGCAGCCAACAGTCGCCAGTCGAGGGTCGGGAGTTCGAGTCACGAGTCACGCATCACGAATCACGCCCTCCGCCTCGGTCTGCGCTACGTCGCCGGCCTGCGTAAGGAAGCGGCGCGCCGCATCGAAGCCGAACGCGGGCACACCCCATTTACTTCGGTTGCCGACGTTGCGATCCGCTGCGGGCTGCGTGATAACGAACTGGCGAACCTGGCGCACATCGGCGCCTTCGCAGCGTTTGATCTCACCCGACGCGAAGCGCTCTGGCAGGCCGCGGCGATTCCAAAGGGACCGTTGTTTTCAAAGGCCAGGGATCGGAGAGCGGGAGCCGGCGCCTCTTCCAGCCCCTTGCTGGCCATGTCGGCGCTCGACCGTACCCTTGCCGACTACAAAGGCACCGGCATCACCGTCGGACCGCACATCATGCAACATCTGCGGGCAGAGTTGACGCGGGAGGGCGTGCTGCGGGCGGCTGATCTGCGGCACGCACGCAACGGCCAGTGGGCGAAGATCGCCGGTCTGGTCATCGTGCGCCAGCGGCCGGGCACCGCCAAGGGTTTCTGTTTTCTCACACTGGAAGACGAGACCGGCACCAGCAATGCTGTGGTGGTGCCCGACATGTTCCAGCGCTGGCGCGCGTTGATTCACACCGCGGCGCTGCTGCTCATTGAGGGACCGTTGCAGAAGGTTGACGGCGTCGTCCACGTGCGCGCCCGTATGCTGCGCGCCCTGTCCTTACCGCAGCAAACGATTGGACTGACGGGATCCGGCTACCGCATGCGGGTGACACCTGAAGACGAACCGCCACCCACGCCGCCGTCGCATGATTTCCGGTGAGGTCGTGCGCGGCATCCAGCGCTGATCAGCGAAGTTTGAAAAAATCGGTTAGCGCGACACCGTCACGGCGACGGGAACGACAAACGAGCTGTCCTCGGTGGGCACGTGCTCACCGTGTTTGCGGAGCGCTTCGAGGTAGCCGGTAATGGCCTCTTCGACCATCGCCTTGGCTTCTTCGAAAGTGTCACCTTCGGTCACGAGTCCAGGCAGGGCAGGGACGGTCACGGTGTACCCGCCCTCTTCGTCGGGATCGAAGATCGCGGTGTACTGGTAGCGGTCAGTGGGATTCCGTGCCTTGTGAGTCCGGGAAGCCGTGCGAGCCATGATAGGGTAGTGTAGGTGGCCGGCGCCGAAGTCGTCAAGAGGCACTCTGCCTACCTCGAGATACCGACGCGACCCGGAGGGCCGGACAGCGGATCAAACGGTCTGCGTTTCCATGCGTAGTTGGACCCATTTCAGGGCTCATTTTTCGCGCGCAACCGCCGTCGCATGATTTCCGGTGAGGTCGTGCGGCGGATGAGCTGCCCTTTGCGTCGATCGCGGCTCCGCCGTGATGGACAACAATGCCGCACTCTCATAATGACTAGAACAGCAACGGAAGGAGTAGTCATGGCGGCAAAATCCATAGTTGCGGTGTTGTACACGCGGCCGGAGACGGTCATTCAAGACTATCAGCGGCTGTTCGAACTGGCCGGAGGTGCAAAAGCCCTGCAGGGCGATGCGACGACGATCCTCAAGGACAACATCACCTGGCATTTCCCCATGCCCGCAGCCAATACCACCCCATGGCAGCTCGAAGGGACCATCCTCGCTTTGCGCCAGGCCGGGTTTGACGATCTGGTGTGCGTGCAAAACCAAACCGTGGTCACCAATGCCTTCAAGGGCGAGGACTTGAACGGCTACGTGCCGATTTTTCGGCACCACAAGGTTCCCGCGCTGTACAACTTTTCCAAGAAAGACATGGCCTGGGTGCCTTACCGGCCAAAGGCCAAGATGCTCGCCCTCGATCACATCTATCCCGAGGGAATCCATATTCCGAACTACTTCATCGACAAGAACATCGTGCACCTGCCCACCGTCAAGACGCACATGTACACTACGACGACGGGGGCGATGAAAAATGCCTTCGGGGGGTTGCTGAGCAAGTACCGACATTACACCCACACCTGGATCCACGAGACACTGGTGGACCTGCTGGCAATCCAGAAAGAAATCCACCCCGGCATTTTCGCTACGATGGATGGCACGACCGCCGGTAACGGTGCGGGCCCGCGCATGGTGCAGCCGATAGTCAAGAACGTCATCTTGGCTTCGGCAGACCAGGTGGCGATTGACGCGGTAGCCGCCAAACTCATGGGCTTCGATCCGCTCGGCATCAAATACATCCGTCTGGCCCATGAGCACGGGTTGGGTGTGGGCGACCCGTCTGCGATCGAGCTGGTGGGGGACGACGTATCGGGAGAGAACTGGGGCTTCAAGGTGGGGTACAATTCTCACAGTTTCCTGGCGTGGCTGGCCTGGTACGGCCCAACGCGCGTGTTTCAGAAGCTGGTGCTGCGGACACCGCTGGTATTCATCCCCACCTTGATCGGCGAGATTGAGCAAGACTACTTGTACTGGCCGCTGAAATACAAAGGTATCGCCGAGCATTGGCGAATCAACACGGCGTGGGGGCAGTTGTTCCAGCGATATCGGCAGCAAGGCTACTTGGCAGAGTGCGGCCACCCCACAACCGTTTCGCTACGCAGCGCGTGAAGCGCGACGGGTGCGTGCTGGTACGCCCGGCAGCGACTAGTGCAACACGGACTCGCGCTGCCGCGCTCTGGCGCTGATGACGAACAATGTCGCGATGCCCGGCGCGACAGTGACCATGGCAAGGAGCGGTGTCGTGACGAACAGCGCAATCACGTCCGGGCTCGACCGACACGGCCCTGCGGGCTGCTCCGCGCCACAGAGTAACTCGGTGATGGTGCCTGCCACGGCAGCATTCCAGACCATATGCTGCACCGTTGCCGCCACCAGCCCCAGTCCGACAGCAAGCCACCGCCGCACGGCAGTCAATGCCTGACGCCCATACGCAAGGCCGACACCAGTCGCGGCCGTGAACGTCGCGTGCTGCAGACCGCCGAGCAGGCCGCGCAGGTAGGCGGCATGCCATAATCCGGTCGTCCCACCTTGAATCGCTGCGAGCGTCAGGCACTGGATGTTCTCCGTCATTGCAAAGCCAATGCCGACAAGGGCACCGGAGACCATGCCGCGGACGATCGTCGACGTGCGCCCTGGGACGAGGATGAGAAGCATGCCCAGTGCGACCGCCTTGGCGAGTTCCTCGACCATCGGTGCAACGACTGCGGGAACCGTCCACCGCGCGCTGCTTTCACTGGTGACGGTGGTCAGCCAGTCGAGCAGAGTCTGGTTGATATTGGACGCCGGCCAGGCTGCGACGACGGCACCGGCAAGTAGCGTCGCCGTCACCACCGCCATTGGCTCCCGCTCGCGTCGCACCAGCAGACATACCAGGGTGGTCCAGGCCAATGCCGGCACTGCGGCGGCGGCGCAGATGGCCGCCGGCACCGCCGCCACGCCGTGTGCCAGCCCCAGTGTGAGGCCACCAATCCAGGCAATGAGGATCATGCGTCGCGCCATTGGGTTCCACACCGCATACCCAGGACCTGCGCCACGTGTAAAGATGGCGTCCCGTCGTGGCCTGGGCTACAAATCGTCAGAGAACGGACCATATGCAATACGCGATGCGCGGTAGTCCATGACCTCTCGGTGGCCCATGCGGTTCCCTCTCCTGGCTGCGGCGATGATAGCGCTGCTGGGAGGGTTGTGGGCGGGGCTGCTGCGCCTCGGTTGGGTCGTGCCGGTGTTTCGTTCCGGTTTTGCCCTTACGCACGGGCCGCTGATGGTATGCGGATTTCTCGGCACGCTGATCGGTCTCGAGCGTGCGGTGGCGCTCGGGCGTCGGTGGGCCTATGCCGCGCCGCTCCTCACCGGCGTCGGGGCACTGGCACTCATCGCCGGCGTACCCGGTCCGATTGTGCCTGCGGCGATTACGGTAGGCAGCGCGGGGTTGGTGGCCATCTTCATTTCGATCATTCGGGCGCAACCGGCCTTGTTCACCGTGACCATGGGTGTGGGAGCTCTGGCCTGGCTGGTGGGCAACGCCCTGTGGCTTGCCGGGTGGCCGGTGTACGAGGTGGTGTCGTGGTGGATGGGTTTCCTCGTGCTGACGATCGCGGGAGAGCGGCTGGAGCTGAGTCGGTTCACCCAGCGGTCACGCGCCAGCGAGTCGGCGTTTCTGATCATTGTCGTGACGCTGTGGGCGGGGCTCACCTCCGGCGGGATGGCCTCTGATGACGGGTCGCGCCTGACCGGGCTCAGCCTGTTGGCGTTGACCGTGTGGCTCTTGCGCCATGACATTGCGCGCCGAACCGTTCACCAGACTGGACTCACACGCTACGTGGCCGTAAGTCTGCTTTCCGGATACGTCTGGTTGGGTCTGGGGGGTGCGCTCTCGGTGGTCTTGGGGCGGATGGTTGCCGGCTTGCACTATGATGCCGTCGTGCACGCTATCTTTCTCGGCTTTGTGTTTGCCATGATCTTCGGGCATGCGCCGATCATTTTCCCAGCGGTCGTCGGTACGCCGGTCCGGTTTCGCTCGGCGTTCTACGCCCATCTCGGATTACTCCACTTCTCGCTGCTGCTGCGGGTTGCGGGTGATCTGCACGCATCACTAATCTGCCGTCAGTGGGGTGGGCTGCTCAACGTTGCCGCCATCCTGCTGTTTCTGGCCAACACTGCGCGCGCCGTGCAGCAGGGACGGCGGGCGGCCGTGCGCGCTACCCCAATGGCGCCGAGCGAAGCGCGGCAATTTGCCGCAATCCACCAACGGAGTGCATTCTGATGGAAGAACGAATTCGGGAAGCTTTGCGAGCGGTGATGGATCCGGAGATCGGCATCAACATCGTGGATCTCGGTCTGGTGTACAGCGTGGAGGTGCAGGGCAACGATGTCCACATTACGCTGACGATGACGACGCGCGCCTGCCCGCTGCACGAGTACATCACCGAGACGGCGCGAGCCGCCGTGCGGCAGGCCTTACCCGAGGCTGAGCGCGTGGAGGTCGAGATGGTATGGGACCCGCCCTGGAGTCCGGCGATGATGTCCGCGGAAGCCAAACGGCAAATGGGCTGGAGTAGCTGAAAGAGATCTCGCGGCTCTTGTCTCGTGCGTCGTCTCTCCGAGCAAAACTTGGAGCGCCCATCTGGCGCCTCGCGCGTTTGGATGACATATTACGTTGACCTTGGATGGGGAGCGTGGTGGACGCGGAACGCCACTGTGGCGTTTCGGAGCGGAGAGTAATGCGTATGGAAAGGAGCAGCCTCGATGGCAGGGCGTGACAGTCGGGCGTGGGTTCGGATGGGTCTGGCGTCAGCTGCGTGCGTGCTGCTTTTGACGCAAGCGGGCTGCGGCGACAAGGTGGAGGCGGAGCCCCAAAGCCAGCCGGTGGCTATCGGTGAACGACCGGGCATCACACAGCACGTCGATCAGGCCGATTTACTGTCCGGGAAAATCGGTTTCGACGAAATGTTCAACCTCGGGCAGCAGCTGTTTGTGGCCAAGTTCAACAAGCTCGACGGCCTAGGACGACCCGGGGCGACCGGCAACGGCGCACCGACGAAACGCCAAGCCGGCACCGCCCCCGATTTCGTCCGCACCTCGTCGCCCGACTCGGTTTCTTGCGCCGCCTGTCACAACGATCCGCGCCCCGGCGCTGCGGGCGATTTCGTTGCCAACGTGTTCGTTCTGGCTCAGCTAAAGGATCCCGTCACCTTCGACGTCCGTGAGTCGGACGAACGGAACACCCTCGGCATGATGGGGTCCGGAGCTATCGAGTTGCTGGGGCGCGAAATGACTGCCGACCTCCAGGCCATCCGCGCGACAGCCATCCAGCACGCGCAAACCCAGGGCGCCCCCGTGACTGTTTCCCTGGCGACAAAGGGGGTAGATTTCGGCCAGCTGACGGCGAATCCCGACGGCAGCGTCAACACTTCGCAGGTGAGCGGCGTCGATGCCGATCTGATCGTCAAACCCTTCAGCCAGAAGGGTGTGACCCGGTCAGTGCGCGAGTTCACCGTCAACGCGATGAACCACCACCACGGCATGGAAGCAGTCGAGCGCTTCGGGCGCGGCCAGAAGGACAGTCAGGGCAACACGATCGACACGGATGACTTCGACGGGGACGGTGTACCGGACGAGCTCACGGTGGGCGACATCACCGCAATCACCATGTTTCAGACCTTCCTGAATACCCCGGGACAGGTCATGCCGGGTGAACCGGAGCGCGCCCAAGCCGTCCTGCGAGGAGAGCAGCGCTTCAGTGACGTCGGGTGCACCTCCTGTCATTTCCCGGCGCTACGGCTCAACGACCCGGTTTTCTGCGAGCCCTACGCATTGAACCCGCCTGGAACCCTCAGTGACCAGAGTCAGAAGGTGTGCGCCGATCTGACGCACAACGGTCCCGGCCCGCGGTTCACGCCGCAAACTGACGGGACGGTGCTCGTCCGCGCCTTTACGGACTTGAAACGTCACACCATTTGCGGCACGCAGGATCCGCACTACTGCAATGAGCAGCTGATCCAAGCAGGCGTGCCGACCGATCAGTTTCTGACGCGCAAACTGTGGGATGTCGGCAACTCCGCTCCCTACGGCCACCGCGGTGATCTCGGTACAATTACCGAGGCCATATTGGCGCACGGCGCGGAAGGGCGGGCGGCCCGCGACGCCTTCAAGGCGTTGGCGGGAGATGCGCAGGCCGATGTCGTGGAGTTCCTGAAATCGCTCCAGGTGTTACCTGACGGAGCTGCGGCGTCGATCACCGATACCCTCGGCCGTCCGGCAGACAAATTAGCGCTCGCGGCCCGTTTCGGTATCCGCTAGCAGGTCGGGTGTAAGGCTGCCGGCGTGCGCCGGGGCAGCGATTACAGCGAGTCGGTGGTAGTCGGACGAACTGCCCGCACGGACGGCGTCTGTGGACAGCGGTCGGTTGCGCCCCTGTTGGGTAGCTGCTACTGTATAGATCACACTGACTGTCCGGCGCGAGAATCCCCCCTCGTTTGAAGGCCTCTGAGAGTCCGCACCCCACATTCAGGCAAACACGGCGATGGCAACCGGTGCCGTTGGCCGTGAGGTGCACCGCAAGTCGGTTGCGCCGGAGTCCGGCACACACCGGGCTCAACGTCAACGTGGTCGCTGCGGCGGCCCAAACAGAGGGAGTTCATGCAATGGGTAAGAAACTGTACGTAGGCAACCTGGCCTTCGGCGTCAGCGACAAGGATCTGGAGGAGCTGTTCGCTCAGGCCGGCGTGTGCGAGTCTGCCGCGGTCATCACCGATCGCGCCACGGGTCAGTCCCGAGGCTTCGGTTTCGTCGAAATGGGTTCGAACGCCGATGCGCAGAAGGCGATCCAACAGTTTGACGGGCAAGAGTTCAAGGGCCGCGCCCTGAAGGTCAACGAAGCGCGAGACCGCGAAGGCGGCCGCAGCGGCGGCGGTGGAGGCGGTGGCGGCCGCGGCGGTGGGTTCAACCGGCGCTACTAATCGCATCCGATGCGCCCGCCGTAGGCGCGGGCAGACGCGACCACGGTCGTTGGAATTGCTCAGCCTACGGCGGCGCGCCCGTGTATTCCACGGGATCTGAGGGGAGAACAGATGTCATTTGATAACTTGCCCGCTTCAAAGCCGGCTCCGCGACGCGCCAAAAAAGAACCGGTCTTCTGCGTGGGCTGGCGCGCCTACGTCAACTGGCCACAGCCCGCCGGGCAGCCGCCCGTTCCGCTGCCACTGACTGATACGAGCGGTAAGCAGATTGCCAACGATCTCGCCGACGGCCAAGAGGTCGAGATACTGTCCTGGCGGCCCCGTGCGCGTGAAGGACTATCGTATCAGATCCGCCGGCTCGTCGACAGCAGCGAATGGTGGATCGCCGCGGTCTACTTGCGCCGGTTGCGTGAGGGACATTCAGGCGCGGGTGAGGAAAGTCGGCCGCATGCCGAGGGCCGGTGATGCTGGAGCAACCGATGGATGCTTCGCCCCGCATGTATCTACGCCGTGAACTTGAGGCACATTTGACGCAGCTCGGGTACTCCAGCGTGCGCGCTAGGCGCGCGAAGACAGCCGAGCCGGAAATCGTGCGCGTGAGTCCGGTGCGCGGTCGGATCGCCTACGGAGAAACTGTGCTGCGCAGCGATCTGCGCCGGCGTCAGTGCCACGAGCGCTTGCTCAGCTTCTCGCAGCGGCGGACGCGCCATCGCGGCACCATCCTGTTCTTCATAGGCGTGGCCGAAGCGGATAAGAGGGAACTCGAAACTTTGCTGGAGCAGCTCGCGATTCGCAGCGCCCTGCGTGGCGGGCACGTGCACGTGCTGTCGATCGCGGCACCAGAGGAGACCCGGCGGCGGACGGCGCCGCGCGGGCAATGCGGCTGACTCCCCCCACGCGGCGCCGCTTTGAAAAGCGGCAAGACGCGCCGGTCACCGGCACCACATCCCCCAATACGGTTCAATGCGCCTCCCGTTTGCAGCAGGCGCTCAGTACGGAGGAAGGACATTCAATCTAGTGAATTCTACAGAAATGACGTTTCAACAATTTCAGCTCTCGCCGCCGATGCAGGCGGCCTTGCGGGCCGCTGGTTACCGGACACCAACCCCAATTCAAGCCGGGACCATTCCTGCGGCCTTGACCGGGCGCGACGTGATCGGCGCGGCGCAGACCGGCACCGGCAAGACCGCTGCGTTTCTCATCCCCCTAGTGGAACGCCTCAATGTTGCGCGTCGCAGCGGCCAGCCCGGCACCGCTTTGGTCTTGGCGCCGACGCGTGAGCTCGCCGAACAAACGCATGGCTGGACTCGGCGCTTGGGCTGCGGTCTGCGCGCGGCGCTGGTCGTCGGTGGTGTGGCTTACGGCCCCCAACTTGCGGCGTTGCGCAGCCGGCCGGCAATCATCATCGCGACACCGGGACGGCTCGTCGACCACCTGGAGCGCGGCACGGTGTCGTTGCGTGAAGTATGCATCCTGGTCCTCGACGAGGCCGATCGGATGCTCGACATGGGGTTCAAACCACAGCTCGATCGCATCATGCGGGTATTGCCGACACCGCGGCAGACGTTGCTGTTTTCGGCGACGCTTGCGCCCGAACTCGGTGCCTTGGCCCGGATGCACTTGCGTGATCCCATCCGCATCGCTGTCGGCCGGCAGGCGGTACCGCCCAGCCGCACCGTTCAGGATGTGTACCTCGTCGAACACCAGCATAAGACGCCGCTGCTGCTGTCGCTGATCGAGCGGGACGCAGGCAACGTCCTGGTGTTCGCGCGCACCAAGCACCGAACCGATCGCCTGGCACGGACGGTGCACAACGCCGGCCACGCCGTGCAGCGCCTGCACTCCGATCGTTCCCAGTCGCAACGGCGCGAAGCCCTGGAAGGATTTCGCGCCGGCCGCTACCGTATCTTGATCGCTACCGACATCGCGGCGCGGGGCATCGACGTGGCCGGCATTGGGCGCGTCATCAACTACGATCTGCCGCACACGGTCGAGGACTACGTGCATCGGGTGGGCCGTACCGCGCGCGCCGACGCCCATGGCCACGCATCGAGTTTCGCCGCACCGGAGGAACGCGCACAGCTGCACGCCATCGAACGGCACATCGGTAGCTCGTTGCCGCGGCAGTCACACCGTGCCGACCGCGCGGCGCTCCGGGCGTGAAGTCGAACGTAAAAGGAGGTACAACATGCGCAAGGAAGAGGAGGCAGCCCGTTTCGGTCCAGGACACTGGGTGACGATGCGCGACACCGGCGAAAACGTCAAGGTTGAATCCTGGTCCGCCATCGCCGCCGCCTATCGCGTGCGCTCCCGTAAACGCGGTCTGCAGTTTGCCTGCGAAGATGAACTGGTGGAGATTTGCGTTCATCCCGAGGTCCATCTCGGCAAGCATTGGAGCCGCTGCCAGGCCCCGGGATGTGGAGCCCCCCTTACGCCGGGGCTCTCGGTGTGTCCGCAGTGCCACGCGCCGATGTGCACGTGCGGGCGCTGCCGCTGCGCGCGTAAGCCGGCGCGCAAGCCGGCGCGTAAGAAGCCGGCGCCGAAGGCTCGGTGAGGCCCATGCGGGTGTTCTTGGTACACGTTCGTGACCCCCAGTTCTACGCGCTGCCGGCAGCGACCCGCGCCAAGAACGGCAACATCCGCATCATGGGGTTTCCGCCCATCGGCATCATGACGCTCTCCGCGGCGCTCAAGCGTGCCGGCCACGAGTGCGTCATGTTCGACCAGGCAAACCCGGAAACCCCCAATGAAGTCATCATCGAGGAGATCCGGCGACAGCGGCCGGCTTTTGTCGGACTGAGCTTCTTGAGTACGACCAGTTACCCCTACGCCAAGATACTCGCCCGCCAGATCCGCGCCGTCGATGCCCAAGTGCAGCTGGCCTTCGGCGGGGTGTTCGCCACACTCAACGCCCAGCTGGTCAAGTTGCAGTGTCCCGAGGTGGACTTCGTCTGCCGCGGCGACGGCGAGCAGCTCATCCTTGATCTCATCGCGCAGCTGGGCGATCCTGGACAAGTTGCGGGCCTGACCTGGGCGAAGGACGGTACCGTCGTCCATAACCCCAATCGGGTGCTGGACCGTGCCCTTGACCAGTGGCCGTTTCCCGACCGCGAGAGCCTGCCGCTCGATTTTATCGAGTCGATGCCGCTCGACGTGCCCGCAGTCCTCTCCATGGAGCGCTTCACGACTATGCAGACCTCGCGCGGCTGTCCCTGGCCATGCGTGTTCTGCGACATCCCTATGTTCAACGAAGGCAAGTGGCGCTCGCGCAGCCCGCAACATGTCGTGGACGAGTTCAAACACCTCCAGTCGCTGGGCTACGGTGCCGTCTACTTCGTCGACGACCATTTTCTGCTGCAGCCCAAGCGCATCGAGGCGATCTGCAAGGGCATCAACGATGCCGGGGTCACCATCCAGTGGGGCTGCGAAGGACGTGTGGATTCCACGGCGCAGCATCTGTTCCCCGCCATGGCGAAAGCGCATTGCCGGACGCTGATGTTCGGCATCGAAAGCGGCAGCCAGAAGGTGCTCGACCGGCTCCGAAAAGAACAGACGTTGGGGGAGGTTGAGACGGCAGTGAGCAACGCCAAGCAGGCGGGGATCGAGATCGTGCACGGGTTCTTCGTCGTCGGCAGTCCGGACGAGACCGTCGAGGACCTGCGCGCCACCTTCGACTTTGCGGCCAGACTCCGGCTGGACACCTTCGCGTTCAACCGTCTGTGCGTCTACCGCGGCACTCCGCTGTGGCAGGAGTACCTCCAACGTGGCTTGGTGAACGACGCGACCGATTGGTACAAGTACTTCAAGTGTTCGGAGATCGATCCCACGTGTCTGCCGGGCGAGGTGATCAATGCCGAACGCACCGCTGGCTTCCGGCGGGTCTTTCGGTACAAGTTGACGCGTTATCCGCTGCAGACCATGCGACTGTTACGCCGCTTCCTGCGTCACATGCCGCTGCGGAACGTGGTCTATCTGCTCATCAAGCCGTTCCTCGGAGACAAGCGTGGGCCGACGAAGAATGAAGTGCTGTCCCGCGCCGTCGAGCACGCCGCACAGAAAGATGCGGCAGCACAGCTGACGCGGGTCTCTGATGCCCAGCTCGAAGAGGCCATCGCGGAATCGCGGGCTGAGCGTACTCAGCCGAAGATTGTGGTCGGCTAGAAGGACTGGTTGCGCGCCTTGAATCTATCCGTGTTGGGTTAACGTCCGCTGCTTGGGCAGCATTCGCGAACGCTTCTTGCGCTGCGGATTCCAACACTTTGATGGACACATTCTGAGGAGCGCCCTTCTTCTTCACGTAGCAGACTGAGATGACGCAACAGTGCTTGCCGTCCGGCGAGGGAACGACCCGGTAGCTGCCGTCGTTGGAGTTCGCGTCACTTTTGACGGCTCTGTTTGCCGCGTCAAGCATGGTTTCGGCTTTATGGGATCGCTCACTGCTCTCGCACGCGCGGTGCCGCTACGACAAACTTCGGGGCGCGTCTTGTCGATTCGTGCGCGGGAAGGCTATAAAGAAAAGATCAATCGACTGCAGGAGTTCAGGAGGGAAGAATTGTGCGCACAGAACTCTGTGACCAACTCGGAATCGAGTTCCCAATATTTGCCTTTAGTCATTGCCGTGACGTCGTTACTGCGGTCAGCAAGGCCGGCGGGTTCGGGGTCCTGGGTGCCGTGGGCTTTCCGCCCGACCAACTCGAGATCGAGCTGAAGTGGATTGACGAACACATTGGCGACAAGCCGTACGGGGTCGATATCGTCATCCCCGGCAAGTACGAGGGGATGGGTGAGGTCGACCCAAAGAAGCTCGAGGAGCAGTTGCTCGCTGCCATCCCCCCGCAACACCGAGCGTTCGCCGACAAGATCCTTGCCGAGCACGGCGTGCCGAAGCTGCCCGAGGGCGAGAAAATGACCGAGCTACTCGGCTGGACGGCAGCGACGGCAACTCCACAGATCTCGGTGGCGCTCAAACACGACAAGGTGAAGCTGATTGCCAACGCGCTGGGGACGCCTCCGGCCGACGTGATCGATGAGATTCATAAAGCCGGGCGCCTCGTTGTCGCGCTCTGCGGCTCGGCCAAGCACGCACGCGCGCACAAGGCGGCGGGCGTCGACATCATCGTCGCTCAAGGATACGAAGGCGGCGGACACACCGGCGAAATCGGCAGCGTGGTACTATGGCCCGAGGTGATCGACGCCGTGGCGCCGATTCCCGTGCTCGCCGCCGGAGGCATCGGTACGGGCCGGCAGATCGCGGCGGCACTTGCCATGGGCGCTCAAGGCGTGTGGACCGGGTCGCTCTGGCTCACGGTTCAGGAGGCCGATGCCCCGCCCGCTCAGATGGACGCTCTGCTCAAGGCCACCAGCCGAGATACTGTGCGCTCACGGTCGTTTACCGGTAAGCCGTGTCGCATGCTGCGCAACGCGTGGACCGAAGCGTGGGAAGCCCCCGATTCGCCCAAGCCGCTGGGTATGCCTCTGCAGTTCATGGTCACCGCAGACGCCGTCGCCCGCGGGCACCGTTACGCTGAAAGAGCCAAGGACGTGATGTTCAACCCGGTGGGGCAGATCGTCGGCCGCCTCGATGCGGTGCGCCCGGTCAGAGAGGTCATCTTACAATTGGTCGAGCAGTACCTCGAAGCCGCGGAACGCCTGCAGCGCCTCACGGGCACCGCCCTGGGGTGAGGGCGGACCGCAGGCGTGTTTTGCCGGCTGAACTGAGTTCGCAGAAAACTGTCAACGGTTCGGTGCGGACGCCCGCGTCGGCAATCTCCTTCGAGAGAACATTGACCATCCTTACCTCCTCGGCGTTGTCGGGACGCGGCATTCATACTGACTTGCGAGCGACCGGTCATATACCATGACTCCGGTCCGCTCCCTGCTAAGTTTCCTCGGCAGCTAAGTTTATCAACGAGCTCCCTCCAGGACTTCAAAATCCCCGCTCTCTAGACTTACGCAAGTAATAGTTTGCGCCCGAGAGCCTTCGGCCTACTGCAGCATCGCTCACAAGTCCTTCCGGAGTCGGACGAGAGCGCGGCGGCACCGCCCTTGCTCACTCCCATGCACTAGGAGGTAGCGAAAATGGGACTCGACATGACAGCACAGTTGGCTCCGGCGCTGTGGGGGATGGTTGCTCTGATGGTGATATCGAGCGTAGCGCTCTTGCTGTCGCACCACTGACGCGAGCGCCGCAGTCAAAGTAGGAGGAACGTGAGACCATGTCCATTATCCTGCAGATTTTCTTGATGCCAGCGTTCGGAGGCGTACTCGCGGGGACATTGAGCTGGCCTGCAATCGGAGCCGTATTTGCCTGGCTGCTCATTCTCTCCCTGCTCGGTGACTCTTCGCGGCTGGAGAATCCAGCCACCTGAAATCATTCGCGCCGGTTCATCCAGATCATGGGATGCGCCGGTCCACTGTACCTTGTTGCATGGTGGCCCCGGAACGTCCTCTCGGAAGAGCGGCGCAAACGCCCCTGCAAACGATCGAATTTCGTCAACGGCCCGCGCTGTCGGATTGATCCTACAACTGGGTCGCTGCCCGTCGGGCGAGAGAAACATCCAAAGCGTCTCGCTTGACACACAAAATCGCAAAGCCGTGTGTTGAATAGCACACCGAAATGTGGACGCGGATGCGCGTGGTTGATAGCTATTCTCCTGTCCCGCAGTTGTGAAGTGGTAGGTGTGGAGCCAGGAATGTGTAGGGGTTTCTTAGGGCATAGAGTTCGCCCGCCAGATTTCTCTTCCCACCGTCGTTCGTCGAAAGACTCCTGGGTATAGGCCGGCAGCGCGCTGTGGAGCGAGCGCGGCTCTTTGAGAAGGGCAGGTGTCCTTGGCAAAAGAATTTGTACGAGACGTGTGGGCGTTGATCCTCGGCGGTTCAAGTGGGTTTGGCCTGGCCGTCGCCCACAAGCTCGCGGAGCACGGCATGAACCTGTGCCTGGTCCATCGCGATCGCCGCGGGGCCATGTCTCGCATCGAGCCGGAATTCGCCAGGATTCGGTCGACTGGCGTATCGCTCCTCACCTTCAATGCGGATGCGCTCGACGCGGCGACGCGCGCCACAGTTCTCGACCAGATCGCCGGCGCGGTGGGCGCCACCGGTCACGTGCGTGTGCTGCTGCACTCGATCGCGTTCGGCAACCTGAAGCTGATCGCCCCCGGGAAGGCCTCATCTTACCACGCGCGTGGTGCACTGGCGTCGGCGCTCGGTGTCGACGAGGGACGGCTGACGACAAGCGTCAATTCGCTGTTTGAACAAGGTGTCGACGCGCTGCACACGCTTGCAGGGCCACCCGCGTATTCCAACTCGTACCTCGACGACGAGGACCTGGCCCGCACCATCTACAGCATGGGCACGAGTTTGCTGGGCTGGACGCAGGAGATGCTGCGGCGCGGGTTGTTTGCTGACGATGCGCGGATCTTCGGCCTCACGAGCGAAGGCAACCAGCTGGCGTGGAAGGGATATGCCGCGGTGGCCGCGGCAAAGGCCGCGCTGGAATCGATCGTGCGGGCTATCGCCGTCGAGCTGGCGCCGTACGGCATTCGGGCCAACGTCATCCAGGCCGGCATCACCGACACGCCTGCATTGCGGGCGATTCCGGGGAGTGACCGCCTCAGAGCGCAGGCGCGTCTGCGTAATCCGTTTGGTCGCCTGACGACACCGCGCGACGTTGCCAACGTCATCTACTTACTCTCGCTCGACGAGGCCGCCTGGGTCAACGGCGAGATCATCCGTGTGGACGGTGGCGAGCACATCTCTGGGGGGATGCCGTGACCCTTTATCTCCATGGCCTGGGACACTTTCACCCGGAGAACGAGATTACGAATCGCTTCTTGCAAGAACTCGACATCGGCACCAGCGAGGAGTGGATTTGCGAACGGGTTGGCATCCGCTCTCGGCGCACCACGTTGCCGCTCGACTACATTGTCGACACCCGCAACCATGATCCACGGGCCGCCGCCGCCGCGGCTCTGTACACACACGCGGAGTCCGGCCGGCGTGCGGCCGAGATGGCCATCGCCCGGGCCGGCATCGCCAAGTCGGATATCGGGATGGTGCTGGCCGGCTCGTCCTTGATGGACACCGCCACACCAGCCGAGGCGTGCAACATCGCACGGGCACTGGAACTCGAAGTGCCCGCCTTCGACATCAACTCGGCATGTACGAGCTTCTTCGCCAGTCTTTATGTGCTTTCGCTGATGCAGCCGGAGCGGCTCCCGGCATTTGTGCTAATCGTTGTACCCGAGGCCCTGACCCGATCGGTCGACTACACCGACCGCGCGTCCGCCGTCCTCTGGGGCGACGGCACGATTGCCGCAGTGGTTTCTACGCAGGTGCCCGGCCCCGCCCGCATCCTGAGTAACACGCTCATGTCGAGTCCGGCCGGGGCGGACAAAGTGGTTGTGCCGCGCGTCGGCCATTTCCGCCAAGACGGGCGCCAAGTGCAAATGTTCGCGATCAAGAAAACGGCGCTGCTCCTGAAGCAGTTGCAGGATGCGTTTCAGCAGGACCGGCGCACCCTGCACTTCGTCGGCCATCAGGCCAATTTGCGTATGCTCGAAGCCGTCTGTCGGCAGTGCGGCATTCCGCCGGAGCGGCATCACTGTAATGTCGAGTGGTTCGGCAACACCGGGGCGGCCAGCGCTCCCGCAGTGATCTCGATGACGTGGGAGCGTTGGACGCCAAATGACGACATCGCGGTTGTCGGTGTCGGTGCGGGACTGACGTGGGCCAGCTTTCTCCTTCGCTTTGAGGCCGCGACATGACCTACGCGGAGTTCCGCAGTCGATCGAGTTTCACGATGGTCGAGCTGCTCGCGTTTGCACACGGAACGCTGGTGAACGCCGCGCCGGACGGCTTCCGTGCACGCCTGCCCGCGCCGCCCTTGCTGACGCTGGATCGCATCCTTGAGATCACGCGACAGGGTGCACGCGGGCGGATTCTGGCCGAGCGCGATGTGCGCGTGGACGACTGGTTTTTCCAGTGCCACTTCCTTGGCGATCCGGTGCAACCCGGCTGCCTCGGCATCGATGCCGTGTGGCAGCTGCTCGGCTTTTACGGAGTGTGGAACGGCGGCCTGGGCAGCGGTCGCGCGCTCGGCTGCGGCGAGGTCCAGTTTGCCGGACAAATCCGCCCGCACGACCACACGGTGCGCTATGACGTTGATATCCTGCGCTGCGCCGACCTGCCAAAGTCGGGCTCGATGATCATCATCGGCGATGGGACGGTGTGCATCGACGGCGAGCCCGTCTACACCATCAAGCGCGCCAAGGTCGGGGTCTTTCGCGACCTCGATTATGCCGATTACCCGCATCCATCGCCGCGCTCGCGCGGCGGCCGACTCGGAAGCTGATGATGAGCAGGCGAATGGGAGGCTCTACGGTGACTGACGTCCTGACCCCGGCTGAGGTGCTGGCCGCGATCCCGCAGCAAGAGCCTTTTCGCTTCATCGACGACATTCTTGAGATCGATGATGACCACATCGTCGCCAGATATCGCTTCCGTCCCGAGGCGGAGTTTTACCGTGGGCATTTTCCCGACAGGCCGGTCACACCGGGCGTGCTGCTCATCGAGTCCATGGCGCAAGCGGGCGTGGTCGGTCTGGGCATCTACTTGCTGGCGAAGGAACGCGGAAGCGACGCGCTCGCGAACTTTGTCACCTTTTTTACCGACGCTACGGTGGAGTTCTCGGGCATCGTACGCCCGGATGAGCGGGTCCTCATCACCGGACGGAAAGTTCTTTTCCGGCGCCTGAAGATTCGTTCCGAGGTTGAGATGCGTCTCGAGAACGGCACGCCGGTATGCGCGGGAGTGCTGGCCGGAATAGGGGTGGCCAAATGAAGCGCCGCGCCGTCGTGACGGGGCTCGGCGTGGTTGCCCCCAATGCCAACTCCGTGTCGGGTTTTGAAGAAGCGCTACGACAAGGGCGTTCGGGCATCCGCGCCATCGAGCGGCTCGCGCAGCTGGGCTTCGCGTGCCGGGTTGCCGCTGTGCCACAGGACATCGACACGATCGCGGCGTCGTATTTTGGTGAAGACGAACTGATGGCCATGAACTCCAACCTCCGCTACGCGAGCATCGCGGCTGTCGATGCGTGGTGCGACGCAGGGCTGGTGCGTCCGCACCCGGACGACGACATCGTGGATTGGGATGCCGGCGCCATGCTGGGCACCGGCATCGGCGGTTTGGATACAGTGGGTGAGAAGATCGTTCCGCTCACCGATGCCGGCAAGGTGCGCCGTCTCGGCAGCACAATGGTCGAGCAAGTGATGGGCAGTGGGGTCTCCGCCAAGGTGGCCGGCCTGCTTGCCCTTGGCAACCAGGTGACCACCAACTCCAGTGCCTGCTCCACCGGAACCGAGGCCATTGTGGAAGGCGTCCTGCGCATCCGGCACGGGTTGGCGACACGCATGCTGTGCGGCGGCTCGGAGGGATCGAGTCACTACATCTGGGCGGGCTTCGACGCCATGCGCGTGCTATGCCGCACGCACAACGACACACCGGAGCGCGCCTCGCGACCGATGAGCGCCTCGGCTGCCGGTTTCGTTCCGGGCGCTGGCGCTGGCGTGCTGCTGCTGGAAAGTCTGGAGAGTGCGTTGGAGCGCGGAGTGCGGATCTATGCGGAAGTGCTCGGTGTCGCGGTCAACTGCGGCGGCCAGCGCGGCGGCGGGAGCATGACCGCTCCCAATCCCGAAGGCGTTTGCCGCTGCGTCCGCGGCGCGCTGGCGGATGCCAACATCAGACCCGATGAAGTCGATGCCATTAACGGTCACCTCACGGCAACCGGCGCCGACCCGCACGAGGTGCGCGCGTGGGCGGCGGCGCTGGAGCGCACCCCCGAGCAGTTTCCGCCCATAGTTTCCACCAAGTCCATGATCGGGCACGCCCTCGGCGCTGCGGGTGCGATCGAAGCGGTGGCCGCGGTGCTGATGCTGCACCGGGGTTTCATTCATCCATCAATCAACTGCGAGGACGTGCACCCGGAAATTCTGCCGTACGCGGCCTCGATCCCGCACACGTTCCGCGTCATGCCCACGCTGCGCGTAATGGCCAAAGCCGGTTTCGGCTTCGGCGACGTTAACGCCTGCGTGATCTTTCGCAAATGGAACGAATCAGACAACGTTGAAAGGAGAGAAACGTATGCAGCAAACGGAGGTGTTTGAGAAGGTGGTGGAGATTCTCACCCCCTACGTCAAGAACGAGGCGGCGTTGGCCGCCCTCACACCGGAAACCAACATCCTCGATGACCTCAAGGTCAACTCGGCGCGGCTGGTCGACGTGGTGCTGGCCTTCGAAGACGAGTTCGGCATCGAGGTGGCTGATGACGAAGTCGATACCGTCAACACGGTGGGCGACGCGGTACATTTGATTTGCACGAAGCTGCAGTAAACCTTCCTGACGAGCCGGTCGTGCTCCGGCGCCGGCGGCTCGCCCTCGTGCTGCAGCGGGAGATCGGTCGCGTCCTCGGGCCGGTGTGGATCTCCGTACTGGCCGGGCTGCTGCGCTGGTGGTTCGGCTACCGTATCGAGCGGTTGGCCGATGCCCGGTGCGCGTACCGGCGCATCTGGCGTGAAGTCGATGGGCCGTTGCTGATCTGTGCAAACCACCTGACGATGATTGACTCCGCCATCATCGCCTGGGCGCTCGGGTCTCCGTGGTGGTACGTGCGGCACTTCTCGGCCCTGCCGTGGAACATGCCGGAGCGGAACAACTTTGCCCGCTCACCGCTGGCGCGGATCCTGGCTTACATCATGAAGTGTCTCCCGGTGACCCGCGGTGGGCCGCGCATCGAGGTGATGCAGGTGGTGCACTCGTTCATTGCGGTGTTGGCGAACGGCCATGCCGGTCTGATCTTTCCGGAAGGTGGCCGGAGCCGGACGGGCCGCGTCGACATCGAGCGCGCAGCGTATGGGGTCGGGCGCATCGTTCGTGAGCTACCGGGCTGCCGGGTGCTCTGCGTGTATCTGCGCGGCGCCCACCAAACAGACTTTTCGGACCTGCCGGCGCACAGCGAGCGCTTTCGTGTTGCGGTGCGGCTCATTGCACCGACATCTGCGGTCAACGGCCTCCGCGGCGATCGCGAAATCACACGGCGCATTGTAGAAGAGCTGGCGGATATGGAGCGGCAGTACTTCGATGGTCGGTAACGACGTGGTCGATCTCGCGGATCAGGACTGCCAGCCAGGGAAAACTCACCCGCGGTTCGATCGGCGGGTGTTCAGCCCCAGTGAACTGTGCCTGATCCAGACTAGCCCGGCGCCGGTACGCATGCGCTGGACCCTTTGGGCCGCGAAGGAGAGCGCATACAAGCTGTTACGCAAGCTCGATCCTCACGTCGGGTTTGCACCGTCCCGGTTTGTCGTGCAACTGGATCGTGTGGCTCGCGCTGATGTCTGCTTTCTTGGCGAGGTCGACGGTGACGGGTCGACAACCGGAACCGTCGCGCGTGGCAACCGCTGCGTATCCTTCCGTGCAATCGCGGACGCTGAGGCACTCCACGTCATTGCGACGTGCCATCGCGGGCAGAGCCGGCGGCTGCTGGCAGGGGTGGCGGAGGCAAGCGCCGAGTCTCCCAGCAGCGCTGTGCGGCGCATGGCGATTGCCGCGATCGCCGCGGCGCTGGGTGTGGCCCCCGGAGAACTGAGCGTCGTGCGCGAGGCGCGGATACCGCGGCTGCGGCGACATGGAGAGCCGGTGCCGATCGATTTGTCATTGTCGCACCACGGTCGCTTCGTGGCCTTTGCCGCCGTGGATGCTCTTCGATGGAGCGCGGCGTGACGTTTGATCCGATCTGCTGCCTTGGCATCGTCAATCGTGGCGAGGCCGCGGTGCGTTGCCTGCGTGCGGTCAAAGCGCTGCGGGCTGCGGAACGGAGCACGCTGAGGGCGCTCGCGTTATACACCGAGATTGACCGTGATGCGCCTTTTGTCCGGCACGCCGACGTGGCGGTCGCGTTGCCGACCCGCGGCGGTGGCGTCGGTGCCTACCTCGATCACGCCCGGGTCATGGATGCGCTGCGACGGGGCGGAGCGGACGCCGTGTGGCCGGGCTGGGGTTTCGTGGCAGAGGATCCCGACTTTGCCGATCGTGTGGTGGGCGAGGGCCTGCGGTTTTTGGGGCCGAGCGGCGCTACCATACGAAAGATCGGCGATAAGATCGCCGCCAAGCAGCTCGCGCAGCGCGCCGGCATTCCGGTTGCGGCCTGGAGCGGTGGCGAAGTTGCACACGTGGATGCGGCGCTGCGGTATGCTCGCGATCTGGGTTACCCTGTAGTCATCAAAGCGGCGGCCGGTGGCGGTGGACGCGGCATTCGCATGGTCACCACCGAGGCCGAACTCGCCCCGGCCTTTCAAGCCGCCACGGCAGAAGCCAGCGCCGCCTTTGGTGACGGCCGGCTGTTTCTCGAACGACGTATTGTGGGTGGCCGTCATATCGAAGTCCAGATCGCCGGCGATGCATACGGTCGCGTGATCGCGCTCGGATGCCGCGACTGCTCGGTACAGCGCCGCCATCAGAAGGTAATCGAAGAGGCGCCGCCGACCGGTCTATCGTCCACGCGACTGGGGAGGTTGGAAGCGGCGGCGGTGCACTTGGCCATGCTCGTCGGGTATTGCGGCGTCGGCACCGTCGAGTTTCTCGTGACCTCGGCGGAGTTTTATTTTCTCGAGGTCAACCCGCGGCTTCAGGTCGAGCATGGGATCACGGAAGCCACCACGGGAATCGATCTCGTCGAACTGCAGATTCGTATCGGGCGTGGTGAGTCGCTACCGGCCGTGGCGCCGCGGTGCCACGGCGTGGCCATCGAGGCGCGTGTGTGCGCGGAAGATCCGGATGCCGGCTTTCTTCCAGCTCCCGGGCGTGTCGTCCGGTTCGATCCGCCGCTTGCCCCGTCGGTGCGGGTGGATACCGGCGTCGTGGCGGGCAGCATCATCCCGGCCGATTTCGATTCGCTGGTCGCCAAGGTCATCGCCACCGGCGACACGCGGGAGCAAGCGCGGGTGCGGCTGGCGTGTGCGCTCAGCGACCTCGAGTTGGTGATTGCCGGTGGCGCCACCAACAAGGGCTACCTCCTCGATCTCCTCGCGGCACCGGAGTTTTGCGCCGGGGGGATCGATACGACGTGGCTCGATCGCTGGGCCGCTGAGCGGGCGCGTGATCAGTTTGCAGTTGAGGCGCTAATGGTGGCTGCAATCCTGGCCTACCAACAAGCCCGCCATGCCGCGCGGCTGAACTTCTACGCCGACACGGCGAATCTCCTACTGTGGCGTGTGCCGCCGTCAAGCGGGCAGCAAATCGACCTCCGATACGGTGGTGAGCCATACCAGCTGCAAGTGTTTGCCCTCGGTGCCTGGCGCTATCGCGTTTGTCTCGATGGGTGCGCCGTAACCGCCACCCTGCGTGAAGACAGCCCGCATGCCGCGCGGTTGATGCTGGGCGCACAGATACTGCGGGTGCTGTACGACGTCAGCGAGGCCAGTGTGCGGGTCGAGATCGAGGGACGCCCGCACCGTTTCGGAAGGCAAACCGCCGGCCAAGTGTGTGCCGGCACGCCGGCGCTGGTGATTGCGCTGCACGTTCAGCCTGGTGACCGGGTGGTGGCGGGGCAGCCAATCGGCCTGCTGGAAGCGATGAAGATGGAAGTTGCCGTGCACGCGCCGGTACCCGGTGTGGTCAAAGAAGTTCGCGTGCATCAAGGCGAGCAGGTGGCGGCCGGCGACGTGCTCCTAGTGATCGATCCCAGCGCGGACACGGCCGCCGACGAACCCGGTGCGCGGTTGCGGCTGCCCGACCACCCCGACCCGCTGACGCTGTTCTTCCCGCCGGACGGCGGAGAACCGCCACACACGCCCGACTTCCGAGTGGTCGAGTGTGCGGCGGCGGCAGCCCGGCACGCCGCTGTCGCCGCCGAGCGCGAGGAAATCCGGAGTCTCCTGCTTGGTTACGACGCCGACGCTCACCGCGGCGAGCTGCTCTTGGCCCTGCTCGACGCCGCGCTGCCGGACGGGTTGTCCGAGACCTTCCGGCGCGAGCTGGCGGAGATTCGGAACGAGCTGACCGCATTCGCCGACATCGAGCAGCTGTTCATTCGCACCCCACGTCTGGCCGCATCGGGGGTGCTGCGGCCGTCAAACGAGGCGCGGCTGCGCACCTTTGTCCGCCGCCTGCGGGCCGGCGGCGCGGGTCTAGCCGAAGGCTTTCTGGCGCTGTTACGGAAGGCGCTCCGGCATTACGGGGTTCCGGATCTTTCTCCGAGCGATGTCCTGCAGCGTGCCTTGCTGCGGCTGCTGGCGTCGCAGCGTGCGTCCGAGTTGCGCCACCGGCTGGTGATGGGCGTCATGCGCCGCGTGGTTGCACTCGCACGCTCTGGCGTTGCGCTCGACGATGACCGTGCGCTGGCAAAGGCGCTGGCGCGCATAGCGCGCATGCGCGGGCAGGTGCCCGATGCCTTGGCCGACGCTGCGATTGAAGCGCAGCATGTCATCTTCGAAGCCCCGACACTGGAGCGCCAGCACGCCCGCCGGGGACAGCCACTGTCCGCCTGGCTGACGGCAGCAGAGGCCTCTTTCCGCGAGCCGCCCGAAGCCGTGCTGCGCCAGCTGGCCGCCGCACCGCGCGCCGTCTTCGCTCGCGTGGAGGGGTGGTTCGACGATACCGATCCGCGCCGCCGCGCCGTCGCCGTGATGGCCACCTTGCGGCGACTGTACCCTGCGAGCGTTCCCCTGGCAGGCGTGGTGCCGCCTCGACGCCAGGCTGCGGTGCAACGGATCGAGTTCCCCGACGGACGCGTCATCGTCGGCGGCGTGTGCGACCGCGAGTCCGTCCGTCAGACGCTCGAGCGGCTGTGTGACTGGGCATCCCGCGAGGCACTACCGGTGGAGGCGATCGAGCTGATCGTGATTGCACCTGGCCGGCAGGCCCTGGTCGACCGAGAGACCGGCCATGGTAAGAGCCGTGGGCCTGACGAACCGGACGCGTTCTCGGAGATCGCCCTGCTGTCCTCCCTGCCAGCGCGCCGTTTGACGGTGACCGTGCTGACACCCGGCGCAGCCATGGTACACAGGACGTTTGTCGCATCACCGCAGGGTGTGGTGGAGCGGCGCGATCTCCACGGCATACACCCAGAGACGGCGGCTCGCATTGATCTCGACCGCCTCGCTCGTTTCGACCTTGAACGCCTCGACAGCTCGGAGGACATCTACAGTTTCTATGGTCGAAGTCGTGAGGTACCAGGTGACGAGCGGGTCTTCGTCCTAGCCGATGTGCGGGGACCGCTCGAGGACGAGCCGGACGCGTTCCTCCAGGTGGCGACGTTCGAGCGTGCCTTTGACGCGGCCACCCGGGCACTACGCGCAATCCTGGGGGCGCGTGATCAGCGGCGGCGCTTGCACTGGAACCGGATCGCGCTGTTCGTTGCACCCGAGGTCTCGCTCGATGCGGCGACGGTCGAGCGCATGGCGCGCCGTTTGGCCCCGGCCACGCGGCATCTCGGATTGGAGAAGGTCGTCGTGCGCTTGCCGGTGATCGATCGCCATGTCCTGGGCGAGCGCGCGCGCACGGTTGAGATCGTCATCGCCGATCCCACCGGCAGCCGCATAGCGACCACGTGGCGCGAGCCGCATCGGGAACCGCTGCGGCCAGCGAGCGACTACGAGCGCAAGGTGGCCGAGGCCCGGCGGCGCGGGGTGGTCTACCCGTACGAAATCCTGCGTCTGCTGACTGGCGGCTCGGGTGGTAACGGGCGGTACGATGCGACGGCTGGGGACCTACCGAGCGGCATGTTCGAAGAGTATGACCTTGACCCGACCGCCGTGCCTGTGGCGGCCGTCAGTGTCGCCGGTCGGCCATATGGGCTGAACACCGGCTCGGTCGTCTTCGGGATCATCTCGACGCCGACCGATAAGGTGCCCGAGGGCATGCGGCGGGTGCTGATTCTTTCCGATCCCACGGTCGACATGGGTGCGCTCGGCAAGGAAGAGTGCGACCGCATTGTGGCCGCCATCGATCTCGCCGAGCGGTTGCGGCTCCCGCTGGAGTGGTTGCCGGTGTCGAGCGGTGCCCGCATCGCGATCGACAGTGGCACGGAGAATCTGGATGCGACCGCACGCGTGGTGCGCCGCATTGTCACCTTCACGCAGGCGGGCGGTGTCATCCACGTGATCGTGCATGGCGTGAACGTCGGTGCGCAGAGCTACTTCAACGCACTCAGCACGATGCTCATGCACACGCGTGGCGTGCTGATCATGACCCCGACTGCCTCGATGGTCCTGACCGGCCGTGCGGCGCTGGAAGCCTCTGGGGCGGTCTCTGCGGAGGACGAAGTGGCGATCGGCGGCTTCGAGCGGATCATGGGGCCCAATGGGGAAGCGCAATATTATGCCCACAGCCTGGTCGACGCCTACCGCATCCTCTACCAACACTACGGCTACACCCACGTGGTTGCGGGCGAGCCTGGGCCGCGCCGCTGGTCGACCACCGATCCGGCAGATCGCCCGGTCACGGAGACGCCGTTCGATCCACAGGACGGCCAAGAGTTCCGCACGGTGGGGGATGTCTTCAACGACGGTATCAACCCTGGACGCAAGCGGCCGTTTGCGATGCGCGCGCTGATGGGGGCATTGATCGATCAAGACGGCGGCCAGCTCGAGCGCTGGCGGGCGATGGCCGGCGCGGAGATGGCGATCGTTTGGGACGCGCACCTCGGCGGGCAGCCCGTCTGCCTGATCGGAATCGAAAGCCAGAACTTACCGCGCGAGGGCTACCGGCCTCTGGACGGACCTGCCACCTGGAGCGGCGGCACATTGTTCCCGCTGTCGTCGAAGAAGGTGGCGCGCGCGTTGAACGCTGCCAGCGGCAATCGGCCGGTGGTGATCCTGGCAAATCTGTCGGGCTTCGACGGCTCACCCGAATCCATGCGCAAGCTTCAACTGGAGTACGGTGCCGAGATTGCCCGTGCGGTCGTGAACTTTCAGGGGCCGCTGCTGTTCGTGGTGGTCTCCCGTTACCACGGTGGGGCTTACGTGGTGTTTTCCCGGGCGCTCAACGACCGACTGTACGCCGCCGCGCTGGAGGGCTCGTACGCCTCGGTCATCGGCGGCTCCGCTGCCGCGGCGGTGGTCTTCCCGCGTGAGGTCCGAGCGCGTGCGGCGGCCGACCGACGGATTGCCTGGCTCCGCATGACCGGCGCACCGCGTGAGGCCCTCGAGCGGACAATGGGAGAAGTCATGCTTGAGAAGCGGGCAGAACTGGCCGCCGAGTTCGATGCGGTGCATACCGTGGAACGCGCCCGAGATGTGGGCTCGCTCCACAGCATTATTCCCGCCAGCACGTTACGGCCGCATCTGATCCGGCTCTTGGGCGGAGGGGCTAGATGAAGTAGTTGTCGGCGGAGTAATCATCTCCCCGCCCGCGTGGTTCTGGGGGGCCTTGGCGGGGCAGGTCGATATGGAAGACGGTCCCATGCGGCTCTCGGTGCGCAAAGCGGATGCCACCGCCATGGGCCAGGACGATTTGCTTCGCGACGGCGAGGCCGAGGCCCGTCCCCTCCGCCTTAGTGGTTTCAAATAGCCGAAACGGTTCTACCGTGTCGGGGATTCCTGGCCCGGTATCCTCCACGGAAACGCGGACGGTTTCTGGGGTCAGCACGCCCACCTGGATGCTGACGCATCCCGGGCCGCAGTCGATCGCCTCGATGGCGTTCTTGATGAGGTTCTCGATCACCCGCCGCAGCTGTGCTGAGTCTGCCCGGATCTCCCCGGCGTCGTCCGTAATCATACGGATGTCGATCGCCCGGGCCTTGGCCAACGGCTGCCAGAAATCGAGAACCTCCTGCAGCAAGCGCGGAAGATGGACGGCGTTCAGCTCCAAGCGCGGTTCGCGGGCAGCGGCCATGAACTCCTTCACCAGCCCCTCAAGCCGGCGGACCGTTGTGAGAATCTGCTCGGCCGGCTTGCGCACCGCGTCGGCCGGATAAACCTCGCCGGATTGGGCGCGGCGCAAGAGCAGCTGCGCCTGCATCGACAGCCCTGCCAAGGGATTCCCGAGATCGTGAACGATTTGGGCGGCGATGGCGCCGATGTCGGCCAACCGCTCTCGCTCACGACCCGCCTTGTGCGGCTCAAGTGCTGCGGCTCCCGCGCGCCGGCGGGCTGGCATCAGCAACTCCCCCGTTCTGTTCGGTCACTATCAGCGAAGAACGACTTCCCGTGATCCCCGACGGTGGACCCGGATACACACCCTCTACTACTCAGCATTGTTGGCTGTCCGTCCCAACGGAACCCGTAACGATGTTTGTACAGCTAGTGGCGGGTTGTCAAGAACGACGTGGAGGTGTGCCCGCGTAAGAAGTCTGGCGACGGATCAGCAACGTGTCGAATCATCCCTTTCAATCGCGGGGCGGCTGAACCGTCACCTGCAAGGGGGTGCTGCGCGCGGCCATGAAGGCGCGCGCGTCGACCTCCGGTGGCAGGGCGTAGCTCACGGATTCGAGCTGATGCAGTCCTGCACCGACTTGTTCCCATCGGTCCAGGTTGAAACCGACTCCAGGCTCCTCACCGGGGACGGCTTCGGGTGGGCTTGGCTTCGCGCTCTCACGGTAGAGGAGACGGCGGCGAACGGTCGCCAAGGATGGGCTGACGTCCATCGTTTGCACCAAGGTTATCTGTGCACCCCGCAACGCGAACCATGAATCGGCCGAATCGTTCACGGCGGCTTTCTCTTTCGTCATGGTGCCGTCGATGGTGATAGGCGCTGGCAAACTCGGAGTCAGCACCGACCAGCCCCTGAGGTCCCTGAAGTCGAGGACGGCACGCACCGTGATGCCACCGAAGAAATAGTGTGGTGGAAAATTCAGCCGGAGACTCACCGGCAGTTCGGCGAAGTCGCGATAGAAATAGGTATAGGATCCGAACGTCGGCGAGCGGATGCCCCACCCGATTCGGACCCATTGCCGCTGGCGCCGGATGACCCGGATCGGCCCTTGCCGCCAGGCAACAAACTCGGTGCGCAGATCGCTTTCATCGCGCGAGAAGCGGATCAGTCCCCAGAGGAACGTGGCCGTTGCCCGGACCTTGAGCCGATCCAGCAGGTTCGGCCCGTCCGGTGTGTCACCACCTGCGCCTGTCACCGCCAAATGGTCGGGCACGCCGTTGTTGAACCCCAGGCTGACTCGCCGTCCACCAACGCGGTCGTTGGCGGGATCATAGCGAACATAGGAAACCTCGGAGCGCGGGGCTACGTGCGGAAACGCAACCAGGTATGCCCAGCAGGTTGTGCTCAACAACGGGTCATGCACCGCAATCTCCGCGGCGGGTGAACCCGGGAGATCGGCGCGTCGCACCTGATCGCCTGCGTCAGCGGCCATGAAAAGGAGGAGAGCCTTGTGATCGAGCACTCCGGAGGCTTGACCAGCGTTGACCTCCGGCCCTTGATCGAGCACCCAGTTGCCCATCGCGTCGCGCTCATCGATCTGGAACGGAATTGCACGGCAGGCGGCCCGAACGCAGGAGACGAGCGTCAGTTGATCGATGCGGTAGCCACGGAGCATGCCGATGTCGGCACCCGCTATACGAACAACTTCGCCGAGCCGTACAGCAGGATCGCCCAATGCCAGCGCAGCGCTGAGGGTGCCGGTGAGTGCCACCAGCGACACGAACCCGCAGGCCGCGAAGCGTGTCATGCTGCGCCGCCGAAGCCGCGCAGTGCAGAAATTGCTTGACAATCTAATCGAGGCTCGCATATGGGAGCGCAGACGCCAATCTGTCCTTGTTGCATCATTCGGACGACGTCGAGTCAGAGAGGAGGTCCTAATGGCAGGGAGTGGGATGTGGTCTTGGCGGGTCGCGGGGTTGGTCATTGGCTCGCTGCTACTCTGGCGCACGCAGGCTCCCGGAATTCCGTTGGACAAAGATGAGACCCTCACATTCGAGGCGCGGACCTACGTCAACGCCCGCGTTGGCACGGAAAGCACGCACAACGGACCACCAGATACGCCCGACAATATTCTCAGTAAAGGCACCTTCCCATTCTCAGCGGGAGGGCACCTGAGGCAGAACCGTTTTTTCATCGAAGCGGAGCTCAACCATGATCTCAGCCGGATGCTCAAGTCGGGCGCCGGTCCACTGAGCTTGCTGAACGATCTGCCCCTCAAGCTGAGGCGGCTCGCCTACCATGTCACCTTCCGCGGCGAGGGAGAAGGGCTCTATGACTGGGGGCCCACCGAATACAGCACCGCCACCGCATTTGGACAGGCGAGATTGACCAAGGCGCCTCTTCTCCTGATCGGTAGACAGGTCGTACATGGCCAAGCCTGGGTCGACGTGGGTGGCACACGCAGCGAACTACGGAAGATCGGTACCGACAGGGAGCGGCTGTTTCAAGCCTATGTCCAGGGCGATGCGGGTAACTTGTTTTGGCGGGTGGGCCGGCAGCTCCTTTCTTGGGGCGAGACCGACAGTTTTCAATTGTTGGACCATATCAACCCGCTGGACAACAGCTTTGGCGGCTTCATGATCTCGCTGGACGAACGCCGGGTTCCCCTCGATATGGCCCTCGGCAACTACTACATCGGGAGCTTCGGTCCGATCAGTGAAATGTACCTGGAAGGTTATGTGGCGATTGACAACAAAGTCGGATTCGTGCCGGGCACGCCAGCGGGTTCGGCATGGGCCTTGCCCGCTCTCGGTGCCCCGGACAACAACACCCGAACTTTCACACAATCACCCACGCGGACCTTCAATGACGCACGGGGGGGATTTCTACTGAAATTCAACGCGTTCGACGCCACCTTCAGCCTGGCTCACTACTACACGTACTTCGATACCCCGGCGCTTCAGATCGTCACGAACCCCCCAAACAGGAGCATACCAGGTCTGTTTTATGCCTTCGACGACGGACTACCATGTACCCCAGAATCCGGGGTCACAGGGTCACACTGCGGCACCCCAACGCGGGCATTTCAGACCGCACCGAGGGTCCAGGTCACGGGTGCATCCACAACCTTTGCCGTGCCTCAGTTCTATACCGTCGTGCGTTCCGAGGTCGCGTATTTCAAGAACGAGCCAGCCTTCACCCAAGGGCAGCTCGATCCGT
The DNA here is from genome assembly GCA_044450645.1 of Binatia bacterium. Taxonomy (GTDB): domain Bacteria; phylum Desulfobacterota; class Binatia; order HRBIN30; family HRBIN30; genus JAGDMS01. The sequence continues at coordinate 115,093 of JBIOJG010000007.1, forward strand.
TCGTCTTCAACCCGCTGAACGTAACGTCGGCTAATCGCACGACCGGCGGATGGCGGGTTCGGGATTCAATGAATGCTGTGCTCGGCCTCGATTCGAACGTGTGGATTCGGTCCCTCAACCCCAATCAAACGTTTCTCGTCTCGACGCAGTTCTTCTACAAGCACATTCTGGATGCTGCTTCTAACGGTCCCATCTTTCTTCCAAATGGCTCCATCAATCCGGACCGCGAGGTGTTGCCGCTTGATGTGGGCTCGTACGCCCCAGTTTTCGCGGGTACTCGTTACACGGGTCTCGGACCCGTTTTCGTTGGGCAGCCGGCTGACACGTTCCTGCACACGTTGTTCATCGGGACCTCGTACCGCAGCGGCACGGTGAATCCAGGGGTCACCTTCTTCTACGATTGGGGCGGCGCCATCCTCTACCAACCCGCGCTCACCATCAGCCATGATCCCTTCCGCTTCATCGTCAACTACACCATCATCGACGCCCACACGTACAAGGGTGGAAGCGGCGTCAGTCTGCTCAAGGATCGAGATAACGTTGAATTCCGTTTCGAATATGTGCTCTGATGACATTGCATGCATTGTGTTGGCGACTCCACAGCGGACGACTCCCGGCGAAGGGCGTTCCTGGCTCCGGCTGCTGTGAAAGAGGGCGTATGCTGAGGGGCGCGCTTGTCGCCGTCGCGGTTGCAGCGGTAATGGGTGGTGTTCGTGACGGTGCCGCAGCCGAGCCGCTGTCGGCAGCGGATCTGCGGCAGAATCTCTTTTCCAGTTGCTTCGTCAGTGACCAAGAAGGATGGGTGATTGCCGATCTCGGCCGAACATTCCATACGGTGAATGGCGCGAAGACCTGGGAGCGGCAGGATCCGGGCACGAAGCGCGTTGCGGTCAGCATAACCTGTCCGGACAGGGCTCAGCTGTGGGCTGCCGGCCAGGCGGGGCAGATCTGGCACTCCGGCGACGGCGGCACCACGTGGCAGAAACAGAATAGCGGCACCAACCGACAGTTGCTGAGCATTGCCTTCGCGAATACCCAGCGTGGCTTGGCTGTGGGTGACTTCGGGACGCTGCTGCGGACCGACGATGGTGGGACCACTTGGACCAAGGTTGTGCTTCCCACGGACGTCAAGTTGCCTCCCGATGTGGCCGAAGTGGTTGAGCCAGGAGACGTGGTGCTCTCCGGAATCTCCTTCGCTGACCCGGAGCACATCTGGGTCGTGGGCGAGTTCGGCGTCATCTTGGCGTCGACCGACGGCGGCCTGACCTGGCACTCGCAGAACAGTCCGGTGGAGAGTACGCTCTTCAGTATCTTCTTTGCTGATCAGCGGCGCGGATGGGCGGTCGGACTCGAATCCACGCTGCTCCGTACAACGGACGGCGGCGGAACCTGGCAGAAGCAAGAGATCCAGACGCCCTGGGGCTTCTCGCTCTCACTCTTCGACGTGGCCGTGCGTGGCGCGTACGGGTGGGCGGTCGGGAATAGTGGGTTCCTCTTGAACAGCAAGGACGCCGGCGTCACCTGGGAGTTGGTCAAGGTGCCCGTGCAGATGGGGAGCAGTTGGCTACGGGCGCTGAGCCTGCTTCCTGATGGGCGCGGCTTCATTGTCGGTGCCGGCGGGTTGGTCCTGGTGGCGGATCGCGACAAGTTCACGCCGTTGAAAGAGCGCTTCTAGCGATCCCGTCAGGAGGTTTTTCTCAGAATGATTCCGCAGCGATGGATTGAAGCGTACCTGCGGTTCCTACTCCGCAATCGCCGCGGGGTGGCGATCCTGGTTGCCGTCATGACGGGGTTCTTCGCTTACTCAATGAAGGACCTGCGGCTGCATACCGACTTCTTCGATTTCTATCCCCGGCGTCACCCATACATCCAGTTTTACAACGAGTTCCGGCGCATGTTTGGCACCGCCAACGTCATGAACGTGATTCTCGAGGTGAAGAAGGGCGACATCTACAACCCAGAGACCCTGCAGAAACTCGATCGCATCACCAAATTCATGATCAATACGAAAGGCGTGGTGCCGTATCAGATTCTCTCCATCGCCCATCCGGCGGTGAACAGCGCCACGGTGTCGCAGGGATCGGTGCAGGTCCGACCGGTGTTCTACCCGGGTGTGCCACAAACCCAAGAGGACGCGGAGCGAGTCCGCTTTGCCGTGTACGCCAACCCCAACATTCGCGGAGTCTACGTGTCCCACGACGATACCGCGGCCGTGGTCAACACGGGCTTCTGGGAGGAGGCGCTGGATTTCCAGTACTTGAACGACCGGATGATGGAACTGAAGCGCGCCGAGGAAGACGCCAATCACACCATCTATATTACTGGCTTCCCGTGGCTGTACACTTCCGTGCTCCAGTATGCACAACAGCTGAAGTTCGTTTTTGGATTCACCTTCGTGGCGCTCGGGTTTCTGCTCTACGCGTATTTTCGCACGTGGACGGGCATTTGGGTGCCTATCTTCTCCGGCATTCTGTCCAGTATTTGGGGGCTGGCGACCGCGGCGTTGCTCGGATTCAGCGTCGATCCCCTCGTGCTGGTCATCCCGATCTTCCTGACGGCGCGGGCGCTCAGTCATTCGGTGCAGTCGATGGACCGCTACCACGAAGAGTTCTACCGCCTACGGGACAAGCATCAGGCGATCGTAGTGTCGTACTCGCACCTCTTTCCGCCGGCCATCGCTTCGATTGTTGCCGATGGCGTCGGCCTGCTGATCGTTGCGGTGGCGCCAATTCCCTTGATCCAGAAAGTGGCGATTTTCGCCAGCTTCTGGGTTGTGTCGATGTTCATCAGCGTGGTGACGCTGCATCCGATCATTCTCTCGTACATCAATCCTCCGCCGCCACCGGACGCACACGCGCAGCAAAAGACGGAGCCGCTGAGTGTCGGAACCGCCACGGCGTTGCTCGGCGGGATCATTGCTGGTGCTGTGGTGCTCAGCTGGATGGATCTGGTCGATGGGCGATGGGCCTTTCTGGCCATTACGCCAATCATTGGATGGTACTGGCTGACCTATTCGGAGCGGATATACCCCGCCGTTACGCAGCTTGTCATCAACGCCAGTGAAGGCTCACGGCGTTGGGTGGTGATTGGGATCACCGTGGCGCTGTACCTCGTTCTGCCGATGTGGGGGTGGACACTCAAAGTCGGTGACATGACTCCCGGCGCGGCGCTCCTCTTTCCGGAGCATCCGTACAATGTTGCCTACAAAAAACTGAACGAGAAGTTTTTGGGGGCCAGCCAGCTGATCTTGATCGCGGACGGCATGCGGCCCGACGGGATGAAGGGGGAGGGCGCACTCACCGCCGTCGACGAAATGGCCGATCACATGCAGGCGGTCAGGGGTGCCAGCCGGACGATTACGATTGTGGATATCGTCAAACAGCTCGAAGGCTTGCAGCACGACGGCGACCCAAAGTGGGCACTGGTGCCGGTCAATCCCAAGGAGATCGGTCAGGTCATCTACCAGTTCCAGCAAAACGCGGCGGCGAACTCTCTCAACATGTTTCTGGACAGCAGCGGCCGGTACGGCTCGGTGATCACACTGTTCCGCGACTACTCGCACGACATCATCATGAACTCGATTGCCCATGCCAAGGAGTTCGCCGACCGGTACACCGGTGGCGAGGTCCGGTTCCGCTATGCGGGCGGCCTGTTCGGCATCCTGGCCGCGGTCAATCAGGCGGTCGAGAGCTCCTACTGGATCAACCTCGGCCTCATCTATTTCGTCGTGACTTTCTGCCTCTACCTCACCTACGGCTCGTGGTACGCGGCCGGGATTCTGATGATCCCGGTGATTCTCTCGCAACTTGCGGCCGAAGCGCTGATGGTGCTGATCCACATCGACCTCAACGTCAATTCCCTGCCGATCGCCGCTGCGGGGGCCGGCGTCGGGGTGGACTACGGGATTTATCATTTCAGTCGGATGATCGACACCTACGACGAGATCGGCAAGCTCGATGAGGCCGTGGACTATGCCACGGCAACGACCGGCAAGGCGATCATTTTCACTGCGACTACCATGGTTGCCGGCACGATCTTCTTCTGGCTCTCCGATTTGAAATTCCAGGCCGAAATGGGATTCTTGCTGGCGCTGTTGATGACCTTCAACACCCTCGGAGGCCTGGTCGTGGTTCCGGCGTTTGTGAAGGCGCTCCGTCCCGGGTTCCTGGTGAACCGCAAACCGAGACTGGTGGTGCACGAACTGGCGGCGGCAAGTTGACGGACGGTGATTTCTATATGGAGGGTGCATTATGAAAATTGGAAAGTGTGCGCTGCCCCTGTGGGTTTTCTGTATGGTAGTGGGGGCGCTGTTGCTCGGTAGTTCCGTCCGTGCGGAGGACCAAAGCAAACCCTGGGTCCTCGACAGCAACAATTGGCAGCTCGGCAAGGATCTGCTTCCCGAGGTCATCTTGAACCGGGTGAAGAGTGGCGACTACTCGTACAAGGTCGTGCCCGTTGACCCGGAAAAGTTCCACCAGAATTACTCGAAGAAATTCTGGGACGCCAGCGAGGCCAATGCCGGCAAGTACGACATCGAAAGCAAGTACTGTGGCTTGAAAGATGTCAAGACCGGCAAGATGCCGGACTTTTATTTCGGTTACCCGTTTCCGAAGATCGATCCCAAGGATCCCGAAGCCGCGTGCAAGATGGCGTGGAACTTCAACGCCGCCAACCAGATGGGCAATGGCCAGGGTGCAACCTTCACCATCAATGGCGTGGACAGCAGTGGCGAATTCAAGCGCCTGAAGCTGTTCCTGCACATAAACTCCTACCTCGGCCGTTCCGCCGGACCGATTCCCAATCCGGAAAACCTGCGTATGACCGAAATGACCGACCTGCTCGAGCCGCAGGACGTCGATGGCGCCGCCGGCTTGACCAAGGTCCTGAACGACTGGACCTCGCAAGATCAGATCTGGTTCTATCTGCCCGAGACGCGCCGGGTCCGCCGCGTCAATGCCGCCACGCGTTCTGATCCCGTCGCCGGTCTCGACATCTTCGGTGACGACGTCAACTGCTATAGCGGCAAGGTCGAGTATTACAAGTGGAAGCTGGTGGGAGAAGGGAATGTGCTAGGGGCGGTGCTCAATCCGTATCCACTGTCGCAGAAGCAGGTCAGCCCAACCCGCTGGGAAGTGGATATCCCGTATTTCAAAGCGGGGTACGAGACGCCCGGGGCCAAGGGGGCACCGTGGCTCATCGTCGACAACCTACAGATGGTCCCCCGGCCGGTATGGATTATCGAGGGTGAGTCCGAAGATCCATACTACAACTTCGGCAAGGTCGTCATGTACATGGACAAGGAAATGTATCGCATCTGGTGGAAGATGGTACACAACCGTGCCGGCGAGTACTTTTACAACGCCATGTGTGCCTACCACTGGTCGAAAAACGCGGAGGGTGACACGGCGGTGACACCGAACATGGTGGTCGGCGTGAACGATAAGACGAATCGTTCCGGGATAGGTGGCCGCTACAGCTCACAGTTCATCGAGAACAAATTTGACGACGACTACTTCACGCTGCATCACCTGACGCACATGTCGGATTAGTCGTGAATCGTGATCGGGAATCGTGCTCGGCCGCGCATCGTCAGCGCGTACGATTCCCGATCACGTAGTTTTTGGGAATTCCGTTCGCAGCCAGCGGGCGATCCAGCCGTCAGCCTCACGCTGACCGATCTTCTCCAGCTCGCCTTGGTCGAGCCACATGCCGCGGCAGGCGGCGCATTCTTCGACCTCTACGCCGTTGAGGCTGCGCTGGTGGAGATGCTCGCCGCACTTCGGACAGCGCATGCGCGCCGCCTGCTTGAGAACGGCTTCCGTGTCGCTCTCTTTCACACGGCGCAGCTTCGCCACTAACTCCCGGTCGCGCTCGGCGAAGTACGCGTCTTCCCGTGCGCGTTCGGCATCGCGCAGCTTGTCACCGAGACGATCCTTTTCATTTGTGGCCATCGTTTCGCTCCTCGTGCCAGCGGTCGTTGGTGTTGCCCAACCCTTCACACGGTCACCGTAGCTGCGCCGGATCTGGTTTGTCAACGCAACCTTCCCTGACTGCGGTTTCGTCTTTGGAATGATCGCAACGCCGCTGTTGGCCCGCACGACGTCTCGACGCTGGGTGCCGGCAGCAGACTTGCCTCGGGGCGATTGATGATTATGTTCCACGCGTATGAATATCGGTCGCTTTACAGAAAAGTCACAGGACGCCTTGCGCGAGGCGCAATCGATCGCCAGGCGCCGGAGCCACCAGGGGGTGGATGTGGAACATCTCCTCCTGGCCATGCTGGAGCAAGCGGACGGTCTCGCGCCTGCCATCTTGGAAGCGGCTGGGGCCAACGTGGCGGCACTCAAACAGCGCATCAGCCAAGAACTCGACCGCCTGCCGCAGGTGAGCGGCCCCGGCGGCGCGCCTGAACAAATCTACGTCACGCCGCAACTCAATCGGACGCTCACCCGCGCGGAAGCCGAAGCCGCGACCCTGAAGGACGAATACGTCAGCTTGGAGCACCTGCTGCTGGCCATCATCGAGGAGCGCGGGCGGACCGCCAAGCTGCTGAGCGATCAGGGCGTGTCGCGCGAATCGCTCATGGCCGCGCTGCAGAAGATCCGAGGAGGCCAGCGCGTGACGAGCCCGAGCCCCGAGGCTACGTACCAAGCCTTAGAGCGTTACGGGCGCGATCTGACCCAGCTTGCCGCCCAGGGCAAGCTGGATCCCGTCATCGGCCGCGACGAGGAGATCCGGCGCGTCATCCAGGTGCTGTCGCGGCGCACCAAGAACAACCCCGTGCTCATCGGCGAGCCCGGTGTCGGTAAGACCGCGATCGTCGAGGGGCTGGCGCAACGCATCGTGCGCAAGGACGTGCCGGAGGGGCTGAAAGACCGCCGCGTCGTTGCGCTCGACATGGGAGCCCTCATTGCCGGGGCCAAGTTCCGGGGCGAGTTCGAAGAACGCCTGAAGGCGGTGTTGAAAGAGGTGCAGGACGCCGGTGGTGAGGTCGTGTTGTTCATTGATGAGCTGCACACCGTCGTTGGCGCGGGCGCGGCCGAGGGCGCGATGGATGCCAGCAACCTGCTCAAGCCGATGCTGGCCCGCGGCGAACTGCATTGCATCGGCGCCACGACGCTCGACGAGTACCGCAAGCATGTCGAGAAAGATGCCGCGTTGGAACGGCGCTTCCAGCCCGTCCTGGTGGACCAACCGTCGGTCGAGGATACCATCTCGATTCTGCGTGGCCTGCGCGAGCGCTACGAGGTGCATCATGGCGTGCGCATCAAGGACAGCGCCCTGGTGACCGCCGCCATGCTGTCGCAGCGCTACATCACCGACCGTTTCTTGCCCGACAAGGCGATCGACCTGGTCGACGAAGCGGCCGCCAAGTTGCGCACCGAGATCGATTCCATGCCGACCGATCTGGATGAGGTGTCACGCCGCGTTATGCAGTTGGAGATCGAACGCGAGGCGCTGAAGAAGGAGACCGACAAGGCTTCGCGCTCCCGCCTGGAGAAGCTCGAGAAGGAACTGAGTGATCTGCGGGCCGACGCCGATGCCCTGCGGGCTCGCTGGGAATTGGAGAAGGGCGCCATCGGGCGACTGCGCGAGCTGCGCCGGCGCATCGAGGAGACCAAGGTCGAGATCGACAAGGCCGAACGCCTGTACGATTTGAACCGTGTCGCCGAGCTGAAATATGGCACCTTGGCGCAACTGGAGCGCCAACTGGCGAGCGAGGAGCAGGAGCTGGCCAAGAAGGAAGGCGGCACACGGCTGATCAAAGAAGAGGTCGACGAGGACGATGTCGCTCAGGTGGTGTCTCGTTGGACCCGCATCCCGGTGAGCAAGCTCATAGAAGGGGAGATGCAGAAGCTCCTGCATCTCGAGGAGCAGCTGCACAAGCGTGTCGTCGGGCAGGACGAGGCAGTGACCGCGGTGGCCGATGCGGTTATCCGTGCGCGCGCCGGCATCAAGGACCCGAATCGTCCGATCGGATCGTTCATCTTCCTTGGGCCCACCGGCGTGGGCAAGACCGAACTCGGCCGAGCCTTGGCGGAGTTCTTGTTCGACGACGAGGCCGCGGTCGTGCGCGTCGACATGTCCGAGTACATGGAGAAGCACACCGTGGCACGCTTGATCGGCGCACCGCCGGGCTACGTCGGCTATGAAGAAGGTGGTCAGCTGACCGAAGCGGTACGGCGCCGGCCGTACTCGGTCATCCTCTTCGATGAAATCGAGAAGGCGCACCACGACGTCTTCAACGTCATGTTGCAGATCCTCGACGACGGACGGCTGACGGACGGCCATGGACGTACGGTGGATTTCAAGAACACCGTGGTCATCATGACATCCAATGTCGGCAGCCAACTCATCCTGAGCTACCGCGGCGGCGACGACCCGGAATCCTACGAACACATGAAGGCGGAGGTCCTTGAGGCGTTGCGCCAGCACTTCCGGCCGGAGTTCCTCAATCGCGTCGACGAGGTGGTCGTCTTCCACAGCCTGACCCGCGAGCAGTTGAAGCAGATCATCGCCATCCAGCTCACTCGGCTGCGGTCGCGACTGGCCGAACGCAAGATCGAGATCGAGCTGACCGACGCTGCGCTCGAACACTTTTCGCGCGCCGGGTACGACCCGGTCTACGGCGCCCGGCCTCTGAAGCGGCTCCTGCAGAAGGAGCTGGAAACCAGCCTCGGCCGCAAGATTGTGGCGGGTGAGATCCACGATAGCACCCATGTGGTGGTGGACTACCAAGGCGACGCTCTGCGGTTCACCAGTCAGCCGGTGGCCGAAGCGGCGTGATGTCGTGATGCGGGATTTGTGAGTCGGTATTGTCCGAGCAAGACTCACGAGCGCGATTCACGGCCATGCATAAGTTCCATTATTTCCAAGTCATGTTCCCCAGGCTTGAAGACCCCCATCTGCCGCCCTGGCGCAATCATCCCGGCATCCCATTCGCCGCCGGCCTCCCCATCGTATATCCCAGGAATTCGCCCCAGGCGCGTGCCGTCAGCCCGAGGAGGACAAGGGGAGACGAAAGAACGAAGGGACGGAGATGGACCCTCGATCGAACTACACGCCAGGCGATCACGGAGAACAAGACCAACGGCAGGAATCCAGCAGCGAGCGCCGCGGTAACGCGTTTCCGCATTGAGAACTTCCTTTCCCGTGCCGTGACGGTGGCGAAGCATCGACGATGTTCGACGATGTGCCGCAGAAATTCTCCCAAGTCGTGCCGGGCCGTGTGGAAGACTCGAATGCCGGGAACGAAGAGGACTTGGTGGCCATCCTCCGCCATCCGCCAATGGAAAACCGTATCCGAGCAATACGTGCCCTTCAGGAACGGTCCGTATTGTTCGAAGGCGCGGCGCTTGATGGACAGGCCACACCCAGCCATTTGGGGGATTTCGCAGCTTGTCGGTCGAGGCAGCCAAAGATTGAACTCACAGAAATAATAGGCCCACGCCAGCAGGCTCTCCGGCGTGCCGTTTTCGATGGCGCCTCCCACCGCCCAATAGGGCGATTGATGCGCCCGAACAATCTCCTCGATCCAGTCGCTCTTGACGAAGCAGTCGGCATCCAGAAAAGCGATGATGTCCCCTCGGGCCAGGACGAGTCCCTGGTTGCGTGCGTCGCCGCAGTATTTCCGCTCTGCGAAATGCCGCATGCGCACAAACCGAAACCGCTGCGCCACGGCGTCGGTGCCATCGGTGGAACTGTCGATCAGGATGACCTCGAAATGTCTGCTCGTCTCCTGCCTCTCCAACGAAGCCAGACACCTTTCAATGGCGTTCCTCTCGTTGAAAGAGGCGATCACGACGGAGACATCCGGACGGGCTTGGGCCTCACTCATTCGGCAATGGCCACGCCGGCCTGGGGAAGAAGACGGCCTCGGCGATAGTCTCGCGGCTGCAATCGCCGCCCTCGTATGCATAGCTGCATTCGCGGCAGCGCGGGATCTGGTTCCAGTCCTCGCGGAACTGGCGCCGCAGGCGGCGGTAGGGCTTGTCGGACCAGATCTCGCGGAAAGTCTTTTCGCGCAGATCACCCAGCGGGTATTTCTCCTGTGGGTCGTAGGTGCAGGAGCAGACGACCCCATTCCAGTGGATGCTGGGATGATACCAGGGATGCTTACACGGGTTGCGCTTGCGGCGGATGCGCGAGTCCATCGCGTCTCCCTTGAAGCGCCAAAACCGGCGATCCCGCGGCAGGTAATCGCCGTGCTTCTGCCCCTCTTGGTCAGCGGCGTAGGGGTCCTGTGAGCACGGGTTGAGCGTCTTCAGGGTCAAGGCGTCCACCCCGAGAGACCGCGCCAGCGCTTCGAGCTGCGGGATCTCGTGCTCGTTGTGCCGCATGACGATGAAGCGGAAGTTGATGAACGGCTTCTTGGACCGGAGTGCCTTTTTCCGCGCCACGACCGTCCGGATTCCCTCGAGAGCCAATTCGAGTTCCCCCCCTTGCCGGTAACGCTCGTAGCTCTCTTGGGTGATTCCATCCACGGCGAAGATGAGCGTGTCGAGGCCGGACCCAATCACCTTGTCGGCCTTCTCCGGCCGGGCAAACAGGTGTCCGTTGGTGCTGGAGATGGTTCGGATCCCTTTCTGCCTGGCGTAGGTGATCATGTCGAAGATGGCCGGGTTCATGAACGGCTCGCCCCAGTCCCAGAGCAAGAGGGTGAAAATGTACTCCCCGACCTCGTCGACTACCTTCTTAAAGGTCTGAAACTCCATATGCCCCTGCGGCCGGTCCAGACCCGTCGTCACCGGGCAGAGGGTACAGGAGAGGTTACAGTGGGCGGAGGGCTCCACCATCAGGTGCGTGGGCCAACCCCACGGGTGCGACGGCTTGAAGTGAACGGAGGCTTCCACCAGGCAGGCGTTGACGAGCTTCTTGAGCGGCAGCCGTTCGAAGTCGTAGGGGATGCGATCCGCGTAGATCCGCAGGCGGCGCGTGATCAGCGCGCTCACGGCCTGCCCCGCGAGGGTCATGAAGTTCGTTCGCACGACACGTCTCATTTCACCGGTGCATGAAAGGTGCAAGCGTGCGAAACACAGGATGCAGCCGACGGTTGGCAGTCAGATGGCAACAGAACTCGCAATCGCAGCGCGCCGCGAGGTCCTCGATCCCCTCGCGGGTCAGCGTCCTCCGGCGGAACTCGCGGTAGGCGGGCCCGTTCCAAATCTCCTGAAGCGAGTTGGCGTGAAGGTTCCCCATCGTCAGATCGCAAGGATTGCACGGCGCAACGTCGCCGTTCGGTTTGACGCGCGCATCGATCCATCCGATGTAGCAGGGGAATGCGTTCCAGACCGTGCTTCCGGCGTCATAGCGGCGCATCAAGTCATCAATGTTATGCTGCAGCGGCCGCCCGCGCAGCCACGTCCGCAGATGCCCGAGGGACCGGCGGAACGAAACCTCCTCGTCCGCCGTCAGAGCGTGCGCACCAAATTTCCCGCGATGGGTGAACAACGGAGAAAAGGAAATGCCATCACAGCCCGTTGCCAGAGCCAGTTCCGCGAAGCGCTCGACCTTCTGGAAGTCGTGACGGCTGATGGGGTGATGCAAGACTACGCGCGGCCGCTTTTTCCCCTGTGCCGATTTCTGCGAGGAGAGGAGTTGCACGCCGCGGACCACCCTGTCGAACATCGTGGCAGGAGTCCCCGGATGATTCAGTTGGTAATCGTCGGGGGAACTGGCCCACAGGCTGACCTGGATCTTGTCGAGCCCCGAAGCCACCAGCGAGCAGGCCATTTTCTCATCTAGCAAGGTCCCGTTGGTGATCAGGAACGCCTCCAGCCCGGCGGCCTTTGCGGCGGAAATGATGTCGATGATGCGTGGATGTAACAGGGGTTCGCCTTCGCCAATCAAAAGGAGCCGCCACGCACCCACCGATCTCAGTTGGTCACAAAGCCGCAGGACCAGCTCATAGGGCACGTCTTGCGTGCCCCTATCGTTCGACTCGGACTTCATTTCGGGAGAATGGAACCGACAACCGAGGCAGCGGAGATTGCAACGGTGCGTCACGTCAATGGTGACGTAAAACGGGCCTGCACCAGCGGTGTCGCCCGTCAAAACGCCACGAACAAACCGGATCGCCTGGAAAGCCTTTCTGATTCTCCCTGACGAAACGCTGTTGTTGGATGGTTGCATACGGCGAAGCGCCGGCTGTGGGGTGGCGCTGCGTTTCAGGCGGCGCGGCTCGGCACCGCCTGGGAGGTGAGGTCGCCGAGTGCACACAGGGCGATGATTGGCGTCACCACGGCGCCGAGGAGACCGGCGTAGATGGCCTTGAAGATGACGAAAGGCCAGAAGTGTATCTGGTGAACACCGGCGGCCGACAGGAACACGACAGTCAGGGGTGCGAAGAGAACAAGACACGCCGCGCCGAAGGCAACCCCGCGGAGGAATCGGCTGGCCGGTAGTCGCCCGAGGATTGGGTGTGAAGCGCGGCGCCAATCCGGTGCCTGGAAGCGGCCGCGAGCCACTTCGCGTCGTGCCAGGCCGGTCACGATCAGACAGGTGATGAACGGCAGCAGGAAGCAAGTCGCAAACGTATCTCCGGCGATACTTTCCTGGCCCCACAGTGGCACGGCAACCAGGTGCCGGAACAACGCCCAGGCAATAATCCCGTTCAGCACAAGGTTCACGACTCCCCCACCCACTCCCTGTTCGAAGACGAGATAATGTCGATGGTCATCCGACATGGGCGCCCTCCACGCAAGTGTGCTACCCCGCTTTGTACCGCAGTCAACAGCCCACAGTCGAGCCCGCGAACGTCACCATCGGGGCGCAAGGTGGAGCATGGGAATTAACCGCGAGACGATCTTGGCCAACCGTTTGTCGCGGTGCTTCACGAACTCGCGGCGGCACGTTGCGATTGTCCATGACTCGCGAGCAGGGCGCGCAAGTCGTCGCCCTCCATCACCTCTTTTTCCAGAAGCCGATGGGCCACCTCGTCGAGAATCACGCGCTGCTCGCTGAGTATCCGGTCCACCCTTTCGTGACTGCGCTTGAGGATCTCTTCGACTTCGGTGTCAATGGCGCTCGCCTTTTCCTCGCTATACTCCTTACCGGTCATCATGGGGGTGTCGAAGAACGCCGAGCGGCGTTCGCGTTCGAAGGTGCGCAGGCCGAGGTGTTCGCTCATGCCGTACTGAGTAACCATGCTCAACGCGATGTCGGTTGCCTTCTGCAGGTCATCCTGGGCCCCGGTGGAGATGTCTCCAAAGACCAGCTCTTCGGCGACCCGGCCGCCGAGCAGCACCGCCATGCGGTCTTCCAACTCCGAGCGCGTCATGAGGTAGCGGTCCTGGGTCGGCAACTGCTGGGTATAGCCGAGCGCGGCGATGCCACGCGGGATGATGGAGATCTTGCGCACCGGATCCATGTTCGGCAGCGCCGAGGCGATCAGCGCGTGCCCGGATTCGTGGTAGGCCACGATCTCCTTCTCGCGCTTGCTCATGACCCGCGTCTTCCTTTCCGGTCCGCCGGTGATGCGGTCGATGGCATCGTCGAAGTCCTGCATGGTGACCTCGGGACGGTCGCGCCGTGCGGCGAGCAGCGCCGCCTCGTTGACGGCGTTGGCCAGATCGGCCCCGACGAAGCCGGGCGTCCGCGCCGCCACGATCCGGATGTCCACGTCCGCCGCCAGCTTTACGTTGCGCGTGTGCACACGCAGAATCTGCTCGCGGCCGCCGACGTCGGGGCGATCGAGTGCCACGTGGCGATCGAAGCGACCGGCGCGCAGCAGCGCCGGGTCGAGAATCTCCGGCCGGTTGGTTGCCGCCATGATGATGACACCGACGTTCGGATCGAAGCCGTCCATTTCGACCAGAAGTTGGTTGAGCGTCTGCTCGCGCTCGTCGTGGGTGCCGAGGGGATTCATGCTGCGCGATTTGCCCAGGGCGTCGAGTTCGTCGATGAACACGATGCACGGCGCCTTCTGCTTCGCCTGCTCGAAGAGGTCACGCACGCGGGCCGCGCCCACGCCGACGAATAGCTCGACGAACTCGGAGCCGCTCATGCTGAAGAACGGCACCTTGGCTTCGCCGGCGACGGCGCGCGCCAGGAGCGTCTTTCCCGTCCCCGGCGCCCCGACGAGCAGGACCCCTTTGGGGATCTTGCCTCCGAGTCGGCGAAAGCGCTCCGGTGTCCGCAGGAACTCCACCACCTCGCTCAACTCCTCCTTGGCCTCGTCGATGCCGGCCACGTCGGCAAAGGTGACGCGGGTTTCGCTCTCGACGTAGACCTTGGCTTTGCTGCGCCCGATCGCCATCAGCCCGCCGCCTCCCATCCCCGCGCCCATTCGGCGGAAAAGGAATCCCCAGAGGACGAGGAAGAAGACCAGTGAGACGACCCAGGATAACAAGTTGGTGAGCCAGGTATTCGACAGGCGACCGGAAAAGGAGATCTTGTGCGCCTCCAACTCATCGACGAGTTTTGGGTCCTCGACCCTCACGGCGCGGAAATAATAGTTCGTATCGCCGAGTTGCTTGAGCTGCTTGATCTGCTCCGGGCTGAGGATGCCTTCCAGGTCCAAGGTGGTCAGTTTGCCCGAAACGTAGTCGGTCCCGATCACGACGTCCGTAACTTTGTCGGCGTCGACGACTCGTTTGAACTGCGCATACGTGATCTGGCCCGCCTCCCCCTGGACGATGAACGTCTGTACCAGAAAGACCAGCGCCAGCGCGCCGAGGAAGTACCAGAGCGAAAAGCGCAGCCGTTTTTCCATTCAGCGCACAGGCTCCTTCAGCGTCACGGAACACAGAGTACCGGGCAATGGCTGGTGCGCAATACCTTCTCGGCCGTGCTGCCGAAGAGAATCTCATCGACGCGGAAATTCGCCTTATGCATCCCCATGACGATCATATCCACGTCGAGATCCTTGGCGATCTTGATGATCTCCACGAAGGGGAGGCCTTCCACAGTCATGGTGTCGAAGGCCTCCGGCCCTTTCTCTTGCACCAGCCAGGCAAATTCTTCAGTGGCCCGCGTCCGCAGCTTGGCGACGACGTCCCCACTGGTGGCCACCCCTTGGGCCTCGACCCGGGCGGCGAACTCCGTGTCCACGACGTGCAAGGCGGTGATCTCGCCGCTTGGGCACAAGGCTAACGACAGCTCCAGCGCCCGCCGTGAGCCCGCCGAGAAATCCATGGCGACCAGCAATGCCTTGGGTACCGTGCTGATACTAGAGTCGGTCATTGGTCTCTCCGCCATGCTAGACTAACAGCTTAGCTGCGGGACGCTTTCAAGTCACGCTCGGGCAGCGGGCGCGGTCGCCGTTCCGTCGCGTTGGCGCAGCGACGAGTCGGAAAAATTCCTTGACCGACAGAATGGCGGATGTTAGCATTTTTTCACACCAATGTTTGGATTGAGAAAGCGGGCGCAGTGAAGAAATTCGCCGTGTCGCTCCACCTTCTTTGTTCTTTGCCCCACGTCAGTTTCACAATTGTCGGTCAGCAATCTCAGCGCCCTCGCTTGTTGGGCACCCGAGGTGCCCCTATAATTGTTCTGAATAGAGGCGACCCGGTGAGCATCCAATGACATAGGGGGTGGGGCGCGAGACGGCGAGGGGGCGTGGCCGGCGGACAGCCTCTTCCCAAAGGAGCGGGTCATGCAGCAAGACAAGACCACGTTTGAGAAACTCATCCAGGAAGATCGGGCGACCAGAGAAATACAGATCTGGCGCGGGACCTTTCTTGACTACCTCGAGCGCATCAAAGCAATCCCCGAAGTGGCGAAGCTGGCACATGCCCGCTTGCACGACGTCATCCTCCGTGTCGGCGTGCGCGACATCAACGAGTCCGAGGACGCCCGGGTGAAGCGGCTCTTCAAGGACGAGCCCGTCAAAGTCTACAACTTCTTCGCTGATGAGTTCTTCGGCATCGAGAAAGTGGTGGCGCAGATCGCCCGCTACTTTCACTCGGCGGCGCTGAAGGGCGAGGAGAGCCGCCAGGTGCTTTATCTGATGGGGCCTGTGGGCTCAGGGAAAAGCTCGCTGGTGGAGAAACTGCAGCACGGGTTGGAGGAGAGCGACCCGTTTTACACCATCGACGGTTGCCCGATGGCGGAAGAACCGTTGCACCTCATTCCGCGCCACCTGCGGCGTGAGTTCGAGAAGATGCTCGGGGTCCACGTCGAGGGCGACCTGTGTCCAGTCTGCCGGTTCCGGCTCAAGGAGGAGTTCGGCGGGCGGTACGAAGAAGTGCCGGTGGTGACGCGCCTCTTCTCGAAGCGGAACCGGGCTGGCATCGGCGTTGTGCCACCAGTGGACCCGAACAACCAAGACACCTCGGTGCTCATCGGCAGCGAGGACATCTCCAAGCTCGACATCTATTCGGAAGGGGACCCGCGGGTGCTCGACCTGAACGGCGCCCTCAACGTCGGCAACCGCGGTATGGTGGAGTTCATCGAGGTGTTCAAGAACGAGACCGAGTACCTCCACGCCATGATCACGGCGACCCAGGAAAAAGTGATCCCGGCCCCCGGCCGCCATGGCATGGTGTACGTCGACACCGTCATCGTGGCGCATTCGAACGAAGCCGAATGGCAGAAGTTCAAAGCCGACCACACCAATGAGGCGATCCTCGACCGCATCGTGGTGGTGAAGGTACCGTACAACCTGCGCCTGTCCGAAGAGGTCAAGATCTACCAGAAGATCATTCGCAACTCCGACTTCCGCGCCCATGTGGCGCCGCACACCCTCGAGATCGTCTCCATGTTCGCTATCCTGTCGCGCCTGGAGCCGACGACCAAATGCGATCTGATGACCAAGCTGAAGCTGTACAACGGTGAGGAAGTGGTCGAGAAGGGCAAGACCAAGAAGATCGATGTGAACGAATTGCGCGACGATGCCAAGCGCGAGGGCATGAGCGGCATCTCCACCCGCTTCATCATGAAGGCGCTGGACAACGCCCTGTCCGACAACATCAGCGGCAACTGCATCAATGCCATCACCGTGCGCGAGGCGCTGATCAATATGACCAAGGAGGCCGATCTCCCCGACGACACCCGCAAACAGTACCTCGACTTCCTGCAGGACGTCCTGCACAAGGAGTACCTGGACGCGCTGGAGAAGGAGATCACGAAGGCCTTCGTCTACTCCTACCAGGAGCAGGCCGAATCGCTCTTCCAGAACTACTTGGATCATGCCGAAGCCTACGTCAACAAGACGAGAGTCAAGGACCGTAACACCAACGAAGACCTGCAGCCCGACGAAGGATTTCTCAAATCGATTGAGGAGCAGATCGCCATCATCGGCTCGGCGGCAGAAGGCTTCCGGCAAGAGGTGATCGCCTATCTCTGGGCGGCCAGCCGGCGCGGCGAGAAGGTGACCTATAAGAGCTACGAACCGCTGAAGGAGGCCATCGAGAAGAAGCTGATGACCTCGGTGCGCGACATCAGCCGCATCATCACCAAGGCGCGTACGCGGGACGAGGAGCAGACCGACAAGTACAACGCCATGGTGATGAACCTCTTGGAAAACGGCTACTGCGAGAATTGCGTCGACGTCGTGCTGAAGTACGCGGCCAACAATCTGTGGAAGGATTAAGATGCGTGAACGGAAAGTGGACGAATTGGTCGCGTCACGCCTCACCAATCACCGATCACGTTCCCATGTCCGCTCCCGAGACCATCTTTCGGCCCTTTCGCCCTTCTGACGCGGAACGCAGCGATCGCTCGTCTGGCGACCGTCTGCGCCACCGTCAGAAGGTGCGCCAGTCCATCCGCGAAAATATCGCGGACATCATCGCTGAAGAGTCAATCATCGGCAAGGATCGCGAACACATCATCAAAGTGCCGATCCGCGGCATCAAGGAGTACCGCTTCGTCTATGGGGAAAACACCCCCGGCGTGGCCGAGGGCGACGGTGATTCACAGCCCGGCCAGGTGATCGGCAAAGCGGAGGGCCGAGGCCCAGTCGGTGAAGATCGCGCCGGAGACAAGCCGGGCGTCGACTATTATGAAACCGACGTCACTCTGGAAGAACTGATCGACATCATGTTCGAGGATCTCGAGCTGCCGGACCTCGAACGCAAGCGCCTGCGCGAGATCGCGGCGCAGCGGATGAGCCGTCGCAAAGGCTATCGCCAGGTGGGCGTGCGGGTGCGTCTGGACAAGCGCCGTACCGTGAGAGCCAAGGTGAAGCGGCGGTTGGCCACGCGCCACACCGGCCATCATTTCCCCGATGACCACGAACGCTTTCCGTTCCACGAGGATGACCTCACCTATCGCCACCTGATCATCGACACGAAGAAGGAGTCGAACGCGGTGGTGCTGTGTATCATGGACACCTCTGGTTCCATGGACACGATGAAGAAGTACTTGGCGCGGAGCTTCTTCTTCCTCCTGTTCCAGTTCATCGTCACCAAATACCGCAACGTCGAAATCGTGTTCATTGCGCATCACACCGAGGCGAGCGAGGTCGGGGAAGACGAATTCTTCCGCAAGGGAGAATCCGGCGGCACCTTCATTTCCTCCGGCTATCAAAAGGCGCTGGAGATCGTCGCCGCCCGTTACCACCCTTCGCTGTGGAACATCTACGCGTTCCACTGCTCCGACGGCGACAACTTCGATTCTGATAACCCTACGGCGCTGCGCGCCGCCAAGGAGCTGGCCGACGTCTGTAACCTGTTCGGCTACGGCGAAATCAAACCACTCGGCTCCCGTTACTACGAGAGCTCCATGCTGAACGTCTTCCGCCGTCTGGAAGCGGACAACTTCCAGACCGTGCTCATCGAGCGCAAAGAGGACATCTGGCCGAGCTTCAAGGCGTTCCTGGCCAAGGACCGCGGCACCGAACAGTGAGGCGGTTGCATGGCGACGGCGTACGATATCAGGGTGCTCGAAGAGTGGGACGCCAGGATTCGCGACAAGGTTCGAGAGTTCGGGCTCGACTGCCATCCGCAGGAGTTCGAGCTGTGTAACCACAATCAGATGCTCGGATACATGGCGTATTCGGGCATGCCATCACACTACCCGCACTGGTCCTACGGCAAGGCCTACGAAAAGCTGAAGACGCTGTACGACTATGGCGTCTCCGGCCTACCGTACGAGATGGTCATCAACTCGAATCCGGCGCTGGCGTATCTGATGCGCGACAACTCGTTGTTGCTGCAAATCCTCACCATCGCGCACGTGTACGGGCACAATGATTTCTTCAAAAACAACTTCACGTTCAAAACGACCCGCCCCGAGTTCACGATCAGCACCTTCAAGGCGCACGGCAACCGTGTCCGCAGTTACATCGAGGATCCCAGCATCGGTATCGAAAAAGTGGAGCACATCCTCGACGCGGCCCATGCTGTCTCCCTGCAGTGCCGCCGCAACCTCGCGGTGCGCAAGCGCAGCCCCGAAGAAGAACGCCAGGACCTGTTGGACGCGGCGCGGCCAGCGGAGGATCCGTTCCGCAGCATCCACCGCCGCAAACCGTACACGCAGCCGGACCTCCGCAAGGTGCCCTTGGTGCCGGATGAAGATCTCCTGCTGTTTATCCGTGACCACAACCCGTACTTGGCGGAGTGGGAGAAAGACCTGCTCACGATCGTGCACGAGCAAGCGCAGTACTTCATCCCGCAGATCGAAACCAAGATCATGAACGAGGGATGGGCCACGTACTGGCACAAGCGCATCCTTGACAGCCTCGTGCTACCACAAGATCTGCACTTGGAGTTCCTCGTGCGCCACAACCAGGTGGTGCGGCCGTTTCCTCACGGTCTCAATCCGTACCATCTCGGCCTGCGGGTGTGGGAAGACATCTGCCGCCGGCACGATGACCCCACCGCGGAGGAGGCAAGGGAGCTCAGGCCGACGCACCCCACCGGCACGCAGAAGCTGTTCGAAGTCCGGGACACCGACCGTGATGTCTCGTTTCTCCGCCGGCATCTCACCGAGAATCTCATTCGTGACCTGCACCTCTTCGAGTACGAGACCAAAGGTGAAGACCTGGTCATCACCCGGGTGGCTGACGAGCACGGCTGGCGTGAGGTGAAAGAGACATTGCTGAGGAACATCGGCATGGGCACGATGCCGGTCCTCAAAGTCGAAGACGCGGACTTCGGTCACAACCGCGTCCTCTACTTGGTGCACCATCACGACGGGCGCGATCTACAGCTGGAGTATGCCGAAAAGACGCTCTCGTACGTCCACCGCTTGTGGCAGCGCGACGTGGCGTTGGAAACAGCCGTGGGCGGCAAGCGGTCTTTGCTGCTGTACAATGACCGCGGTTTTTCCAGTAAAACGCTGAAGTGACATTCGGACTGCTTGCCGACCTCTCCCGATCTGTTAGAGAAGGAGGCCGGTGCGGAGGATCATGCGATGCCGATCTACGAATACCGTTGCCGCAAGTGCGGCAAGCGTTTCTCCGTGTTGACATTGCGCGTGTCGGAAACGCCTTCGCCCCAGTGCGACAAGTGCGGCAGTCGCACCGCCGACCGCTTGATGTCGCGCTTCGCTCTGCCCAAATCGGAAGAGGCGCGTATGGAATCGCTCGCCAATCCAAGCAACCTGGGAGGCTTGGACGAGAATGATCCAAAGAGCGTTGCCCGCTGGATGCGCAAGATGGGCAAAGAGATGGGCGAGGACGTCGCCGGCGAGGATTTCGAGGGAATGATGGACGAAGTCGAAGCGGGGGAAGGTGGGGAGGATGGGGACGCCGAGTCCTGAGTGCTGCGTCCTGAGTCTCGAACCGGAAACCAGAGCCTAATGTTTTTCGAGCAACACGACGGCTGTTGCCGCAACGGCTTCCCCACGGCCGATGGCGTCGACCCCCTCGTTGGTCTTAGCTTTCACGTTCACGCAGATCCTCGGCACGCCGAGAAGCTCGGCGATGCGCTGGCGTATGGCGTCGCGATGAGGCGCAAGACGGGGCTGTTCGGCGCAAATGGTGACGTCGAGGTTGCCGACGCGCCAGCCCTGTCCGCTCATCAAGGCCACCACGTGTCGCAGCAACTCGGTACTGGCGATGCCCCGGTAGCGCTCGTCCGTGTCGGGGAAATGCAGGCCGATGTCTCCCGCACTCATGGCGCCGAGAATGGCATCGCCAATCGCGTGGAGAACGACGTCGGCGTCGGAGTGGCCGAGCAATCCCCGTGGGTGTGGGATGTCGACACCGCCCAGGATGAGCCGCCGCCCCTCGACCAGCCGGTGCAAGTCATAGCCTTGCCCGATGCGCACCGGCACCTCAGCCTCCTTGACTCGGTGCCGCGATTCTGGAAGGCATGGGCCGGCATATGGGCAAAGCCAAACTCATTGCTGCAGTCACTGTGGCGGCCATCGTGGCCATCATCTTCCTACAAAACAACCAGCCGGTCGAGTTCAAAGTTCTGTTCTTTGACCCGATCCAAGTTCCCAAAACGCTACTCATTCTGGGATCGGCCGTTATGGGAGCGGTGATCACACTGCTCTTCCAGTTCTTCTGGCGCTACCGCAAGCGGCTTGGCTCTCCAGCTGTCACTCCGCACTGAGGGCTCAGCACTCAGGACTCCGTCTCATACCGGCGGCGTCGCTACTCCATCGCTGCTCAGCAGCATCACACGCACTGGGTTTCCCCGTTCGATGATGCGGACCTCGGGCGGCGCGATCATCAAGCCATCACCGAGAGAGAGCGAGCGCAGCACGCCCGAGCTTTGCGAACCCGTAGGACGCGCCTGGTAGCAGCCCGCTTCGCCTTCCAGCGTGCAGCGGACGAACTCGGTCAGGCCGTCTGCCGTTCGGATGTTTTCCGCGGCGGTGGCGGTCACGACGGGCAGGTGGATCTGCGCGAGCCCTTGCATGGCGCGCAACGCCGGACCGACGTAGATATAGAAGCACACGAGGGAAGATACCGGGTTGCCCGGCAAGCCAAACACTGGCGTCCCGTCGCGCACTCCAAACATCAGGGGCTTCCCCGGCCTCTGCGCCACCTTCCAGAAGCGTTCAACGACGCCCAGCCCGGTCAGGGTCTCACGCACTAGGTCGAACGCGCCCATTGAAACGCCGCCGGTGGACAGTACCACGTCGGCCGCAAACGCGTCGGCAAATGCCTGTCGGGTTGCGTCGGGCGTATCGCGCACGATCCCCAGCAGGCGCGGAATGGCGCCTGCCTCTTCGACTGCTGCAGCCAAGGTGTAGGCGTTGCTATTGACGATTTGGCCTGCGGCCAGCGGCTGGCCGAGTTCAACCAACTCGTCTCCGGTGGCCAAGATTGCGACCACCGGCCGCCGCCGCACGGGTAAGACCGCGATTCCCAGCGAGGCCAACAGACCAATGTCCGCCGGGCGCAACGTGCGTCCGGGATGCAGCACCGTTTCGCCCGTGCGCATATCCTCACCGGGATGACGCACGTGACCGCCGGTCGGCACGTTGCTGAAGACGCGCACCTGACCGTCCTGCTCTTGTGTGTCTTCGACGCGTACCACGGCGTCGGCGCCCTCAGGCATCGGCGAGCCGGTCATGATCTTGATGGCGGTTCCGGCTGTGAGGCTGTGGCGTGGCACGCTGCCGGCCCCCACGGTCTCGAGCACGCGCAGGGTGACCGGCGTATCTGCCGTTGCGGCGGCAACATCCGCCGCTCCCACTGCGTAGCCATCCATGGCGGCGTTCCGAAATGGCGGCACGTCTCGGCTGGCCTTCACTGGTTCGGACAAGACCCGACCCAGTGCCTGCACCAGGGCGATGCGTTCCGCGCCAAGCGCGTGCACGTCGCCGAGAATCACATCGATGGCGTTGCGGACGCTGATCATCAGGGAGGTCAAGCTAACGTGCGCTTGACGCCGTTGTCAACGCGACCGTTTCCGATGTGGCGGCCGTGTGTTACGATTTATTGATGTTTGTGGCCAGGCACAAGAAAAAGAATCCGCAGCGCCCGGCTGCTGCCGCGCGGGTGGGCCCAGATCCACTGGGGAATGTGCTGGCGAGTCTGGCGGATGCGGTGGTCCTCACCGACGAAAACGATCACATCACCATGTTCAACCAGGCCGCCGAAGAGCTGACGGGCTTGGCTGAGGGGCAGGTGTTGCAACGGCCGTGTGCCGACGTGTTTTCCTCCACGCCGGCCCTTGCCGCGATGGTGCGGCGCACGCGGACCTTGGCGCAGAATCAGTCGTGTGGCGAGGAGACTTTGTCCACGCGCCAGGGACACCTGCCGGTGCGTGTCAGCTGCTCGCCCATCTGGGGACCAGAGGGCCAGATCCAGGGTGCGGCGCTGGTGATCCAGGACCTTAGTTACCAAAGGAAGCTCGAGGACGAATCCCGCCGCAATGAGACGCTGGCGCGCCTGGGAGGGCTCGTCGCCGGTCTAGCGCATGAGGTGAAGAACCCGCTCGGCGGCATCAAAGGTGCGGCGCAACTGCTCGCCAAACGGTTCTCCGATCAGCCGGAAGTTGGAGAATACACCGGTGTCATGATCCGCGAGATCGACCGTCTCAGCCGGCTGGTCGAGCAGTTGCTCACCCTCGGCGCACCTCCCACTCCGAAGCTGGAACCGGTGAACATTCACAAGGTGTTGCACGAGGTGTTGGCGATCATGGTGACCGAGCTGAGTGCGAAGCATATCGCCGTTCGTCTCCAGATCGATCCGAGCCTCCCCGACGTGCGTGGCGAAGAGGCCCAGCTGACACACGTGTTCTTGAACCTGGTGAAGAATGCGCTAGAGGCTATGCCAGATGGCGGCTCCCTTACGGTGACCACGCGGATGGAGACCGATTTCTCCATCCGGCGCGGCAGGACTCAGGCTGCCGTTCACGGAGAAGCGGGACGCGGTGGCTCCGATGATGCGCGCGGCGGCCTGGGAAAGTTTTTGCGCGTGGAGCTTGCTGACAGCGGACCCGGTTTCGAGGCGGCCAAATTGGAGCGGGTCTTCGAACCATTCTTCACCACCAAGCCGCGCGGCAGCGGGCTTGGTCTGGCTATCTGCGAGCGTATCATTGCCGCACACGGAGGGGATATCCATGCAGAAAACGGGCGCAGCGGCGGGGCGGTGGTGACCGTGACCTTACCGGTGGTGCACTCATGACCACTCTGACCGGCCGCATCCTGGTGGCGGACGACGAGGAGTCGATCCGCTGGGTGTTGCAGACGACGCTGGCCGGTGAAGGCCACGCTGTCGAGCAGGTGGAAACCGGGGACGCGGCACTGGAGAGCCTGACGCGGGACCGCTTCGACCTGGCGTTGGTGGATATCAAGATGCCCGGCCTCGACGGCTTGGAACTGCTGTCGAAGGTCCGCGAGGCCCGATTGACCACGCCGATCGTGATCATCACCGCGCAGAACACCATGGTGAATGCCATCGAGGCGATGAAGCGCGGAGCGTACGACTACATCACCAAGCCGTTCGATATCGAAGAGGTGCGCCTACTGGTGCAGCGGGTTTTAGAAATGCGACGCCAGGCGACGGATCTCACCCGCCTCGAGGAGCAAACGCGCCGGCGGTTCGAGCTGGGCGTCGAAATCATTGGAAAGACTCCCGCGATGCAGGAGATCTTCAAGACCATCGGACGGGTGGCCCCCACCGATGCCACCGTCTTGATTCAGGGCGAGAGCGGCACAGGCAAGGAACTGATCGCGCGGGCCATTCACTCACACTCGCCGCGCTGGAGCGCCCCGTTCGTGGCGTTGAACTGCTCGGCGGTCCCTCGCGATTTGCTCGAGAGTGAGCTCTTCGGACACGAGCGCGGGGCGTTCACCGGTGCTACGGAGCAACGCGCCGGCATGTTCGAGGTGGCGCACGGTGGCACGCTGTTCCTGGATGAGATCGCCGACATGCCGCTGGAGTTGCAGGCCAAGCTCCTGCGCGTCGTGCAGGAAAGGGAGCTGACGCGCATCGGTGGCCGCGAGGTCATCAAGGTGGACTGCCGTTTGATTGCGGCCACCAATCAGGACCTCGATCACGGCGTCAAGCAGGGGCGGTTTCGTGAGGACTTGTACTTCCGGCTGAAGGTCGTGCCGATTCTGGTGCCGCCACTGCGCCAGCGCCGCGGAGACATCCCGGAACTCGTGAACTACTTCATCAGCAAGATCAACCGCGAGATGGGAACGAACGTTACCGGCATCTCGCCGGAGGCGCGCAGCGTTCTCAACGCGCACGCGTGGCCCGGCAACGTGCGCGAGTTGGAGAACACACTCGTGCGTGCCGCCGTGCTTGCCCCCGGGCCGACGCTCATGCCGCGCGATCTGGCGTTGGCGACGCACGATGCCGGCGCGACCGCCTACGATGACCTGTCGTTGGAAGATGTCGTGCGCCTCAAGCTGAAGGAGTATTTCCGCCAAACTCGAGACGTCGAGTTGACCAATCTGTATCCGCTCATCATGGAACGCATCGAGCGTCCGCTGATCGAGCTGACGTTGGAGCGGACCCAGGGCAATCAACTCAAAGCCGCGGCGCTCCTCGGCATCAACCGCAACACCCTGCACAAGAAGATCACCCAGCTGAAGATCGCGCCCAAGCAGCGCTCAGACGCGGACTGAGCGCCGTTTCGCGTATGGCAGATGTTTGAGCTCGGAGCTGCGATACGCGATATGCCATAAGCCATAAGCGATGTTCTCCTTTCCCCACCGTTTCTACCCGATCGTCGACACCTTGGGTGATCCGAAGCTGTCGTACGTCGGGCTGGCGCAGGCGATACTCGATGCGGGGGGGCGCCTCCTGCAGTTGCGGGTGAAGGATCAGCCTACGGGTCGCTTTGTCGAGATCGCGCGCGCGGTGAAGGCAGCCGCCGACCGCGCTCAGGCGCGGCTCATCATCAACGACCGGGCCGACATCGCCAAGCTCATCGATGCTGCCGGAGTCCATCTGGGGCAGGAAGACCTGCCGGTCGCAGCGGCGCGTGAGATCCTCGGGCCGACCAAGATCATCGGCTTCTCCACCCATAATGTGAATCAAGCCGAAGCCGCGTCACGAGCGGGTAAAGCCGACTACATCGGCTTCGGCCCGATCTACCCGACCACCAGCAAGGAGCGTCCCGACCCGGTGCAGGGATTAGACCGCCTTCGTCAGATCCGCAGCCGCGTCGCGATCCCGATCGTCGCCATCGGCGGCATCACGGCGAAGACGATGCCCGAGGTCTTGACCGCCGGCGCCGACGCCGTAGCGATGATCAGTGAGATCGTGCGCGCGGATGATGTCACAGCCAAGGTCCACGCGCTGCTGGAGCTCGATATCGAAAGCCGAGGGTGACTCCCCTCGCCCCCCGTGAGCGGGTTACGGTTCCATGACCTTCCCTCCTTTGTGAGAAGCCGTTCGTTGGCGACGCGTTCGTAATGCTGCGGTCGCTATGAGACTGTACCATGGAATCGCAACCGAAATGGGCCACGGCGCATCTTTCGCAGGGTCACGATGAGAAGTTGCGACCTTCGGCGAGTGTGCGAATGCCTTGCTCCTCTCGGGGCGATGTGGGACTGATGAAGACATGGACGCGTTTGAAAGCGTTGCGCGTGCGGTCGTGGCCGAGGCAGGCGAGCGACTGCGAGCCGCTTGGTGTGAGGCTAAGGTCATCGAGCATAAGGGCGTGATCGACATCGTGACCGAGACCGATCGTGAGGTGGAAGCGCTCGTGACCGGAGAACTGCGGCGCGCTTTTCCCGATCATTTCATTGTTGCCGAGGAAGCCTCGGCAGGTTCCCGACTGCAGCGTCCCCCGGACGATCGCTACGTTTGGTACCTCGACCCGCTCGATGGCACCACGAACTTTGCGCATGCCTACCCGCACTTCGCCGTCTCGCTAGCGCTGACGTGCGGGCGGCAACCGTTGCTCGGCATCGTCCACGATCCGATTCGTAACGAGACGTTTTTCGCGCGACGAGGACGCGGTGCGACCTTGAATGATCAACCTATTCACGTGTCGGCAGTGGACGATCTCGAACAAGCACTGCTCGGGACCGGTTTCCCATATGATCGCCGCGAGCACGTCGATTTCTACCTCGGCTTTCTCGCCGACTTCATGTGCCGCGCTCAGGGCGTGCGGCGCGGCGGCTCAGCGGCGCTCGACCTGTGCTACGTCGCCTGCGGCCGTCTCGATGCCTTTTGGGAATGGAAGCTGAAACCCTGGGACACCGCAGCCGGTGCTCTCGTGGTGGCAGAAGCTGGTGGCATCATCACGGATTTCGGCGGCGGGGACTTTGACCCCTACGGCCAGCAAACCGTGGCGTCCAACGGACATCTGCACGCGACCATGACCGGCATCCTGTCAGCGCGGCTCTCATCGAATCGCAGCTGACTACGCTTCTGCCGCGAGTTCACTTCCGGCCCGACGCATGTCTGCAATCCCGACCCCGGCCAGTGGCAGGGCAACGACTCCCTGCGCAACCAGGGACACGAGCTGAATCGCGTTGAGTACCAGACCGTACGCCAGCGCGTCCGCTTTGCTCACGCCGAAGAGATCCAGCGCCAGTACGCAGGCCCACTGGAACGTGCCGATCATGCCGGGCGCGTTGGGCAGTGCCGTCCCGAAACCGATGAAGATGAAGACGATCAGCGCGGCGCTGAACGGGACCGCGAAGCCGAAGGCGCGGATGATCACGTAGCTCGAGAGGATCGGCAGGAACCAGAGTGCCAGCGATACGAGGAACACGGCGGCGAGCAGGCGTCCGTTCGGGAGGATGCGCATCCCATCGAGCAACGCCCGCGTCACTCGCTTGAAACCGGCCGCCGGGCGCTGCGGTAGCACGCCGGCGATCCAGCGATCGACGAACGGCTCGCCTTTCCACCACAGCAACACGACGAAGGTGACGATCACCGCCGCGCCAACGGCCGGGAAGGCGGCGCCGCGACGGACCCAGGAAGGCAGGTTGGCGGTGGTGAGCAGACCCACCAGAATGTAGAAGACGATCACCACCGAATCCATCGTCTTCTCTACCACCAGGTTGCCGACGACGTTGGAAAAGGTCACGCGCGACCGCCGCGACAGCAGCCACGGCCGGACAAACTCACCCAGCCGCACCGGCAGCAGATTGATGGCCATATACGCCACGCTGGTGACCACCCACAGCCGACCGAGCGCGATCCGTTGCAGCGGCCGCAGCTCGAGTTGCCAGCGCCAGGCGCGGAAGATCTGCAGGGTGAAGCTGATGGCGAACGCGGGGATCAACCAGCGGGGATCGAAATGCCCGAGGGCGGTTCCGAGATCCGCCAACGGAACATTGCGGAAGGCCAGATACAGAAAGACCGTGGCGATAACGGTGCTGAGAGCCACCTTCGTCAGCAAGGGTCGGTTCATATCAGCTCGCATGTCGCGGTCATCGTCGTCTCCCGAGCACTCACAGTTACCCCCGGTTACCTCGTAGGGCAATCACCAGCGTGCGGTTGCTGATGGTGGCCAGACAGATGACTGATCATCCCGCAGTCCTTTCCTGGTCTCCTTCCGTTTTCTTTTGACACTTCCGGGCGAATCGCACGCAGCGTAACAGTCCTCTGCATTTGCACTGGATGCGATCACGAACCGTGATTCGGCGCATGCCCAGGCACGTTGGTTGCTCAACGATGGGTTGACGCTTGTGTTCGTGGGAATGCGCAATCCCACGGACGAATGACGAAGCGAGAAAGGCCGATACCGTGCACGGCGGTGTCGGCCTTTCTGTTTTCAGCGGTCGGAAGGAGACGAAGATGAAACCTGTGTTCCTCTTACTCATCAGCTGTCTGGCGAGTGTTCTCACGCTTCCGCCCGGAACTGCGGCTGCAGGTTCGGTCTACTATGTGGCCACAAACGGCTCAGACCAAGATCCGGGCAGCGTGCAGCAGCCGTTCCGCACTATCGCGTACGCGGCAACACGCGCCCATGCCGGCGATCTCGTGGTCGTGAACCCGGGGCAGTACAAGGAGTCTGTTGCCCTTACACGCGCCGGGACGCAGGGTGCGCCGATCGTCCTGCGCGGTTTGCCGGGCGCAGTGTTGACCAGCCCGAATCCCGCCAAGAGCCTTTCGGCGTTCGACATCGGCGCGCACGCGGCGTTCGTTACGGTCCAGAACTTTGAGCTGGCCGGCGGTTTTGACGAGACCGTATTCGTCCGGCCCGGAGCGCATGACATCGAGCTGTCGGGACTCCGTATCCACAACAACCACACCGGCATCTGGATTGCCGGCGCTTCGAACGTCGTTGTCCACGACTGCATCATCGACCACAACTTCCGCACGGGTATCCGCATCTATGCCGGTGCGCACCATGTCCATGTTGCCGACACCCGCTCGGAGGCGAACGATGACGGCCTCGGGTGCAACGGCGCGTCCGACGGCTTTAATGCCGACTCATCGACGTCGGACATCGTGTTCGAACGCGTGAGCGCCATTGGGAACTCGCAAGATGGTTTCGATTTCAAGTGTCCCAACGTCACGCTGCTGCAGGCCATTTCACGCGACAACGGCTGCTCGGGAGTAAAGCTTTGGGCCGGCGCCTATGTGGAGAACGTGTTGGTCGAAGGCAACAATACCGGAATCAACGCTCCCGCGTCAGCCGGAACCACCACGGTCTTGCAGAACTGTACGATGTCGCAGAACGCTCTAGGAGTGCGCGTGCTCGGCAGCGGCAACACGTTGATGATGCGAAACTGCATTGTGACCGGGCCGGCTAAGGCGCTGAGCTACGACAGTACGGTGCAACTGATCGAACACCACAACATCTTCTACCGGCCGCTCTCGAAAGATCGGCTGATCGTTCGAGAGGATCCGAGCGGAGAGACACTCTACTCGGGCGATGAGGTGAACAGTGGCCAGTGGCAACGCGAAAGCGGGCAAGGACAGCAGACCGTTGCCGTTGACCCGCGGCTAGACCCGGCCAGTAGCGAACTACTCATTAACAGTCCGGCGATCGACAGTGGTGACCCTTCCGGGGCCCCGCCGGTTGATCTGGTCGGCAGAGCCCGTCCGCTCGGCAACGGTTTCGATCGCGGCGCGTTCGAACGGCCACCCGGTGGCGCTGTGATGCGCTCACGCAGTACCACCGTCCGCGGTTACCCCGCTGGGTTCGACCGGACGCGACTGCGCTGACGCGAGCTATCGCCGCCGCTGCGCTTCCCGCGCGGCTTGTTGAGGGGTCACCACCAGCGACGTTCGGGATTCTTCCTCCCGGCGTTCTTCTTCCATTTGCAGGAAGGCGGCCAGGCTGGTGCGCGCGAGTTGCTCGCAGAACGCAATCTCACGGCCGCCGCGGCGGCTCGCTTCGAGCGCCAGCGCCGCCGCGAGGGCTTGCCGCGCCTGCTCCGGACGCTGCGTGACGTGGAGGAAATATGCCATCTCCTCCAAGCGGCGCACCCAGCTCAGCTGCATCTCGCCACCGAACAGTTCTTCGACGGCGCGCTCGGCCACGGCAGCAAAACGTTCCTGTTGCTGGCCCGGATGCAGAATCAGCGGGCTGGTCTTGGCTTCCAGAACCTCGTCGATGTACGGCTTGAGGACATCGCGATCGAAGAACCAGGTGCGGAACTCCTTTTCCTCTAGCAGCTTGGCGGACTCAGCGACCAGTTGCGGCTCGCGGCGCACGGCGTCGGCATCCGCGCGCGCCAATATCGGCGCCGGCGTCTCCATCACCGGCTGCTTGATCAGTTGCGCCCGCAATCCCGGGTAATCGCCGCTGACCGGGTGGCCTCTTTCGGCCGCCCAGCGCATGGCGCGATCGATAAGGTGGTCGCAGTAGCGCCAGTCGGCTTCGACCATGCGGAGCTCATGCTTATCGAGCAATTGCTGTCGTGCCGCACGCAACGCCTTGCGTGTCGTTTCGGAGAGATCCACCTCCCGCAGGCCATCGGGATCGTTGATCACGGCGAACAAATGCGCCACGCTGCCTGGCCGTGGCTTGGCGAGCCACACCAGTTGATCGCCCCTGCCATCGACAGCAGAGAGATACCCTTCCAGCGCGGGCGCCGGTGCCACCAGTGTCGGTTTCGGCGGCGGGGGGGGGGGGATAACCCGCCCCCCCCCCGCCCAAA
>JBIOJG010000008.1:0-143882 GCA_044450645.1 Binatia bacterium
CAAGACGAACACGCCCCACAACCCGTAGATCACGCTCGGAATGGCCGCCAGAAATTCCACCAGAAACGACACCGGCGCCCGCACCCAGCTCGGCGCCAGCTCACTCAAGAACACCGCCGTGCCCACCCCCAGCGGCACCGCCTGCGCCAGCGCCAGAAACGATGACACCACCGTGCCGTAGATGAACGGCAAGGCCCCGAATTGCTTGAACACCGGATCCCACGTCGACGTCACCAGAAAGTTCCACCCGAAGGTGCGGATCGAGACCGACGATTCCGCCACCAGCACCACCACGATCGACCCCAGCACCCCCAGCAGCCCCAGCGCAAACACCCCCGTCAAGCCGTGAAATAGCCGGTCGCCAACGTTCACGCGCCCCGAGATACGCGATGCAACTACTTCTGACTCCAGGGCAGGAATGGTACTCGCAACGGGGATTTCTGGAATTGTGCTCATGCGTGGCACGTGGTGGTCTCTCTCTGTGGACCGTAACAGCGGCGGAACCTCAGCAAGCGGCAATTGTTCGAATCGCGTTGCAGGGTGTTGACAGAATTCCGTGAGCGGGCTTCTCGTATTTTCGTAGGGGCGCAGTAAGCTGCGCCCCTACCCCCGCGCACGATTCACGAGCACGACTCACGATCAGTACGTGACCCGGCTCACCGCTTGCTCCTCTTTGGCAATCACGTCCTTGGGCAGCGGCGCATAGTGCAGGTCCGGCGCATACTTCTGCCCGTCGTGCAGCATCCAGTTCAGAAATTGCACGAGCTTCTTTCCCTTCTCCGGATCCTTCTGCTTTTCATACACCAAGAGCCAGGTCATGCCGGAGATCGGGTACGCCTCGGCCCCTGGAGCATTGGTGATGGAAACGCGGAAGTCATCGGGCAAGGTCGCCGCCGCACTGGCCGCAGCCGCCGTCACCGACTCCAGCGACGGCTTGATGAACGTGCCCGCTTGATTCTTCACGTCGGCAACCGGCATCTCGTTGGACAATGCGTAAATCAGTTCCACGTACCCCAACGAGAACGGCGTCTGTTTCACCAAGCCGGTCACGCCTTCATTCCCCTTGCCACCCAAACCCACCGGCCAGTTCACCGACGTACTCTTCCCGACCTTGTTGTTCCAGTCCTTGCTGACCTTGCTGAGGTAGTCGGTGAAGATGTACGAGGTGCCGCTGCCGTCGGAGCGGTGCACGACGACGATGTCCTGGTTGGGCAGTGCCACACCCGAATTGGGGCCGGTCAGGGCTGGGTCGCTCCACTTGGTGATCTTTCCCAGGAAGATGCCGGCGATCGCCTCCGGCGTGAACTTCAACGCCGTAGACACCCCGGCGACGTTATACGTGAGCACCACCGCCCCCATCGTCGTGGGAAAGTGCAGGATGTGACCGGGAGCGGCTTTCAGCTGCTCATCGGTCATGGGCCCATCGGAGGCCCCGAAGTCCACGGTCTGCTCCGTAATCTGCTTGATGCCGCCACCGCTGCCGATCGACTGATAGTTGAAGCGCACCACGGGATCGACTTGGGTGTAGACATTGAACCATTTCGAGTAGATCGGGTATGGAAACGTGGCGCCCGCTCCGTTGAGCTGCAGCTGGGCGGCGGCCGGGCGTGCACCCACCACGCCCAGGCAGGCCAGCCCCAGCAGCGTCATTCCGATTTTCAGCGTCTTCATGGCGGTCTTGCCTCCTCTCACCATCCGTTAGAACTTCAGCACGGCATCGAGCTGCGTGCGCACCAGCGTCGAACTGCCGGCGAGTGACGTCGCATTTGAAATAGTACGATCCAACGCGTTGATGAAGTGCGCCTTGGCCGTGAGTTGCAGGTTGGGCAGCAGCTCATAATCGAAGCGCAGGATGTGGGACACCACGTTGGTGCTGCCTTTCTGCGTCGCTTTGGCTTGGACGTAATCGATATCACTGTAGCTGAACAGCGAGAGCACCGCGTCCTTCTCCACCCACGCGTAGGTGTACGATGCGCCCCAGTCGCCGGGATTCTTGAGACTGTTGTGATACCAGTCCTTCCCTGCCTTACCGATGCCGACACCCGCGTAGAAGCCAACATTCCTGCCGTCGGCCTGGGAGTTGTAGGCGAAGTCGCCAAACACACCGGCCGGCACGCCGAGCCCGACCGGGTCGGGTGAATTCAGCTCGGTGTTTGCGTTGATGATGTTGTAGCCGGACTTGTAACCCAGAATCTTCTTGTTTCCGTTCGCATCCTTATCGGAGAAGATCACGTCGTTGCTGTTCGCGAGCGACGAGTTGGGGGTTTGCGCAGTGAAAGGAGCACTGCCCTTGAATGAGCTGAGATACGCGCGCGCCACCTCGTTTAAACCCTCGTAGTGGAAGTCGGCAAACCCGACGGTCCAGTTGGCGAAGGTGCCGAGGGCCGAATCCGCCACCACCTGGCCGCCACCCATCCAGGGGTCTTCCGCAGCCGCCACTTCGTCCACCACCCACTGGAAGCCGCTGACCTTCAGGCCACGCAAAAAACCCTCTTTCCGCTCCACCACATTCAGGGTCTCCGTCGCCCCCTCCGGCGACAGATCGTCGTCCCAGACCAGCTCAGAGGTGCGGTACGCGTTCACCCCGAACTTTCCGCCCGTCAGCGTAAACCAGCCGGGCTCCAGGCCAAAGCTCTTTCCCGGCTTCAGCGTCAGGTAGGCCTGATCGAGGTTGATCGACTTGCGGGTGAAGACTTGCGTGAACGTTTGATTGGTCGAGATCGGATCATTCGGATCACCGGTCGCCAGTCGGACGGTGCCCGATATTTCGTCGCTCACATTGGCCGTCAGTCCAAACCGGGCCCGCAGGCGGAAGCGGTTCCGCGCTTGCATACCGTTCTCGTAGAAGCCCTCATGTCGCGTGCGGATATCGCCGAACGGGGTGATCACCTCGAGCCACTTCGGCAGTTTCGCCGTAATCGCGTCGCGGCGAGATTCGTCCGCCGCGGCCTTTTGCTTTTCTTCTTCCTTTGCCTGCTTGAGTTCCTCCGGCGTGATCAGTCCCTTGTTGACCAGAATATCACCAAGGTCTTTGGCGGGTGCAGCGCCAGAGAAGATCGTGAGCCCCAAGATTGCACCAAACCAGTACGTTCGCTTCCCCATTTTAGACTCCCTCCTTTTGGTTGACAGTTCGCCCGTTGCCTTTGCGCGGCAAGATACAGACCGCATCTGACGGATCGATTGCGGGATTGTTACGATTGCGTGAAATCCGCCCCATTTGGTGCGGATGCGTTGGCCAACGGGCCTGTCGGCTGGGGCGAAACGGACAGACGGCCTGTGAAGAAGAAGCCATTCCGTTGGCGGCATTCCGTACAGGCGTGGTCAACGACCGCGCGATATGAGCACCCGATCATCGAACTTATAGCCCACCCCACGAACGGTGACGATCAACTCGGGGCGTGCGTCATCCAGTTCGAGGCGCTTCCGCAGGCGGCGGATGTGCACGTCGATCGTCCGTGGCGCGATGCGGGTATTCCTCCCCCAGACCACGTCGAGGATCTGCAGGCGGCTAAACACGCGGTTCGGTGACTCCACCAAAAAGCGGAGTAACTTGAACTCGCGTAAAGTGAGATCGAGTTTTCGATCATTGAGAAACACTTCGTAGGCATCAAAGTCGATCCGCAAGTAGCCTTTCTCGTAGGTCGGACGTGTGCGTGTGGCGGACCCGCGCTCCGTTCCCACAAGACCGGCTGAGTGATCTTGCTTCACAGAATCCCGAGCGCTCTCCAGTTTTTCGGGCACAGCCACTTTTGTGCGCCTCCTCTTGGAGATCACCGTTTCCGTTGCGTGCGTCCAACGCTTTCCTTGTGATCTCACGCCGCGCTAGCATACGAAGCCAGTCTGACAGAGAGGTTGCGCGTTGATTACAGTTTTGTGAAAAATCCGGCCACTCGATATCCACGCAGCAAGAACTTACCAGCTCTCCGGTCTATGTTGCAGCCAGTGGCAAGGTCTTCTCTTTGGAAATTCTCAGATATAGAGGAGAAACAGTCGCCGAAATCCCTGCCGTCGGAAGCCGAGCGGCGCTTCCTTCCAGTAGTGCCGTTCTCGGTAGGTAGGATGCTGGCAAAGGCACTGACCGCAATGGTAACAGACCTTAGAGGGCTCCGTCTTGTGCCCGCACCAAGCGGCCGCAAAGAGGTCGAACTTCTTTACGCAGTAGGGACACTCGACAAGGTGGAGCGGTGTTGTCTGCGTTCGGTCCATCAGGCTGTCGATCCTGCAGTGGAGGGCACCGTACCACAGCGAAGTTGCCGACTGATGACAGGATGATGAATTTTTGAAGCGATCTATACCCTTGACTGTTTTCGATGCCGCATCTGCCGGAACTGGGCTCTTGCAAGGCGAGACCGGGCTTACCTCTGGACGGAGGAACGGTGCTGTGCTGCGGATCCGGCCTCAGGGGAGGCTCATTCCCGACACGTGATGCGCAGTCATTCTCGGCATCAGCCCCTCGACGGTGGCAATGAACTGCGCTGGTACTGCTGGCTTGTGCAGAAAGGCATCCGCGCCCAGCCGGAGCGCGCACCGCTCGATTTCGGATTTGGCTTCTTGTGCGACGACCACGATACGGGGTGTCGGGCCAGGAAACCCCTCCAATTGCCCGCGCAGCCGCGGCAAGAGGTCGAGGCTGGTCGCTGCGGGCGACGGCAAGCTCAGAACCACTACCGCGGCACCCTCACAGCGTACGATGTCACAGGCCTCGGTGCTATCGCGGACTCCGAGCACACGTCGTCCACGAGTCCGCAGCAACCGTTCGGCGATGATTCGAGTCTTCATATCTCGATCGACAATGAGTACGGTGTCTTCCACGACCATCCTCCCTACCCCGCCTTCATACTGTCCCACCCTGAGCATACGCATGGTTCGTGACGTCGACGTTACGAGGCGGTGAAGAGTTGGAAGAGGCGTTGATTCCGCTCATGTGCAGCATGCATGACGGCCACAGGATACGCGCGCAAAAAACAGGGCTGCAGGCGCGATTCACCCGAGAGTCCGTACAGACCCGGCACATCGGCGGTGTGAGCATGTTGCTCCTGCTTCGGTGCTAGGTTAAACGCCGGGTAATGGGAATCCGCCACTCTCACCCACAGCCGCCACTTCCACCGCCGAAACACATTTGCGAAAGGTAGGTCTGCTATGTGGATCGTTCGACTGGCATTACGTCGGCCGCTCTCCGTGGCAGTGATGGCCCTGCTGATGCTCGTGCTCGGCGTGCTGTCGTTCGCGCGCATGAACGTCGACATCTTCCCCGCCATTGATCTGCCGGTGGTGCTGGTGGTGTGGAACTATCCCGGCTTGTCGGCCATCGACATGGAGCGCCGCGTGGTGCTCCTTAGCGAGCGCGCCTTCTCGACGACGGTCAACGGCATCGAGCACATGGAGTCGGAGTCGTTCGCCGGCATCGGCATGATCAAAGTGTACTTCCACGGGGGCGCGACGACGGCCGGCGCCATCGCGCAGATGAATTCGGTGTCCAACACCATCTTGCGCATCTTGCCGCCCGGCATGCAGGCGCCCAACATCATCGATTATAACGCCGCCAACGTACCCGTGGCACAGCTCGATGTGGAGAGCGAGACCTTGTCGGAGCAGGCGGTGTTTGACTATGGCTTCAACTTCATCCGCCTGAAACTCTTCACCATCGAAGGCTTGGCGTCACCCGCGCCCCTAGGCGGCGTGAATCGGGCAGTGATGGTCAATCTGCATCCCGCCGACCTCTACGCCAACGGTCTCTCGCCGCAAGACGTCAGCAATGCCCTCGCCTCGACCAACGTCATCATTCCAACGGGGACAGCGAAGATCGGCGACCGTGAGTACAGCGTCCAGTTGAACGGCAGCCCGCTGCGGGTGGACGACTTCAACCGGTTGCCGCTCAAGGTGGTCGATGGCACGCCAGTGCTGCTCGGAAACGTGGCGCCGGTGACGGACACCCACCAGGTGCAGACGAACGTGGTGCGCGTGAACGGCAAACGGGCCACGTACCTGATGATCATCAAGCATGCGGCGGCATCGACGCTGGCCGTCGTCGATCGGGTGAAAGCGTTGATTCCCGAGATCCTGGCGACGGCGCCCAAGGGTTTGGGGGTGGCACTCAATTTCGATCAATCGCAATTCGTGCGCGCCGCGTTGCGCGACGTCGTACAGGAAGCGGCGACCGCCGCCGTCCTGGTGGCCATTATGGTGCTGGTGTTTCTGGGCTCGGCGCGCAGCATGCTGATCGTCATCGCCTCCATCCCGCTGTCCATTCTGACGGCATTCGTGGCGCTGAAACTCTCCGACCAGACGATCAACACCATGACGCTGGGTGGCCTGGCGTTGGCGGTCGGTATGCTCGTCGACGATGCCACGGTTGAGATCGAGAACATCCACCGCAACCACGCCATGCACAAGCCCCTGCTGGTGGCCATCCTCGACGGCGCGGCACAGATTGCCATGCCGACCTTCGTAGGGACGCTCGCCATTTGCATCGTCTTCTTCCCGGTCGTCCTGCTGTCCGGCGTCGCCAAGTTCCTGTTCACCCCGCTGGCACTGGCGGTGGTCTACGCCATGCTCACGTCGTATCTGCTTTCGCGCACGTTGG
This sequence comes from Binatia bacterium, assembly GCA_044450645.1. Lineage (GTDB taxonomy): Bacteria > Desulfobacterota > Binatia > HRBIN30 > HRBIN30 > JAGDMS01. Next base: position 6,584 of record JBIOJG010000008.1, read on the forward strand.
TGACGACGATGGCCCGTTACCTGCTGCCCGAGGTGCATCAGGAGCCCGGAGGCAGCGGCATCTGGGGACGTTTCGTCCGCTTCTTCAACGACCGTTTCGAACGCTTCCGAGAGGCGTACCGCAGGGCTTTGGGAGCGTTCATCGCCCGGCGCACGTTTGCGCTCGCGTGCGCGGGCCTGCTCGTCGCTGCATCGTTCCTGCTGATGCTGGTGGTCGGCGAGGACTTTTTCCCATCCGTCGATGCCGGCATGATGAAGCTCCACGTCCGCGCCCCGACCGGTACGCGGCTCGAGCGAACCGAGCGCATCGTGGACGACGTCGAGCGGTCGATTCGCGAACTGATCCCGCCGGATGAGTTGGCCGGGATCAGCGACAATCTCGGCGTGCCGGTGTCGTACAACCTGGCCTTCTACCAGACCGACAGCATCGGGCCGCAGGACGCCGACGTATTGATCCAGCTGCAACCCGAGCATCGCTCAACTGCGCTCTACCAAGACAAGATCCGCCGCGCGTTGCACCGCAAATTCCCGGATACCGCAATCTACTTTCAGGCGGCGGACATCATCAGCCAGGTGCTGAACTTCGGCTTGCCTGCCGCCATCGACGCGCAGATCTCCGGCAACGATCTCGACACCAACTATCAGATCGCCACGCGTCTCAAGGCCAAGATGGAGCGCATCCCGGGCCTCACCGACCTGCGCATCCCCGAGCCGCTCGACTATCCGACGCTCAAAGTGAACGTCGATCGCGCCAAGGCGCTCGAGCTGGGCATCACCGAGGCGCAGGTGGCGTCGAGCCTGTTGACCTCGCTGAGCACGAGCTTTCTCTTGCAGCCCAATCAATGGCTCGACCCCAGGAACGGGGTGAACTACAGCGTGCTCCTGCAAACCCCGCAGCACATGGTGAACTCCATCCAGGCCTTGGCCCTCACGCCGCTGAGCGGTTCGCAGCTCGATGGCACCGGCACCCCGCAGATCCTCGGCAACGTCGCCACGGTTACGCAAGGGGTCGAGCCGGCGGTGATCAACCACTACACCGTGCAACGGGTGATCGATGTCAATGCCGGCGTGCATGAACGCGATCTCGGCAGTGCCTCTGCGGCAGTGGAACGGGCCATCCGGGAGCTTGGGACGCTGCCGCCCGGCGTCAAGATCGCCGTGCGCGGACAGAGCCAGGCAATGCGCGAGTCGTTCACCAGCCTCGGGGCAGCGCTGGTGCTGGCGGTCATTCTCGTTTACCTGCTGATGGTGGCCAACTTCCAATCCTGGCTGGAGCCGTTCATCATCTTGCTCGCGGTGCCCGGCGCACTGGCGGGTGTGCTGTGGATGCTGGTGCTGACCGGCACGACGATCAACGTCGAATCCCTGATGGGCGCGATCATGGCGGTGGGCGTGGCGGTCGCCAACGGCAACCTGCTGATCACCTTTGCCAACGAGCTGCGTGAAGAGAGCTACGGCCCGGTGGCCGCGGCAATCGAGGCGGCGCGCATCCGTTTGCGGCCGATTCTGATGACCGCGCTGGCGATGATCCTCGGCATGTTGCCGATGGCACTAGGTCTCGGCGCCGGTGCCGATCAGAACGCGCCCTTGGGCCGCGCCGTCATCGGCGGCTTACTGGGCGCGACGCTGACGACCCTTTTCGCCGTACCCGCGGTGTACTCGATTTTCAGCCGCCACCTCCTTGGCAAACATCATCGCGACGCCGAAATCGAAGCGCTCGCGTCGTCCACTACCGCTTCCCGGAGCTGAGCAATGCAGGACGATCCGAAGAACTACAGTCCCCACAAACCCGGCAAAGTATTCGTGATCGGGTGCCTGAGCGCCGTGGTGGTCGCCTTCGTGGTGACGGCGGTGCTCGTACGGGCACGCGACCTCCGTGTGCAGCGCCAGACTGCGGAACTGGAACAGCAGGTCGCCCAGGGCCGGCGCGTGTTGGTGACGCCCGTGCGTCACGCCTCGCCCAGCCGCACCCTCGAGCTGCCTGCAACCATACATGGCTTCGTCGAAACGCCAATCTACGCCAAGATCGCCGGCTATCTGAAGACGATCAGCGTGGACAAGGGCGATCGGGTGACACGTGGGCAGGTCCTCGCCGTGCTTGAATCGCCCGAGCTCGATCAACAGGTGGCTAATGCGCGCGCCAACTACGATATCCAGGCGCTTACCAATCAGCGCAACCAAGAGCTGGTGAAGCAGGCGCTGATCGCGCGACAGGTTGGCGATGAATCGCGCGCCGCCATGCTGCAGGCCAAGGCCACCCTCGACCAGCTCCAGGTGTTGCAGAACTATCAGGTGATCCGCGCGCCCTTCGACGGCGTGGTGAGCGCGCGCTACGTCGATCCAGGCGCACTCATCCCACAGGCTACGACGCCGACCACTGGCAGCCCGATCGTCGCACTGGCGACCCTGAGCCCGGTGCGGGTGTACGCTGATGTCCCGCAGAGTGCCGCGCCGCTCATCCAAAACGGCGCGCCGGTGACGATCACCGTCACCGAGTATCCGGGTCGTGAGTTCAAGGGCAGCGTGACGCGGCATCCAGATACGTTGCGACCGGCAACGCGCACCATGCTGGTTGAGGCCGATATTCCCAACGAGGACCTCTCTCTGCTGCCCGGCATGTACGCTAAAGTGACCTTCAACGTTGCGGCTCCAGCCGGCCCGCCACTGGTACCCGACGATGCCCTCGTCTTTCAGGGCGGAAAGGTCTACGTTCCCGTCGTGCGCGACAACCGGCTGCACCTCACTCAGGTCACGCTCGGTTATGACGACGGCCGCTCGGTCGAGGTCCCCGAAGGCATCGGCCCGGATGACCTGGTGGCGGTCAACTTGGGCCAATCGGTGCACGATGGTGAAGCAGTTCAACCGGTGCCGCTGGCGCAACCGTAGTTGATGCGCCGGCCAGTTTTCCCGCTGCTCTTGCGGTGCCGTACGCGAGTGCGTTCCGAACCAGGTTCCTCTCCTGACCAAGGCTTTGGCCAAAAGAAGCGGGCTGGGGTGCCCCCATGCTCCGTGTCAACCTCAATGCCGGCTCGTTCGTTAAGCGGGGGAGGTCGCTTGGTGAACGCAGTTTCGGCATCTCATCACGCTGTTGGGATCACTTCGCCACGCCGCTCAGCGCCGCGGGCCAGGCGACGGATCGTCGCTCGTCTCTGGCTCGCTCTGGCGCTGGCTGCGTCCTTTGGCACTGGTTGCGGGAGCGGCGCCACAAGCCAGCCGCCCGTCATAGAAAACGTGAGCATCTCAGGCACCGCGGGGGACTACACGTTGACGGTGAGCGGGAGCGGTTTCGGAAACCCCGGCACGAATGTATCATTCCCGTATCTGGGAGACCTGCCCAATTTCCGAGTCCTCGACCTTGCCCAGGTGGAAAACGGTGAGTGGGGCTACTCCAACGACACCAATGTGCTTGCGTATGTCTCCTGGTTTGACACACAGATTCAGGTGAGTGGCTTTGGCGGCAGTCCAGGAGACGCGGTTGTGGTTGACGTGTGGAACGCGAATTCCGGACAGGGTGCCGCTTGGGGAGGGAACGTGCCACCCATTTCCTCTGGCACACCACAGATCACGGCGGTGCAGTTTTCGGGATCGGGCCAGAACTTGCAGATCACGGTGCTCGGATCCGGGTTCGGGAGTGCGCCCGCACCCATGCCGTACACCGGCGATCTGGACCAGTTCTTCTTTGAGGACGAGAGAACTCCGTGCAGCGGGTCGTCGCTGTTCAACGCTGGCTGGACATTCTGGGGAGCGATGCCGCCAGGAGCGGTGACGGTGAACTATGAGTCCTGGTCAGACACTGAGATTCAGATCAGCGGTTTTGCCGGGCTGTACGGGCAAGGCTGCGCGACGGTGCAGGCCGGCGATCCGGTTGCCATCGCGGTTTTCAATAGCGGCGCGATAGGGCCGAGTGGAGGGCAGACGGCCTGGGGCGGAATCATGCCCACGACGCCCGGGACTCCGTGACCCTGTCGTGCATAGCCTCAGAGCTCGAACGCTTGATGAAGTGCGGGCGTCTCCACTCGGGTATTCGACAGGTGCCCGGCGAATTGGTGCATTGTCTCTCGCTCGCCGTGCACCAGAAAGGTGCGCCCCGGATTACCGATCTGCCGGTGCCAGGCAAGCAACTCCGCCTGATCGGCATGGGCCGAAAATCCATTGATCGTGTGAACGCTGGCGCGCACCGGAATCTCTTCGCCGAAGAGGCGGACCCGCTTGGCGCCGTCGATGATCGAGCGGGCCAGGGTGCCGCTGGCGGCATAGCCGACGAACACGATGCTCGAATCTTCACGCCAGAGATTGTGCTTGAGGTGATGCCGCACGCGCCCGCCGGTGCACATGCCGGAACCCGCCATGATGACGGCACCGGCGTTGATGCGGTTGAGCGCGATCGAGTCTTGCGTTTCGCGCGTGAAGTGTAGTCCCGGAAGGCTCAGAGGATCCCGCCCCGCACGGAAGAGCGCCATGGTCTCCGCATCATAGCACTCCGGATGGCGCTCGAAGATCGCGGTGGCGGAGATGGCCATCGGCGAGTCGAGGAACACCTGCATCGCACGCGGCAGCCGGTCAGCCTGCACACCCTCGCGCAAAAAGTAGAGGAGCTCCTGGGCGCGTTCCAGCGCGAAGGTGGGAATGATGACGTTGCCGCCGCGCTTGAAGGTGTCGGCGATGGCCGCGTAGAGCTCTTCGACCGACGGCGCGATCGGCTTGTGCAGCCGGTCCCCGTAGGTGGTCTCCATCACCACGACGTCAGCGTGAGGTGGTGGAGCCGGATCCCGTAAGAGTGGCCGGCCGGCGTTACCCAAGTCGCCGGAGAACAAGACCGTCTGCCGGTGCCCAGCCTCCTCCAGCTCCAGGTAAACGCACGCCGAGCCAAGGATGTGGCCAGCATCGAGAAAGGTTGCGCGCACACCGGACGCCAGTGCCACCGGCTGGCCGTAAGCCGCCGTGCGCCCGAAATGGTCGAGGCTGTTGAGCGCCTCCAACTCCGTGTACAGCGGCGCACCGACCGCGGCACGGTTGCCCTGCCGAGCGGCCTGGCGTGTGGCGTTCCGCGCCTCCTCCTCCTGCAGGTGGCCGGCATCCAGCATCACCAGCCGCGCCAGCTCTCGTGAGGCAGCCGTGGTGACGATTTCGCCGCGGAAGCCGCGCTTCACCAGGAGGGGCAGACGGCCGCAGTGGTCGAGGTGGGCGTGGGTGAGCAGCACGTAGTCGATCGCGGCGGGATCGAAGCCGAGGGGCTCCGCGTTCTCTTCGACGAGTTCACGTCCACCCTGGAAGAGGCCGCAGTCGATCAGGACCCGCCGCCCCGCGCACTCGACCAGGTGGCAGGAGCCGGTGACGTCGCAGTCCGCGCCGTGGAATGAGAGTTTCACGATGCCCTCCTCGGTTGTCTGTTCGCGTCAGCTGGAGCCTGCACCGCGCCCGAACTCAGGTCGACGCGAGCAACGGCTCACCGTTGACCTCGTGCCAGTGCAGAATGCCATCCCAGATCTCCTGCGCGGTTTCGGCGAACCAGAACAGCTCGCGGTCTTCCAGGTCGATCACGCCCTCCTCGACCAGAAAATCGACATTGAACGCCTGGCGCCAATAGGTCTCACCCACGAGCACGATCGGCACCGGCTTGATCTCGCGCGTCTGCACCAGGGTCAACGTCTCGAACAACTCATCGAACGTACCGTAGCCGCCGGGAAAGGCCACCAGCGCTTTCGCCCGCAGGAGAAAGTGCAGCTTACGCAGGGCGAAGTAGTGGAAGCGAAAGCACAGGTCTGGGGTGATGTACGGGTTCGGGTACTGCTCGTGGGGCAGGTTGATGTTCAGGCCGACGGACTTGGCCCCGACGTCATAGGCGCCGCGGTTAGCCGCCTCCATCATGCCGGGGCCGCCGCCGGTCATGACCACCACGCGACAATCGTGCGGCCCCTGCCCGGCGTTACCCACCAAGCGACCGAACTCGCGGGCGACGTCGTAATAGCGGCTCTTGGCCTCGATGCGCTCGGCCACCGCCAGCCGCTGCAGCGACTCCGGGTTGGCAGGGTCTCCCGCCACGGCCGCTTGCAGTCGCTCGACACTCCGCCGCGCGGCGGCCGGCTCCGGAATGCGCGTGCTGCCGAAAACGACGATGGTGTGGTCGATCCCGTGCTGCTCGAGCAGGAGCTCCGCCTTGAAGTAATCGACCTGCAGGCGTACGCCGCGCGTCTCGTCACGGTTCAGAAAATCGACGTCCTCGTCGGCCTCCCGATAGCTGGGATTTGCGAGAATCGCCGCGACGCGCCGCGGCGCGTCCGGATCCTCCTCGGCCGGCTTGGGCCGATGCGACGGCAGTGGTTCACGCCGCCGGTGCGGGTGTGCGGGCGGAGTGATACGCACGCCTTTGACCGGTGTGGGGGAGTTTTTCACGGCTCACACCCGCCCCGACTCAGTCCGGACACGCTCACCTTCGATACCCTGGGGGATTCAGCATGTGTCATCGGTTCGAGAGCTGTATCACGAATCGGACGCCGTGTTGACTCCTGCGCTCATGCGGGCTTGCCCCAACGCCAGTCGCGAATTTCCGGCATGTCCTCGCCGTGCTCGTAGATGTACTCCTTGTGTTCGATGAGCTTGTCGCGAAGTTCCTGCTTCACGTACGCGGCTTTGCTGCTGAGCTGCGGCAGGCGATCGACCACGTCCCCAACCAGGTGGAAGCGATCAAGGTCGTTCAATACCGCCATGTCAAACGGCGTCGTGATCGTCCCTTCTTCCTTGTACCCGCGCACGTGCAGGTTGTCGTGGTTCGTACGGCGATAGGTCAGCCGATGAATCAACCATGGATAGCCGTGATACGCGAAGATGATCGGCTTGTTCTTGGTGAAGAGCAGGTCGAAGTCCTGATCGTTCAGGCCGTGCGGGTGCTCACTCGGGGGCTGGAGCTTCATGAGATCGACCACGTTGACCACCCGGATCTTGAGCTCGGGAAAGTGCCGGCGCAGGATCTGCACCGCGGCCAGTGTTTCCAGCGTCGGCACGTCGCCAGCGCAGGCCATCACCAGGTCCGGCTCTCCGCCCCGGTCGCTGCTGGCCCACTCCCAGATGCCGATGCCGGCGGTGCAGTGCTTGATCGCCTGGTCCATGTTGAGCCACTGCGGCGCGGGATGCTTGCCGGCCACGATGACGTTGACGTAGTGGCGGCTGCGCAGGCAGTGATCGGCTACCGACAGCAGACAGTTGGCATCGGGCGGGAGGTAGACGCGGATGACCTCGGCCTTCTTGTTCACGACGAGGTCGATGAAGCCCGGGTCCTGGTGCGTGAAGCCGTTGTGATCTTGCCGCCAGACGTGCGAGGCGAGCAAGATGTTGAGTGACGCGACCGGCCGCCGCCAAGGAATGTGGCGTGTCACCTTGAGCCACTTGGCGTGCTGGTTGAACATCGAGTCGATGATGTGGATGAACGCCTCGTAGGAGTTGAATAAGCCGTGGCGGCCGGTCAGCAGGTAGCCCTCCAGCCAGCCCTCGCACTGGTGCTCGCTCAGCACCTCGATCACGCGTCCCGCTGGGGCGAGATGGTCGTCGCTCTCGATGATCCGCGCCTCCCACTGCTTGTCGGTCGCCTCAAACACAGCACCGAGACGATTCGACGCGGTCTCGTCCGGCCCGAAGATGCGGAAGTCCTGCGGGTTGAGCTTGATCACGTCGCGCAGGAACGTGCCCAACACGCGAGTGTCCTCGGCGTCCACTGACCCGGGTGCCGGCACCTCCACGGCGTAGTCCAGGAAGTCGGGCAACTTGAGGTCGCGCAGGAGGATGCCGCCGTTGGCGTGCGGGTTGGCGCCCATGCGCCGCTCGCCCGTCGGGGCCAGTTCCGCCAGCTCGGGGCGCAGCCGACCGGTTTCGTCGAAAAGCTCCTCGGGCTTGTAGCTCCGCATCCAGCTCTCGAGGATCTTCAGGTGTTCGGGATTATGGGTCGGATCGGAGAGCGGCACCTGGTGGGCCCGATACGTCCCCTCGACCTGCTGACCGTCGACGACCTTCGGCCCCGTCCAGCCCTTGGGCGTCTTCAGGATGATCATGGGCCAGCGCGGTCGCTGCACCAAGCCTGTGATCCGCGCCTCGGTCTGGATGTGCTTGATCTCGGCGACGACCGTGTCGAGCGTCTCCGCCATGAGCTGGTGCATCGGCTGTGGCTCGCTGCCCTCGACAACGTGGGGCGTGTAGCCGTAGCCCCGGAAGAGCTGCTCCAATTCTTCGTCGCTGATGCGGGCCAGCACAGTCGGGTTGGCGATCTTGTAGCCGTTGAGGTGCACGATCGGCAGAACCGCGCCGTCGCGTGCCGGGTTCAGGAACTTGTTCCCGTGCCAGCCAGTGGCCAGCGGCCCGGTCTCCGCCTCGCCGTCGCCCACCACGCAGGCGACGATCAGGTCCGGGTTGTCGAAGGCGGCGCCAAAGGCGTGGCTCAGGCTGTAGCCGAGCTCGCCGCCCTCGTGGATCGAGCCCGGGGTTTCGGGGGAGACATGGCTCGGCACGCCGCCCGGGAAGGAAAACTGTTTGAACAGCCGTTTCATCCCGTCCTCGTCTTGCGAGACATTCGGGTACAGCTCGCTGTACGTGCCCTCCAGGTAGGTGTTGGCCACCAGGGCGGGTCCGCCGTGCCCGGGACCAGAGATGTAGATCATGTTGAGGTCATGCTTCTTGATGGCCCGGTTCAGGTGGACGTAAATAAAGTTCTGCCCTGGCGTCGTGCCCCAGTGCCCGAGGAGCCTTGGCTTCACCTGTTCCAAGGTGAGGCGCTTCTTCAGAAGCGGGTTGTCGTACAAGTAGATCTGGCCGACCGACAGGTAGTTGGCCGCCCGCCAGTAGGCGTCCAGTTTTCGAAGAAGTTCACCCGACAATGGCGTCGTCATCGTGTCACCTTCCATGGTTGCGTGTAAAACACCTCACGGTCCGCTAGGGGCCGGCGGGCGGTCCGTTGACGCATACCATCATCGGCGTGCTCGTTCCTCCGAAAGCGGTCGTAACGACGAGCGGAGCTGGCTGAACGCACGTAAAGGGCCAGCGCACGACGAGCATGGTAGGCGTCACCGCTTCCACCGGCGCGGCTACCCCATCGATCTGCACGCAGTTACCGCGTAGCGGCACGCAGCGGTTGCGCCCGCGCACGTCGGTGCACTTGTCCTCGGCAAACAGTCCGTCGATCACGTTAAATCCGCTGCCGAAGATGCGTAGCAACCCGCCGCGCCTCCCCGTCGTTGGCTCCGTGCCGGAAACCACAGGCGGTTGTTGCGAGCGATGCGCTTGTGTCGGAACGATCGTCGTGTGGACGCCGTGGTCTCCAACATCGTACGTGATAATGGCGCCGTCGTCACAGATCGCGCCATGCCCGCAGTGCTCCCACTGATTATTGGCGGCGCTCACGTCGATGCCGGTCGAGTTGCGCAGGTTGCTACCTCCCGCCGGCAGGTTGTTTTGCGCAAAGGCGTTGTTGCCCGGGCTGCCGAGTGCTCCACCACCGAAATCAGCGCTCGACAAGTTCGCCACCCCGGCGCCGTCGACGGCATTGCACACAGCGCTGGTGCCCTCGACGGAAGCGCTGGAAGGAGGGCCTGTGTCGTTGTAGATGCGCAAGCCATCGCTACCATTGGCCGCCAGATAGTCGTCATGCAGGCGACCCACCGCAGCGTCGCGCACGGCAACCCCGTTGGCACCGTTGCCACGCGAGATGTCGCCCCACGTCTCCAACTCGGATGGGGCACTCGATCCGGGGCTGGTGTCCTGAGCGTTGGCGGACAAGCCGTTCTGTGCCGTGCTGCCACGATTGCGCTCCACCAGGTTGTGCCAGGCTTGCACGTGGCCGCCCAGGGTAGCCTGGATCCCGCCGTTGGCGTTGTCGTGGACCCAGCACCGTTCCACCCGCGCGTGCGCTCCGGTGGTGACTTTGACGCCCTTATCCGACACGCCCGAGATCTCGCAATCACGGATCACGTTCGCACTGTTTCCGAAGTCTTTGCCGGCACCCCGGCGGACGCCGATGCCATCGGCCGACGATGGTCCCTCAATAATCGTTCGCTCGACGACGTTGCCGTCGGCGCGTGGGCCAGTGATGCTCAGCAGGTCGCGGTCGTTCCCGCCGGAGTTCCGCAGGTGCAAGCCGATGATATGGTTGCGGGCTCCGCCGATCCCAAATGCGCCGATCGGCAGCCCGTTGGCGTCAATGATCCGGTTGCCTACCGCACCCGTCACGTCGATGCCATCAATCGTCACGTCATCAGCCGCAAGCGCTGGCAGGCTGAGATCGAGACGGATGGCAACGGGGACTCCGGGCGGGAAGGCATCGGGGCTGAACTGGATGAGGGCGGGCTTGCGCACCGCATCGACGCTCTGCAGGACGTTACGGAGCGAGTCGTTCCCCTGGTTGGCGGAGGTCCGCACCGACAGCACGCTGGCAAAGGCGGTAAAGTAAATGGCATTGGGCGCGCCGCCACCAACGAGCAGCGACACCTGGTGCTGGTTTTGGCCGGTGTCCGGCAGCACCATGAGGATGGAGTGGCGCCAAGAGCCCGGAGCCAGGGCGCTGATTTGACCGCAAGTGACCAAGCCGGTGCCGGAACAGTCCACTGCCACACGGTAAGACGTGGCAAGCGAGCCGGCCACACATTCCGCACCAAGCCGCTCGCCGCTGAGCACGATCGAGACCGGCGAGCGCCCAGTTTGGTTGTCGATCTCCACCACGAGATCCTTGCCCACGGAACATGCAGGCGGTGCGGGAAGAGCGACCAAGCCGGTTACGTCGGCAGCGGTCACAACTTCGTCACTGTTCAGGTCGCAGGTCCCTGCGACCACGTGCCCATCGTTCTGGAAGGTCGCGGCAATCACGCTGGTGACGACGGGGCGCTCGCCGCAGTCCCCCGTACTGGCTCGCACCGGCTGTCCGCATCCAAAAGCAACCAGCGCCAGGGCGACACGAACGCTACTCGCGGTGAAGCCTAGGCGCGGAAAAACCGGGGATCCCATTCGCGTTGGACGGCACTGCATGGCCGCTGTTTCGGGTGATTCCAGTGACTTCTTGTTTACGCGACTTCCATCATTGTGTCGACCAATATTTTCCGGGGCCACGACCGCTCGATGGACAGATTCCCGCATACCCGCCAAGAATAGCGTGAATCCGGTGGCGCACGATAGGCGAACTGATCTGACTGGCAAGGCCTCCCGGCGATTTCCAGTAGAGGGGTAGCGTGCGCTCGCAGATCATGTACATCTGTTGCGAGAGGCGTGGCCTCATTGGAGGAAGAATCGTGGCAAAGAAGAAACTGGCAGACAAGATAATCGCCCTGGCTTCACCCGCAGGGCGCGATTCCGAAGCGGTGCCCGAAGAGGGCGCTGGAGCCCACAGCGGAGTTTCCGGTGCCCCGCGAAAGAAGGCGCCACGGGCCGGCAGCAGCGCCGCCAACCAGGCACCGGCCCCGAGACGCAAGCGTCCGTCTCCGGCCGGCTCGACAGCCGTGTCAGCTCGTACGGTGCCCGATGTCGCCGCCGTCCGGGTTGCGGACAAGTTTGACGTCATTCTTGGGGAACTCCGTGACGTGAAGCAGATGATGGAACGACACGCGGCACCGGCGAGCGCAGCCCACGCAGGGTTGGACGCATCGGTGGACTCGCTGCGTCGTCTGCTGAGCGAACTCCTCGAACAACGAATGGAGTCCGTGGTCCGCGATCTCGTAGGTATTCGACGAGAGGCCGCCAATATGGCTGAACGGGACGGGGCGCGGATCGTCGCGCAGCTGGATCGGCTGCTGGAGAGCTTGGGAGCAGTGCGGTTCGATGCGGAGCCGATGGATGTCGTCGACCCGTTGATCCACGTGGTGGTCGATGAGCGGCACCAAGCGGACGCTCCCGACGGTGTGATTCTCGAAACGCTGCGGCCCGGCTATCGCACGGCAAAGGGGATGGTGGTGAGCAAAGCGGCGGTGGCGGTAAACCGGAGGGTGTGAGCATGGCACGGTTGGGAGTCGATTTCGGGACGACCAACACGGTCGTGGTTTGCAGTGACCGCGGCCGCTACCCGGTCATTCCTCACGTCGTCGAGACGACGATCGGCCGCGTGATCCGGGACGTCTTTCCATCGTTGCTGGCGTACGACCACGACACCGGCCAGTTCTTATATGGTCCGGACGCTGAGCGCTGCCTCGCCCGTTCAGGCGCTGACCGCCGCTACAGCCTCATCCGTTCCATCAAGCGGTTGTTGCGGGACTACGTCGGCGGCGGACGCATCGGCTTCGATGTACATCCGGAGGGCTTTGACACGGCCACGGTGCTGCAGGGATTTGCCACCGCACTGCGTCAATCCGTGGAGCGCTCCGGGCTCTTCAATGCCGAGCCGTTACAGACGGTGATCACCTGGCCGGCCAACGCCAACGGCGCACAACGCCACATCACGCGCCAGTCATTCAAAGACGCCGGGTTCGAGGTCATCGGAACGCTCAACGAGCCGACGGCGGCGGCAATCGAGTTCGCCGACCGCGTGGTGCGTGGCAACCGCACGGCGGCAAGGAAGCTGTCGGCCGCGGTCGTTATCTTCGACTTCGGCGGCGGGACCTTCGACTGCTCACTGGTGAAAATCGCGCGCGGCGTATTCACCGTCATCGATGCGGCAGGGATCGAGGATCTCGGCGGTGATGATCTGGACCGGACCTTGGCGCGCATGTTTGCCCAGAAGATGAAGTTGGACTTCGACGCGCTCCCACGCCTGCAGCGTGAGCAGCTGCTGCGGCATGCCTGCCAGCAGAAGGAAAGCATCTCGTCGGGTTCGGTACGCACTCTGGCCCTCATTCCGTCCGACATCGGCGTGAAGGGTGACACCTGCACCATCCGCGTGGCAGACTATTTCGCGCGACTGCAGGAAGTGCTTGCCCCGGCGGTCGACAAGCTCTGGGCGCTGGCGGACGGCGCCGCGGCGCGCGCGGCCGGGGTGGATCCGGAGACCCTGGATGGCATCTATCTGGTCGGCGGGTCATCCAAGTTGCCGCTGGTTACTGAAATGATCGCCGCCCGCCTTCCACAGGCGCGGCTGGTGATGTCGGACAAACCGTTTACCGCAACGGCGATGGGCGCGGCGATCCATAGCGCAGAGCGTCTGGCCCTGCATGACATGCTGTCACGGCACTTCGGTGTCCTGCGTCTGGCCGATCATGGCACGCGGGAATACTTCGCCCCGATTTTTGCTGCGGGCACCCGGCTCCCGGCGTATGGGGGTGCACCGCTGGAGCGCAAGGTGGAGTATGTTCCCCGACACAACATCGGTCACCTGCGTTACTTCGAATGCGCCGGAGTCGATGCGGCGGGCCGGCCGGCGGCCGGTGTGCGCTCGTGGTCCGATGCGCTCTTCCCCTACGATCCGGGGATTCCTATCGAGTGCAGGTTGACGCTTGCCGAGATCGGCGACCGCGACGACCTCGGAGATCAGCGCATCTGCGAGACCTACTCGTGCGACAGTGACGGCGTCATCACCGTTCGGGTGACCCGCAGCGACGGCGAGAACCGCTGCTACGAGATCTTCCGGAGCTGAGCGGGCCGATCTGCCGCCACACTCGGCAGCGAGGCATCGCCTGCGCACTCGGCGGCACGCAGACCTTGAGTGCACGCATGAACTAGAAACACGACACCGCGGGTTGTGTTCGACTCAAATGGCTCCGGCGTCAAGGATCATGGGGCTTGACTTCTTCTCCCGGCCCGGAGTACGCGGACTGCGCTTGCAGGCCACGGCACCTCAGGGTGGCACGTGGGGAGGAGACAGCATGGACCGGCGCTCGTTCCTCGTTGTAGCCGTCTTCTGGATGTTCGGCGGGGCGCCGGCTCCTGCCGGCTCGGTGATCGCTTCGCCAGCATTGGCTGTTGATTCGCTGCCCACAGCAACGCCCACGCCACCGCCACCCGCCAATGACGGCTGCACTGCCGCCGCTTGGATCACCGCACTCCCGTTTTCGCAGGTCCTGGACACCCGCGGCGCCAGCACCGATGCGCTCGATCCATACCCGAGTTGCGGTACCGGCAGCCGTGACCGGCGTGTGTGGTACCGATATGCGGCCTCCACCACCGGCGCGATTACCCTATCGACCGACGGCAGCAACTACGCCACCATCATTTCCACCTACACCGGCACGTGCGGGGCGCTCGCGCCAGTAGCCAATGGCTGTGACGCTGGCCAGGGCTACTATTATCCGGCGCGCGCACCGCAACTGGCGATGCCGGTCACCGCCGGCACGATCTATTACTTGATGGTGAGTGCAGCACAGAGCGACGGCGGGCTCATGTCGCTGTCGGTCAGCGCGGGGATGCCGCTCCCGACACCGACGCTCACGCGGCCCCCGACCCAGAGTCCGACCGTTACGCCGGTTCCTCCCGTCAATGATGGGTGTGGCGTTGCGACGCTGGTCGCGGGGCTTCCGTTCGCCGATCAGGCCGACACCCGCGGGGCGGGCACGGACGAAACGGATCCATACCCGAGTTGCGGTACGCACAGCCGTGACCGCCGCGTCTGGTACCGCTACGCGGCCCCAGCGGACGGATTTGTGACCTTGGACAGCACCGGCAGCAACTACGCCACCATCATTTCTGCGTACACCGGCACGTGCGGAGCGCCGGCACCAGTGGCCGATGGCTGTGACGCGAGCGACTACTATGCACCCTCGGGAACGCAAATGTCGATCGCGGTCACGGCGGGTACGACCTATTACTTCATGGTCAGTGCAAACAGAGTGGGTCCGTACCAGTTCGGTGGCAGTCTGTCACTGCACATCAACGCGGTGCCGCCGACGGCGATCCCGAGCCTCACGCCCACACGAACGTGGTCGCCGACGCCCGCGCCGACGCCGCCGCCCAACGACAGCTGCGCCGATGGGATGCTGGTGGCCACGCTGCCGTTTACGGATGCGGCGGATGTGCGCGGCGCCGGTATCGACGAAACTGATCCGTACCCGAGTTGCGGCAATCACAGCCGCGACCGCCGCGTCTGGTACCGCTACGTGGCCCCGGCCACCGGCTTCGTAACCCTGGACACCACCGGGAGCAGTTACGCCCCGATCATCGCAGCCTACACCGGGAGCTGTGGTGCGCTCATCCCGGTGGACAACGGCTGCAGCGCTGCAAACAGCAATACCTTTCCCGTCCAGATCGGGCGGTTGTCGATCCCGGTCACCGCCGGCGTCACCTACTACTTCATGATCAGCAGCGCCACCAACCTTGATCCTTCCTCCTTTAGCGGCCGACTCGCCCTGCGCATCACGGCGGGGATGCCGTCGCCGACCCCGTTCCCGACCTCGCCATGGCATCCGACCCCGATCCCCTCGCCGCCACCGAACAACAGCTGCGCGGCGGGGACGCTAATGGCGACGCTGCCGTTCAGCGATACGGCGGATGTCCGTGGCGCCAGCACCGACGCGACGGATCCATATCCGACCTGCGGCAACCACAGCCGCGATCGGCGCGTCTGGTACCGCTACGTGGCCCCCACCACCGGCACGGTGACTCTGGACACCACCGGCACCAGCTACTCTATGATCGTGGCCGCTTACACCGGGGACTGTGGGGCATTGGTGCCAGTGACAGATGGCTGCGCAAGCGGTGCTCAATTTGGGGGCGAGGCGCGATTGTCACTGCCAGTGACCGCCGACACCACATACTTTTTTATGGTCAGCGCCAGCTCTCTAGACACCTACGCGCTTGGAGGCAGGCTGTCGCTGCACGTCATCGCGGGAACACCCACAGCGACCGTCACGGCCACCGCGACGCGCACTCGGACCCCGACGCTGACCGTCCCACCGCCGCCGAATGACAGCTGTGCGGGCGGCACCTTGATTACCACTGTCCCGTTCGCGGATGCGGCGGACGTTCGTAATGCCAGCACCGACGCGTACGATCCGTACCCGCCCTGCGGCACCCAGAGTCACGATCGCCGCGTCTGGTACCGTTACGTAGCTCCGGCCGCCGGCGCCATCACCATCGACACCGCGGGGAGCAGCTATTACACAATCGTCTCAGCCTATACCGGTGGCTGCGGGGCGTTGGTCCCGGTGGAGAATGGCTGCGATACCGGGTTTACCGCCAGCTATTCACGGGCGCGCTTGTCGATCGCAGTGACGGCGGGCACCGCATACTATTTCATGGTGAGCGCGTGGGACGTGTCGGCGGACCAGACTTGGTCGTTGCACGTGTCAGTGACGCCCGCGGACCCGGCATCGATCGGCAACCCAACGCCGCTGCCGACGCCATGGCCAACGCCGATTCCGCCGCCGAATGACAGTTGCATACAAGCCGCGATCATTGCCAGCGCGCCCTTTTGGGACGTGGTCGACACTCGCGGCGCCAGCACCGACGCCACCGACCCGTATCCGAACTGTGGGGGCGGCAGCCGTGATCGACGCGTGTGGTACCGCTACGTCGCTCCCGCAAATGGGACCGTCACGGCCGATACGTTCACCAGTGATTATCGCACCATCGTATCGGCGTATGTCGGGACCTGCGGGGCACTGCAGCCGATCGATCGGGGCTGTGATGCGGGCGATTTCAATGGGCGGATGGGCCGCCTCTCACTGCCCGTGCTCGCCGGCGCCACTTACTTCTTCATGGTGAGCGCCACCGACCATCGCGGTGGGACGCTCGGATTCAGTTTGGTGCCGGGCGTGCCTCCCTCCACCCCTACGGCCACACTGACCGCCACCGCCACCATGCCCCCAACGCCGGCGCCGCCGCCGAACGATGCCTGCAGCGCGGCCGCACCGATCACTCCACTGCCGTATTTCGATGTCGTCGAAACCGACGGCGCGAGCATCAGTGCGCAAGACCCCGCGCCGCCCTGCGGCAGCGGCAGCCGGGATCGCCGCGTGTGGTATCGGTTTACGGCGGTCAGCGACGGTGCGATCACGCTTGGAACTTCGGACAGCACGTACACCGCCATCATTTCCGCGTATACCGGAACCTGTGGCGCGTTGGTTCCCGTCGACAACGGCTGCGCCGCGGGCGCGTATCTCTCACCTGCCCAGCTCACGATGCCAGTGACGGCCGGGGTGACATACTACGTTATGGTCAGTGCGAATGACCACTACGGCGGGTTTCTAGTACTGAGTGCCGCCTCCGGTGGTCCCAGCCCCACCGCCACACCCACCCCGTTCCCGACGAGCAAGCCGCCACCAACTCCGGTTCCGCCGCCGAACGACGGCTGCGGCGAGGCAACAGAGATCGATGCCCTGCCCTACTTCGATGTCAGCGACACCAGAGGCGCGACCACCGCGGCCGACGATCCGTACCCGGTATGCGCAAACAGTCGCGATCGGCGCGTGTGGTACCGTTTGACGCCCACGAGCAACGGACAAGTCACGTTCGACGCTTCGGGAAGCACTTATTCTCTCATCATCTCGGCCTACACCGGGACCTGTGGTGCGTTCGTGCCGATCCGCAACGGCTGCAGTCTGATGACGTCTCTTTACGGGGCGTCGCCACAGTTCAGCCTGCCGGTCAGCGCCGGCACGACGTACTGGATCATGCTGAGCGCGGCCGACCACGAGGGAGGATTCCTAGCGCTGAGTGCCGTCGCGGGGGGCCCGACACCAACACCCACAGCGACGCCCTGGCCGACGATGGCACTGCCCCCGACGCCGATGCCACCGCCGAATGATGCCTGCACGGACGCGGCACTGATCGACGCGGTGCCGTACTTCAACGTCGTCAACGCCATGGGTGCCAGCACGAGCGCGGAAGATCCCTATCCGCCCTGCGGGAGCGGCAGTCGCGATCGCCGGGTGTGGTACCGCTTCGACGCGGTCAGTGACGGAGCCCTCACATTCGACACGTCGGACAGCACCTACGACACGATCATGTCCGCCTACACCGGCACGTGCGGTACGCTGGTACCGGTCAGCAACGGCTGCGCCGCCAATACCCGCACATATTCGCCAGCGCAGCTGACCATCCCTGTGGCAGCAGGCACGACCTATTACCTGATGGTGAGCGCCAGCAGCCCACCAGGCGGATTTCTGGGTCTCAGTGTGGTGCCGGGAAGACCGACACCGACGCCAACGGCTCCACCGCCGCCGCCCACGAACACCGCCCGCCCGATCCCGGTACGCCCGGCAAACGACGCGTGCGATCAAGCCGCAGCAATTGACATGTTGCCCTACTTCGACGCCGTCGACACCAATGGCGCCAGCACGAATGCAGCCGATCCGTACCCCGCGTGCGGAAGCGGCAGCCGCGACCGGCGCGTCTGGTACCGGTTTGATGCGACGACGGATGAAACGATCGCGGTGGACACGTCCGACAGCAATTACGATACAATCGTGTCCGTGTACACCGGCTCGTGCGGTGCACTCGTGCCGGTTCCCGACGGCTGTGGCGCCATGCGCGGTCAGCTGAATGTGCCGGTGGTTGCAAGCCAGAGGTACTACGTCATGGTCAGCGCCAGCCGCGCGCAAGCTGGCATTCTCGCGTTCACCGTGGTGCATGGCGAGCTTGCCAGCACGCCGACCGCGACACCGACGCCCGTGCCGCCCGCCAATGACCGGTGCGATGACGCCACCGAGATCGTCGCGATTCCATTCATCGATCCGGTCGACATGCTCACGGCGCAAGCCGACCCGGCGGATCCGGTCCCGAGCTGCGGGTCCGGAGGCGAATCCCCGAGTGTGTGGTACCGACTGGTGGCACCGCTCACGGGTGTGCTCACAATCGACGCGGTGGACCAGTGCGGCGCCGACACGGTGGTCTCGGCGTACACCGGCAATTGCGGATTGCTGGTCGCTCTCCCCGCCGGCTGCCATGCGGCCAGCGACCCTGCGCCGCCATTGACGATGGCGGTCACGCAGGGGACGACGTACTATTTCATGGTCAGCGGCGCCTCGCCCTGCTGGCCTTGGGGCACAGCCGATGTCGTCGGCTTTCGCGTTTTCTCCGGCACCATGCCGCAAGGCACTCCGGCGGGCACCCTATCACCATCACCGACGCCCACCCTCAGACCGCCCACGCCGCGGGCCACGGCTTCGGCTACCGCGACCCGAACGCTGAGTCCGACCGCGTGCGGCGGCGATTGCGATGGGAACGGCAGCGTAACCGTCGATGAGATTCTAACGATGGTCAATCTCGCTCTGGGCGGTGGAGAGATCTCCGTCTGCCCGGCGGCCGACATCAATGGAGACAATCAGGTTACCGTGGATGAGATCCTCACGGCGGTGGACCACGCGCTCAACGGGTGCTGAGGAGAGCCGCCGAGCGACCGCTCGCTAGCGCGGGAACGCCTCCACCACGCCACCATCGACCGGCAGCGTGGCGCCGGTGGTTAGGGTGCGATTGCTGGCGAAGAAGACCACGGCGTCGCAGCATGCCCTACGCCCGTCGTTTACATCCCCGCCCCGCGCCGCAGTTCTTCGGCCCGGTCGGCCCGTTCCCAGGTGAACTCCGGCTCGTTGCGCCCAAAGTGGCCGTAGCTCGCGGTCTTCTGGTAGATGGGCCGCAGCAGATCGAGTTGACGGATGATGGCGGCGGGACGCAGAGAGAACGTCCGCCCGACCAACTCCGCCAGGTGTTCGTCCGGGATCCGCCCGGTGCCTTTCGTGTCCACCATGATCGACATCGGGTCCGCGACGCCGATGGCGTAGGCGATTTGTAGCTCGCAGCGCTGCGCTAGCTCGGCGGCTACGATCTGTTTGGCGACGTAGCGAGCCATGTATGAGGCACTGCGGTCGACCTTCGATGGGTCCTTGCCCGAGAAGGCGCCGCCGCCGTGGCTGCCGTGGCCGCCGTAGCTGTCGACGATGATCTTACGGCCTGTGAGTCCAACATCTGCCAGTGGCCCGCCGATAACGAAGCGGCCGGTGGGATTGACGAGGACACGGGTATGGCGGTCCATGAGCTCGCTGGGGACGACGGCGCGGACCACGTCGGTTTCGATGCCTTCACGCAACCGGGCGTCACTAACGTCTTCGCGGTGGTGTGCCGAGACCACGACCGAATCCACCCGGAACGGCTTGCGATCGCGATACTCTATCGTCACCTGTGACTTCCCGTCGGGCCGCAGGAAGTTGAGGATGCCTTGCTTACGCACTTCGGCTAGGCGCCGGGTGAGCCGGTGGGCCAGGTGGATCGGCATCGGCATCAGCTCCGGCGTATCCGCGCAGGCGAAACCGAACATGAGGCCCTGGTCTCCGGCGCCTTGATCGTCACCGCCGCGGTCGACACCGCGGGCGATGTCCGGGGACTGCCGCTTGAGGCTGATCAACACGTTCGCGTAGTCGCAATCGAATCCGATGTCATGGTCGAGGTAGCCGATGCGGCGGATGGTGTCACGGGCGACGGCCGCCACATCCACACGTGCCGAGGAGGTGATTTCGCCCGCGATCATCACCAAGTTGGTCGAGACCAGGGTTTCACAGGCCACCCGTGAGTGCGGGTCTTCAGCGAGGAATGCATCCAGCACGGCATCGGAAATCTGATCCGCGACCTTGTCTGGATGGCCTTCCGTTACGGACTCCGACGTGAACAGGTGACGCGCTGCCATTGTCTCAACTCCTTCTTCACCTCTCCCATTTCTGCCTGCCGGAGATGCACGGCTTTTCCAACTGCACCGGGTTCATGACGTAGTCAATAGCCCGGCCCGCACCCCAGTCGACAGTAAGAAGCCTCCTTGCGCTGCCGACTTCTGCCACCGATCCACTTATTGCTCCCAGGGGCCAAGTTGCTTATGGTCCTCCAGCGGAAGGGAGACACATGAACTACGTCGAGGTGGATTGGGTCTCCAGCGGCGGCGTGGAGCGGACCGCGACTCCGGACGTGTACTGACTGGACCCGCAGTTCTTCGTGTCACCAGCGTTGGTCCGATTTGGAAAGTAACGTCGTCACGCGAGAAGGGGATCTTCAATGGACGCGGAAGAATTGAATCAACTAGGTCAGCGGGCGCGACAGCGTCTGGAGGCCGCGCTCGCAGCCAATGACCGTGAAGAAGCGCGGCGCGTATGCGAGCTGTTGGCAAAGGAATACGTGCCCACCCACAAGGGGGAACGCAAGCTCCTCGAGTTCGAGATGGAATACATCGAACGGATCTTCCGCGTGGAGCAGGCAGCCATCGCCGCCCGCATTGCCACAGCCGTGGAAGAGGGCCGCGACGATGAGGCGCGGGCGCTGCTGCGCGAGCGTGACCGGCAACATCAGCTCATCCATGACCAGTTCATCGATCTCATGGCGCGTTTCTACGATTACGTCGGCAAGGTGTTCGGCGACCAGCGATTGGAGGGCATCTTTCGCCACAGCGGCGAGCGGCAACGCCAATGGTTCGAGAAGTGGGAAAGTTTGTTGACCGAGGACTTCGTGCGCGCCTCTGTGCATCTGCTCAAGACCCACATGGGGAACGTCTCGGTAACCGAGGACATCGAGAAGTTCACCATCACACAGGACCCCTGCGGCTCCGGCGGCCGCCTCATGCGCGAAGGGGCCTACCAGGGGCCGGACGGCCTATACCGGATCGAGACCCCTCAGGCGATGACCTTCGGCAAGTCGGGGTTCCCCAGCTACTGCGCCCACTGCGCAGTGTGGAACAATATCCAGTGCATCGAGTGGTTCGGCCATCCACAATGGTCGATCGACCACCCGGCCACTCCGAACGATCCCTGTCGCATCCACATCTACAAGAGCTCCAAGCAGATTCCAGCGCACTATTACGAACAGGTCAGAGTGCACTCGGCCCGCGGCCGGCAGACGTCTGCGGCACCGAGCGAGGCCACGGAGACAAGCGACCAGGTTGGGGCACAAGGTCCGGTACCGGCCGAGGAATGTCGCAATGGAAGAAGCGATGGCTGAGGGCTCGTCCCAAGGAATCACTTCCCGCACTCCGCCGTTTGATTTTCGATCGGCCGTAGGACTATCAAGGCAGCGGCACAACGATCGCTCGACGCACTGCCGCACCTCGCGCCAGCTTGTCGATGCGGCGTCGGGTGCCCCAAACAACCATAAGGAGACTATATGGAATTACGAGAAGCGATCGGGAACAGGCGATCCATCCGTTTCTTGCTGCCCTACAAACCTGTGGAACGCGAGAAGATTCAGCGGATGCTCGAGGCGGCAACGTTGTCGTCCTTTTGGGGGAACGTCCAAGCGCTGAAAGCCGTAGTGATCGAACGGGCCACCGCGCCCAAAGAAGTGATCGGTGCCCTTCCACCGGGATCGGCGATCGCCGGTTTCCAGCTGCGCCTCGCACCAGTACTCATCATCTGGTACCTGGACTGGAGTCTCCTCGCCGTTCAGGGAGAACGCTTGCACGAGTTGGTTGAGGCCGGCGCCGTCGGCGTCGATAGAGAGCAAAGCCACCGGTATCTGGATGAGGCGCTGGTCCCCTTCTTCCAGGCGGGCATGGAGGGCATCAAGGCCGGCGGCCTGACCGAAATGGATTGCGGTCAGGGAATCGCCCAGGCCACGCTCGTCGCCTTCGAGCAAGGTCTTGGTACGTGCTTGATCGGCATGCCGGCGCAGAAGAAGCTCAAGCGCGTCCTCGGCCTGCCCGCGGACTCCAAGATTCTCGTGGTCCAGACCGTGGGCTATCCGGCCGAGTCGCGAGAGGCTGGGGGCCAGCGTCCGCGGCTTCCGTTCGAACAGAAGTTTTACCTCAACCGCGTCGGTCAGTCGTTCCCGCGTGATCCCGAAGTCGTCGAGGGGCTCAAGCGCGACAAGATGATTCAGAATCCGGCACCGCAGCCGTGGCGACGGGCCGAACTTGCCTATCTCTCCCGCGCCCTGGAAATCTCACCGATCTTCGGCGAAGAGATCACCGAGATGACGGAGCACATCATGAAGGACGTAATGGATACCGAGTCCTGACCAGGGTGTGCTCTCCGCACCGCGACACACAAGGAGGTCCCATGACCGATCCATTTCCACGCGAAGTCTACGTTGCCGGCGTCGGCATGACGCCGTTCGGCCGTCATGAGGGCAAGCGCGTGTCCGATCTCGGGCAGGAGGCGGTTGCCGCCGCCCTCGCCGATGCCGGGCTCGATTACACCGCCGTCGAGATTGCATACTGCGGCCACGTCCTCCAGGGCACCACGGCGGGGCAGAAGGTGCTGTACGGCATCGGCATGACCGGCATTCCCATCTTCAATGTCGAGAACGCCTGCGCCAGTGGCACCAGTGCGTTGCGCAGCGCCGCTATGGCAGTGGGCCACGGGATCGCCAAGGTGGCGCTGGCCGTGGGCTTCGAGGTCATGGGACGCGGCGCCATTCCGACGCGCGGCGACGAGCGCCTCGAGGGCATGGCCCGCCAGGGCGTGCCCGCGTTGCCTGCGCTCTTCGCCAATGTTTTCAACGAGCATTCCCGGCGCTATGGGACGACGGTCGAGCAGATGGCGATGGTGTCGGTTAAGAACCGCGCCTACGGGGCCAAGAACCCGCGGGCGCAGTTTCACGACCCGGTCACCATCGATGACGTCCTCGCCTCGCGCGAAGTGGCACCACCGCTGCGCCTGTTCATGTGCTGCCCCACGACGTCGGGGGCCGCCGCCGCCGTGGTCACCACCGCCGACGTGGCACGCACGACGCGCCGGCCGATCCGCATGGTGGCTTCCGCCTTGCAATCGGATCCGCCACTGGGAGGCGGCGACGGACTCGCCGGTATCCAGGAAATCAACAGCCGCACCATGCACGCCGCGTACGAGCAAGCCGGCATCGGACCCGACCGGCTCGATTGCGCCGAGGTGCACGACTGCTTCTCGATCGCCGAGATCATTCACTATGAAAATCTCGGACTGTGCCCGCGGGGCGAAGGGGGCCGTTTCATCGAGCAGGGCCTGAAACAGGCGCGGATCCAGGTCAGCACCAGCGGCGGACTGCTCGCCAAGGGACATCCGCTCGGCGCCACCGGTGTTGCCCAGGTGGTGGAGGCGGTCGAGCAGCTGCGCGGCGAGTCCGGAGTGCGGCAGGTCGCGAACGCGCGGATTGCACTAGCACACTGCCAGGGATTCGGAGGCGCCGCCGGCGTACACATTTTCGCTGCGTAGCAGCGAACACCGGGCCAGGAGCGCATAATGAACTTCGCCGAATTACTGGAAACGCGGGCGATCGAAAAAGGGGAGGAGACCTTCCTGCTCTTCGGCGACGAACGCGTCAGCTACGCCGAACTTGACCGTCGCGCCAACCGCATCGCCAACGGCCTTGCCGCACTGGGCGTCGGCCCAGGGGGTGGAGTCGCCATCATGATGGGCAACTCACCCTCCTGGCTAGCGACGTTCTTCGCGACTCAAAAGCTCGGCGCGTACGCCGTGCCGGTGAACGTCGCCCTGCGTGGCGAGGGACTCGCGTACGTCCTCGATCACTCCGAAACACAGGCGCTCGTGATCGGAGCCGACCTGCTCGAAGTCTTTCTCCCACTGCGAGCGGGGCTCGCGCGTGTGCGCCACGTCATCGTCGACCCCGGCGATGCGCCATCGCCCACGCTCCCGGCAGGCACCCTACCGATAGAGCGCCTCGCAGCCTCCTCTGCCGAGCGCCCCACCGTAAGAGCGACCGCCAACACTACTGCCGTCCTCCTCTACACCTCCGGCACCACGGGCTTGCCCAAGGCGGTGGTGGTAAAGCACGGCGGCTTCAGCTTCGTCGGCCTCTCGATGTTTGCGCAGCTCGGCTACCGTGCCGGTGACATCCTCTACACCTGCCTGCCCCTGTTCCACGCCAACGCGCTCTTTCTGACGACCATGCAGGGCCTGCACAGCGGTTATGCCGTCGCGCTGGGACGCCGCTTCAGTGCCAGCCGGTTTTGGGACGAGGTACGGCGGTATGGCGCCACGTCGTTCAACGCCCTGGGCGCCATGATCCCCATCCTGCTGAAGCAACCCCCGCGTCCGGACGATACGGACAACCCGGTGCGCCTCATTTTCAGCGCCGCCACGCCGGCCTGGGCATGGGAGGAATTTGAACGGCGTTTCGATGTGACCATTTGGGAAGGATACGGCGCCGTCGACGGCGGCGGCTTCATGCTGTTCAACTTCGGCAACGGCCCCAAGGGCTCGATGGGACTTCCGCCACCGGGCACCGAGGCGCGCGTGGTCCGTGAAGACGGGAACGAATGTGACGCCGACGAGGTGGGTGAGTTGGTGTTCAAGGTCGATGACCCTGAGGCGCGGCGCGTTTCGTACTTGAAGAACGAGCAGGCATCGAACGCCAAAATCCGGGACGGCTGGTTCTACACCGGCGATCTGGCCTCGCGCGACGCGCAGGGCTTCTTCTACTTCGCCGACCGCAAGACCGACTCCATCCGCCGCCGCGGCGAGAACATCTCGTCTTTCGAAGTCGAGAAGATCATCAATCAGCATCCGGCCGTGCTGGAGTCGGCGGCCTTCGGCGTGCCGTCCGAACTGAGCGAGGATGAGGTGATGGTTGCGGTGGTTTGCCGGCCGGGCGCTCGGGTAAGCCCGGAGGAGCTGGTCGCCTTCTGCACCGAGCGGATGGCCCGCTTCATGGTGCCGCGCTACATCGAATTCCGCGACGTCATCCCAAAGACCGAGACCCACCGCGTGCAGAAGACGCTGCTCAAACGCGCCGGGGTAACCGCAAACACGTGGGACCGCGAGAAGAGCCAGTGACACTGAAAGAATCGATCCATCAGAATCGGTCTCGTGAGGGGACCGTCGAGCCCCTCGTACGGACCACGGACGGCGCGCTCAGCGAGACTTCTGGGTCACCATTTCCACCTCGCCACCTGCGTTAACACGCACGTGCACCGCGCCGTCCAAGTCGGTCCGTGCGATCCGGCAACCGTGATCGCCGTAGCGCTGTAGCACGGCCTCATGCGGGAAGCGGAAGCGGTTCTCAAAGCCGGCGGACACGACCGCATATCGTGGAGCGACGGCATCGAGGAAACGCGGGCTGCTGGAGGTGTCGCTGCCATGATGCGGCACCTTGAGAATGGTACTCGCCAGAGAGCCGTCAGTGGACGCCGCTAGATTCTCCTCCCCGCGCAGTGCGATGTCTCCCGGAAACAGCACGCGTGTCCCACCGAAGGCGAGGCTGAGGACCAGCGACTGATCGTTGACGCGGAGCCCCTCGGGTTGTTGCGGCGGAGATTGCACGGCGGCGTGCACGCCGCCGATCTGCCGTTGGTCGCCGCGATGCAAGGCGACGCGCTGGACTCCATTGTCGGTGAGGAGTTGCTGAAGACGCGCGAAGGGCTCGGTCGGGGCAAACGCACCGCTGGACCAAAACTCCCGTGGTGAGAAATTTGCCGAGAGGAAGGCGAATCCGCCGTAGTGGTCCCACTCCGGGTGGCTGAGCACCAGATAGTCGACATGGCCGATCTTGCGGCTCCACAGGAACGGCGCGATAACCCGTTCGCCCATGTCGAAGGCGTCGCCCCTCAGCCCGCCCCCGTCGATCACCATCACCTCCGCGCCTGGAAACTCGACCACCGCGCTGTCTCCCTGCCCGACGCTCAGGAACGTCACTCGCATCGCCGAGCGGTGATACCGGTCGGCGTACCACCATGCCGTGTCACCGAACGCCAGTACAGCCAGAACTGCCAGGCTTACCCCACGGACACGACCCGACAGTCGGAATAGCGCGATCAACCCCGCGTACAGCAGCGCCAGCTCGAAACCGCTCGGCGTCACCACCCGCAGGGAGGCATAGGGCAATGCGGAGAAGATTCGGACCAGCCACACCCCAAGCCCGACAACGGGGCCTGCAATCACGGTGCACAACTGCGCCACCGGCTCGCAAATCGGATAGGCCAGGGCGGCCAACAGTCCGAGTCCGACGGCGACCGATCCGAGCAACGGCACGACCACGGCATTCGCGAGTGGCGCAACGAGGCACACTTGGTTGAAGTGCAAAGCGGTCAAGGGCGTGGTGGCGGTCAATGCGCTGATGGAGACGACGCCGTATACGGCAATAGGCCGCCACAGTCGCGCTTTCCAGTCACGCAAGCGCACGAGGCGCGCCTCTTCCCATCGTTTCCACCACGGCCAGAACCGTTGCATGCCCCATACCAGTCCGAGCACCGCGACGAACGAGAGCTGGAAGGAGATGTCGAGCGCCGCGCCGGGAGACCACAGCACAATCAAGATCGCGGCGACGGCGAGGCTGACGATGAGGTGACGCTGGCGGTCAACGAGCACCGCGGCAACGAAGACCAGGATCATGATGACGGAACGAATCGTGGCGACGTTGCTGCCGGCGATGCCGGCGTAGAGCAGGACAGGGATCACCGACAACGCGGTCGCAAGCTTTGGGACGTTCAGGCTGAGCAACAGCCAGCGGCTACGCGCCAGGAGCCAGCGGAATATGGCGTAGCCTGCGCCGGCCACGAGCGCGACGTGCAGTCCGGAGATGGAGAGCACGTGACTCACCCCCGCACGACTGAACGCGGTGCGCAGATCACGGGCCAGAGCCCCCTCTGTCCCTACAATCAACGCGCCCAGCACTCCCGCTTCTGGTTCCGACAAGGTGCGCCGGAACAACGCAGCAACGCCCCGGCGCCATCGTGTCAGCCAGCCGGTACTGAGACTGTCGACGTGGCCGACATGATAAAACTCGGAATCGTCCTCTGCGGACGCCGTCACGTAGACGCCGCGGCGAGCCAGGTGTCCTTCATGATTGAATTCGCCCGGGTTCCCGAGATTCCGCGGCCGCCGAAGTGTGAGCAGTGCCTGTAACCGATCACCCCCCTGCCAGAGATCTTCGAGGTGCTGCACCGTCAGCAACACCTGCCCTTGCGTCGCAGACCAGCCGTCCCCGCTGTCGATGCGTTCCACATCGAGAGACAACCGCATCCGCTCGCCGTTCGGCTCGGGGTCGTCCGTCAGTACAGCCTGCACGGTCAACGGTACACGCAGAGGGGCCGCAGCAACATGATCCGCAGGGAAGTGTGGACGGTACAGACGATCGGCACGCGCATTTGCCAGCACCAGCGCCAACGCCAACAGGCCGAGCCGTTTCCATACCGCATCCGACTGAAGCAACAATAGGCTGGCGCCGGCGCTGGCTGCGGTGATGACTACCGGCGGAATGACGTAGGCCAGGCCAGCGAGGGCGTCACCGGCGATCAGCCCCACAGCCCCAATTGCCAGCAACGGAACGCGGCCCAGCGATTGCACTAGTACCGTTCCGATAACCATCAGCGATGGGTCATCATGGTGAAGCTCCACCGCACCTCCGTTGATAAGATACCTATTAGTATATAATGGTTAAAATGGCACGCGGCTACATGATTCTGCGTTATCACATCACGTGCTGCAGAAGGCACACATGGCATCGCTGCCTCTGAGCGAGCCTGCCCTGAACCTATCGCACAGATCAGGGTGAGGGGTCCGCTTACGCTTCCGGGTCTCTGTTCACAGGACCAGTGGCACTACTGGCATTCGACCACATCAGCCAGGCGGTCCCTGATGTGGATGGCGAGGGCGGGCGAAATCCCTGGCACCTCGGCCAAGGCCTCGACGCTCGCTTCGCGAATGCGCCGGACACTGCCGAAGTGCCGCAGCAAGCGGTTGCGCCGTGTCGCCCCAATGCCGGCAATGCTGTCAAGCGCGGAGCGCAGTCGCTCCCGGCGGCGCAACTGTCTGTGATACGTAATGGCGAACCGGTGCGCTTCATCGCGCACGCGTTGGAGCAAGAAGAGGGCGTTCGAGTTGCGCTTGAGGATGACCGGGTTCTTGCGGCCGGGGAGGAAGACTCGCTCCTCGGTGCGCACGAGTTCGGGGGACTGCGGCGCCCGCTCGACGCGCATCTTCGCCAACGCCACGACGTCCACCTCATTGATCTCCAGCTCGCGCAGGACCTCGAGCGCCACGTTCAACTGCCCCTTGCCGCCGTCCACCACCAGCAGATCGGGGTAGGTCGCCTCCTCCTTGGCGCGCGTAAAGCGCCGCGTGAGGACCTCGTGCATCATCATGAAGTCATCCGCCTCGGGTACGGTCTTGATGCGGAAGCGGCGGTAGCGGCCCTTGTCGGGCTCGCCTTCATCGAAGGTCACCATGGATCCCACCGCCAAGCGGCCCTGGATGTTGGAGATGTCGAAGCATTCGATCCGCTTCGGCGCGTTGCGCAGGCGGAGGCGGCGCTGCAATTCTGCGCTCATGCGCTCGCGGTTGTGACCGGCGTCCTGCCGCTCGCGGAAACTCTGACGCGCATTCTCTGCCGCCATCTCCAGCAGACGCACTTTGTCGCCGCGCTGCGGGCGAAAGATGGTCACGCGTTTGCCTTTGCGTTCGCTCAGGTAGTCGGCCCGGACGTCCTGGTCTTCCAGATCGACCGGCAGCAGGATCTCGTCCGGCACGTAGCGATCGCCCTGATAGAACTGCGTCAGCACGGCTTCGAGCACCTCTTCGTCGGCAAATTCGAAGTCGGTGAAACTATACGTCTGGTTGGCCGTGAGCTTGCCTTGGCGGACGAACAGGACCTGCACCTCGAGAAAGCCGCCCTCACGGTAGAGGCCGAACACGTCCTGGTCGTCCCCCCAGTGCGACACGACCTGCTGCCGCTCTTGCGTTCGCTCGACGGCGCGGATGCGGTCACGCAGGCGCGCAGCGTCTTCGAACCGCAGCTCGTCCGCGGCACGCCGCATGTCCTCCTCGAGTTGCCGGACGAGTTGGTCGGTCTTGCCTTCCAGGAGCAGCGTCGCCTCCCGAACGTAGCCTTGGTACACCTCCCGATCGACCGGCAGGCAGCACGGGCCCAGGCAGCGCTTGATCTGATATTCAATGCACGGCCGTGACCGGTTGCGGAACACGCCGTCGCTGCAGGTACGCAACGGGATCACCTTACGAATGGTGTCCAGCGTCTCGCGCACGGACCAGGCCGAGGCGTATGGACCAAAGTACTTGCCGCCGTCTTTAACGATCTTGCGTGTCACCAGGATGCGCGGCCAGGGATCCTGCACGGTGACCTTCACGCTCACATACGACTTGTCGTCCTTGAGCCGGATGTTGTAGCGCGGCTTGTATTGCTTGATCAGATTGTTCTCGAGGATGAGGGCTTCCTTGTCGTTGGCGGTGACCAGCGTCTCGAGGCCGGTGACCCGCTGCATGAGGAAGCGCACCTGGCTGCGTTCGTCGCCGCCACGGAAGTAGGTACGCACACGGGCGCGGAGGTTCTTCGCCTTGCCGACATAGATGACCTTGCCGCGATGGTCTTTGAGCAGATACACGCCCGGCCGCGGCTGCACCGCGTCGAGCTGCTGGCTCAGGCTGGGCGCGATGGATACGCCAGCCGGCACTGCGTCGGAAACGTCGTCGGCCACGCCGGCATTATAGCTTTCGGCCTGCTGAGGAGAAGAGTTGGTTCCGGCCTGCTCTTGGAGTGTTCGGCGTCGCCGGTGTAACGATCTTCTTTGCGGACAGCTGAGCGCTCACTGCGGTTCAGGTTCCCACTCGAAGGCGAGCAGGTGCTTCTTCTTCGTGTTGCACTCCTTGCACGCGGGGACGAGGTTACCCTTCGTTGAGCGACCGCCGCGGACCAGCGGCACCAGGTGATCCATCGTCAACTCACTGGGTGAGAACTTGTTCCCGCAATAGTGGCAAATACCGGTGGCACGCCGCCTCTTCCACCACGACGATTGACGCAGCTCACGCGCCTTTGCCCGTTCGCGTCGAATTTCCTCGTCAGAGAGCACCGCGACCCATTGAGCCATCGATTTGAATCATTGTTTCATTACTTCGCCGAGTCAATGAGTCCCCGCCGGTTCGAAGTCGCGCGCTGTCGCCTCACAAGGATGCGGGCACTAGTACGTACTCACAACCCAAGCATACCGGCCGAGCCGACCGCAATGTCGAGACGATCGAGATGACCGTCACCGTGGTGGAATTGCTGGGATCGTCCGTCCACTCCCCCAACCGTCCAGTTGGATGGCTCGTTCCAGCCTCCCACCGCACACCGGCACCGCCGTACGTGTCGACACGTTCGAGCCGGCCGGTCGGGGACAAAGGCGCCGGCCCTACGTAGTCAAAGCGCCAAAACTACGTAAAGTCCGATGTTCAGACAGATTCAACAATACTGGACCATACTCACAATGAGTATCCT
Organism: Binatia bacterium; assembly: GCA_044450645.1. Taxonomy (GTDB): domain Bacteria; phylum Desulfobacterota; class Binatia; order HRBIN30; family HRBIN30; genus JAGDMS01. The sequence goes on from JBIOJG010000008.1 coordinate 37,588, forward strand.
ATGTACAACCAACGCTCGCCGACCGTTGGAAATCGACAGCGATGTTGGTTTGACTTTCTCCTCGGCCATTTCGGCACGCGATTTGCGTCTTTCTCTAACGAAATGAGAGGCGGGAATATCGTCCACGGGTTCGGGCGGACCCAGTTGAAGAGCAGTTACCTATTAGGAGGGGGCAGATGGCGAGATTGTTCGTGTGCGACAGTCAGGGCTCGATCACGGCCGACATCGAAGCGGGGGGACCGGTCTTACACGCAGCGTTGGAAGACGACCAAGCCGACGCGGTTGTGCGGTGCGCGGTGTTGATGGCCCTTTCTGCACTGGCCAAAGGGGGCGCATGGCCGACCGCCGCCCTCCAATCGATGGCGGACTTCATGTCGACGATGCGGCAGGAGCTACACGCCGAGCAACTGGCTTGATTTTGCCCAAGCGTGCCGCGTCCACTCGCGCTCGCCCAGTTGCGACCCGCGGAGCGAATCCGCAATACGCTGTTCGGCTCTTACTGTCCACTCCAGTGGACAGCAGCCTTCGCGCAGTCTGAAATAGTGGACAGCGCCTCCGACACTGACTGTGCGTTGCTGTCGTCAACGAACAGTCTCTTTAGTATAGATGTGAAGCAGGCGTTACTAGACCGTACGAACGGTCTGATAACTATCCAGATGGTTGATGACTTGGGTCATTCCGCGCCTTGAGGCGTGCGATTAGAGGGACGCGGCAACGCACAGAGGTTTTCATCGGCGACTTCAACGCCACGCTCATTATCGTGGGCCTTACCATTGCCAACGGCTACAGCAGCCATGACCCTGGGGGCGGCATTCGCGACATCGGCACGCTCACGGTAAGGAACGACACGGACCGTCGAGCCTCGATCAGGCCGCGAGCAGGGTGTCCAGCTTGCCCTCTTCATCGAGGGAGCGCAGCTCCTCGAAGCCGCCAATCGGATCGCCGTTGATGAAAATCTGCGGCACCGTGCGGCGGCCGGATTTCTCGATCATTTTGTCGCGAAGCGCGGCATCCGCGCCGACGTCGATTTCCTGAAACGCAACACCCTTGTGCTTCAAAAAGGCCTTCGCCTGCGTGCAGTAGGGACAGTATTGCGACGTGTACATCACGACCGTTGCCATGGGTGCCTCTGGATCTCCCTTCCCGACCTGTAAGTAACGTAACGGGCGTGCAATCGGCTCGCAAGGGAGTGCTGCCGCAAGCTCTCAGCAGTCAGCCGTCAGCGTTGAATCCCCTGCTGACCGCTGAGAGCTAACCGCTGTGTGCCAGAGGTTGGAACTACGTGACGGCGCGTTGACTCGGCGGGACGCGTAGGCTAGCCCTTGGTCGAATGCCCACATTGCACGTTGTCCCGCCGAAGAGACGGCAGGCGCATCAGGCTAGGGTACTTGATGCCAGGAGTTTGTGGTTCGTGAGTCAGGTCTCGTTCAAAGCCGCCCGAAGCGACCCAACACGTCCGCCGGAAGCCTCTGGAGTGCGGGCGGGGAGCGGTCCCGTCAAACCTACGCTGGGCGCAGCCCAATGAGTAGCGCCGAAGCTTTTGCCGAACTCGTCCGCATCATGGAGCGCCTGCGTGGGCCCGGTGGATGTCCCTGGGATCGCGAGCAAACACACCAGTCGATCAAACCGTACCTGATCGAAGAGGCCTACGAGGTCGCAGAAGCGATCGAGGAAAACGACACCGACGAACTGCAGGCTGAGCTGGGAGACCTCTTACTGCAGATCGTCTTCCACGCCGAGATGGCGCGCGCGGCGGGCCTCTTCACCATCGAAGACGTCGTCCGCGGAATCAGCGCGAAGATGATTCGCCGCCACCCCCATGTCTTCGGCGACACCACGGTCAAAGACTCCGACGAGGTGCTGCGCAACTGGGCACGCATCAAGGCAGAAGAGCGCCGGGGCCGCGAAGACCGCTCAACTGTGTCAGGCGTGCCGCGCGCCCTCCCTGCCCTGCTGCGCTCGCACCGCCTGAGCGAAAAAGCTTCCGGTGTCGGCTTCGATTGGGAACGCGCCGGCGAGGTCCTCGACAAGGCGCGAGAGGAGTTCGCCGAGTTGGAGGCGGCACTGCAGCTGGCCGATCCGGCCGAGGTGGAAGCGGAACTCGGCGACCTCCTGTTCGCCCTCACCTCGTTGGGCCGCCATCTCGGCATCCATGCGGAAGATGCTCTCCATCGCGCCAACGATCGCTTCATCCGCCGCTTTCGCTACATCGAGGAGCGCCTCGCCGAACGACACCAGAACATCCACGACGCGTCGGTGGAGGAGATGAATACCCTCTGGGAAGAGGCCAAAGGTAAAGTCTAAGGCGCCGGACGCACGAAGCGCTGGCGCAGCATTCGCGTCAGCGTCCGCACCTCATCCCCACCCAGCGCGAGCGCCACGGTCGCGAACACCGCCACACCGACAATCAGAGCCAGCGCCAGTACTCCGGCATGCACGAGCAGGGCACCACGCTGCGACCAGTCCGTCAGGCCGGCGACGTACCGCACAGCGGGAATCATCGCCAGTGACGCCGCCACACTCCGCAACAGCGAGAGAAGGATCTCAGACCCGCCCAACGCGCCGAGACGCCGGCGTATGGCGAGACCAAGCAGCAGCAGATTCACGGTTGCCGCAAGCGACGTGGCCAACGCCAGGCCAGCGTGACGCAGGTCGGCAACCGACGCCATCTGGCTGATGGCCGCGATGGTATCCGCGAGCCGCGACTCCCCTGTGGCCCGCACCGGCCCCATCAGCAGCAGACTGAAGCAACAGTTGGCGACGAACGCCCAGGCGGCCGTGATCACCGGGGTGCGCGTGTCCTCCATGGCATAGAAGGCCGGGACAACCAGGCGCACCATGGAGACCGGCCATAACCCGACCGCAAAGGCGTACAGCGCCTGCGTGGTCAGCGCGACTTCTTCGGCTCCGAACGCGCCGCGCTGGAACAGCACGGACACGATCGGTGTCGCCAGCAGCAGCATGCCCACGGTCGCCGGCACCACGACGACGTTGGTAATGCGAATGGAGAAGGACATGCTGTGCCGCAGTTCGGCGTACGCGCCCCGTGCCGCCTGCGCCGAGAAACTGGGGAGCGCCGCCGTTCCCAGCGCCACCGCAAAGATGCCGAGTGGGAACTCGAAGACGCGATCGGCGTACCAGAGATACGACACACTCCCGCTCGGCAGCACCGATGCGAGCATGGTCCCGATCATGAGGTTGATCTGGTATACCGCGGCACCGAACACCATGGGGGCCATCAACCGGCGTGCGCGCCGCACCGCCTCGTGCCCGGGCTGCCACCGCGGCACGATGCGTACGCCGTGACGCAGCAGCGGAGGAACCTGCAGGAGCAATTGGAGCACGCCGCCGACCAGCACCCCATAAGCGAGCCCATGGACCGGCACCCTCAATCGCGGACACACGACGAGCGCCGCGGCGATGATCGACAGGTTCAGGAAGATGGGCGACATCGCCGGCGCGGCAAAATGGCGAAGGGCGTTGAGGATGCCCGAGGCCAACGCCACCAGACCGATCAGGAAGATGTATGGAAACACCCACCGGGTCAACGTGACCGTCAACGCGAACTTCCCGGGTTCGTCGGCAAACCCGGGCGCGAAGAGCGAAGTCCACAATGGGGCGAACGCCACGCCAATCAGGGTGAGTACCAGGAGGACAATGGCCATGAGCGTCGCCAGCGCCGACGCGGCTTCAACCGCCGCCGTGCGCGAGCGCTTGGTGAAGTAGTCGGTGAAGACCGGAACGAAGGCTACGCTCATCGCGCCTTCGGCGACAAAGCGGCGCAACAAGTTCGGTATCCGAAAGGCGACGAAGAAGGCATCGGCAGCGACACCGGTGCCGAAGGAGTACCCGATGACGGCATCCCGCACGAGGCCACCGATCCGGCTGATCAGCGTCAAGAAGCCGACCAAGCCGGCGGCGCGGGCGATCCGGCGGTTTTCAGTCATGCGGTGCTGCAAGTTGATGGTTTATAGTCGATAGTCAATAGGTGCAGGTCTAAGTTGGCCATCAGGTCGGGTAGGACGATGGCGCGGACCGGACTTCGAATGATGCCGACGTTTCCATCGTCCCCCCTAAAATTCCGTACGGCGGGTTTTCCCCGGTACGGCTTCAAGGCCGGCTATCAAACGGGGCCTTCCCGCGTGGCGCCTGATCATCGCGTCACCCAGTTTGCCGCCGTTCTTCGTGCTCGCCCGGTCCGTCGTGATTGTCTCCGCTCTGAGTCGGAGTCACCGGATTGGCTGAGCACCGCCGTTAGAGCGACCCTTAGCGCTCGACCCCAGAGGCCCTCGCTCCGGTCCGGGTTATGCTGTCCCGGTCCATCAACACTTAATCGGCCCCATCCGCCCCACTCGCAGGCACATCGTGTTTTCACCGCCCTGCGGCTTATACCCGATGCCTTCGCTGTGTGTGCCCACCTCGGCGACCCACGAGTGGTTCCGTGCTTTCGCTGCGCGTTCTGTCTCGGCATGTCGTCCTCTACGGCCCCGGAGAGTTCGGCGGCTGCCTGTACCCAGTTCCTTCGCCGTCGACGCTGGCTTTCACCCCTGACCGATGGGCTCAGCACTCCCAACCTATCCCACCATCCGCTTCGAGTGGGGCTGACCTTTCGGGGCTTCTCTGGTTCGCCTCTGCTACGACCTGCCGAGTTGCTTGCCTCCCTGGCGGATCCGACCGGGCTTCCCCAGCCGACGGAGACGTTTACTTCCGGGCTTCCGACGGGTTGGTCACCCTTCCCGCCGCCGGATATGACTACGGTGGCAACTGGGCAATTTCCACCGGCGGGACTCACACCCGCTAGAACGTCAGCTAGCATCGCTGCACCGGTCAGCGCTCAGCTCTCTCAGCCCGGAAATTGAAACCTCTGCCTTTTGGCTGGGTTCTCGTGAGCTTGGCTGACGGCTGACAGCTGATCGCTGATAGCTACGCCAAGTTGGAACAGCACTAGGTCGCTCCGAACTCCCGACTATGAACTCTCGATGGTGCCCAGGTCTGCCGCGAATGTCCGTGAATGTCCGCGAATTGACCCTCCAGCAGACGTATGCTAACCGACTATGAACCGTAGCGAGGAGAAAGCCTTTGGCCCAACGTCACAAATCTGCCATCAAACGACATCGCCAGAGCGTGAAGCATCACGCACGTAATCACATCATCCAAACGCATGTGCGCCACGCCGTGCGGGATCTGCGTGAGATCATAGCTGGCAAAGACCTGGCCACGGCCGAGACCAAGCTGCGCTCCGTCATGACGACGGTGCAAAAGGCCGTCACCAAGGGCGTGCTCCACCGCAATAGCGCGGCGCGGTACATTTCCCGGCTGAGCCACCAGGTCGCCGCCTTGCGGGCGTCGTAGCCGCCGCACTCCGATCCTCTCCAGCTTTCGACTTCAGCTTTTGGCTTCAACGCTTTTTCTGGCTCACAGAAAGAGCGCCATGCCAAACTGCATCACCAGTCCGATGTCGCCGCTCACCTTCACCTGTCCCTGCATGAAAGCGAGTTGTGGATCGAGCTGGCCGGATTGAATCTGGGGAACGAGGTCGGCCGGTACGGTAACCGTGGCCTGCGGCTCGGCGGGCCGGGGACCGGAACCGAAATACAGCGTAAAGGTCCACGCGCCACCGTCGGGCAACCCCGTCAGCACGAAGCGGAGAGCGCCCTTGACACTGCGCAGACGGTCGATGCGCGAACGGCCGAACGGACGCCGGCTCTGACCGGACAGGACCCCGGTCTGGGCCACGCCGGCGGTGAACCTGGCCCAGTCCGCCTCCGATTGCGCGATAGTCATGAACGGCTCAGCCAGCGGGTGATCCTCCACCTTCATCTCGCCGCCGGTAATGTTGACGTAGCACGACACCGGCGGCGACGGACCGGCCACCTCCCAGAGCATGGTGCCTGTTGCTGCCCGCAACTCGTCGAGTTCGTGCTGCGCCGTCACCACCTTTTCCGCCGCCGCGGTGACCAGCGCGCGGAAGCGGGGCGCGATCTGCTCGCGCAGGTGGCCGTCGAGCGGCGGCGTGTTCTGGATCGGCATATCAGCCATTGCGTTGCAGCGCCTCCCGTCGTGTGCTAGCGACTCCTGCGTGAGGATGAATCATGGCAAGAGAGTGTAACATTTGCGGCAAACACCCTTCCGTCGGCAACAGCGTTAGCCACGCGAACAACCGCAGCAAGCGGACGTGGCGCCCAAACTTGCAGCGGGTGCGTGCCAATGTCAACGGCACCGTGCGGTTCATTCTCGCCTGCACGCGCTGCATCCGGTCCGGCAAAGTGATCAAGGCCGCCCAGCGGCGCGCCGCGTAAGGTCGCTCTCGGCTGTCAGCATTCAGCTTTCAGCCAGCACGGCAATCGCATCGATCTCGACCCGGGCGCCGCGCGGCAAGGCCGTAACCCCGACCGTTGCACGCGCCGGAAACGGAGCACCGAAGAACCCGGCGTACACCTCGTTGACGCGGCTGAAGTCGGCAAGATCGACGAGGTAAATCGTCGTCCGGACGACAGCCTCCAGTGATGCGCCTGCGGCACTCAATACCGCACGCAAATTCTCCAATACCTGCGTCACCTCGGCGACCACCCCGCCCGGCACCAGCTCGCCGCGGGCAGGATCGAGGCCTATCTGTCCCGAGAGAAACACCCACGGCCCCACCCGCACCGCCTGTGAGTAAGGCCCGATAGCCTGCGGCGCCTTGTCGCTTGCAATCGCGTTCTTCATGATCTCAGCTGTCAGCCCTCAGCGTTCAGCATTCAGCTCGGAAGATGGTCACAAAATCCACGTCCCTTCAAGCTGAGCGCTGACCGCTGATCGCTGACGGCTATCCCCTTGCCCGTCCCACCTTCATGACGCCGCGCACCTTGCCGATCGAGCGGATGACGCGGTTCAACTGATCCGCGCTGCTCACCACCACCTCGAACGTATTGACCGCCTTCTTGTCGGGCACGCTGCGCACGTGGGCACGGCTGATATTGACCCCGGCGGAGCTGATGGCCTTGCTCATGGCGGCCAGCAGGCCCGGCTCGTCGATGCACATCACTTCGACCGTCACCGGCCGCGGTCCGGCCGCACCGTCTTCCCACACCACCTCGATGCGGCGTTGGGGATCACTCTCCAGCACGCGCGGGCAGTCGACCGCGTGCACGGTCACGCCGCGTCCGCGCGTAATGAAACCGAGGATCCGTTCGCCCGGCAACGGATCGCAGCACTTGCCAAAGCGCACCAACATGTCCTCCACGCCGCTGACCCGCACTCCGGCCTTGTTCTGCCGCGCCATCTTGCGAAACAGGCGCTTGAGGGTGCTTTCTTCCTGCGTCGGCCGCTGCTGCAGGGATTCCGGCGGCAGCAGCTTGGCCAGCACCTGATGCGAGGTGATCTTGCCGTACCCGAGGCTGGCGAGCAGCGTCTCTTCATCGCGCTCCGACATGTCGCTGATCAGCCGGGCCAGCCGGCCGTCTTTCCGCAACTTGCCGAGGTCGAGGCGGTAGCGGCTCAGGTCGCGCTCGAGAATCTCGCGCCCGACCGCCACGCTGCGCGTGCGCTGCTGGTGCTTGATCCAGTTGCGAATCTTGGCCTTGGCACGGCTGGTCTTGACGAAATTGAGCCAGTCCTTGCTTGGCGTCTGGCTCGCCGTGGTGATGATCTCCACCGTATCCCCGCTGCGCAAGGCGTAACGGAACGGGACCAGACGGCCGTTGACGCGCGCCCCGGCGCAGTGCTGACCCACTTCCGAATGAATCCGATAGGCAAAGTCGATGACCGTAGAGCCTTCCGGGAAGGTGAGCAGGTCGCCCTTGGGTGTGAAGACGAAGACCTCCTCGCTGAACAGGTCTTCCTTGACCGAGCGCATGAACTCCTGCGGATCCTGGACATTCTGCTGCCACTCGAGCAACTCCCGCAGCCAGGTGAACCGGTGCGCGTCTTCTTCGGCCACTTGCTTCCCGCCCTTGTAGCGCCAGTGCGCCGCGATGCCCATTTCGGCGACGCGGTGCATCGTGTGCGTGCGGATCTGCACTTCCATGCGCTCGCCGTAGGGACCGATCACGGTGGTGTGCAGCGATTGGTACATGTTGAACTTGGGCAGCGCGATGTAATCCTTGAAGCGCGATGTGATCGGCTTCCACTCGGCGTGCACCATCCCCAAGGCCGCGTAGCACTCCTGCACGGTGTCGACGATGACGCGGAAGGCCACTAGGTCGTAGATCTGATCGTACAGCAGGTTCTGCGCCTGCATCTTCTGGTAGATGGAGTAGAAGTGCTTGGGGCGGCCAGTGACCTCCGCCTCGATGCCGTTTGCCTCCAGGCGCTTCGAGAGGATGGAGATGACCTCCTGGATGTAATGCTCGCGCTCCGCCTTCTTCTTGGCCACATTGCGCTTGAGCTGGTAGTAAACCTCGGGTCGCAGGTAGCGCAGCGAATTGTCTTCCAACTCGCTCTTCATCCAGTAGATGCCGAGGCGGTGCGCCAGCGGGGCGTAGATATCGAGGGTCTCCTGGGCGATCTCCAGCTGGCGCTCGGGCGGCAGGTGGTTGAGGGTACGCATGTTGTGCGTACGGTCCGCCAGCTTGATCAGGATGACCCGAATATCGCGCGCCATCGCCAGGATCATCTTGCGGAAATTCTCCGCCTGCTTTTCCTCGCGGCTGCTGAAGCTGATTTGGCTGATCTTGGTGACCCCGTCGACGAGCGCCGCGATGTCCGCACCGAACTGCTCCTCGATCTCGGGCAACGTCGCCAGCGTATCTTCCACGGTGTCGTGCAGCAGCCCGGTGACGACGCTGGCCACGTCGAGCTTGAGGTCGGTGATGATGCCGGCAACCTCGACCGGGTGGGTCAGGTAGGGCTCACCCGACAAGCGCTTCTGGCCTTTGTGCACGGCGGCCGAGAAGTCGTAGGCGCGGCGGATGAGGTCGACGTCGGCGCTGCCGTCGTAGCTCCGCACGCGTTCGATCAGGCCGTTCAGGTTCATCGGCTCACCCTCGGCACCTTGCCGCGGCCAAAGCGCTTGGTCACGTACGCCAGAATCCTATCAGCCAGCTGCTCCGGGTTTTGATCGTCGCTGTTCAAGACCAAATCGTAAATCGAGGTATCGTTCAGATCAAAGCCGTAGATTTCCTTGTATCGCTTGGCGTCGGACTGCTGACGCGCCCCATTCAGTCGCACCACCTCGTGCCAGTCCCGGCCTTCACGTTGCGCCACGCGGCGGGCCCGCACTTCGTCACTGGCGGTCAGCCACACTTTGAGCGCATCGATCCTTTCTTGCAGGGAGATGAACCCCGCCAAACGTCCCTCGAGAATCACGTCGCCCCGGCGCGCATACTCGGCCATCTTGGCGTCGAGCCCCCGATCGATGGAGTGGTCCTGTTCGGCCAGCCGGTTGAACTCTGCCAACGTCAGCGCGCGTTCCTCGGCTTCACGACGAAACAGATCGCCGGCATAGACGTGCGGCACACCGAGGTGGTGGCTCAGCAGCCGAGCCACTGTGGTCTTACCGCTGCCAGGAAGGCCGGAGATGGTGATCAACACGGAAGGATTCTAGCGAGATCGGGCTGACAAATCACGCGCACGCCTGCGTATGGCTTATGGCTGATGGCCTATGGTCCGGAAGATGTTTGAACCATAGGCGATACGCCATAGGCCATAAGCCCGTCTCACTCCACGTTCTGGACCTGCTCGCGCAGCTTCTCGATTTCGCCGCGGGCCTCCAGGCTGAGATCGGTGAGCGCGAGGTCGTTGCTCTTCGAGGCGATGGTATTCACCTCGCGGTGGATCTCTTGCAGCAAGAAGTCAATCCGTTTCCCGACCGGCTCGTCGCTGCTGCACAGCGCCTTCAAGGCGCTGAGGTGGGTCTTCAAGCGTACCAGCTCTTCGGTAATGTCGCCCCGGCTCAGCACGAAGGCAACCTCCTGCGCCACGCGTTCTTCATCGACCGTCGCCCCCTCCAACAGCGTCCGTACCCGCTGCCGCAGGCGCTTGGCGGTCTCCGGGGCCGCGGCGGAGATCCTGGCACGCATCCGGTGAGCCAGCTTGCGCAGTTGCTCTACGCGTTGTCGCATGTCGCGCGCCAACGCCCGCCCTTCGCGCTCGCGCTCACGATCGAAGGCGCGCAGGGCCTGCTGCACGACCTGACGGAGGCGCGGCAACTCGTTGCTGGGCTCGCCACGCCGTTCGACGATGCGCACGAGATCGGGACGCGCCAGGAGAACGTGCAGGTCGATCTCGCCGCCGAGACCGAGCGCCACCTGCACTTGGCGCCAGGCATCGACATAAGCACGGGCCAGGGGCGTGTTGACCTCGACCGCAAAGTCACCCGCCACCGTTCCTGAACGGCTGATGTTCACATCGACCTTGCCGCGCCCGACCGCCGCTTGCACCAGCTGCCGCAGCTCCGCTTCCGACTGCATGTACTCACGCGGCATGTTGAATCGCGTTTCCAGAAAGCGCTGATTGACGCTGCGGATCTCGACGCTGATCTTGCAGCCGTCGCCTTGCCACGCCGCCTGGCCGAATCCAGTCATGCTTTTCATGAATCACTCGCTCCATCCGCCAGCATGGCGCGCCGGAGTTCTGCTGCGCTCAACGTCGCCGTACCGATTTTTCCGATGACCACCCCTGCGGCATGGTTCGCCAAGAACGCTGCCTCATCCAGGTCTGCGCCGGCCGCCAACGCCAGGGCGCACGCCGCAACCACGGTATCCCCCGCGCCGGTCACGTCGAACACCTGACGGGCCGCCGTCGGGAAGTGCCCGGCCTTGGCGTCGCGCGCGAATAACGTCATCCCTTGCTCGCCACGGGTAATGAGGATGGCCTCGGCCTGCCACTTTTCCAGCAACCGCTGACCGGCGGCCCCGAGGCTGGCGTCGTCTCGGATTTCGACTCCCGCGGCCTCCGACGCCTCGAGGAGGTTAGGGGTGGCGAGGGTCATACCCGCGTAGTGCGGAAAGTTGGGCTTCTTCGGATCGACAATGAGGCGGAACGTGCGCTGCTCCCTGGCCGCCCGCAGGGTCGCCAGCAGCTCTCTGGTAATCACGCCCTTGCCGTAGTCGGACAGCACCACGGCATCGAAATCCCACACGTGGCGTTGCAGAAACCGAGCGAGGGCTGCGGCCGCGTGGCTGGCGTGATCATGCTGCTCGCGGTCGAAGCGAACCACCTGCTGGTTGTGAGCGATGACCCGCGTCTTGCGCACCGTGATCGCTGCACGTGACGTGGTCACGCCGGCGGTGCCCGCGCCGATGCGCTTGAGCTCGCCCACGATCCTGCGGCCGGCGCTGTCCCGGCCAATGATGCCGCACGCGGTCGCGTGCCCGCCCAACGCCTGGATGTTGTGTACCACATTGGCCGCGCCGCCCAGATGAAACGTCTCGCGCGTCACCTGGACCACGGGCACAGGCGCTTCCGGCGAGATGCGATCGACTCGTCCCCAGATGAACTGGTCGAGCATGAGATCGCCCACCACGAGCAAGCGGACTTTAGCAAAGCGTCGGATGAGTGTGCCGAACCTCCGTTGCAGGTCGGTTCGGCCCGGCGTTGGATGGCCGTGTGTACGGGTCACAATCGTCGTTCCTGAGTCCAGGTTCGTACCATGTCACAGACCCACATCACCGCCTCTTCCGTCAGCTCCGGATACATGGGCAGCGCCAGCACCTCGCGGGCCGCGGCTTCGGACGCAGGGAAGTCGCCGGCGCGATATCCCAATGAGGCGAAGGCCGGCTGCAGATGAATGGGAAGGGGATAATGCACGCCGGTTGCGATCCCGCAGCGGTCGAGGTGTTCTTGCAGCGCGCCGCGCTCGCGGCAGCGCACGACGAACAGATGGTAGACGTGCTCGCGGTCCGACGCCGTCCCTGGAAGGGAGAGACCCGGCAGGTCGGCCAAGCCACGCCGGTAGGCGGCGGCCAGCGCTTGCCGCCGCGCGTTCCACCGATCGAGATGGGGCAGCTTCACCCGCAGCAGCGCCGCCTGCAAACCGTCCAGGCGCGCGTTGAAGCCCACGATGCTGTGCGAATATTTCTTCATTTGACCGTGATCGCGCAGCAACCTCAGCCGCGCCGCCAGCTCTGCATCGTGCGTGGTGACGGCGCCGGCGTCCCCCAGCGCCCCCAGGTTCTTGCTCGGATAGAAGCTGAAGCATCCAAGCCGGCCCAGCCCCCCTACCCGCCGCCCGCGGTAGCGCGCACCATGTGCCTGCGCCGCATCCTCAACGACGGCCGCGCCGCTCTCTTGCGCCAGCGCCGTAATGTCATCCATGGCCGCTGGCTGCCCATAAAGGTGTACGGGAATGATGGCGCGGACCGGACGCGCCTGCAGGGCGTAACGTAACGCGTCTGTATCGAGCGTGAACGTCGTCGGATCGATATCGATTAGCACTGGGCGGGCACCAACGTGACAGACGGCCTCCGCGGTCGCTGCGAACGTGAATGCGGGCAGGGCCACGGAATCGCCCTCGCCGACAGTGAGCGCACGCAGGGCCAGGGCGAGTGCCTCGGTGCCATTCGATACGCCGACGGCATGCTGGACCTCGCACACGGCGGCGAACTCGCGCTCGAACGCTTCCACCTCGGGTCCGTGGATGAACGCCGACGCGTCGAGAACCCGATCGAAGGCCGCGCGCAGCTCGGCGCGCAAGGCGTCGTGCTGCGCGCGCAGATTTGCAGCCGGGACGCGCATCAGGGCGGGCATATCGGAGGGCTCCGGAAACGTCAACGGCCTGCCCAAGCGCCGTCCTATAGACCGCATCCGACCCCCGCCTCAAGTGCCCGCCGCGCCGCGCGCTCGACGTCGTCGACGCTGAGATGTCTCTGCACGCAGTGGTAGTAGGGGCAGCGTGGGCCGAGACACTTCGGACACACCAGGTCGACCGCAGGCTGCAACACCTCGACGCGCGCGCCGATCGGCGCCCACCGCGCTGGTGCGTTCGACCGGAGGGGTGAGTACAACGCCACCACCGGGGTTCCGACCGCGGCCGCAAGATGCGTGGGACCGGTGGAGCTGCCGACGTACAGGGCGCAGCGGCTGAACAACGCGGCCAGCTGCGACAGGCTGAGCTTGCCGCCGAAATCGACGGCGCCGGCACCGATACGCTCCGCCACGTGCGCCGTCAACTGCCGCTCGCGCTCGCCGCCCGTGATCACCACGCGCCGGTTGCCCGCAACCAGACGTCTCCCGAGCTCGCCGTATTGCACCGCCGACCAATTCAGCGCCGACCCGGCATTGCCCGGATGGATCGCCACCAGCTCGGCACCGCGCAAACCAGCTCGCTGCAACTCGAGTTCGATGGAGGCGGCGTCCCCCGGATCGACACGCCAACGCACGGCCGCAACCTCATCGGTCGCCACGCCGAGCGGGCGGAGCAGGTTCACACTGTACACCGCCTCGTGCTTCCACGGCGGCCGCCGCCGGTGCTCGCGTACGCGCCGATTGAAGAGGAACGAGTAGGCGCGGTAGGCCGTGCCGACGCGGATCGGTATGCCGGCGAGATAGATGGCGAGTGCCAGTCGCGGCGTGGGACGCATGACTGCGGCCGCATCACAGCCCAACGCGCGTATCTGCTGCGCCAGCAGCCACACACCTCGGAGACCTGAGCCCTTCGCCTCGAGCGTATCGATCTCGACGTGATCCACGTTCGAATCGTGGCGGGCCGCGTCGGCGTTGGCCGGGGACGCAAGGACGGTGATCCGGCATCGCGGGTGCGCCTGCTTGAGCGCCCGCACCGCGGGCAGCGTGAGCAGCATATCGCCAAGGTGATCTGTGCGAGCGATGAGGACGTGTTGCGGCTGCGGAATCATCCGCTGTAGCGCCTGAGACGTTGGGGCCAAGCTAGGAGCAGTTGCTCGCGCGCGATGTCCGGCAAGGCAATATAATTTCGCCGCGCGCCGACGCGAAATCCCAGGATGTTGTTCTCGACGAAGGACAGAACTTGGATGCCAATCCGATCGTGCTTGTGCGCGGGGTGCGTGCGGTACACGCTCCAGTCCTGCTGCCGGACGCGTTCCTGCATGACGGCGGGATGGGATCCATGAAAACGCTTCAGCCCCCATAGACGTCCGTACGGATACGGTGCGTCCTCCTGCACGGCTCGCTCGCCGGCCGCCGCGGGACCGGCGTAGACGGCAGTGAAGGCTTGCCCTTTGCGATGCAGGTGGCGCGGCGACCGCACCCAACCGTAATGGTAAATGGAGGCTCCACTGTGAGCGACGCGCAGCTTTTGCCCGTCGCGGCGAAAGCCTTGCGCGTCGTGCCAAGATCGCACCCCGATGCCGGTACGCACGATCCGAATTTCGTGAGCGTACCAGTTGTGTGAGGTCTGCACGCTGCCGTAGCTGCCAAAGAAGTGCAGATAGTCAAAGAGGAGCGCCTCAACGCGCGGTTCGTTGAGATACCGGCGCGTTTGCGCCTCGATGATCGGAAGATCCCGTTCATGGACGATCTCATCAGCCTGGATGTAGAAGGCCCAGTCACCGCTGCATCGATCCAGGGCAAGATTGGTCTGCTGAGCGAAGATCGCCCCTCCGACGCATAGCGCCGGGTCCCAGACGCTCTCCACAATCTGCAGTTTCGGGCTGTCGATCGAGCGCAGCAACTCAGTCGTGCCGTCGCTCGAGTTTCCCGCCACGACGATGAATTCATCACACAGTGGCAGCACCGAGGTGATTGCCTCCACCACCGGATACTGCAGATCGATGGCGTTGCGAACGAACGAAAAGCCGCTGACTCTCATGCCGTTGTAATGACCATTGGACAGCCCAACCCCGCCGGCGGAACGTGGCTTCGGAAGGGGCAGGCTGCCGGATAGCTGCGGTGGTCAACGGAGTCAAGCTGACCGCCGTCACTGGACCGGCGCCTTCGTTGCCGGCACGACACGGATCGAGTAAGAGAGCCGCGTCAGCAGGAAGCAGACCAGTCAGTAGCTGTCGATCGGCGTGTTGCTGAGCCTGGCCTGAGCGCTGTACGGACGCACGTGCCGGTGAGGAGAAACCCTCAAAATGAAGTCCGACGTCAAGATCCTGTATCTCACCGACGCGGTGCCGGACTACCTCAGCGATGACCTACTCTACGGGCTCCGAAGCCGGCTCGGCGGGAGCGTGGTCGACTATCCACGCAAAGACGTGCTGTATCGAAACTCATCGCTGAAGCCTGCGGCGCACACGCTGTACGGCTTCGGGTTTCATTGCTTTGGGCTCGACGACCTCTCGGTCGACCGGACCGATATCCTCACCAAGGTCAGCACCGGCTACTTTGATGCCATCATCAACAGCAGCGGCTGGCGGATTCAGTGTCCGACGCATCCGCAACTGGTAGTGCTGGACGGCGAGGACCATGGGAGATTCAGTCCTCACTATGTCAATCAGGTTCCTCTCTACTTCAAGCGAGAGCTGTTCGCGCCACGTTACGGGGTCGAACCAATCCTTTTCTCCCTGCCCGACTTCCTGCACGATGACCGCGTTTTGCCTCGCGTGAAGCGCTGTCATTCTTCGTTTCGTCTCAACAGCCCGGTCCGGCAGGAGGTTGGCGACGCCTTTCCACCGAGCTACTCGTTCACGACCTGGGGGGAGTATCTTGCCGACATCAAACACTCGTGGTTCGCGCTCTCTCCCAAGGGTGCCGGCTACGACTGCCAACGACATTACGAAATCCTCGGTCAGGCGGTGTTGTGCATCTTCCTCGACACCCACGCGCCCTGGCTGATGCAGCGACATTTCGTGGATGGCCGGAACTGCCTGACCTTTGCAACGGCTGCGGAGTTGACCGAAAAGCTGCAACGGTGCACCAACCCGCAGCGACTGATCGACCGGGCGCGCGAAGACCTATTGCAGTACCACCTGGCCTCGAAACGGGCCGACCAAGTCCTCGCCACTATTGCCAAATGCCGCCTGCAATCACGGCCGCTGAGCCGGTGGCGCCGGCTGGAATGGCGATACTGGCTTTACCGCCGTATTCCGCGTCACACGCGTCTCCAACCTGCGGGCTGACTCGCGAGTCAAGCCCGGACGCTGGCCGGCCGGGAATCGAGCAGCGCGTACGCTGCCCGTGCTGCCTCCGATGGTGAGATCAGTTCCATACACGGGAAAAACCGACAGCGCGCTCCGAGACAGGTCGGACAGACCTGGTTGACGGGCGGAAGCAAGACGGTGCAGGCTTCCGATTGTGGCCGCCAGCGCTCGGGCAGACATTCGCCAAGAGGGCAGAACAGCGCCAGCACTGGTGTACCCACGGCCGCAGCCAAGTGGCTCGGACCGGTGCTGCTGCCGACGTACAGCAGGCTGCGGGCCATCAGCGCAGCCAGCTGTGACACCGACAGCTGGCCGGCAAGATTCAGCGCCGGCGCCCGCATCGCCGCGCACATCCGCGCGACCAGTTCCGCTTCATGCGCACCGCCGGTGACGGCGATCGCCACGCCACGCTCGGCGACCAAGCCGTCGGCCAGTTCGGCGTAGCACTCCGCCGTCCAGTTGAGCGACGAGCCGCCGCAGCCCGGATGGATGGTCACCAACGAACGCCCAGGGGCGAGGCCGCGCCTGGCCAGCAAGGCCTCAACTGCTGCCGCGTCTGCGGGCACGACCTGCCACACCGGCCGAGCTGTCGGATCGGGCTCGATGCCGAGGGGACGCAGGAGGTCGAGGGAATATGCGGTTTCGTGGCGGATCGGCAGCCGGCGGTGGCCCTGAAACACACGGCGGTTATAGAGAAACGAATATCCGCGCTGGCCTGGCCCAATGCGCACTGGGATTCGAGCCAGCCAGACTGCGAGCGCTAGGCGATGTTTCGAGTAGACGACGACTGCGGCGTCGCAGTGCAGGCGCCGCAAGCGGTGAGCCAGGGATAGCGTCCCGCGCCAACCCGACCCTTTGGCTTCGTACGTGTCGACCTCCACCGCGTCGACGACCGGGTGCGCCCGCGCTACCGCCTCCCCCGCCGCCGATGCGAGCACCGTCAACCGGCACTGTGGAAATGCTCTCTTGATCTCGGCGAACAGCGGCGTTGTGACGATCATGTCACCCATGCGGTCGGTACGCACAACTAAGATATGACGATAGCCGGACATGATGGTGTTTCGGCCGCTGGCGGCCGTCCGTGAACGCTGCCGGTACAATCGCAGAATCTCACCGTGACGAATCATGCTACCGCGAGCACGCTCGCGCCGCACCGGATGGCGCAGCAGACTCCACCAGGCAAAAGCGAGCGTGGCTTCGCGCACGCGCCGGATGGCCCTGCGGCTGGCACGATCGGGATCCATGGCGAAACGGCTGCGCGCCGTGCGCAACTCGAAGCTGCGAAAGTACTCCGGCGTGAGTCGGGCGGGATCAATGGCGTGGTAGACGCGGACGCCGGGCATGTATCCGATGCGCAACCCCGTGCGTGTGACCCGCTCACCCAGCTCCGCATCCTCGCAGCCGCCCACTGCCCCAGGCCCGAGCTGCTCATTGAAGCCTCCCACACGGTCAAACACACTGCGCCGCAGCACCATGTTGGCGCCATGCAGCATGTGCTCGTCGCGCACGGCATCGCCGTGGTCGAACAGGGCAATCGTGCGGTAGCATGCGATGCGTGTCAGGATCTCCGGATCGGTAACCTCCGACGCCGGCAGCACGCGGCCAATGCCCGCGTCGTACTCCGGATGCGCGTCGAAAAACGCCTCGACCTCGCGGAGCCAGTCGGTTGCCACCTGCTCGTCATCATCGAGAAAGGCCAACAACCGCCCGCGGGCGCGTCCAGTCGCACAATTGAGCGCGCGCGATTTTCCCGGCTGATCGACCGTCAGCACAACCCGTGCTCGCCCGGCAGCAGTCCAATCTGCCAGCAAGATGGGCGTCGTGTCGGTGGAGCCGTTGTCCACAACGAGAATTTCAGCACGCGGCGAACCCGCCATGGCCAACTCGAGGCTGCGCAGCAACTGCGTCAAAAGTGGCGCCCGGTTGCGTGTGGCGACCAGCACGGAAACTGTGGGTTCGGCCGTCGATGTCATGTGGTGATCGCGCGCGACACTGGCAACTCAATCGTCCTACCGTCAATGTCTGGCGCCCATCCCTGCAACCTGTCAGACCAGCAAAGCGGGTGCTAGTGGCGGGTGAACGCGCTTGATACTCATTTCGGCACCGTAACACCGACACGCGGGGCGCGCGGGCGTGCATTCCACAGGAACCCGGCAAGGCCGGGGATCGTCAACGCCGTTCGCAGCGAGCGGCGAAAGACGGCACCGGCCTCGGTCCGCCAGCCCAGCCGCCCGAGCCGACGCCCCACCTTGGCGAGATGGCGCGCCAGCACAGGGGGGGGCAAGTCCGGGATGGCCCAGCCAGGCAGCGCGTATTGGTCCGGGCCCAGCGTAGCAACGTGCTCGTCGTAACCGCTCCACACCGCGGCAAGCAGCGGGGCCGCGGCAGCGCCCCACTTCGCCACGAATCGGCCGTGGTTGGTGCGCACCAAGGTCTCCGCACAAAGGTCGTTGGCCGCATGACTAGCGGCGCCGATGTGGTGGATGAAAACGTCGTTGGCAATGATATTCCGGTAGCCGACCTGGAGCGTGCGCAGGGCGTAGTCGTCGTCCTCGAAGTTGGCTGGACCAAATCGCTCGTCGAACTCGCCAACGCGCTTATAGACCTCGCGCCGCCACAGCAGAGCAAAGGCCACCACCCGCGGCAGCTCGAACCAGCTGCCATCCGCCAGCGCCGCATACCGCCGCGCAAACAACGGGAAGTCGCCCAGGTCGTCGTAATCCGACAGCAAGGCCTGCGGCCCGCTCACCGCATTGGTGCGGCAGCCCACCAGACCGGCGTTGGAGACGTGATAGGCCGCACGCGTCATGCGCTCCAGCCAATCGCCACTGACCATCACATCGTTGTTCAGCACCATCAGGCAATCGCCCGTGGCCACGCGCAGCCCTTGGTTCCACCCGGCGGCCACACCGCGATTGGTCGAATTCCTAATGACACGGACCCCCTGGCGTTCCAGCGCATCGAGGTAGGTGTGAGTGCCGTCTGTCGAACCGTTGTCGACGATGATCAGTTCGTAAGGCTGTCGTGTCGTCTCCCGCAAACTGCTCACCGCACGCTGGGTGAGGTCGAGCCGATTGTAGGTCAGCATGACGATGGAGACTTGCACCCTGCTGGTATCTGGGCGGGGCGCCGCGGCGCGGGCCACAAGCAAAAACTGGGTGGCGTATACATCTTCCAGTGGCACGCCCTCCGGCAGTATCAGTTCGCTCGGTATCCGCCCGCGCTCGGCTGCGCGGCGGTCTTTTCCAGTCGCGTACAGCGGGATGATGCGCTCAAGCGTAAAGCCGGCGCGGCGGACGAGCTCGACCGCGGAGTTCCGCGTAAAGAAACGCAGATGGGTCTGGTCGAGAATACCTGCGGGGACATAAGTGAAGCGGCCACGCAGGAGGTCACGAATGACCGCATGATGCTGCAGGTTCGGCAGCGAGATGATTACCGTAGCGTTCGGGGCCAAGGAGCGCGCCAAAGCACGAACCGCCCCCCACGGATCCCCGAGATGCTCGAACACGTCGGTCGCAATCAGGGTGTCGAAGTACGCCGCGGGAAGATCCTGGGTGACTGCTTCGATGGTTCCCTCGATCACGCGGTGCAGCCGTGTACTCGCTTCACGCGCAACATCGGGGTCGCACTCGATCCCCCACACTTCGCAGGCTTGACGTCGGCGCAGGCCGGCGCCCAGGAGACCCGCGCCACAGCCGACATCCAGGATCGTACTGGCCGTGGACGGGACCTGAGCGAGTATCTCGTCCCGCGGGTAACGGAAGTAGATTGTCGACCGGATGGGCCCTACGCCATCGGCGCTCACAGAAGCCTCTCGGTGACGTTCAAGTCAGAGTGCCGGCTTGAAACGAGCGAGACACTGATGTGGCTGAGATCGCGGCTTGCCGCCGCAAAGACTTGGTCAACAGTGACCGCCGCCAGCGACTCAAGCGGGCCGGCCTGCGGCAGCGCGTGTACCGCCGCTTGACTGGCGTCTTCAGCGCAGTCGGTCCAGAAGCGCTCGTCGCCCGGTTTGATGATTACCACCGTGGGGCAGCCGACGGCCGTGGCCACGTGTTTCGGGCCGCCGTCGTTGCCAATCCACAAGTGACAGCGCTCGTAGATGGCGCCGAGTTCCTGAATAGTGGTGGGGCCATAGTTCCACAGCGCCGGCCGCTCGCGCATGTGTGCCACCACCGCTTGGACCTGGGGCAGCTCGGCTGCACCGCTGGTCAGCACGACCTGCACCCCATGCGTTTGGATGAGGCGGTCGGCCAGTACGGCGTACGCTTCAAGCGGCCAGCCCTTGCGCGCCACCTTGGCAACCACAGAAAGCGCGATGACCGGCCGTGCAGGATCGATCCTGGCGTGTTCGAACAGGGCTGCGGCGCGCGCCCGCTCCGCAGCAGAAACCGCAAGCTCAAGGCGCAGATCCGGCGGCGGCGGGACGCCGATCGCCGCCGCCATACGGAGCGTGTTGCGGGCAACATAGATCGGATCGTTCCAGCCAGGAATCAGCCGGTTATAAACCCTGTCGCGGACCCATCGCTTCTTCCATCCGACGCGGACCGGCGCACCGGACGACAGGACAAAGGGAACACTGCGGGGGCTGCTTTGCAGGTCGAGAACGGCGTCATAACGCCGGCGGCGACAGGTTGTGAGTAGGTGTATCCACGAGCCCATCCCGGGCTCCAGGACCAGTACCTCGTCGATGTGCGGACTGCCCGTCAGCACCTGATGGAAGCCGGCCAACGCCAGCACATCGAGCCGGGCGGAGGGATAGGCCAAGCGGATGGCGCGTAGCGTGGGGGTGATGAGCAGCAAATCGCCGAACCGCCGCAGGCGAATGACGAGAATGCGCGGGGTCGCACCGAACGCCGAGCCAGCTGTTCCGACCGCCACGAATGGCATTAGCGCACCAGCTAGCAAGGCTTGTTTACGGAGGCAATAGCGCCCATCGCCTATGGCCCAAAGGAATTTTCTCCTGCGATATGCCATTAGCCATGAGCCATACGCATGTGTGTCCGATTGCTCCGCTCGTCGGTCTCTTGTAGCGTCGGCGACAGGTGTCTCGACTCGTCTCGCACCCGGATAGCATCCACGTGATGGTTGCCCGCACCGACCGCATGGGCGACATGATCCTCACCGCTCCGCTGTTCGGCGCAGTGAAGCAGCACTTCCCGAACGCACGCCTGTCGGTGCTGGCTTCACGTGCCAATGCCCAAATCGCCGCGTTGCTCCCCGCGATTGACGCCATCGAGATCGACGGCATCGAGGCGCGGGACTCCGGCTGGTACGGAACCGTAGCCCTGGCCAGACGGCTGCGACGGCTCAAGATCGACGCGATCTTGTTCGCCAACGCGAAGCGGCGGCTCGCCGCCAGTGCTTGGCTGGCACGCATCCCGATGCGTGTCGGCAGCGGACGACGTTGGTACTCGGTCCTGTACACCGCCCGGCTACCTGGCCGACGCTACGAGCACGAGATCGACTGGACGCTGCGCTTGCTGCAACCGCTCGGGGTGGAGGCCGCCTCGGTACCACCACCACGCTGTCCGGTGGCGGAAAGCGACCGTCGCGCCGTCAATGAATTGCTCACTGCTGAGGGCGTACGCGCAGAAGCAATGATTGCCTTGGTCCACCCCGGCAACAGCGGCAATGCCCTGACTGCTTCCGAATCATGGTACGCGAGGCTGGGTGACGAACTGAGCGCGGCGGGGTACATGGTCGTGCTGACGGGCATCGAAGGCGACCGGCAACTGGCCGCACGCATCGCAGCAGAGATGCGCCACAAGCCGGTGAACCTGACCGGACGTCTGTCAGTGGGACAGCTCGCGGCTCTGTGCGCCCAATGTGCCGTCTGTGTCGGCAGCTCGACCGGGCCAACTCATCTTGCCGCCGCCGTGGGCGCCCCCACGATCGGCCTGTATTCCCCTCTGGTCAAACAGCACCGCTGGCTCCCACGCGGACCAGCTGTGCAGGTGCTACGCCCTGAGGTCGGTATGAGTTGCCCCACATGCCTCGGACCGCGTTGCCCGTTCTTCAACTGCATGAACCTGATCGAGCACGAGCGCGTCGTAGCGGCGGCACGGGCACTGCACACGCAGCCACGTTCGATGCCCGCGTCTGTGGATACAGCATCGGCCTGACAGGGGGTGCGGCACCACGGGTCAATTGTTCCAGAGAGTCTATCGTCCTGGTATCTAAGGTTTACTTCGAGGGCCTGGCCGTTCCACGGGCGAGCCGCCCTTGACGGGCTGGCCTCTGACAGGGCATGAAACTGCGGAATCCGGCAACACGCCGGGCTGGGGATGGAATCTGAGCCGTAGTGGGCTCGCGGCCATTAGCCTGCTTGCAACCTTTACAACCACTGAGCCTCATGTTAAGCAATCGAACGAATACAAGATGGAGGAAAGATGGGGATTGCTCCCGAACGGACGAAGGAGCTGATTGGACAGTTCCAGCTTCATACATCGGACACGGGCTCTCCCGAGGTACAGATCGCGCTGCTCAGCTCGCGTATTGACTACCTGACGGAACATTTCAAGGTCCACAAAAAGGACCACCACTCGCGTCGCGGCTTGCTGAAGCTGGTTGGACAGCGGCGGCGGTTGTTGGATTACTTGAAGCGTCGGGAGTTTGACCGCTACAAGAGCGTGATCGATCGGTTGGGCATCCGGAAGTAGCACACTCGCCCGGCTTGTTTCCCTTTAGCGTCTTTCCCTCCCATTTGAGGGCCGGCAGCCCGAAGGTTGCACGGGCCCGGGAGGTTGTACATGTACCGGAAAGTTGAAATCGAGTTTCACGGACGCCCGCTGTCTATCGAGGTCGGGCGTATGGCGAAACAAGCGGACGGTGCCGCCTTGGTCTCCTACGGTGAGACCGTTGTCCTCGTCACCGCCGTGTCTGCGAAGACGGCCCGCGAAGGTCTGGATTTCTTCCCGCTGACCTGTGACTACCAGGAGCGCACGTTTGCAGCCGGAAAGATTCCAGGTGGGTTCTTCAAGCGCGAAGGGCGGCCCTCGGAAAAAGAGGTCCTGACCTCGCGGTTGATCGACCGGCCGATCCGACCACTGTTCCCCGAGGGTTTCGTCTGTGAAACACAAGTCATTGCGACCGTCTTGTCGCACGACCGGGAGAACGATCCGGACATGACCGCGCTCATCGGCGCTTCGGCAGCCCTGCAGGTGTCCGATATTCCCTTCAACGGGCCGATCGCCGCCGTGCGGATGGGCTGGATCGACGGGAAGCTGGTCGTCAATCCGACCCAGACACAGCTCGAGCAGACCGGGTTGAATCTCATCGTCGCCGGCAGCCGTGAGGGCCTCGTCATGGTCGAGGGCGGCGCCAAGATGCTGCCCGAAGACGTCATCCTGGACGCACTGTTCACTGCGCACAAGGAGTTGCAGGTCGTCCTCGACATGCAGGACGAGCTTCAACAGGCGCTCGGCAAGCCAAAGCGATCGATCACTGTCACCGCGTTCGACGAAGCGTTGTTCGGGCAAGTCGGCGCGCAACTCCGGCCACGCGTCGAAGCCGCCTTCCAAGTCTCCGGCAAGCACGAACGTGCTGCGGCGGTCCGGCAAGCGGAAGGCGACGTGCTGGCGGCCTTGGCCGCGGAGTTCCCGGAGCGGGCACGGGCGCTGCGGGAGATGTGCGAAGAGGTGAAGAGCCGCGTGATGCGGCGCGCCATCGTCGCCGAAGGCCGCCGCGTCGATGGGCGTGGGCTGAAGGACATCCGACCCATCACCTGTGAGGTGGGGGTGTTGCCGCGCACGCATGGTTCGGCACTGTTCACGCGCGGCGAAACCCAGGCGCTGGCCGTCGCCACCCTGGGCACGTCATCGGACGAGCAAAAGATCGATGCGCTGATCGGGGAGCACTACAAGAAGTTCATGTTGCATTACAACTTCCCGCCGTTCAGCGTCGGTGAGGTCAAGTTTCTGCGCAGCCCCGGCCGCCGTGAAATCGGCCACGGCGCCTTGGCGGAGCGCGCCCTGCAGGCGGTGCTGCCGGCGGAAGAAGAGTTCCCGTACACCATCCGCGTCGTCTCCGAGATCCTGGAATCGAATGGGTCATCCTCGATGGCAACGGTGTGCGGCGGTACGCTCTCGCTCATGGATGCGGGCGTCCCGATCAAGGCGCCGGTGGCGGGTATCGCCATGGGATTGATCAAGGAAGATGATGCGATCCGCGTTCTGTCCGATATCCTCGGCGACGAAGATCACCTCGGCGACATGGATTTCAAAGTCGCCGGCACCGCCGAGGGAATCACCGCATTACAGATGGATATCAAGATCGGCCGGGTCACCCGGGACATCATGCGCGAGGCTTTGTATCAAGCCCGCGAAGGGCGTCTGCACATCCTCAAGGCCATGACCGCAACCCTGGCGAGGCCGCGCGCGGATATCTCCGCTCATGCGCCACGGATCGTCACGCTGAAGATCCGACCCGACAAGATCCGTGACGTCATCGGTCCAGGAGGCAAGGTCATCCGCAGCATCATTGAGGAAACCGGCGTGAAGATCGACGTCGAAGATGACGGCACCGTACTGGTGGCGTCCAGCGACGGTGTATCGATGCAGCGCGCGATCGATCTGATCAAAGCGATCACCGCCGAAGCCGAGGTCGGGAGGATCTACAAAGGCACGGTCAAGAAGATCGTGGACTTCGGAGCGTTCGTCGAAATCCTGCCTGGGACGGACGGACTGCTGCACATTTCGCAAATCGGTCCCGGCCGCGTGAATCGCGTCTCCGATGTACTGAAGGAAGGCGACGAGATCATGGTCAAGGTGCTGGAAGTCGACAAGCAGGGGAAGATCCGCCTCAGTCGCAGGGAAGCCATGCCGGCGGAGCCCACCGCGTCCGGGCAATCGTAGGAGCCTCATGCAGACGGACCCCCCGCTCGTATCGCACTCACGCCTGGACAACGGCGTGCGCGTGATCACTGAAGGCATGCCTGGCGTCCCATCGGTGACGGTGGGCATTTGGGTGGAGAACGGATCGCGTTACGAGCTGCGGGATCAAGCCGGCATCTCGCACTACTTGGAACATCTCTTCTTCAAGGGCACCGAGCGCCGGACGGCGGCACGGGTCGCTGAGGAGGTCGACGCGGTCGGCGGCGTCCTCAATGCCTTCACAGGCAAAGAGTATACCTGCTACTACGCCAAGGTGCTGGCGGAGCACCTCCCGGTCGCCGAGGACATTCTCGCCGACATTCTTCTGCACTCGCGCTTCGACCCGAATGAGATCGAGCGCGAGCGCTCCGTGGTGGTGCAGGAGATTCTACAGGTCGAGGACACGCCGGACGACTACGTACACGAGCTGTTCAATCTGAAGTTCTGGCCCGAGCATCCGCTCAGCTTTCCGGTCTGTGGCCGTGTCGAGACCGTTCAGACGTTCGGCCAGCGCGACTTTCTCGACTTTGTTGCGGCGCGCTACAGGCCCGACCGCCTGATCATCGCCGCCGCAGGGAACCTCGTGCACGACCGTCTGGTCGAGTGGGCCGCGGAACAGTTCGGCAGTT
Source organism: Binatia bacterium (assembly GCA_044450645.1). Taxonomy (GTDB): domain Bacteria; phylum Desulfobacterota; class Binatia; order HRBIN30; family HRBIN30; genus JAGDMS01. The sequence goes on from JBIOJG010000008.1 coordinate 63,070, forward strand.
TGCAAGGGCACGCGGAACGCACCAACGGCCAACCGCCGGTCGCCAGCCGCAGCGTTTCCTACTTCGAGAAGGCGCTCGAGCAAGTCCATCTCTGCTTGGGAACACCGGGTATCCCGCAGTCTGCTGAGCAGCGCTACGCCGCCTACCTGCTCAATACCGCGCTCGGTGGTGGTATGAGCTCGAGGCTGTTCCAGGAAGTGCGCGAGAAGCGCGGCCGTGCGTACTCGGTGTATTCGTTCCTCTCCTCCTATCTCGACGCCGGCTATGTAGGCATCTACGTCGGCACCAGCGCAGAATGGGTCGAAGAGGTCGTCGCCATCATCCTGAAGGAGTTGACCGCGCTGAAGAAAGAGGGCTTGCGCGCGGACGAGCTGACCCGCGTGAAGAATCAGCTCAAGGGCAATCTGCTCCTCGGCTTGGAGACCAGCGATAACCGCATGAGCCGCATCGCGAAGAATGAGATCTATTTCGGCATCGACATCCCACCCGCGGAGGTGGCGGGCCGCATCGACGCAACCACCAACGACGAAATCGTGCAGCTTGCCGAGCAGCTTTTGCGCCCTCAGAGTATGGCCATCACCATGTTGGGCGACATGAAGGGCAGAACGGTCGGCGAAGAACTGCTGAACGCGGCCTAAGTTCGCCCTTGGGAGCGGAGCGCGCGCCGTGGGACATCAGTCGGTGATCATCCCGGTCCAGCGCCTGCGTTTAGGCCCAGACGCGCTTCCCCTCCCCCGCTACATGACGGCAGGGGCGGCCGGAATGGATTTGATGGCGGATGTGACCGACCCGGTCGAGCTGGCAGCGGGAGCACGCGCGTTGATTCCCACCGGCATCGCCGTGGAGATTCCAGTTGGCTTCGAGGCGCAAGTCCGGCCGCGCAGCGGCCTGGCGCTGCGGCATGGAGTGACCCTGCTCAATTCCCCGGGCACGATCGATTCCGACTACCGTGGTGAAATCATGGTGTTGCTGATCAATCTCGGCGATCAGCCCTATACCGTTCGACGATCCGAGCGCATCGCTCAGATGATCGTGGCGCCGGTGGTGCGTGCCGAGCTGCACGAAGCCCACAGCCTCGCTGTCAGCGCCCGTGGGCCCGGCGGCTTTGGTCACACGGGCGCGGAATGACTGGTGACGTAGGCGGTCGCTTCGGCTAGGATGCGTACCGCACGAGAGAAAAAAATGAAAATCCGCGGCAATGATTGACCGGTACACACGCCCGCAGATGGCCGCTGTCTGGGCCGAAGAAGAGAAGCTGCGGATCTGGCTCAAGGTGGAGCTGCTGGCCAACGAAGCGCTGGCCGAACGCGGCGAGATTCCGCCCGACGTGCCGGCCCGGCTGCGTGCCCAGGCCAGCGTCAACGTCGAACGTATGCGTGCCATCGAGCGCGAGGTGGGGCACGATGTCATTGCCTTCGTGTCCTCGGTGACGGAGGCCTGTGGGCCCGAAGGCCGCTACCTGCACCTGGGCCTGACGTCGTCAGACGTGCTCGACACGTCCTTCGCCGTGCAACTGGTTCGCGCCGCCGATCTGCTGATCCAGGGAGCGGTCGACCTGGCCGAGACGATTGGACGCCAAGCGCAGCACTACCGGGGAACGGTGATGGTCGGACGTACGCACGGAATTCATGCCGAACCAATCACTTTCGGATTGAAGCTGGCAAGCTGGTACGCCGAGATGCAGCGCAACGTCGGCCGGCTTGAAGCGGCGCGCGCCATGATCTGCTTTGGAAAGATTTCCGGTGCCGTCGGCACCTTTGCCCACCTGGCGCCCGAGGTCGAGGCCTATGTCTGCCGCCGGCTCGGCTTGCAGCCCGAACCGATCGCCACGCAGGTTGTGCCGCGCGATCGCCACGCCCAGTTTTTTGCGACCCTGGCCATCGTCGCGGGATCGTTGGAACGGTTCGCCACCGAGATCCGCCATCTGCAACGCAGCGAGGTGCGCGAGGCGCAGGAACCGTTTACCGGCGGCCAAAAGGGTTCCTCGGCCATGCCCCACAAGCGCAACCCCGTGTTGTCGGAGAACGTGGCGGGATTGGCCCGCCTGCTGCGCGCCTATGCCGGTGCCGCCCTGGAAGACATTGCGCTCTGGCATGAGCGGGATATCAGCCACTCGTCCGTCGAGCGGGTCATCGCCCCGGATGCTACAATCGCGCTTGATTTCATGCTGCATCGGATGACCGGAGTCGTGCGTGGCCTCGTCGTGCACGCGGAGGCGATGAGCGCCAACCTCGAGCGCTTCCGGGGGGCCGTGTTCTCGGAAGCCGTGCTCCTGGCCTTGGTCCGCAAAGGCGTGACCCGCGACCAGGCCTACCGCTGGGTGCAGCGCGCCGGCCTGCAGGCGGTCGATGGGGCGGACTTTCGTGCCGAAGTGGCGCGCAACGCGGATATCGCACGATACTTGTCCACCGCTGAGTTGGCGCAGCTCTTCGACCTTCGCCATCAGTTGCGCTATGAAGAGGAACTGTTCCAGCGTGCCTTCGGAGGGAAGGAATGGAAAAGCGAGAGCTGATTTACGAAGGGAAGGCGAAGCGCGTCTACGCCACCGACCATCCCGACTTCGTCATCCAGTATTTCAAGGACGACGCCACGGCGTTCAACGCCAAGAAGCGCGGCACGATTGTCTCCAAGGGCATCTTGAACAATCAGATGAGTGAGACCTTCTTCCAGCTGCTGGCATCAGAGGGGATACCGACGCACTTCGTCGAACGGTTGAACGAGCGCGAGATGCTGGTGAAGCGGCTGCACATCATCCCGGTCGAAACGGTCGTCCGCAACATCATCGCCGGCAGCCTGGCGACGCGCCTCGGTTTGGAAGAAGGCAAACCGCTGCCGGCGCCGATCGTCGAGTACTATTACAAGAACGACGCGCTCGACGATCCCATGATCAACCAGTGGCACGTCACCGTGCTCGGCATGGCGACCGAAGCGGAGCTGCAGCGGCTGACGGAATTGGCGCTCAAGACCAATGCCGTGTTGCGCCCATTTCTGGAAAGTCGAGGCATTCTCTTGGTGGACATGAAGTTGGAGTTCGGTCGCCATCACGGCCAGATACTTCTCGGTGACGAGATTTGCCCCGACACGTGTCGGTTCTGGGATGTGGCGACGCGCGAGAAGCTCGACAAGGACCGCTTCCGCCGCGACCTGGGTGGCGTCGAAGAGGCCTACCACGAGGTCCACCGGCGCATCTGCGCCGCGGCGTGAGGCTGCATGCGCGTCCGGGTCTTCATCACGCCGAAGCAAGGGGTGCTTGATCCGCAGGGCAAGGCGATCGAGCACTCGCTGCATGCCCTTGGTTTCGGTGAGGCACGCGAGGTGCACCTCGGCAAATACGTGGAACTCACGCTCGACGGCCACGACCGCGAGCAGGGGCGGCAGCGCGTCGACGACATGTGTCGCAAGCTTCTTGCCAACGCCGTCATCGAAGATTACCGGTTTGAACTCGAGGAGTAAGCTTCGCATGCGCTGGGGAGTGGTGACTTTTCCCGGGTCGAACGACGACCACGATACCCTCTACGCCTTGGACCACGTCTTGGGCGAAGAGGTGGTCTCGTTGTGGCACAAGGATCCCGATTTGAAACAGGTCGACTGCGTCGTGTTACCCGGCGGATTTTCCTACGGCGACTACCTGCGCTGCGGCGCCCTGGCACGCTTCTCTCCGGTGATGGAAGCCGTCGTCAATTTCGCCCAAGCAGGGGGACTGGTGCTGGGTATCTGCAACGGCTTTCAGGTGCTGTGCGAAGCCGGGCTGCTGCCCGGCGCCCTGGTACGCAACCGGAGCCTGCGCTTCATCTGCGAACGCGTGCACCTGCGCCTGGAAGACATCGAAACCCCGTTCACCTGCCGCTGCACGCCCGGCGAGGTCCTCACCATCCCCATCAAACACGGCGAGGGCTGCTACGTGGCTGACGCCGACACCCTCGAGCAGCTGGAGCAGAATCATCAGATCGTCTTACGATACGTTGACGCCAGCGGCCGGGCCACCCCGGAGGCCAACCCGAACGGCTCATTGAACAATATCGCGGGCATCGTCAACCGGCGGCGCAACGTGTTCGGCCTGATGCCACATCCCGAGCACGCGACCGAAAAGAATCTGGGCGGAGAGGACGGCCTGAAGTTCTTCCATTCGGCGCTGGCGGCGTACACCGAACGCGAGCACCGCCGCACCGCCTCGGTCGCCCCCGGGCACTGAAGGTAACGGTCTCACAACATGTCAGACAGCACCGCCGCGGTGACCGCAGTCGAGGCCGCACAACACGGGCTCACGGCAGACGAGTACGCACGCATCGGCCGCACCTTGGGCCGCGCCCCCAACTTCGTCGAATTGGGGGTCCTCTCCGTCATGTGGTCCGAGCACTGCAGCTACAAGAGCTCGCGCCTGCTGCTGAAGAACCTGCCGACGCAGGGACCGCGCGTTCTGCAGGGGCCGGGCGAGAACGCCGGCGCCATCGACATTGGCAGTGGCTTGGCCGTGGTGTTCAAGATGGAAAGCCACAACCACCCCTCGTTTGTGGAGCCGTACCAGGGTGCGGCCACCGGCGTGGGCGGCATCCTCCGAGACATCTTCACCATGGGCGCGCGGCCGATCGCCAACCTCAACTCCCTACGCTTCGGCAGTTTCGAGCACCCGCGAACCCGCTACCTGGTCAATGGCGTCGTCGCCGGCATCGGGGGCTACGGCAACTGTGTGGGCGTCCCCACGGTTGGCGGCGACGTGTACTTCGACGCCGGCTACAATGAGAACATCCTCGTCAACGCCTTCACCCTGGGCATCGCGCGGGCCGAGAAGATCTTTCGTGCTTGCGCTGCAGGTGTAGGTAACCCGGTGATCTACGTCGGATCAAAGACGGGACGAGACGGCATCCACGGGGCCAGCTTGTTGGCCTCCGCTGAATTCAGCGGCGGTGAGGACGAAAAGCGCCCGACGGTACAGGTGGGCGACCCGTTCACCGAAAAGCTCCTCATAGAGGCCTGTCTCGAACTGATGGAGCAAGACGCCATCGTGGCCATCCAGGACATGGGCGCCGCGGGCTTGACGAGTTCGAGTGTCGAGATGGCTGCGCGCGGTAGGATGGGCATCGTCATCGATCTCGACCAGGTACCGCTGCGCGAGAAGATGACCCCGTACGAGATCCTGCTGTCCGAATCGCAGGAGCGCATGCTCATCGTCGCGCGTGCCGGACGCGAGGAGGTGGTCCGCCGGGTCTTCGCGAAGTGGGATCTGGACGTCTCGGTGATCGGCAAGGTGACGGACGACGAGCTCTTGCGTGTGCTGTTCGAGGGGGAGCAGGTTGCACAGTTGCCGATCGAGCTGCTCACCGACGCCGCCCCCGCCTACGAGCGTCCCGCGGCACCACCGCCGGATTTCAACGCGCGTCAGGAACTGAACCTCGACGGCCTGGCGCTGCCGGGTGACTACAACAAGATTTTGCTGGCCCTGCTGGACTCGCCCAACATCGCTTCCAAAGCGTGGGTATACCGCCAGTATGACTACCTGGTCCGCGGCAACACCATGGTCGCGCCGGGCTCCGACGCGGCCGTTCTACGCATCAAAGGGACCCACAAGGCCGTCGCCCTGAGCGTCGATTGCAACAGCCGCTATTGCAGTCTCGACCCGTACGTCGGTGCCATGATTGCGGTCGTGGAAAGTGCGCGCAATGTGGTGTGTGCCGGCGCGGCGCCGCTGGGGATCACCGACTGCCTCAATTTCGGCAACCCGGAGAAGCCGGTGATCATGTGGCAGTTCGCCGAGAGCGTGCGCGGTATCCGTGACGCCTGTCTGGCTATCGGTGTGCCCGTCGTCAGCGGCAACGTCAGCTTCTACAACGAGACTGATGGGCGTGCCATTCCCCCGACTCCGACCATCGCCATGGTCGGGTTGCTCGAGGATATGGACCGGCACACGACGCAATGGTTCAAGGCCGAAGGTGATTCCATTGTGCTCCTCGGCCGCACCCGTGAGGAACTCGGGGGCAGCGAGTACCTGGCACTGACGCAGGGGGCGGCACGGGGCGCGCCGCCCTGGATCGACCTGGCGGTGGAAAAGCAGGTGCAACACGTCTGTGCCGCCGCCATCGCGGAGGGGTTGGTGCGCTCGGCGCACGACGTCAGCGATGGCGGGCTGGCCGTGGCGTTGGCAGAATGCTGCATTTCCGCCCCCGAGCATCCCAGAGGAGCGGTCATTGACCTCCAGGGGGATATCCGCCCCGATGCCCTGCTCTTTGGAGAGAGTCAGTCACGCATCATCGTCTCGCTCCGGCGGCAGCATCTCAGCCGTCTGCGCGAGCTGGCAGCTGCCGCCGATGTGCCACTGACCGTCCTGGGTGAAGTGCGCGGCCGACGACTGGTCATCAGCCCGCTCATCGATGTCGAGCTGGAGGATCTGTCGCGGATGTGGTCTGGTGCGCTGCAGCGCCGGATGAACGCGTCAGGATGAGGAACATGGAGAACCGGACGGCATGTGGGGAGGCAGGCTCGGATGTCTGACCGCTTCCATGAGGAGTGCGGCGTCGTCGGGATCTTTGGCCATCCCGAAGCGGCCAACCTGGCCTACCTCAGCCTCTATGCACTGCAGCATCGCGGCCAAGAGTCGGCAGGGATCGTCTCGTCCAAAGAGGGCATTCTCATCTCCCACCGCGGCTTGGGATTGGTCGCCGATGTCTTCGACGAAGATATCATCCGGAAGCTGGAGGGCACCGCCGCCATCGGGCACAACCGGTATTCGACGTCCGGCCAGACGCTTTTGAAGAACACCCAGCCCTTTGTAGTGGAGTACGCCGGCGGCGGCTTGGCAGTGGCGCATAACGGCAATCTGGTCAATGCCGTGGAACTGCGCGAACGGCTGCAGGAGCGCGGCGCGATTTTTCAGTCGACGGTCGATACCGAAGTGCTGGTCCATCTCATCGCGACGTCGCAGGGCAAACGTATCGTCGACCGGATTGTCGACGCCTTGCTGGAGGTGCGCGGGGCATATTCGCTGGTGTTCATGACGCCGCACGAGCTCGTGGCGGTACGCGACCCGAACGGCTTTCGGCCGTTGGTAATCGGGAGAATCAAAGACACCGTGATCGTCACCTCGGAAAGTTGTGCCCTCGATCTGATCGATGCCGCATACGAACGCGAGGTCGAACCGGGGGAGGTGTTACGGATCTCGGCGGCCGGTATGGAGAGCTTCCATCCATTTCCGCCCGCGCCGCACACCCGGTGCGTCTTCGAATACGTCTACTTCGCGCGCCCCGACAGCCGGGTGTACGACCGCAATGTGTACGAGGTTCGCAAGCAGTTCGGCCGCCAACTCGCGAGCGAGCAGCCGGCGGAGGCCGACATCGTCATTCCTGTACCCGATTCCGGCATGCCGGCCGCCCTCGGTTTCGCGGAGTATGCAGGCTTGCCCTTCGAGATGGGCCTGATCCGCAATCACTATGTCGGCCGCACTTTCATCGAACCGCAGGATGCCATCCGCCACTTCGGAGTGAAGGTGAAACTCAACGCCCAGGCCGACGTGCTACGGGGCAAACGGGTGGTCGTGGTGGACGATTCCATCGTACGCGGCACCACCAGCCGGAAGATCGTGAACATGGTGCGCAACGCCGGAGCCCGTGAAGTCCACATGCGCATCAGTTCCCCGCCCACGGTCGCATCCTGCTTTTACGGCGTGGACACACCGAACCAAGCGGAGCTGATTGCTTCGTCCAACTCGGTGGAAGCGATCCGCGATTTCATCACGGCCGACTCGGTCGGTTTTCTGAGCGAGCGTGGCTTGTACAGCTTCTTGCAACCGGGGGACCGCAACGGCTTCTGCGGCGCCTGCTTCACCGGCCGCTATCCTGTTCCGGTCACCGACCAAGGCCGCACCCACCAGCTGCGGCTCTTCGAGGCCCGCGAGCGATAGTCCGGCTTCACGCCCATGAAATGCCCCTTCTGCCACGACCTGGAGAACCGGGTCATCGACTCCCGACTGAGCAAGGACGGCGATGTCATCCGCCGCCGGCGCGCATGCTTCCACTGCCAGCGGCGCTTCACGACCTACGAGCGCGTCGAGGAAATGCTGCCGATGGTCGTGAAGAAGGACGGGCGGCGAGAACTCTTCGACCGCCAGAAGATCGTTAACGGCTTGAAAAAGGCATGTGAAAAACGGCCGGTCAGCACCGCCGCCATCGAGCAGACGGCGGACCGGATCGAACAGGCGCTGCAAGAACGCGCCGAGAAGGAAGTGCCGAGCTCCGTGATCGGCGAAGCGGTCATGCGGGAGCTGCACAAGCTGGACACCGTGGCGTACGTCCGCTTCGCCTCCGTCTACCGCTCGTTCAAGGACGTCGGGGAATTCATGCGTGAACTCGAGGAGCTGATCGCAGAACGCCGGGGCACAGGCCGGCACAAGTCCCGCCGATCGAGCAACACGTGAAAGCGGCGAGCCACAGCGACGACGCGCGGTTCATGCGCCTGGCAGTGCGCCTCGGCCGCCGCGGCCTGGGGCGCACCAGCCCGAATCCACCCGTGGGCGCGGTCGTCGTCACCCGGGGCGTAATCGTCGGGCGCGGATACCATCGCCAAGCCGGCCAGCCACACGCTGAAAGCGAAGCGCTGCAGGTCGCTGGCCGACGTTCGCGTGGCGGCACGCTGTACGTCACCCTCGAACCGTGCGCCCATCACGGCCGGACACCACCGTGCACCGAGGCGATCATTGCGGCCGGCGTACGCCGCGTCGTTTTCGGCACTCGAGACCCCAACCCGTCGGTTCCCGGAAACGGCATGGGCCAACTGCGCCGGGCCGGCATCGAGGTCAGCAGTGGTATCGAACAGGCCAGCTGCAACGAGCTCATCGCCGCCTTCCGCAAACACGTGACCACCGGGCGGCCCTGGGTGACACTGAAACTTGCCGCCTCGCTCGACGGCCGCATTGCCACGGCAGGTGGTGAATCGCGCTGGATCACCGGCGAGGATAGCCGACGCTTCGTCCACCGTCTCCGCGCCGAACACGACGCCGTACTGGTGGGCGCCGCGACCGTCATACGCGACGATCCCGAACTCACCTGCCGCCTGCGCGGCAGCCGCAACCCGCTGCGCATCGTCCTTGACGGACGGCTGCACGTACCGCTGCACGCGCGGGTGCTGACAAACACGACGGCGGCAGCTACGCTGATGGTCACTGGCCGGCAGGCCCCGGCAACCAAGGTTCGACACATCGAAGATCAAGGTGTTGAGGTGCTGCGCCTACCCGACACCGGGGGTCGGATCGGCATGGCCCGGCTCCTGCGGGCATTGGGTCGCCGAGGTATCATGTCCGTGTTGATTGAAGGAGGAGCAACGGTGGCGGCTGCGGCCGTCGCCGCAAGCATTGTCGATCGGATGCTAATCTTCTACGCACCGAAGCTCATCGGCGGTGACGGACGGCCGATGCTGGGTTCGATCGGCGTACGCCGGTTGGCGCACGCACCGCAGCTTGGACGGCTGCGGGTGACACGGTTTGCGGCGGACGTTTTAGTTGCTACAGAGATGGTGGCGCACGATGGCAACTCAGGCAATTGACGCAGCTCTGGAAGAGATTCGCAACGGACGGATGGTGATCCTGGCCGACGGGGCGCAGGGTGAAGCACAGCTCTGCATGGCCGCCGAACTGGTCAACGCCGATGGCGTCAACTTCATGGCCACCCACGCCCGCGGACTGGTGTGCCTGTGCCTCACACAGCAACATATGCACCGGCTGGGCATCCCGTTGATGGTGCCCGACACCTTTGGCAGCCGCCCTCCGTTCGGCGCGTCGATCGAAGCGCGTCGTGGAGTCAGCACCGGTATTTCCGCCTCCGACCGGGCTACGACCATCCAGACGGCAATGACCGAAGGGACGGGGCCGGACGATGTCGTCATGCCGGGCCACATCTTTCCCATCATGGCGCGCGATGGTGGCGTGCTCGTTCGTGCCGCGCTCACCGAAGCCGCCGTTGATCTGGCACGTCTGGCCGGGCTCAAGCCCGCGGCAGCCGTCTGCACAGTGCTCAACGATGCCGGCACGTTGGCGACCCGTGAGGATTTGGAAGCACTGGCAAGACTGTTCGACCTGACGATCGTTGAGGTGGCGGACCTGGTCGCACACCGCTTGCGGCATGAATCCTTGGTGCACCGGGTGGCGGACGCCCCCATCACGACCGCCTACGGGGGCAAGTTCCGCACCGTGGTCTACCGCAACGACCTCGATGGGCATGAACACCTCGCGCTGGTCAGAGGACGCATCCGTGCCAACGAACCGGTGCGGGTGCGGATTCACTCACAATGCCTCACCGGTGACGTGTTCGGCTCCGAGCGCTGCGACTGTGGCGATCAGTTGCAGAAAGCGATCGAACTGATCCACGCTGCAGGCAAAGGAGTGTTGGTCTATATGCACCAGGAAGGCCGCGGCATTGGGTTGGCCAACAAGATCCGGGCCTATGCGCTGCAGGATCAGGGGCGTGACACCGTGGAAGCGAATCTCGAGTTGGGCTTCAAAGACGATGGCCGGGACTATGGCATCACCGCGCAGATCCTGCGAGATCTGGGTGTCGCGAAAGTGCGTTTGCTCACCAATAATCCCAAGAAAATCGATGGCCTCGCCCGCTACGGCATCAAGGTCGTCGAACGCATACCAATCGAGATCCCACCGCATCAAGGCAACATTCACTATCTCCGAACCAAGCAGCAGAAGCTGGGCCACCTCCTCAGCAGCCTCAAGCCCCTGAACTGAACATGAGCGCACCGAAAACCCACATAGGTCAGCTAAGGGCCGACACCTTGCGCATCGGCATTGTGATGTCCCGCTTCAATAGCGTGGTAACGGACCGGCTGCTGCAAGGCGCCCTGAAGGCCCTGCGGGAATGCGGGGCAGCTGAAGAGCGCATCGAAGTGGTGCAAGTTCCGGGTGCCTTCGAAATTCCGCTGTTTGCCGACGCCTTGGCTCACGCCGAGAAGTTCGACGCGCTGGTTTGTCTGGGAGCAATCATTCGTGGCGAGACGCAGCATCATGACTACCTCTCCCGCGCCGTCACCGAGGCGCTGCAGCAGCTGCAACTCGCGCGTCACATGCCCATTGCCCTCGGCATTCTCACCACCGAAAACGTGGAGCAGGCGCTGCAACGCGCCGGCAACGACCGCGCCAACAAGGGGTTCGAAGCGGCGCTGACCGCGGTCGAAACCGCCAATTTGCTGAAGAGACTGGGATGAATCTCGGCGTTTGGCGCAGGGCCTATAGCCGATGACGCATCGATTGTTCACGGATCAGCGAAGAACCATATGCCATACGCCATAAGCCACCTGCGCCAGGCGGAGCCTCGCTAATCATGGGTGCGCGCCGCAAGGGCCGAGAGCTGGCAGCCCAAGCCCTCTACCAGATCGAGTTGTCGGGCGAGTCGTCGGACGCCGCGCTACGCCAGTTTTTTGAGAACGCGGACGCCGGCAGCCGCGCCAAAGAATTTGCGGCAGCGTTGGTTGAAGGCGTACACGCGCACCAGGCATACCTGGACGAGCTGATCACGCGGGCGAGCCAGAACTGGCGATTCGAACGCCTGTCGCGCGTCGATCTCAACGTCTTGCGAGTCGCCGCCTATGAGTTGTCGAAAACGTCCGAGGTGCCGACGAGCGTGGTCATTGACGAGGCCATCGAGATCGCGCGACGCTTCGGCACGGAGGAGTCGGCGGAGTTCGTGAACGGCATACTCGATCAGATCGCCGGCCAGCTCGGGGTGAGGGAAGAGGCAAGCCAACGGAGTGCGCGCGGAGATGGATGAGCGTTACAACCCCGCCGGAATCGAGGCGAAGTGGCAACGGCTCTGGCGCGAACGCCGGACGAATACGGTCGACCTGCGGACGGCACAGCGACCCTACTACACGTTGATGATGTTCCCGTATCCGTCAGCCGAGGGGCTGCACGTCGGCCATGCGTTTGCGTTTCCCGGAGTTGACATCCACGGCCGGTTCCGTCGCCTGCAAGGTTTCGACGTCTTCGAACCCATCGGCTTCGACGCGTTCGGCATCCACTCGGAAAACTACGCCCTCAAGCTCGGTAAGAATCCGAAGCAGCTCATCCCAGCCACCATCGAGAATTTCCGGCGCCAACTGAACCGCCTCGGCCTGATGGTCGATTGGGAACACGCCGTCGACACCACTTCCACCGACTACTACCGCTGGACGCAATGGATCTTCTTGCAGCTGTACAAGAACGGTCTTGCGGTCCGCAAGAAAGCCCCGGTGAACTGGTGTCCGGTGTGCCAGACCGTTCTGGCCAACGAGCAGGTCATCGACGGCGAATGCGAGCGGCATGCGGGCACGCAGGTGGAGCAGCGGCTTACCGAGCAGTGGTTCTTCGCCATCACCAAGTACGCGGAACGGTTACTCAAGAACCTCGATTGGATCGACTGGTCCGAAACGACCAAGACGGCGCAGCGCAATTGGATCGGGCGCTCGGAGGGCGCGGAGATCGACTTTCCGCTCGCAGCCGCGCCAGAGAAGGCGATCCGGGTGTTCACCACGCGGCCCGACACCGTGTTTGGGGCGACCTACATGGTCATGGCGCCGGAACATGCCTGGGTTGACGAACTGGCGACGACGGACCAGCGCCGCGCCGTGGTCGCGTACCGCGAGCGCGTCGCCAAGATGGACCTGGTATCGCGCCGCGCCGTCAAAGAGAAGACCGGCGTGTTCACCGGGGCTTATGCCATCAACCCCGCGACCCAGACCCGCATTCCCATCTGGATCGCTGATTACGTGCTGGTGGAGTATGGCACCGGTGCCGTCATGGCGGTGCCGGCGCACGATCAGCGCGACTTCGACTTTGCCCAAGTGTTTCACCTGCCGATCATTCGCGTGGTCGCGTCCGAAGGTGAGACGGCCGACACGCCGCTGGCGGCGGCGTATGACGGGGACGGGCGTCTGGTCAACAGCGCACCCTTCAACGGTACGGAGGTCGAGACGGCAAAGCACGCCATTACGGAGTGGCTGGCAAGTCGCGGAGCCGGCAAGGCACGCATCGAGTACCGCTTGCACGATTGGTGCATCTCGCGCCAGCGGTACTGGGGACCACCGATCCCCATGATCTACTGCGAACGGTGCGGCATCGTGCCGGTACCCGAGTCCGATCTGCCGGTGACGCTACCTGACATCGAAGACTTTCGCCCCAACGCCAGCGGCGTCGCGCCGCTGGCCCGTGTGCGCTCGTTTTACGAGGTGGCGTGTCCGCAGTGCGGGCGCATGGGACGGCGCGAGACGGATGTCTCCGACACCTTCCTGGACTCCGCTTGGTATTTCCTGCGCTACCCGTCCACCGAACGCCATGACGTCGCCTTGGACCCGGAATGCACCCGCAAGTGGTTACCGGTGGACACCTACATCGGCGGCAACGAACACGCGGTGCTCCATCTCATGTACTCGCGTTTCATCACCATGGCCTTGCACGACCTCGGGTTCCTGGACTTCGAGGAGCCCTTCAAGAGATTCCGCGCCCATGGGCTGATCATCAAAGACGGCGCCAAGATGTCGAAGTCACGGGGCAACGTCGTCAATCCAGATCAGTACCTTGATCAGCACGGGGCGGACGTCTTCCGCATGTACATGATGTTTCTCGGGCCGTATGAGGAGGGCGGGGATTTCCGCGAGGAAGGCATTGCCGGGATCCGGCGCTTTCTCGATGGCGTGTGGCGCCTCGTACGTGAGCACGACGCCGACGTGCACGCCGCCGAGGAGCTCCTGCGCGCCACTCATCGCGCCATCAAGAAGATCCAGGACGACCTGGAACAGCTGCACTACAACACCGCCATCGCCGCCTTGATGACCCTCTCCAACGACATCAAGCGCTGGGGTCCCCCGGATACCTGGGTGATCAAAGCCTTGCTGATCATGCTGGCGCCGTTTGCGCCGCATATCGCCGAGGAACTCTGGGAGGCACGGGGACACACTACGAGCATCTTCGCCGCGCGCTGGCCGCAGTTTGATCCAGCCCTGACCGTAGAAGAGACGGCAGTGATCGTTGTGCAGGTCAACGGCAAGGTGCGGGGACGCATCGAGGTGCCGAGAGACGCTTCCGAGGAGTTGCTAATCGCCGCCGCCCAGGCGGACGCAGCCGTGCAGGCGCACATTGATGGCAAGCAGATTCGCCGGCATGTGGTGGTGCCGGGACGCCTGGTCAACCTCGTAGTATGAGCATGCGGCACACCCCTCTCCTCGTGGTGCTCGCACTCGCCGGCTGCGGCTACCACTTCACCGGTGAAAAGCTCGGGCTGCCCGACGATATCCACTCGCTCAGTGTCGGCACGATCGTCAACCGATCCCGCGAGTACGGCTTGGAAAAGACGCTGGCGTTTACCATGGAACGCGAGATTCACGAGCGCGGGCACTTCCGCATGGCCCAGGACCCCGCGGACGGAGATGCCGTGTTGACCGGAACGATTCGTGACCTCCGGGTGCGACCCGTGGCGTTCGACGCGAACGACCAGGCGGTGCAGTACGAGATCAAGGTGGTCTTGGATTTCGTCCTCACCCGCCAGCGCGACGGCCATGCGCTGTGGCGCGTCAGCGAGCTGCAGGAAACGGATGAATACAGTGCCAGCGCCCGTGTCGTCGTCACCAGCTCCTCGCAATTCCAGCGCGGCACGCTCGACGCAGCTGACGTGCAGAACCCCCAGTTCACCCACATTCAGCTTGCGGAAACCGAGCGTTCGCAGGCCATCACGCGTGCGCTCAACCAGGCGGTACGAGACGCCTACAACCAAATGGTCGAGAACTTTTGATCCGCGGCTAGGTGCCGGGCCTTCGCCGTTGGACCTTCTTCACGAGCGACGTGGTCGAGTAACCGCGGGCGAACGGCAGGGACCGCACCGTACCGCCGCCAGCCCGGACGAGGTCCGCTCCGACGATTTGATCGGGCTGCCAGTCGCCCCCCTTGACCAAAACGTCGGGCTGAAGCCTTTTGATCACTTGGTACGGCGTGTCGTCGGAGAAGACCGTAACGTAGTCGACCATCTCCAAGGCCGCCACCACTTCACAACGGTCTCGCGCCGTCACCAACGGCCTCCCCCGTCCCTTGAGGCGACGGATCGAAGCGTCACTGTTCAGTGCCACCACCAGGACATCTCCCAAGCGCTTGGCCGCACGCAAATAACGGATATGCCCCGGATGAATGAGGTCGAAACAGCCGTTGGTGAAGACGATGCGTTTGCCACTATCGCGCGCACTCTTGAGACGACGCTTCAGTTCCGACAGCGTCAGGAGCTTTCGCATGGTAGCTCCATAGTTCAGTGCCCCATCCACCGCAAATCCCCCTCCACCGGGGCGGCTCAGAGCGGCACGATGTCACTCGAGGGATTACATGCTGTGGCAATCGATACACAGTTGCCTCTGGGTGTCGCGCAGCAGCCAGCGGTCGCGGACCTCCTCGTTGTGTACGTCATGGCAGGAGGCGCACTCCATGCCGGTGGCGCCGACCTGCGCGCCACGAACAACCTTTTCGCCGGCTGTGGTAAACAGCTTTACGGCACTTGGCGCCGGCACGAAGTCTCTCAGATCCACATGTCTCCCGGTCGTCACGCCGTTGTACGTTCCGGGAACGCCCTGGTAGGGATACGGAATCCCGACCGGATGCGTGCCGTTCAGGTCTCCTCCTATGGCGATCTTCAGGCGCCTGGCATCGAGCTTGGCTACGACGGCAGCAAAGCGGCCGGTTCCTGTCCGGTTCGCGACCTTGGCGCCACGGGCCCACAGCGGAGCGGTCCCACTGTCATCAGTGTACGCGCCACCGCCCGCAGCCGAGGCCACCTGATATGTGTCGTTGGTGGCGACCACATCGCCATGGCAGCCGAGACAGATCTTGGAGGATCCAGCCCATGTCGTGAGGTTGGTCGGCAGCTGCGTTCCAGACTCGGTGACGTTTGACCAGAAGAAGCTCTGCGTCGAGAGCCTCTGGCTCCAGGAAAACAGCACGCTCATGATACCCGGGCTTGGCTTGCCGATGCCATCGTCGAAATGGCAAAAGGCGCACGCGTCAGCCGCCCCAGCGGACGGCAACACCATTCCTGGCACTTTGGTGAAATCATGTGGGCTGCCAATGATGCCGGAGCCGGGGAGGGTGTCCGCCCAGACGGTTAGCGACATCACAACGATCCAAAGGACAATAGCGAGCAGCCGCATTCCAGTTACGCGTTTCATCGTACGCCACCCCTTCTCCTCGGTTCGGCTCAGCCCAGCTTCAGGAGTCACAACCGAAGCTTCTGATTTGCCATTGAGCAACCGCTGTGCCTCACGGGCTGGGCACACCGCTCACCTTGTCGCAAGGCAGCGCGGGACGTACGGCGTTACGCTGCCGTCCTTTTTCCCCAAAGCGTCAAACCCAAGGGTACGGCACGTTCGCTTGCGCTGTGACTGGCCAGACGATGCACGTATCACTTCCTGTGAACACGCCATCGTTCTTCCTTCGACGTTTTGGATATCACCCCGTTGACGACTGAGGGCGAAGTCCGACAGCACCCAACCCAACTACGCCGGTCCTGAACGCTGATCCTTTCTCTGATCCGAAAACCGGGAACGGGTCGGCCGAGGTGGTCTTTTGCCTAGACAGAACCCGTCAGCTGCGGACAGCGGCGCTGGATTCGTTGCTGCGCAAGGATATTGGGCTGCGCTCCCACCTGTGCGAAAGAAAACAGGATCCTCTGCGCGGCATCGGCTACGTAGAGTGACGGAGAGGCACTCGCAAGTCACTCGGCGCTGAGCGCGTTATCCCTTGAGCCGTCGCGTCAACGCTTCGTTCTCCTGCCAGATCTCGCGCGGCATCCGGTCGCCGAATTTGTCGAAGAACTCCCGTTGCCAGGCTGCGGCTTCGAGCCAGCCCTCCCGGTCGACCGTGAGTAGATCCTTCAGCCCTGCGGGCGAAATATCGATACCGTCCGTGTCGATGCCCTGCGGCTGCGGTAGAAAACCGATCGGCGTCTCGATCGCGGGAACCTCTCCATGCACGCGACCGATCACCCACCGGAGGACACGCAGGTTTTCACCGTAGCCGGGCCACAGGTACTTGCCCTCCGGGCTCATGCGGAACCAGTTCACGCGGAAAATCAGCGGCGGCTGCTTGATGCGCTTGCCCATCTCGAGCCAGTGGCCGAAGTAGTCGGCCATGTTGTAGCCGCAGAACGGCAGCATGGCCATCGGGTCACGGCGCACAACACCAACCGCACCGGTCGCCGCCGCCGTTGTCTCGGACGCCATCGTGGCTCCGAAGAACACGCCGTTCGGCCAGTTGAATGACTGGGACACCAACGGCACCAGAGTGGCGCGGCGGCCGCCGAACAGGATCGCCGAGATCGGCACCCCGTTCGGGTCCTCCCAGCGCGGTGAGATCACCGGGCATTGGCTTGCCGGCGTCGTGAAGCGCGAGTTGGGATGCGCCGCCTTGGTACCGTTCTCCGGCGTCCAGGGTTTGCCCTGCCAGTCGATTGCCTCGCGGGGCGGAGCGCCGTCCTTGCCTTCCCAGTACGGCGTGCCCTGCGGCGTCAGCGCGACGTTGGTGTAGAGCGAGTTGCGGTTGATCGTCGCCATCACGTTCGGATTGGTCTTGTAGTTCGTCCCTGGGGCCACGCCGAAAAATCCGGCCTCCGGATTGATCGCCCATAAGCGGCCGTCGCTCCCGACATGCATCCAGGCGATGTCTTCGCCGATCGTGAACACCTTGTAGCCTTTCTGGCTCTCGGGTGGCACCAACATCGCCAGGTTGGTCTTCCCGCAGGCGCTGGGGAAAGCCGCCGCGATGTAGGTGGTCCGTCCGTTCGGTTCCTCAATACCGAGGATCAGCATGTGCTCGGCCAGCCATCCTTCTTGACGGGCCATTTGGCTGCCGAGGCGCAAGGCAAAGCATTTCTTGCCGAGCAGGGCGTTGCCCCCATATCCCGAACCGACCGACCAGATGAGCCGCTCTTCGGGGAAATGGAGAATGAAGCGGCGCTCGGGGCTGAGATCACCCAGCGAGTGCAGGCCCTTGACGTAGTTGTCCGAGGCACCAAGCCGGTCGAGTGCGGCCCGACCCATGCGAGTCATGATCCGCATGCTGGCCGCGACGTACGGACTGTCGGTGATCTCGACACCGATCTGGCTATACGGCGAAGTGACCGGCCCCATGATGTAGGGCACCACGTACATGGTGCGACCCTTCATCGCTCCGGCAAAGAGCTTACCCACCTTTTCCTTCGCCTCGGCCGGAAGCATCCAGTTGTTGTTGGGGCCGGCATCTTCCTTCTGGGAGGCGCACACGAAGGTCAAGTGCTCCGTTCGGGCAACGTCACTGGGGTCGCTGCGGTGCAGATAGCAGCCAGGATACTCCTTTTGATTCAGTTCGATCAGCGTACCGGTTGAGAGCATGCCCGCAACCAGCCGCTGATACTCGGCCTCAGAGCCGTCACACCAGTACACGTTGTTCGGACGGGTGATTTCGGCAGATTCGTTTACCCATTGTTCAAGCGGAGTTGGCATGGGGCTCTTCTAACCAACTGCAAGGTCGGACGTCAACGTGGGAGCCTAGAGTTCGGCTAATAGAAAGCAACAGGGCCGGTTTTTCGCGGGCCGCTCAAGCTTCGGCGAGAGCCGGAAATGCCCTCGCCCATTGTAACGTCTGCCGAACAAGTGCTAGACGCCTGGGGCCGACGCGTTTGGCTCGCGGCGTATGAAACCGAGATGCGCGCTCGCGCCGGAAAACGGCACAAATTGGGAGTGAGGAATCAGATGGCTAAAGCACGGTTCGCAAATCGCATTGTGTACGTCACTGGAGCTGGATCGGGCATGGGTCGCGCCACGGCGAAGCTCTTCGCTAACGAGGGCGCCAAGGTGTTCGGAGTCGACGTCAACGAACAGGGCGTGAAGGAGATGATCGACGAAATCCGCACCGTTGATGGCACGGCGGACGGCGGCCACTGCGACGTCGCCAGCATGGCGTCGGTGAAGAAATCAATCACCACGGCGGTAGCTACGTTCGGCGGCTTGAACATCCTGGTAAACGCGGCCGGTGTTGGCCGCTCGATGCATTTCGAGGAGATCGATGAGAACGAATGGCAGCGCGTCATTTCGATCAACCTCAACGGGGTATTTCACACCACCAAAGTGGCGATGGAGCATTTGCTCAAAAAGCCGATGGGCAATATCGTCAACGTCGCCTCGATCGCCGGGCTACGCGGCCAAGCGTACAACTCGCATTACAGTGCGTCCAAGGCAGGCCTGATCAACTTCACGCGCGCCATTGCGCTGGAGTTCGTCGGGCGAGGGCTGCGCGCCAACTGCGTGTGCCCCGGCGGTGTGATCACGCCGATACTGCAGAACTTCGTGCCGCGTGAAGATTTCGAACCGTCGGTCATGGGCTACTACATGCCGCCGGTTCCGGGCCTGATGGGGGAACCAGAGGATATCGGGCACGTCATCACCTTCCTCGCCTCGGACGAGGCCCGCATGCTCAACGGCGTCGCGCTGGCAGCGGACTTCGGGGTGACGGCGTAGTTTTGGGTCGCGCCGGGCACCACGTCCTCGGGACTCCTCGCCCTTTGCGGGGCGGAGCCCGAGGGGTTTGATTGGCACTCCAACCGACCTCCCCTCTTGGCCTTCGCCCGCAGCCAATCTTGACAGTCTTCGCGCGGCTCACATACAGTCCGCGTCTATCTCGCGTTCCCAGAACCGCAATGTGATCTTCAACATGAATGCACCGCCGAAAGTCCGAGGCCTGTGAGTCGCAAGGCAGAGCGGCGCTCTCCAAAGACGAGGGTTGAAGGCGCCAAGGGTCCACAGGTTCGATGTGTGGCCGCAGCACCGGCGGCGGTCCTCTCCCCAGCGTACGCGTGGGCTGCCGCCGTGGTTGCCGTGGTCGCCGCCCTTGCAGTCTACACTCCGTCTCTGAACGGCGGTTTCATTTGGGACGATCCGCTGGTCCTGCAACAGCTGCGCGCGATCCGCTCACTCCGCGACTTGTTCATTCTCCCGCCCATCATCCCGAAATTCTATTTCCGCCCTGTCGTCTTCGTCACCTATCTTTCCGACCGTTGGGTCGGCGGCGAGACCCCTTTTTGGTTCCACGCCTCCGTCCTCGCGTTTCACACCGGCAATGTCCTGCTGGTCTGGATGTTTGCCAGCCGGCTGTTCCCTCGCCAGTGGTTGATTCCTGCCGGCGGCGCCCTGCTCTTCGCGGTGTATCCGACTCACGTGGAGTCGGTGGCGTGGATGGCGGGACGCTCCGACGTCATCGTCTGCACGTTCGTGCTCATCACCATGCTCCTCTTTCTGGCCTGGCAACGGGCATGGGCGCCGTGGCTCGGGGGTATAACATTCCTGCTCGCCGCATTATCCAAAGAGATGGCCCTGGCGTGTGCGGTGCTCGTACCGTTTCTCGATCTGCTGCGCCTCCAGCGAGTGGCGTGGCGGCGCTATCTTCCGCTCGCCATCGGCATCGTGGTGTACTTCGCGTTGCGGCAGCAGGCGCTGGGCGCATTCATCGGAGGCCTGGCAACCGGGGCGCCGCCGTCGGAGCTTATGGGTGACCTGTTGCGCGCGGCCGGCTTCTACGTCGTTCGAGCCATCGTCCCCATGCCCCTGTGCGCTTATATCCCCGCAGTACCCGCCGGTGCTGGCTATTTGCTGATCGGGTTGCTCGCCCCGTTATTGGGAGCCGCTCTGATCGCCTTCGCTTGGAGGCAGGACCGTTGGCCGCTGGCATTTCTGACGGCATGGTTCTTTGTCACCCTCTTGCCGTCACTGACCGTGATCGTGCGCCGCAGCGCTTCTGCGCCGGTCGCCGACCGTTACCTCTACGTTCCCTCGGTGGCATCGTGTCTCCTGCTCAGTTGGGCCGTCGTGCGCCTCGCCGAGCGCCGGCGGCTTGCCGGCCGCTGGGTCCTCACCGCGTTCGCTGTCGTAGGCCTGCTCCTGGGCGTGCAGAGCATGCGCTACACCCGGGTGTGGGGGGACGACCTTTCCTTCTGGAGCGACGTGGCGACAAAAGTGCCCGATGATGCTTTGCCACACCGAGAGCTGGCCGGCGCGCTGGAGAGGCGCAATCGGCTCGATGACGCCGATCGCGAGCTGCAGCGGGCGCTGGCGGCAAAGCCGAGCCCCGAGGGACAGGCGATGACGTACAACGATCTCGGTAACCTCTATCGCCGCCTGGGACGCTACAGCCAAGCCGAAAATGCTTTCGAAACCGGCATCAAGATTCGCCCGCATCCGATGCTGTACCACAATCTGGGAATGGCGCTGATGTCGCACTTGGAAGAAGAGCAGCGACAGGCGGATCACCCGGCAGTGGCGCGCGACATCACCAGGGCGCGCGATGCTTTTGAACGGGCCTTGCGGCTCGGAAATATCGCCGCTTCGGAGCAAGGCTTCCCGCAGTGGGAAGCAGCCAAGACGCACGCGCTGCTCGGCCAGGTCCTGTTCTCGCTCGGCGATCGTACCGCGGCACGCGAGCATCTGGAGACGGCGTTGCAGCTGGAGCCGAACGGACCGGTAGCCGACATCACGCGCCGGTACATGCAGAGGCTGGAACAGTGAAGACCCTTGTTGATCTCGGCAATCTGCGATAGGCCATCCGCCGTAAGCAGGAGCATGCATGAAGCCATTGGAAGGAAAAACGGCAATCATCACCGGTGCGGGACGGCCGCACGGCATCGGCCGCAGCACCGCACTGCGTCTGGCTGAGCAGGGAGCAAACGTGGTGGTCACCGATCTCTGCCGCAAGTACGAAGGAGATCTGGCCTTCTACGGTGTCGGCGACGACTGGGCGCAGCTGCAACGGGTAGTGGGCGAGATCGAAGCGCGCGGCGTGCGGGGTCTGGCGTGCAAGGTGGACGTGAACCATCGCGACCAAATCGAAGCCTGCGTGGAAGAAACCGTCAAGCGGTTCGGCGCGATCGACATTCTCTTCAACAACGCCGGCACGGGTGTCGGCGTCGGTCCTTTCCTCGCCATGACGCAGCAGCAGTGGGACTTGAGCCTCAGCGTCAACATCACGGGCATGTTCCACTTCTGCCAACTCGTCATCCCCAAGATGATCGAGCGGAGCAACGGTGTGATCGTCAACACCTCATCACTCGCGGGATTGGGAGCGGGGGAACTGATGTGCGGCTATCACACGACGAAGTTCGCGGTCGTCGGCTTCACCAAGGCCATTGCCGCCGAGTTCGGCCAGTTCGGCATCCGCTGCAACGCCGTCTGCCCCGGCATGGTGGATACCGATATGGGCGCCGACGAGTACGAATTCATCTCGCAGATGGAAGGGATCACGATCGCAGAGGCGCGGCAGAACGCAGCGCAGAAGATCGCGCTCCGCCGCCAGTGCTCGCCGGACGAAGTGGCGGACGTGGTCGCCTACCTTTGCGGTCCGGCCGCCGGCTACCTGACGGGCGTTGCACTCCCGGTCGCCGGAGGCATGGCGCCGGGACTGTAGAGCCAGAGTCCCCTCCCCTGTTGCCATCTCCGGCAACGGGGGAGGGGCAGGGTGGAGGCTCACTTCGGCAGGAGCAGATACAGCTCGCCCGGATTACGCATATCGCCGGCGATCGCTTCTGCCGTCGGACCCGTGCCCCAGAACACGTCAATGCGATTGGGGCCGCTGATGGCAGTACCGGCATCTTGAATGAGCGCCAAGCGCGACACGGCCGGCTTGCTGCTCTCTGATGATGCCGCTCCTCTGGAGGCAATGCGGAGAAAAGCCAACGCGCCCGGCGGGTAGACGCCCGCGTCGGCAGCGATGGAGCGGCCAGCCGTGAGCGGAACGCCAAGACTGCCAACGGGGCCGGCAGCAACGGCACGGAAGAAGATGTAGCGCTCATTCGCCGCCGTGAGCGCTGATTCCTCTTCGGGATGGGCATGCAGGTAGTCCTTCAACGCCTGCAACGACACGGTGTCGCGCCACATCTTGCCCTGACTGATCAGGACACCGCCCAGACTGGTGTACGGTCTGCCGTTGGAACTGCTGTAGCTGATCTGCATGTGCACGCCGTCTTCGAACCGGAGCAACGCCGACCCTTGCACATGCAGGAAAAACGCCTCAACCGGATCATCGACCCAAGCGATCTCGTAGTCGCGACCGGCCAGCGCGCCGGCATTGATCTCGGCGCGGGTATAGTACGGCACCAACCTGCCCTTCTCCACCCGGCCTTGCATCACGCGGTTCCGGCATTCAGAGCAGAACTGACTCAGGTCCACGTCCACCAGGTCGTCAGGCACCCGATATAAGGGGTAGTGAAAACGCTCCGTCCGCTGGCGGCTCGCCGCCAGTTCTGGCTGATAGTAGCCCGTGACCAGCACGGCCTCTGGTAGGTCAACGCGGTATACACGGAACCGGTCGCACAGTTGCTGGCTCCAATCGTCGGCGGCGGGCGCCATGTCAGCGAGTGCCGTCAGGGCCGGCACCAACTCACCGACAGCGACTCGGCGATCGAGCGCCGGAAGCGTCCGATCTGGGGGCAACTTCTGGAGGTATTCGACGCTGCGCGCCGCCGCTTGCTGCAAGTATGTCAGCGGCGCATCATCGCGCAGCAAGGCGCGACAGGCGTCAGCGTCGAGCGCGACCAGATGCGGCTCTGTCGCTAATGGCGGCGAAACAGAGCGCACGTACGCACACGAGTCGACCGCGGCGCTCAGTAGTGTCGCAGCAATGCACAGTCTCCACCAGAATCCTTGCCAGCCCCGACGAGTCACAGATCACGCATCATGATGTGGCGTACACCCGCTCCGCAGCCGCCAGCGCCGCCCCCGCCTCGACCGTATGCCCGTACCCCGGCAACACGCGCTCCAGCGCGCTCAGCACCAACAGCACATTAGCGGCACTGCTGGACTCACCCATCAGTCCGATGCGCCACGTCCGCCCCTTCAACGGACCCAAACCACCGCCGATTTCGATGCCGAAGTCCTCAAGCAACGCGGTACGTACGCGCGCATCCTCCACACCGTCGGGTATGCGGACGCTGTTGAGAGTCCACAGCTGATGATTCTCCTGCGAGGCGATGCGTAGCCCAATCGCCGCCAGACCGGCTTTCAGCGCCCGATGATTGCCTTCGTGCCGGCGCCAGCGCACCTCCAGCCCTTCCTCTTCGATGAGCTGCAGCGCTTCGTGCAATGCGTAGTTCATGCTGATCGGCGCCGTGTGGTGATACACGCGCTCGGCACCCCAGTACTTCTGAATCATGGTCAAATCGAGGTACCAGCTCTGCACCTTGCTCTTCCGCGTGCTCAGCACCTCGACCGCGCGCGGGCCGAAGGTGATGGGCGCCAAGCCCGGCGGGCAGCTCAAACACTTCTGCGTGCCGCTGTAGCAGGCGTCGATATCCCAATCGTCGACGTGCACGGGACAACCTCCCAACGAGGTGACCGTATCGACGACGAGCAGCGCACCGGCCGCATGTACCAACGGGCCGATCTCTTCCAACGGCTGCCACGCACCCGTCGACGTCTCGGCGTGCACGATGGCAAGCAGCTTCGGCCGCCGACAACGCTTCAAAGCGACCGCAACGTCGGCGGGATCGATCACTCGCCCCCATGGTGCCTCGACGCGGACCTGCGTCGCGCCGTAGCGTTCGACAATCTCCGCCATGCGCGTGCCAAACACGCCGTTGACGCACACCACGGCTTCGTCACCGGGTTCGAGCAGATTCACCAGGCAGGCCTCCATACCGGCACTGCCGGTGCCGGAAAGGGGGATAGTCAACTCGTTGCGTGTCTGGAAGACGAACTGCAACAGCCGTTTGGTCTCGTCCATGATGCGCAAGAAAGCGGGATCCAGATGTCCCACCAGCGGAATACTCATGGCGCGCAAGACGCGCGGGTGAACGTTGCTGGGACCGGGGCCGAGCAGCACACGGGTCGGTAGCTGTAGGGGTTCTGCAAGCGACGTCATTCCTTGTGCTATTATCCAGCCGCGGATAGGCTGTCAAAGATGCTCGACGGTCGC
Source organism: Binatia bacterium (assembly GCA_044450645.1). Taxonomy (GTDB): domain Bacteria; phylum Desulfobacterota; class Binatia; order HRBIN30; family HRBIN30; genus JAGDMS01. Next base: position 87,998 of record JBIOJG010000008.1, read on the forward strand.
ATCGTGAAGGCGCTGCGCGCCATTGCCGGAGATGATGCCGTCATTGCCCGCCCGAGCGAACTCAAGGTGTACGAATGCGACGGCTATACGCTGGAGAAGCGCATCCCCGAAGTCGTCGTCCTGCCCCGCTCAACCGAAGAGGTGGCGCGGATTGTGCGCCTGCTGCATGAGGAGGACATCGCCTTCGTGCCGCGCGGCGCCGGGACGGGGCTGAGCGGCGGCTGCCTGCCAGTCAACGCCCCGGTGACGATCGGCACCAGCCGAATGAGCCGCATCGTCGAGGTCGACTACGTGAACCAGCGCGCCGTCGTCGAAGCCGGCGTCGTCAATCTCCGCATCACCAACGCCGTCCAGCAGCGCGGCCTGTGTTACGCACCCGACCCCTCGAGCCAGCAGGCCTGCACCATCGGCGGCAACGTAGCGGAGAACTCCGGGGGCCCGCACACGCTCAAGTACGGGGTGACCACCAACCACGTGCTCGGGGTCGAGTTGGTGCTGCCCAACGGCGAGATCGTGCACCTCGGCGGCGCGGTGGAGGACGTGCCGGGCTACGACCTCACCGGGCTCGTCGTCGGGGCCGAGGGCACCTTCGGGATCGTGACGCAAGCAACACTGCGGCTCGTCCGGCAGCCCGAAGCGTGGAAGACACTCCTCGGGATTTTCGAGTCGGTCGATGATGCGACCGCCACGGTCTCCGGCATCATCGCCGCCGGCATGATCCCGGCGGCCTTGGAGTTGATGGACCAGTTGATCGTGGAAGCGGTGGAAGCCGCCTTTCACTTCGGATTCCCGACGGACGCCGGCGCCGTCCTCATCGTCGAGCTGGACGGTCTTGCCGCCGGTCTCGATCAACAAGTCCAACGTGTTGTCGAGATTTGCCAGACGAACCGAGCACGCACGGTCCGGGTCGCGAAGGACGAGGTGGAACGCGCCGCGCTGTGGAAGAGCCGCAAGCGCGCCTTCGGCGCCGTAGGGCGGCTGGCCCCGAATTACTGCACGCAAGATGGCGTGGTGCCGCGCACCAAGGTGCCCGACATCTTGCGCCGCATCACCGAGATCGGGCAGCGATATCATCTGCGCATCGGCAACGTGTTTCATGCCGGTGACGGCAACATCCATCCCTTGTTGCTGTTCGACGAACGCAACCCCGACGAGGTGCGCCGCGTCCTTGCCGCCGGAAACGAAATCCTCGAAGCCTGCGTCGCCCTTGGCGGCAGTATCACCGGCGAGCACGGCATAGGCATCGAGAAGATCGCACAGATGCCACTCCTTTTCTCACCGGCCGATTTACTGGTGATGAGCCAGCTGCGCCAGGTGTTCGACCCCGCCCGGCGCTGCAACCCGGGAAAGATCCTTCCCACTCCAGGCGCGTGCGTCGAGACCATGCGCCCGCGCCGGCAGGCGGCAGTGTGAGCAGCGCGATGGATATTGGGGCGTTTCGCGACCTGCTGCCTGCCAACGCCATCGCCACGGGCGACACGGCACACGCTTTCACCGTGGATGACCTGACACCGCAGTATGTCCTCTTTCCGGAAACCGTCGATCAGCTCAGCCGCTGCATCGCTGCCGTTGATCAAGCAGGCTTAGCGATGATGCCGGTTGGCAGCGGCACCAGACTCGGGATCGGCAATTTGCCGCAGCGATACGACATTGCGGTCTCGACACGGCGGCTTAATCGCATTCTGGCACACGAGGCGGCCGACATGACGGTCACGGTCGAGGCCGGCGCGACGCTCGCCGAACTGAATGCGGCCTTGCTGTCGGCGCGGCAGCGCCTGCCAGTCGATCCGCCGGATCCCGAGCACGCCAGCATCGGCGCCTTGATCGCCACGGATGCCTCCGGCCCGCTGCGGCTATCGCAGGGTAAAGTCCGGGATCTACTGATCGGCATTAAGGTCGTGCTGGCTGACGGCACACTCGTGAAAGGTGGCGGCCGCGTGGTCAAGAACGTCGCCGGCTACGATTTGATGAAGTTGTTCACCGGGTCTTTCGGGACGCTGGGCACGGTCGTCGAGGCGACCTTCAAAGTGCGCCCGTGTCCCGAACACGAAGCGCTGTTCGTCGTGCCGGCAGCGGAGATCGGCACGGCGGTAGCTGGGGCGCTGGATATCCTCGCCGCACTGTTGGCGCCATTGTACGTGGAAGCATTCAACCCGGTTGCGGCTGCGGCCATTGGTGAGAACGCCGGCGCGATGATCCTGGTCGGCTGCGGCGGCAACAGCGACGAGATCACGGCGCAACGTGCGCGCCTGGAAGAGCGGGCAGGCAAGCATGCAATGCGCACGTACGACGGCACCGAGAGTGCGCGGCGTTATGCGGCGCTGCGGGACTTTCCTTCGTCTGTCCCTCGCCCTCTGGGAGAGGGTCGGGGTGAGGGCATGGGCGCCAAGCTGAGTCTGCTACCGTCGCAGCTGGCCCAGGTTCTTCCGCACATTGAAGATGAAGCCGCCCGCAACAATCTCGGTTGCGCGATCCTGTCCCACGTCGGCAGCGGCGTTGCCTATGTCCGTTTGAACGGAACCGACGACGTTTCTCTCATCGGATGTGCGGAATGGATACGCGCCACGGTCCGGCAAGCCGACGGGTGGGCGGTGTTCGATGGCGTGCCCACGCGGCTCAAATCTCGAGTCGACACCTGGGGAGCAGACATTCCGGCAACGTCGTTGATGCGAGGAATCAAACAGGCGCTAGATCCGCGCCGCCGGCTCAGTCCGGGCAGATTCGTCGGGGGCATATGACCGGCGCTGCTACATCCCTCCCGCACTTCGTCGCGTACGAGAAGTTCCTCGACTGCGTCCACTGCGGCCTCTGTCTCTCGGCCTGCCCAACCTACATCGAGCTCGGCACCGAGATGGATTCGCCGCGTGGGCGCATCTACCTCATGAAGGCGCTGGAGGACGGGACGCTCGGGATGACGCCGGACGTCGCGCGCCATCTCGACCTGTGTCTCGGCTGTCGCGCTTGCGAGACTGCCTGCCCCTCCGGCGTGCGTTATGGTGATCTCATCGAGGCGGCGCGGGCATTCGTGGAGGAGCAGCACCGCCGTCCGCTCGTCGATCGGTGGCGCCGCCAGCTGATCACCCTAATCTTTCCGCATCCACAACGCTTGCGGATGCTCTTGGCACCATTGCGGCTGCTGGAACGCCTCGGCATTCTCGCACGGCTGCGGGCACTGAGCCACTGGGCTGCGATGCTGCCGCGCCTCGATTCATGGACGCCGCTTGCCGAAGTGACTCCGGCGCAGGGGCCCGAACGGCGGCGGGTGGGTTTCGTCGCCGGATGTGTGGCGCAGGTCCTGTTCGCCGAAACCAACCGTGCCACCGTGCGCGTGCTCACCCGCAACGGCTGCAGCGTGATGACGCCCGCACGGCAAGCGTGCTGCGGCGCCCTGTATCTGCACTCCGGAAAGCCCGGTGAGGCACGCGACTGTGCCCGGCGCAACATCGACGCCTTCCCGACCGATCTTGACGCGATCGTGGTCAACGCCGCCGGCTGCGGCGCCACGTTGAAGGAGTACGGCCACTTGTTGGCTGACGACCCGCAGTACACCGCCCGCGCGCAAGCCTTCAGCGCCAAGGTGCGTGACGTGACGGAGTTCCTCGCCGCTTTGCCCCTGATTCCTCCTAACGGTGCCGTGCAGGCGCGGGTCACGTATCACGACGCCTGCCATCTGGCGCACGGGCAAGGGGTGCGTGAGGCACCACGGAAGTTGCTGAAACAAATTCCAGGCCTTCAGCTGGTGGAGCTGTCCGACTCCGACACCTGCTGTGGCAGCGCCGGCAGCTACAATCTCACCGAGCCCGAGATGGCGCAGCGCCTGGCGGAGCGCAAGGTCGCAAACATCCGCGCCACGGCCGCCACCTGTGTCGCGGCCGCCAATCCTGGGTGCGTGCTGCAGATCCGGGCCGGCCTGCGCCGCGCCGGGCTCGGCATTCCGGTCGTCCACCCCATCGAGTTGCTCGACCAGGCGTACCGGCGGCGCAGCCCCTGAAGGGCGGCTCACTCCTCGCGGTCGTTCGGGGAAACGTTGGAGAAGTTGGGGCTGCGTTTTGCGAAGAAGGCCGACACCGCCTCGAGATTCTCGGGGGAGCCAACACGACGCATGAACGCCGCATCCTCGCGTTGGCGTGCGGCGGCCACCTGATCCTGGCGAGCAGCGAGGAGGAGTCGTTTCGTCCAGCGCAGCGAACCGAGCGGCTTTGCTGTCAGACGGCGCGCGCGGTCGAGGACGGCGCGGAGCAGATCATCGGGTTCGCAGAGATGCGTGGCGATCCCAAGCTCGACGGCGCGCGCGGCCGAGATGAAATCCGACTCGAAGAGCAAGTCGATCGCCTTGCGGTAACCGATCAGCGCCGGCAGGAGGTAACTACTTGCCGCTTCGGGGACCACGCCGAGGGTGACGAACGGGGCACGGAGGCGGGCGCCGCGTGCAATGTAGACGTATTCACAGTGCAGCAGCAGGGTGATACCGATGCCCACGCCGACGCCGTTCACCGCGGCGATCAGGGGCTTGTCGAAGACGCACAGGCGGTCCATGAACGAGCTGAAGCCGTGCTCGGCAGCGGACTCGACGGGGCTGCCGCCGGTCATTTCGCTCAAGTCCTGGCCGGCAGAGAATGCGTTGCCCGCACCCGTGACCACGACGACCCGTACCGCATCGCTTTCCTGCGCCAGCGCCAGCGCATCGCGGAAGTCGCACCACATCTGGTGATTGAAAGCGTTCTTGCGCTCCGGACGGTTGAGCGTAATGAGCAGAACGCCTCCGGACACTTCCTCGATCAACGTCGCGTGCGGCATCAGCAGACTCCTTTTGAGATGCGACTATAAGATGAATAGCGTCGTCGAGGTCCGCACGGTCGATCAGCGCTCGGCGATCACGGTGCCGTACGCTGGTACCCCGCAAAATGTATCCCACACGAGAGAGCGCGACGGTTGGTTGTAACGCATGATGTTTTCTATCGGACGCCACTCGCTATGACAATCAGGGCGCGAAGCTCTGCCCTCCGTTGCTGAGGACGTGGCCCGAAGCGCTCTCGCAAACGACCGGTTATCTGATACATGCCCCGCATGACAACCTTCGGCTTCACCCTACGCGAAGCAGCATCCTTGCGCCGCCTCACGCCGGAGTGGCGCATTCAGAAATTTCTCGATGATATCGACTACGACGTCGCCGGCGCCGCCTGCCGGTCTCCGCGCCGCGTGCTGCGGGAGCGGACAGCGCAGTGCCTCGACAGCGCGTTGTTCGCCGCCGCGGCGTTGCGGCTCCAAGGACACCGCCCTCTGATCATGGATCTCGAAGCCACACGCGATGACGATCACGTCGTGGCTGTCTTCCAGCGCAACGGCCATTGGGGTGCCATCGCCCGCTCCAACTACTCGGGTCTACGCTTTCGCGAGCCGATCTTCCGGACGCTGCGGGAGCTGGCGCTGTCGTACTTCGAATCGTACTGCAACCTGCGCCGCGAGAAGACGCTGCGCCGCTACTCCGTTGCCGTCGACCTGTCGCGCTTCGATGATCGCCAGTGGATGACGTCGGAAGACGACCTGTGGGAGATCGGTGCACACTTGGTGCACGTGCGCCACTTTGCGCTGCTCACGTCCGCCATGGAGCGCGACCTGGGTCCGGTGGATCGGCGCCTGTTCGAAGCGGGGAAGCTCGGCCGGCAAACAGCGTAATCCGAGACGGCTTCAACGCCCCACCCAGCACGGCGCGCGTTTCTCGACGAAAGCCGACATGCCCTCCTGCGCATCGGCGGCCAAGGCGTTCATGCTCATGACCTCCTTGGCGTAGGCGTAGGCTTTCGGCTGGTCGAGATCGATCTGCGCGTAGAAGGCTTGCTTGCCGATGCTGACGGTGAGTGGACTGGCCTCGGCGATCTGCTGCGCCAGCGACTGGGTCACCTCGTCCAGTTGACTCGCCGGCACGACGCGGTTCACCAGGCCCCATTCCATCGCCGTACGCGCATCGATGGCCGCACCGGTCAGCAACATCTCCAGCGCGTGCTTGCGGCCGACGGCGCGAGTGAGCGCGACCATCGGGGTGGTGCAGAAGAGGCCGATCCTCACCCCCGGTGTGGCGAAGCGTGCGGTCTCCGCAGCGACGGCGAGATCACACGTCGCTACGAGCTGGCAGCCGGCGGCCGTCGCGATGGCGTGCACGCGGGCAATCACCGGCTGCGGGATCTCCTGTACCGTGGTCATCAGCTGTGTGCACACATCGAAGATCTGCCGGTAGGAAGTGATGTCCCGGCCGACTAGCTCGCGCAGATCGTGCCCGGCGGAAAAGGCTGCACCGTTGCCGGCTAGAACGATGACGCGGGTGTGCGGTTGCGTGGCCAGATACCGCAGCGCCGCGATCAGCTCATTCATCATGCCGAGCGAGAGCGCGTTGCGTTTCTCCGGGCGGTTCATGGTGATGGTCGCGACCGGTCCTTCAACGATCAAAACATACTCGTGGGCCACTGGCGGATCCTCCCACATGACCCTACCACACTCCGCTTGAGCGCGAGAGCCACGTGCCGCAGGGCAGCCAGGGTGTACCAGCCTTTCTTGTAATGAGTCGTAGCCGGTGTTAGGAACCATCGCATGCCGGATTACCGTCGCCGTGCGACCCGCGAGGCGATGAGCGTGCGGCTCGACGTCAACGGCATGATGGCGGACGCCATCGGCCAGGCAGGCGTTGCGCGGGATGACGTAGAGGGACTGCAGACGCGTGCGGCGCAGATCGCCGGCACGCTGAAAGCACAACGTGCGGCCGGCGCCCTGCCCTTGTACGACTTGCCGTACCAAAAAGAAGCCCTGGCGCGGACCAAAGCCTTGGCCGCCGACGTGCGCGGCGAGTGTGACACGCTCGTGGTCCTCGGGATCGGGGGCTCAGCGCTCGGCACCAAGACGTTGGTTACCGCCCTCGGCGAGACCACACCGCGCGTGCTGGTGGCCGACAACGTCGACCCGTGGAGTTTCGGCCATCTGCTCGACGGGCTCGACCTCACGCGGACGACCTTCAACGTGATCAGCAAGTCGGGCGAGACCGGTGAGACGATGGCGCAGTTTCTCATCGTCCGCGACCTGCTGCTGCGCCAGCTGGGAGCTGTCGACTACAAGAAACGCGTCGTGGTCAGCACCGACGCCGAGAAGGGAGCGTTGCGTCAGGTCGTTCACGACGAAGGCTTTCGGGACCTCGTCATTCCCGCGGGCGTAGGTGGCCGCTTCTCCGTACTCACCACCGTCGGCTTGTTTCCCGCCGCCGTTGCGGGCCTGCGCGTCGATGAGCTGCTCGCCGGCGCGGCCTGGATGGATACGCGGTGTGAGGTGGCGGACCTGTGGCGGCATCCGGCCCATTTGCTGGCGACGTTGCTGTATCTTGCCGACACCCATCGCAAGCAGAACATCGTCGTCATGATGCCGTACAGCGATCGGCTGCAGTCGTTTGCCGCATGGTTCGCCCAGCTCTGGGCCGAGAGTCTCGGGAAAGCACGCAGCGTGGATGACTCGCTGGTCCACACCGGCCAGACTCCGGTCGCCGCAGTCGGCGCCACTGATCAGCATTCGCAACTGCAGCTGTACGCGGAGGGGCCGGCGGACAAGGTGATCCTCATGCTGCGGGTCGAAGACCATGGACGTGAACTGCCCGTGCCTTCGGCTTACGCCGACCTGGAGAGCATCGGCTATCTCGGCGGTACCGGCTTGGGCCAGCTGCTGAATCTCGAGCAGCACGCCACCGAGCTGGCGCTGGTGAAACAGCAACGTCCCGTCATTACGGTCACCGTACCGCAGATCAACGCCTTCACACTGGGGCAACTGTTCTATCTCTTCGAAGCGGCGGTAGTGTTCGCCGGCGGGTTGTATCGCATCAATCCGCTCGACCAGCCGGGCGTCGAGGAGAGCAAACGCTTCACCTATGGATTGGTCGGCCGCAAAGGGTTCGAAGCCAAGCGTGCGGAAGTCGAAGCCTGGCGCGCGCGCAAGCGCGACGACTACGTCCTCTGACGCATATGCAGGCTACAGCGGAACCGAGCGGGCGCGTGCGGCTGCTGCCGCCCGAAGTGGCGGACAAAATCGCCGCCGGCGAAGTAGTGGAACGGCCGGCTTCCATCGTCAAGGAACTGATTGAAAACTCCATCGACGCCGGCGCTCGGCACATCCGCATCGAGCTGGAAGACGCCGGCATCGGCTTGATCGCCGTGGGTGACGACGGCGAGGGCATGCAGGCAGATGACGCGGTCCGGGCCTTTGCCCGCCACGCCACCAGCAAGGTGACCAGCGTCGATGATCTGTTTCACATCACCACCCTGGGATTTCGCGGTGAGGCCTTGGCGAGCATTGCTGCGGTGTCGACCACCACCCTCATCACCCGCCGCCCAGGCGATTTGAACGGCACGCAAGTGCTCGTACGCGGGGGAAAGGTCGAAGAGGTCCGTGCCGCCGGCACCGCCCCCGGTACCCGCGTCGAAGTCGTCGACCTGTTCGCCAACACGCCGGCGCGTCGCAAGTTCCTCAAGGCACCGGCAACGGAAGTGGGGCACGTCACCGAGTTGGTGACACGCACGGCCTTGGCGTGGCCGGCGGTGGCGTTTCTGCTGCGCCACGGCCAGCGCACCCTGATCGATTATGCGGCGGTGCAAGAGGGCGCCGAGCGCGTGTTGCAGGCGTTCGGCGCCGAGCGTGCTGCCGCCATGCTGCCGTTTCACGGCCGCGCCGTGGCCGGCAGCATCCGCGGCTGGCTGACGGGATCACAGCTCAGCTTCCCGTCGTCGCGCCAGATTTTCACCTACGTCAACGGCCGTTACGTGCGCGACAAGCTCGTCAGCCATGCGCTGGTGGCGGGCTACAGCACCTTGTTGATGCACGGCCGCTACCCAGCGGCGGCGGTGTTCATCGACGTGCCGCCGGAAGAAGTTGACGTCAACGTTCATCCGGCAAAGTCAGAGGTCCGCTTCCGTCGCGGCGGGGCCGTACATGATTTGATCACGCGCGCGGTTAGTGAGCGCCTGCGCTCGCAGATGGGCCCAGCGTCTCCTACAACTGCGGCAGCGGCGCCCGAGGCGAACGAGGCACTCGCCCAGATGACCATTGCGCTGCGCCCGCGACACCTCCACGACGGGCCGCCGCGCTCCCATTCTTTTCTTCGCATGCTGGACACGCCACCAGCGGTCGCGTCGTCTGCGATCATGCCGCCACCGGTAACGCCGGGACTGCCCGAACGTCCGCACGCTGCCCCGGTGCCGGTGATTCTGGCTACGCCGTTACAGCAAGCGGGCGTACCCGCTGCGCTGCAGCGTTCGGCCGCCGTGCCGGCCGCAAGACCGCCCGGCTTTTTTAGCGGCCTACGAGTGCTGGGGCAGGCGTTCGAAGGCTATTTGGTTTGCGAGGGTGGCGAGTCGCTGGTGGTCATCGACCAACATGCGGCGCACGAGCGCGTGACCTTCGAGCGGCTCCGCCACGCGTATGCCGATGGTGGCGTGGCGCGGCAACGGCTTCTGGTCCCCGCCATCGTCGACGTCGGGGCACAGGCCGCGCCGTTGTTGGCCGAAGGCTTGGCGGCATTGGAGAATCTCGGCTTTGAGTTGGAGCCTTTCGGCGGCAGCAGCTTCGCAGTGCGGGCGGTGCCGGCGCTGCTGAGTGATGCCGATCCGGCAGGCCTGGTGCGTGATGTCGCCGAGGAGTTGACCGAGGTCGGCCGCTCACGCCGGCTCATTGAAGCGGCGGAGTCGGTGCTGGCGCGGTTGGCTTGCCACACCGCGGTGCGCGTGGGCCAGACGCTCGGGGCGGAACAGATTCACGCTCTCCTAGTGGCCATGGACAACGTCGATTTCGCCGGCAACTGCCCCCACGGCCGGCCGGCATTCATCGCGCTGCCGCGTAGCGACCTGGAACGGCTGTTCAAGCGCGTGTGAGTTCGGAACCGATCATTGCTTTGGTCGGCCCCACCGGGGTCGGCAAGACCGACTTGGCGCTCCAGGTCGCCGAGCATCTCGGGGCCGAGATCGTCAACGCCGACTCGCGCCAGGTGTATCGCTACCTCGACATCGGCAGCGCCAAGCCGACACCGGCGCAGCAAGCGCGGGTACGCCATCACTTGCTGGACGTTGTGAACCCAGATGAGCCGTTCGACTGCGCCCGCTATCGTGAACTCGCCGTGCAAGCGATCGCCGATATCGAGGCACGCCACCGGCGCGTGCTGCTGGTCGGCGGCACGGGCTTGTACCTGAAAGTCCTCATGGGAGGCCTGTTTCCCGGTCCACCGCGCGACCCGGACCTCCGGCGGCAACTCGAAGCCGATGAACAGACGGCACCTGGATGCTTGCACGAGCGCCTGCAGCGGCTCGACGCCGCCAGCGCACGTCGCCTGCATCCGCACGATCACGTACGCATCGTGCGTGCCCTTGAAGTCGCGCTACTCACCCAGCGCCCGATCAGTGAGTGGCAAGCGCAGCACGCCTTCAGCGATCGGCGCCTGCTTATCGTACCGATTGGGCTCACGCTGGAACGAGCGCTGCTGTGCGAACGAATCAATGCCCGGTGCCATGCCATGATCGAAGCCGGTCTCATCGACGAGGTGCGTGGTCTGTGGGATCGGGGTTTCGGTGCCGATCTGCCAACGCTGCGCAGCATCGGCTATGGCGAGATCGGTGCCTTCTTGCGGGGGGAGATGACCCTGGACGCAGCCCTCGAACACATGGCCCGGGCAACCCGCCAGTTGGCGAAACGGCAGCTGACTTGGTTTCGCCGGACGCCGGGCTTGCGCTGGCTCGATGCCCGCTGTACCGCCGCGGAGATCATCGCCGCTGCCGCGTCACAATGATGCGGTTGCGGCTGCCGCGCATCTGTCGCCACGGTATGTCCGGATCTGAACGGTTGCGAGAGACGCGAGCGGCCGTTAGGATCTGAATTTTGCACCATGGCAATCAAAGTCTTCCTCCACAGCCTGGGCTGTCCGAAGAATCTCGTAGACAGCGAGATGATGTTGGGGCTGATCGCCCGCGACGGCGGTCAGGTCGTCCTCGACCCGGAGGCGGCTGACGTCCTGATCGTCAACACCTGCGGCTTCATTGGTGACGCCAAGAAGGAATCGATCGATGCCATCCTGGATCTGGCGCGCTTCAAGGGCGGTGATGCCAACAAACGGCTGGTGGTCACCGGGTGCCTGGTGCAGCGCTATGGCGCCGATTTGCACGAAGCCTTGCCGGAAGTGGACGCTTTTCTCGGCACCGGAGACTTCGTCCGCCTGCCGGAGATGCTTGCGGACGGCGGCTGCTCCGATCCGAGCACCTATGGTGGTGCGGCACATGTGCTGCCGGATCTTGCCATTCCTCGGGTGCGCACCGGCCAGTTCTTCAGCGCCTACCTGAAAGTGTCCGAGGGCTGCGACCATCGCTGCAGCTTCTGCATTATTCCCAAGATCCGCGGGCGCCACGAGAGCCGCTCAATGGATTCGGTCCTCGCCGAAGCGCAAGCGCTGGCCGCCGATGGGGTCATTGAATTGAATCTCATTGCCCAGGACCTGACCGCATACGGCCGCGACCGAGGCGACGGCTCTTCGCTCAGCCAGCTGCTGCGCGCCTTGGCGAGAATCGACCGCCTGCGTTGGATACGCCTGCTCTACACCTACCCGCGCTACGTCACCGATGACTTACTGGACGCCATCGCCGGTGAGGAGAAGGTCTGTTCGTACATCGACATGCCACTGCAGCACATCAGCGACCGCATGCTCCAGCGGATGCGGCGGGAACGCGGCGGCGCCGCGATCCGCAGGCTGCTACAACGCGTTCGCGACCGCATCCCGGGTGTGGCGGTGCGCACGGCCTTCATCGTCGGCTTTCCCGGTGAGACGGAAGCCGACTTCGCCGAGTTGCTGCAATTCGTCGCGGAAGCGCGTTTCGAACGCGTCGGCGGGTTTTGTTACTCAAAAGAAGAGGAAACTGCAGCCGCCACTTTCAGCGAGCACGTGCCAGAGTCGCTCAAGCGCAAACGCCGGGCCGCCTTGATGCGCGTCCAAGCCGAGGTCTCGGCCGCGGCCAACCAGCGTCTGGTGGGGAGCCAACAAGCGGTGTTGGTCTGCGGTGAGGATGAGCGGGGCCGCACGTACGGACGTCTGGCAACGCAAGCACCGGAGATCGATGGGGTGGTGTATCTGCGCGGCCAGATCCCGGCTGGAACGATGACGCAGGCTCGTATCACCGGCTCCAGCACCTATGATTTACGGGCGGAGGTGTCGGCAGCCGAGGGCGATGGGAACCCATTGACACTGCCTTCCAATATCTCTACATTCCGGCGCCTTCTATAGGAATGGCCCCCATGCGAAAGGCTTTCTTGAAAAACGTCCGTGAACGGCTGATGGAAATGCGCCGCCAAACCTTGCGCGAGATCAGCAATGATCTGAAGCAGGGCCGGGAGGGCGCCAAAGACGAGGGCATGGATACCTATGACCTCGCCAGTGAGGAGCGCGACCGGGAGATCAGCTTCATCCTGACAGATCGCGAGCGCGACAAGCTGCAGGCCATTCAAGAGGCGCTGGGGCGCGTGGATGAAGGCACGTACGGCATTTGCGAGAACTGCGAGTCGGAGATCGCCCCGGCGCGGCTGGAGGCGTTACCGTTCTCGCGGCTGTGCGTGAGTTGCCAGGCGGAACGCGAGAAAGAAGCCAAGAGCGCGCGGCGCTTCGACGATGAGCGGGCGTACCGGAAGCTCAGCGCAACCGACAGCGACGAAGAAAACACCTGATCTCTTCCTCTGTTGTACCGGCGTCGGGAATACGCCGCGCCTTCGCACAAGCCAGCGACGGGCTCGTTCATGAACGAATCATCGACGCGCTTGCGTATGGAGGCGGTCGCGATTTTCCGCGCCGCGGTCAATGCCGTGGATCCAGCTCATTTGGTCATCGAGCACCTCTCCCGACATGCGGCTGCAGCGTTGAACGACGCGGCTGGAAGCGTCCCTCGAAAAAACCGCGGACCGACTCTGGTCATCGGGGCCGGGAAAGCGGCAGCCCGGATGGCGGCCGGCTGCGAGCAGGTTCTGGGGGCGGAAAACGTCCGCGGCGAAGTTATCGTCGCCGATGGCTGCGCCGCTGAACTGCGCTCCGTAGCGGTAAGCGAAGCCGGACATCCGTTGCCCGATGCGCGCGGAGAACGGGCTGCACGGCGTATCATGCAATTGCTCCGGGAGCAGGAGCGTGGCGACACCTTGTGCCTCATCGGTGGCGGCGCCTCGAGCTTGCTGGTGTGCCCGCGATCTCCGGTTACGCTGCCGGAGAAAATCGCCACCACGCGACTGTTACTCGAGTGCGGTGCCGACATTCGAGCCTTCAATACCGTCCGCAAGCATCTCTCCGAAGTGAAGGGCGGTGGCCTGCTGCGTCACGTGCAAACCCGCATGCGGGCACTGCTCATCTCCGACGTCATCGGCGACGATCCCAGCACGATCGGATCGGGACCGACCGTCCCGGATGACACCACTTTTGCTGACGCCTGGGGCGTGCTGATGCGGTACCAACTCGATAGGCAAGTGCCCGCCACCGTAACGACCCTGTTGCGCAGCGGAATCGAGGGCACCGTCGCCGAGACCGTGAAGCCCAACAGTGTGGAGGCCAGTCGCTGCCGCAGCCTGATCATCGGCTCGAATCGCACCGCACTTGCCGGAGCGGCGGCGGCAGCGCAGGCGCGAGGCTGGACGGTCCATGTCGACGACCTGCCGTTGAGTGGAGACACGATCGCTGCAGCCCGGAGCTTTACGGCCCGAATCCAGCAACTGGCCGCGCACCGCCGCACCGCTGAACCGCTGTGCGTGCTCGCTGGCGGTGAGACGACTGTCCAGGTGAAAGGAAAGGGCCGGGGCGGACGCAACCAGGAGTTTGCGCTCGCACTGGCGGGCACGCTGGCGGGAACGCCGATCACGCTCCTCAGCGCGGGAACCGACGGCATTGACGGCCCCACCGACGCAGCGGGTGCATTTGTCGACGGAACGACGCTGTGGCGAGCTCAGCAACACGGCCTTGACGTTGACACAGCGCTGGGTGCAAACGACTCGTACACCTTCTTCTCCGAGCTCGATGACCTTTTCCGCTGCGGACCAACCGGCACCAACGTGATGGACATCAAAATCGCACTCGTGCCCGCCGCCACGCGCGACATCGGTTTCTAGCTCGCTTGAGCACCCTGTGATAGGAATTCCCCGTGCGGACCGGGTATCTTTCAGAGATTTTCGTGTCGTTTCAGGGTGAAGGCGCGCATGTCGGCTGCCGTCATCTGTTTGTCCGGATGGCCGGATGCAATCTGCGGTGCCGATACTGCGATACTCCCGACAGCTTGGAGCGCACCGACACGTACACCGTAATCAGTGGCAACCGGCTGCCATCTCTCGAACGTAACCCCGTCTCCGCAGAGGACCTCGCCCGTTTGATCACCGGCATGATCGCACGGGAGGCGCCCATCGATGCGATTGCGCTCACGGGCGGGGAGCCGCTGGCGCAGTCCGACTTTCTGGTGGCGCTGCTCGAGGCCGGTCGGTTTCCGCTGCCTGTGCTGCTGGAGACCAACGGGGTGTTGCCCCGCCGCCTGCGCGAAGTCCTACCGCTGGTGAACATCATCAGCATGGACATCAAGCTGCCCTCCAACACGGGTGAAGACGCGTTTTGGGAGGAGCACGTGGAGTTTCTGGAGCTGGCACGGACCAAAGACCTGTACGTGAAGATTCTCGTGGATCAAAAAACGGCCGATGAGGACATCGAGCGCGCCGCTGCGCTACTGGCTTCGATCGAGCCGAGCGTACCGGTGTTCATGCAGTCAATTGTTGATCCGGCGGAGAGGCCCTTGATCGACGTGGACCGCCTGACGCAGCTCTACCTCACAGCCAGGCGTCGTCTGTCATCGATCCGCGTGTTGCCGCAGACCCACAAGCTGCTGGGCATTCGCTAGCATCGGCATGAAGAAGCGGGCGGGCTATCGGGTCACGTTGATCCCGGGCGACGGCATCGGACCCGAGGTCATCGGTGCCGCCACCGAGGTGATTGCCGCGGCCGGTATCGATATCAAGTGGGACCGGCAACTGGCTGGAATGGCCGCACTTGAGACTTTCGGAAACCCCATTCCTGAGGAGTTGCTTCGGTCCATCCGGAAGAACCGGGTGGCGCTGAAAGGACCGCTGATGACCGGCGTTGGACGGGGCTTTCGCAGCATCAACGTGGCGCTGCGCAAGACCTTCGATCTCTATGCCAACCTCCGGCCGATTCGAAACCTGCCCGGCCTGAGAACTGCGTTTAAAGGTGTCGATTTGGTCGTCGTTCGCGAGAACACAGAGGACCTCTACGCCGGAATCGAGCACCAGATCGCCCCTGGAGTGGTGGAAAGTGTGAAAGTCATCACCGCAAAGGCATCGCGTCGCATTGCCCAATTCGCCTTCGAGTACGCGCAGCGCGAGAAGCGTCAGAAGGTGACTGCGATCCACAAAGCCAACATCATGAAGCTGTCGGACGGCCTCTTCCTGGCGTGCGCACGCAAGGTCGCGAAGAAATACCCGCGAGTGAAGTACCAGGAAATGATCGTTGATAACGCGTGCATGCAACTGGTCTTGCGGCCGGATCAGTTCGATGTCTTGCTGTTGGAGAATCTGTACGGGGACATTGTGTCGGACCTCTGCGCCGGTCTGGTAGGGGGATTAGGCGTCGTCCCTGGTGCGAACCTCGGCACACGGTACGCGATTTTCGAAGCCGTGCATGGCACGGCGCCCGACATTACGGGAAAGAACGTGGCTAATCCCATCGCTGCAATTCTCTCTGCCGCCTTGATGCTGCGGCATCTCGGCGAACACACGGCAGCGGAGCGGATCCAAACAGCGGTTGAGTCGGTAGTGCGCGCCCGCCGTTGGCGCACCCGTGATCTCGGCGGTCAGGCTTTGACCACGGACTTTACGCGCGCCATCGTGAGGGCTCTTCCGGCGTGACATGTGGCGCCCATCTCACGTCAGAGACGTCGCCGCAACTTGTGGAGTTGCGGAGCGATCAGCCGTGACCGGCGGCCCGAAGAACGCTACAGTTTTTGTCGAGGACGGTCATCTCGCCGAGTGAAGATCGATGCAGCCACACACTTCAATCACCCGACTTGCACGCGAGCAACGAGTCGAGCAGCTTCAGAAAGAGACATTTGATCTCCTGGTGATTGGTGGTGGCATCAATGGTGCGGGAGTCGCCCGTGACGCCGCGTTGCGCGGTCTGCGCGTCGCGCTGATCGAGAAAGCCGATTTCGGCAGCGGCACGAGCAGCCGGTCGTCGAAGCTCATCCATGGCGGGATACGCTATCTTCAACAGGGCGATTTCCGGCTCGTCCGTATAGCCTGCCGGGAACGTGACTTGCTCCGGCGCCGTTTAGCTCCGCACCTCGTCCGACCACTCGCCTTCTTATTCCCAGTCTATCGCAACGATCCGGTCGGGGTGTTCACGCTGGGCTTGGGAATGTGGCTGTACGATCTGCTGGCGATCTTTCGCAACATTCGCAGACACCGCATGCGGACGGCGAGCCAGACGTTGGCTCTTGAGTCGACGCTCCGAAGCGAGGGGCTTCGCGGTGCAGCGCTGTACTATGATTGCCTCACCGATGACGCACGGCTGACGCTCGAGACGGTGTTGGGTGCTGAAGAAGAAGGGGCGGCGGTCGGCAACTACCTCGAGTTGAGAAGCTTCATCAAAGAGAATGGTCGCCTTGCCGGGGCGATTGTGCAAGACCAATTCGGCGGCTCCGAGTTCGCCATTCGGGCACGGTGTGTAGTGAACGCGACCGGCCCCTGGGCCGATCATGTGCGTCGACTAGACGACGCATCGGCCACGCCGTGTCTCCGGCTGACGAAAGGGGTGCATGTGGTGGTGCCGCGGGAGCGAATTGGCAATGTGCATGCCGTCGTTCTACGCTCGCCTCAGGATCAGCGGATACTGTTTGTCATTCCGTGGGAGTCGTACGCTATCATCGGCACGACCGACACTGATTTCACGGGAAGACCCGATGAGGTCGCGGCCGATGACCAGGACGTGGACTATCTGCTGACGGCAGCAAATTGGTTCTTTCCGAGAGCGAAGCTGTGCGCCTCAGACGTTGTCAGCAGTTACGCTGGACTCCGACCGCTTGTAGCACCTGAAAGCAGCACACAAGATCCATCTGCCGTATCGCGCGAGGAGGAGATCCTTGAGAGTCCGTCGGGGCTCATCACGTTGGCGGGGGGAAAGCTGACCACGTACCGGTTCGTGGCTGCAGAGATCGTCAGCCTAGCCGCTAGGCGGCTCGGTCGCGCAAAAATGGCACGGCGGATATCTTGCAAGACTGCAACGACGCCGCTGCCGGGCGGGCGTACGGCTGACCCGAGACTGGTGGAGGAACTAATCGCCCGGAACGGTTACGGGCTGACTCAGGAACAAGTCCAGCATCTCGCCCGGCGGTACGGCAGTCGCAGTAGTGAGGTGCTCGAACTGGTTCGAAACCATGGCAAGCTCAAAGAAATTATGGTTCCAGGCCTGCCTGAACTTTGGGCAGAGGCGGCGTATGCCGCTCAAAAGGAGATGGCGCTTCATCCTGAAGATGTTTTGTTCCGCCGGACCCACGTGGGTTTAAAGGAACCACGAGAATCCTTACAAATAGCTGAAAAAATTAATGAAACTATCATGATTTTTCGAAAATAGGGGAATTCACTTAGGCTGTGTCTTGCGTTCGCCATTTCGTCGACGATTCCTGGGCCAAGGTGATCGTCTGGCCTGGAATATTTTTCTTGACAATTTCGGATTGGCGGAGGTAGTATCATTTGTGAATTCTGTTATAAAATTGATGCTGCAGAGAGGTGGAGCGCTCGCTGAAACGCAACAAATGGCGGAAGATACCAAAATTTCCAGGAAGGAACTAAGCCAAATCGCCATCGATTACGGGTTCCCACGTGTAACTGGCACGCGTGAGGTCACCGAAGGGTCGGCCGCCAACACGTTGTATGCAGTCGACACAGTGAAGGGGAAGTTCCTCGTAAAAATCGATGAGGTGAAAAGCGAGATCGAGGTTAAGCGCGAACTCGACCTTCTCCTGTTCTTGCGAAAGCACGGCTTTCCTTGCCCTGTGCCGCTGACCGACAGGCGTGGCCGCCACTATCGGGAGCGGGAGGGGAAGTCCCTTTCGGTTTACCGCGATGTCGACGGCCGCAGCATCGAGCCTGAAGATCTGAGTCAGGGGCAACTGGAAAACGTCGGTCGCGTCCTCGGAGACCTTCATCTCATAGGGAAGGCATACAAGAAAGGCATAGATAATCGCTTTGGATTTGATCGAGTCGCCGAGGTGTACTTCGATGCCCGCGGGCGCCTGCCGCACTACTTCAAGAAGATCGTTCGCACGCTCGATGAGGAAATCGAGTACCTGAACCACTATCTCGAAGGGAAGCTGCCGAAAGGTATCATCCACGGAGACCTCTTTCCCGACAACATCAAGTTCAAGGGCGAGAAAGTCGTCGCCGTGCTCGACTTTGAGGCAGCATGTCGCGGCAAATTCATCTTTGACCTCGCGACGGCGGTGAATACTCTCTGCTACGAAGATGGTCGATACTCTTTGAAGAAGTTTGAGGCGCTGATTGCCGGATACGAAAGCTTGCGTACCCTGTCGTTGGCCGAGTGGGACGCCTTTCCCAACGAATTGCGCTTTTCTGCCTTCCGCTTCACGGTGACGCGTTTGCGCGAGTTCTTCCTTAACCCGGTCGACGAACGCCAGCGCATCAACAAAGACTTCCAGGATTTCTACGAACGCCTGCGCATTCTGCGGCGTGAACGTGCCGGTGGCATGGAACCGATTCTCATGGCCATGGCCACTGGCTACGACTACCGCAAGTACCAGCGCGTCAAAGCCGTCGAAAAACGCAGCGGTAGATGAGCCGCTGACGCCGTCACGGTTCATTCCCCCTGAACCCCCGAACGCCGCACCCCTTGCGGCAACTGGTGTTTCCGATAAGATTCGCCGTCATGGTCGAAATTTCCATTGAGAAGGCTGTCGCCGATATCCTGCGTTTTGTTGGGGAAGACCCCATGCGTGAGGGTCTGGTAAAAACCCCCGAGCGTGTCTCCCGGTCGATGCAGTTTCTTACCAAGGGTTATGCCGAAGATCCCAAGACCGTGATCAACGGAGCGCTATTTGTCGAAGAATACTCAGAAATGATCGTCCTGAAGGATCTGGACTTCTTTTCGCTCTGCGAGCACCACATTTTGCCGTTCTTCGGGACCGCACACGTCGCCTACATTCCAAACCATCGAATCGTCGGCATCAGCAAACTCGCTCGTCTCGTCGAGGTCTATTCGCGACGCTTGCAGGTGCAGGAACGCCTGACCACGCAGGTCGCCAACATGCTCATGGACGCGCTTGACCCGCTCGGCGTCGGGGTCGTGCTCCGGGCGGAGCACCTGTGCATGCGCATGCGCGGGGTCGAAAAGCAAAACTCCATCGTCGTCACCAGCGCCATGCTGGGCGCCTTCCGCACCCACCAGGAAACGCGCCAGGAGTTCATGACCCTAGTCAACAGCGGCCGTTCGGCCGGTTGACACAGGGGGCAAGATCCGGTATCCACGGGCCGGTTGATTGGTCTGCACAACTGGCGCACGTGGAATCGACCACGATGGAGTGCTGACCTTCAGTAGGTCGAACGCCTGGGCCTCTGAGCTATAGAGGTTCAGGCTTTTTTTTGTCGAAGGTGTCCCGTGCTGAAGAGTTATCTGTTGGCCCCCGGACCCACCCCGGTGCCATCGCGTGTTCTGCTCGCCATGGCACAGCCCATCATCCATCACCGCACGCCACAATTCAGCCGCATCTTCTCCGAAGCGAGAAGAGGGTTGCAGGAACTCTTTCAGACCGAGCAGGACGTGTTGATGGTTGCGGCCTCAGGCAGCGGCGGCATGGAGGCGGCGGTGAGCAACCTGTTCTCCCCTGGCGACGAAGTGCTCGTCGTCAACGGCGGCAAGTTCGGGGAACGTTGGATGAAAATCGCATCGGCGTTCGGCTTGAAAGTCGCCGAGTTGCGCCTCGAGTGGGGCAAGCCCGCCAATGTCGACGACATCCGTCGCCTGCTGGACCAGCGGCCGGCGATCCGCGGCGTGTTGTTCCAGGCGAGCGAGACCTCCACGACCGTTCTCCACCCGGTTCAGGCAATTGCCGAGTTGACACGCAAGCGCAACGTACTCTGCATCGTCGACGGCATCACCGCGGTCGGCGTCCTCGACCTGCCAATGGACCGTTGGGGTATCGATGTGCTGCTCACCGGTTCGCAAAAGGCGCTCATGCTGCCGCCCGGACTGGCGTTCATCGCGTTGAGCGAGCGTGCCTGGAAGCGCAGCAAAGAAGCAAAAGTGCCGCGCTTCTACTTCGACCTGGCGAAGGAACGGGACAGCCAGGCAAAGGACACCACAGCCTGGACTCCAGCGATTTCGCTCATCGTCGGCCTGCGCGAGTCGTTGGCCATGATCCGCGAAGAAGGGCTCGCACGTGTCTTCGAACGACACGCCCGCATGGCGACGGCAACCCGCGCAGCGGCAGCAGCCCTCGATCTGCAGTTGGTGGCACCCGATGCCCCGAGCCCGGCGGTAACGGGAATGTTCACGCCGCCCGATGTCGACGGCGGCAAGCTCGTCGCCTACCTGCGCGACCGGATGGGAGTCACGTTCGCCGGCGGACAAGATCAGCTGAAGGGAAGGATCGTGCGCATCGGGCATCTGGGCTACATGGGTGCGTTCGACGTCGTAACTGCCATCGCAGCGCTGGAAATGGCGCTGTCTCACTTCGGTCATCGCGTAGCGCTCGGCCGCGGCGTAGGCGCGGCACAACAAGTGCTCATGGCCGCACTGCGGGAGTAAGCCATGTACCGTGTTCTCATCAGCGATAAGCTCTCTCAGCAAGGCCTTCAGATCCTGAAGGCGGCGCCGGACATCGAGGTCGACACCATCACCGGCCTCACGCCGCAGCAGCTGGCGGAAAAGATTGCGCCTTACCACGGCCTGATTGTGCGCAGCGCATCGACGGTGACCGCTGAGGTCATCGCCGCGGCCCAGAATCTCCGGGTCATCGGACGCGCCGGCATCGGGGTCGACAACATCGACGTGGGAGCGGCGACGAAAAAGGGCATCGTGGTCATGAACACCCCGGCCGGCAACAACGTCACCACGGCCGAGCACGCCATCAGTATGATGCTGGCACTGGCGCGATCGATTCCCCAGGCCACCGCGTCGATGAAGAGCGGCAAGTGGGAGAAGGGGAAATTCACCGGTTCAGAAGTGTTCAACAAGACCCTGGGGATCGTCGGCATTGGCAACATCGGTAGCCTCGTTGCCGACCGTGCCCTCGGCCTGAAGATGCGAGTGATCGCCTACGACCCGTTCATCTCGCAGCAGGCGGCCCAACGTCTCGGCGTCGAAGTAGTCAGTCTCGACGAGCTGTACGCCCGCTCGGATTTCATCAGCGTTCACACGCCGCTCAACCCGGAAACACGGGGCCTCATTGGAACCGCCGCCTTTGCGAAGATGAAGAAAGGCGTGCGCATCATCAATTGCGCCCGCGGCGGCATCGTCGACGAAGAGGCGCTCGCGGCGGCCATCGGTGAAGGCAAAGTCGCCGGTACCGCACTCGATGTCTTCAGCCAGGAACCCCCGCCGCCGGATCACCCGCTGCTGAAGTTGAGCCAGGTCATCTGCACCCCACATCTTGGGGCGGCCACCGATGAGGCGCAGGTGAACGTCGCCATCGCCATCGCCCACCAGGTGGTGAACTACCTGACGCACGGGGTCATTCAGGACGCGGTCAACGTGCCGTCGATCAGCCCGGAATTGTTGGAGGTGCTGGGTCCGTACCTCGCGCTGTGCGAGAAGCTTGGCAGCCTGCAGGGTCAGTTACTCACCGCCTCGCCGGCCGAGGTGGCCATCGAATATGCCGGCGAGGTGGCGGACTACGACGTGAAGTCACTGACGCTCGCGGTGCTGCGCGGGCTGCTCATGCGCGTGCTGGAATCGACCATGGTCAACTACGTCAACGCGCCGACGATCGCGCGCGACCGTGGCATCAAGATCGTGGAGTCGAAGACCAGTCAGCAAAAGGGGTTCTCGAACCTCGTCACCGTCACCATCAACACGGCGAAGGGGCCGAGCATCGTCGCCGGCGCGATCTTCGGGCAGCGCGTCATCCGCTTGGTGCGTATCAATGACTTCTACCTGGATGCCGACCCGCACGGATTCATTCTCATGCTCCACAACCGTGACGTGCCGGGAGTGGTGGGCTCGGTTGGCATGCTGCTGGGAGAAGCCAAGATCAACATCGCCCGGTTGGAGCTCGGGCGGGAGCACGTCGGCGGCATGGCGATCTCGCTGATACACGTGGATGATGACATCCCCGATTCCGTACTCGAGCGGCTGCGCACGTTGCCCAACATCGTCTCCGCCCAGCTGGTCCGGCTGTAGTTCTCACATGGCCGCCAGCCCGCCGCGGAGAGGAGCTTGACGCGTCATGCCGGCGGTCGTCGTTGTCGGAGCGCAGTGGGGTGACGAGGGCAAGGGGAAAGTTGTCGACATCTTCGCCCAGCATGCCGATATCGTTGCCCGCTATCAGGGGGGTAACAACGCCGGGCACACGCTCGTCGTTGACGGCCACAAGACGGTTCTCCACCTCGTGCCGTCGGGCGTGTTGCATTCCGGAAAGGTGTGCGTGATCGGTAACGGCGTGGTCGTCGATCCCGCCGTGCTCATCAACGAGGTCGATGAGTTGCGCCAGCGCGGCTTCCTGTTGCAGGACGACCTCCTGAAGATCAGCGACCGCGCCCACGTCATCATGCCCTATCATCGTGCCATCGACTTGGCGCGCGAGCGCTTGCGCGGCGAGGGGCGCATCGGCACCACCGGGCGTGGCATCGGGCCCACCTACGAGGACAAGATGGCGCGCATCGGCATCCGCTTCGCCGACTTCTGCGACGACGCAATGTTCGCAGAGGCCTTGCAGCATACGTTGAAAGAGAAGAACTCGTACTTGCGCGCCATGCTCAAGGAGAAGGCGCTCGACTTCGACGCCATCCACCACGAGTACCGGGGCTATCGGGAGCGTCTCGCACCCTGCGTCACTGACACCAGCGTGTATCTGCACAATGCCCTGCGCCAGTCCAAGCGCGTGCTCCTCGAGGGCGCGCAGGGCACGATGCTCGACGTCGACCACGGCACCTACCCGTTCGTCACCTCCTCGAACACCGTGGCGGGCGGCGCCTGCACCGGCACCGGCATTGCGCCGCATGACATCTCCGCCGTCATCGGTATCGTCAAGGCCTACACCACGCGGGTTGGCAGCGGCCCGTTCCCAACGGAGCTGGTGGACGCGCTCGGCAAGAAGCTCCAGCAGGACGGCGACGAGTTCGGCGCCACCACCGGGCGGCCACGCCGCTGCGGCTGGTTCGACGCTGTGGTGGTGCGCAATGCCGTACGGCTGAACGGGATGAGCGGTCTGGCGCTCACCAAGTTGGACGTCTTGACCGGATTCGAAACCGTGCGCATCTGCACGGCGTACGAGTTCGAGGGGCGCCGCCTGCACGACTTTCCCGCCAGTACGGCGGTGCTGCGCGGCCTCAAGCCGGTGTACGAGGAATGGCCCGGCTGGCACGAGCCGCTCCACGGAACCCGCTCGCTGGCCGACCTGCCCGCCAACGCCCGCGCCTACGTCCGCCGCCTGGAAGAGGTGACCGGAACCCCGATGATCATGGTTTCGGTGGGTGCGGGACGGAATGAGACCATTCTCTTACGCAATCCTTTCGAGTGAAGCGAGCCCTGCCCATTGAGCGGCATGTCCACGTCAGCCGGGCCGCCATCACTGCCCAGCTCCGAACGTCTGATTAACAACGCCCCTATCTGGTCTCCCCTCGGAGGCGTACCCCAACGCAGTCCCCACCGATGGGGACAGCGGTCCATTACGGTGCCTGGTGCGGAGGTGGAGGGCGAAGCTGTCCCGTGATAAGCGTTGCTCCCGCGGAGGACGAGATGAATCTCACACGTCGGAATTTTATCCGTTCAGCAGGAGCGGCGGCGCTGCTGCTCTCGCTCGATCGGCTCACCTTCGGCCAGGTCGGCGCCGCCGGAGCCGGCGCGGCAGCGGGAGGCCTGCCGCCCATTCCGGACTATCGATCGTGGGAAGATGTGTTTCGCAAGAAATGGGTCTGGGACAAGGTGGTGCGCAGCAGCCACTGGGTGAACTGCTGGTATCAGGCCCACTGCGCCTGGAACGTGTACGTGAAGGACGGTGTGGTCTGGCGCGAGGAGCAGGCGGCAGACTACCCGCAAGTGCGCCCCGATGTCTCCGACTTCAACCCGCGCGGCTGCCAGAAAGGCGCCTGCTACAGCGAGCGCATGTACGACCCGACCCGCGTCAAGTTCCCGCTCAAGCGCGTCGGCGAACGCGGCTCAGGCAAGTGGGAACGGATCTCCTGGGAGCAGGCGCTCAATGAGATCGCCGACTCCATGATCGATACGATCGTCAAGGAAGGCACCGACCGGGTAATCTGGGACCTCGGGCCGGGCATTTCCACCGGCACGCAGACGGCGGGGCAGGCGCGCCTGCGGATCCTCCTCGACTCCACGTCCCTCGACATGAACACCGAGATCGGCGACGGACACCGCGGCGCGGCGGAGACTTTTGGAAAGATCGTCTTCGAGCGCTCGGCCGACGACTACTTCTTCTCCGACTTGATCCTGTGCTGGGGCGCGAACCCTCTATACACCCAGATCCCGAACGCGCACTTCCTGTTGGAGGCGCGCTACAAGGGCGCGGAGCTCGTCTGCATCACGCCCGACTACAGCGCCTCGTCAATCCATGCCGACCGCTGGATCCCGGTGAAGCCGGGCGGCGATGCGGCGCTTGGACTCGGCGTCGCGCACGTGCTCATCGCCGAAAACCTCTTCGACCGCGCCTTTGTGCAGGAGCAGACCGACCTGCCGCTGCTGGTGCGCGAAGACACCCACCTGTTTCTGCGCGGCTCAGACCTCAAAGCGGGCGGTGACGCCGACCAGCTCTATCTGCACGATCCGAAGGCCGGCATCGTACCCGCGCCGGGACGCAGCCTGGCGCTCGAAGGCCTGACGCCCTCGCTCGAGGGCCGCTTCGAAGCAACGCTCGCCAACGGCAAGAAGGTCGGTGTGCGTCCGGTGTTTGAACGTCTCCGCGAACACCTCGCGGCCTACGAACCGGAGAAGGCCGCCGCCCTGAGCGGGACGCCGGCGAGCCAGATCCGGGATCTCGCACACCGCCTGGCGAAGGCGAAGGCGGCGTCGATGGTAACCACCAGCAACTTCGCCAAGTACTACCACGGCAACCTCATCGAGCGGACCCAGGCCCTGGTGTTCGCGCTTACAGGAAACTTCGGCAAGAAGGGCAGCGGCTTCGTCGGCTTTCCCTTCCTCATGCACGACGGGCTCGAGCAGTTCATAATCTCCTCCTTCGGCCTGGGGTTGCGTGGGTTGATCGGCGCCTACGGCCTGTACGAGGAAACGCGCCTGCAGCTCGCCGGCTACACCGACGAAATGATGGTCTACGAGCGTAGCCGCCAGAGCTTTGCCAGTGGAATGGAGTGCTCCGGCGCGCTCTTCTGGTACATCCACGGCGGCCTGCTCGAGGCGAGCGACGCGCTGCAGGGGTGGGACCCGCATCTGAAACGGCCGGTGCGCGAGGTGCTGAAGGAATCGCTGTCCAAGGGCTGGCAGTATGTGTGGCCCAAGCCCGGCAACGACCCGCGCGTCATGTTCTCGCTGGTGAGCAATCCGTTGCGCCGCATCCGCGCCTATCCGCTCCTGCTGAAGCACCTGTGGCCGAAGCTGCGCACCATCGTCACCATCGACTGGCGCATGACCTCGACGGCGCTGCAGTCGGACTACGTGCTGCCGGCGGCTGGCTGGTACGAGCGCACCGAACACAAGTGGGTGACGCCGCTCATGCCGTTCATCCACGCCGGCGAGAAAGTGACCTCGTTCCAGGAGGCCAAGTCGGACTGGGAGATTTTCGCGCTGCTGGCCAAGGCGGTCGACGCGCGCGCCGCGGCGCGCGGCATCACCGACTTCAAAGATCGCAACGGCCGCGCGCGCTCCTTCGCCGGGCTCTACGACCAGTTCTCTTCCAAGGGCGAGTATGGACCCACTGACGACGACAAGGTAGCCCGCTATCTCATCGAGAACGCGAGCAACCTGCAGGGCGTGCAATGGGACGACCTCAAGAAGAAGGGCTGGGCCCGCTTCACCGGTGCCGGCAAGAGCATCGCCTCGATCGGCGTCGCGACGAAGTTTAAGCCCGACGACACCATCACGCCCTTCACCGACCACGTCTTCGACAAGAAGCCCTACCCAACGCTCTCGCGGCGCATCCAGTTCTACCTCGACCAGGAGCTCTACGTGGAGATGGGCGAAACGCTGCCGACGCATAAGGACCCGCCGACCGCCGGCGGGAAGTACCCGCTGCAGCTCACCGGCGGCCACACGCGCTGGAGCATCCACGCCGCGTGGCGCGACGACCGCATCATGCTCCGGCAACAGCGCGGCGAGCCGGTGGCCTACATGAGCGCCGCGGACGCGGCCGCGCGCGGCATCGCCGACGGCGAGCATGTGCGCGTGCACAACGACCTCGACGGCTTCGAGATCATGGTGAAGGTGGCGCCCAACATACGGCCCGGTCAGTTCCTCGTGTACCACGCCTGGGAGAACTACCAGTTCCGTGGCCAGAAGGGCTTCCAGAACCTGGTCCCCACGCCGCTCAACCCCGTCGAACTCTCCGGCGGCCAGTTCCACCTGCGCCCGATGACGATCTGCCTGCAACCCAGCCACACCGACCGCGACACGCGGGTGGAGGTGACCAAGTTGTAGGCCTTGGGCTGCGGCTCACGAAGGCTGCGGCGCGGTGACCGCAGCGTGAGTCAGGGTTGTGCCCGGCAGGCGCTTGCGGGTCATACGTCACCAGGGTATTCATAATTCGAATACCGGAGCGAATACCATGGCATATCGAAAGACGGCGATTGCGGTCCCCGAGGACGTCTTGGAAGAAGTCGATCGCGCTGCGCGCGAACGTGGCGAGTCGCGCAGCCGGTTCATCAGCCGCGTGCTGCGCCTGGCCGTGCGGGCCCGACGCGATGCCGAGGTGACGCGGCGACTCGATGCGCTCTTTGCTGATGAGTCGGTGCGTGAAGCACAACGCCGCGACGCGCACGAACTGGCGGAACTCGGCATCGGCTGGGACAGCGAGCGCTGGTAATGCGTCAGGGCGAGGTCTACTGGCTGCGATTTCAGGGCGAAGGGTCTGAACCTCGTGGCCGGCGCCCGGCGGTGATCGTGCAACATGACCGCTTCAACCGCAGCGCGATCGCGACGACGGTCGTGGCAGCCATTACGTCGAATCTCCGGCTCGCGGCAATGCCGGGGAACGTTCGGTTGCCGAAGGGCGAGGCCACTCTGCCGCGCGCCTGCGTGGTGAACGTCACGCAGTTGCTCACCATCGACCGCGCCCGCTTGGGTCGGCCGTTGGGTGCACTCAGCCACGCCCGCCTGCGCCAGGTGCTTCAAGGGCTCGCCCTATTGTTCGGCAGCGATCCCGCAGCAGCGTGAAGGTGGCCTCGGAGTCCTGCGCCTGGCGGAGAGGCCCGGAAGCGACCGTCATCGGGCCTGCGAAAGACGCAGGGCATAGGCCGGACCAGTCGGCATGTCGCCGGGGAGCTCGACCGCGACCTGCGCGCCCTGCTGTTGCCAGCGGAGCGGCGCGCCGTAGCCGAGAACGCGAATCTCCGTGGCACCGGTGGGTTGCAGATCGTCGAGGACGACCTCGCTGCCGGCGGGCGGCGCGAGGACGATGGCGTAGACGTAGCCGCGGCTCTGTGTGAAGCGTACTGCGGTGCCGTCGCCGGTGCGGCCGTCGGCTTTCCGCCACGGTCGCGTGCCGTAGATCGCCTCGTCATTGCGCCGCAGCCAATCGCCGACGGCGAGTAGGCGTGAGGATTGCGCCCACGGCACCAGGCCGTTCGCTGTGGGGCCGACGTTGAGCAGCAGGTTGCCGTTCTTGCTCGTGACGTCGGCGATCATGTGTACGATCTCATCCGCTGTGAGCAGATTGTCGTCGCGCTCCGCGCGGTTGAAACCGAAGGAGCCGCCGATGCCGCGGGTCGACTCCCACTTCTTCTCCAGGATGTGGTCGAACACGGCGTACTCCGGCGTGACGAAATCGCAATGCTGCCCGCCTTCTCCCGCGCCGAGCTGAAAACGGTTGTTCACCACGCCGTCGGGCATCTGGTTATAATAGTCGGCGAACAGTTGCGCCGGCGCGGCCTTCTCCGGATAGCCGATGTCGTTCCACAGAACTGCCGGCTCATAGCGCTCAATCAACTCGCGCCAGTGGGCGTCAGCGTAGCGGGCGTACTCCGCACTTTCCGGGATCGATCCGAGGAAGCGCTCCAGGCTATCGATCGGCAGGCCGTGGAAGGTCCAGTCGATCCCGCCGGAGTAGTAGAGCCCCATGCGCATGCCGCGGGCGCGCACGGCACGGCTCAGCTCGCCGACGAAATCGCGGTCCGACTGCCAGGCTCGGCGGTGCGGGTTAGGATGGGCGCTCGGCCAGAGCAGAAAGCCGTCGTGGTGCTTGGTGACGAAGACGACGTAGCGCGCGCCAGCACGGGCGAACAGATCGGCCCACGCGTCCACGTCGCAGCCGCGCGCCAGCCGCATGAACTGCGGGACAAAATTGTCGTAGGCGTAGTCGGCACCGTAGGTCTCGCGGTGATAACGCTGCGCTGGGCTATCGGCGATGCTGATCGAGTTCCAGTACCACTCGGCGTAGGGCGTGTTCCTGAACATCCACGCCACCGAATCAGCGCTGGCGAGGTCGACCTCGCCGATGCCCTTCTTGTTGGGTGGTGCGAACGCCGGGATCGACGACACGCCCCAGTGGACGAAGATGCCGAACTTGGCGTCGTGAAACCAGTCGGGAACCGGATGGGCCGCGAGGGATTCGAGAGTCGGCTGATAGGCCATGGGGGTGCTTACCGTTCAATGGAAGTGCTGGTGCCGCCGCCGTCGCGGGGCTAGATTTCGTAGTAGAGCTGCGGCTCGCGGCCGGCTGTGTCAGGCGGCGCGCCGGTCGGGTAGGGCGCGGCGACGAGTTCGTAGGCGTAGCGGATGGCGAGCAGCGTGCTGGTCTGCCGCAGCGGTTGTTCCAAGAAGATCTCCTTCTCGTCCAGTCGCGTGGTAAGGCCGGTCTTCTGCATGCTTGCGAAGAGAGGAGCCCTCACGCCGCACAACAGGACGTGGATGTTGCGCGCTTTCATCCGGTCCAAAAATCCCTCGAGCAAGGTCAACCCGACGGCGTCGGGATTGCGCACCCGCTTCATGCGCAGGACGACGACCCGCGTTCGCTCGTCCACGCGCTCCTCCATGTAGGCGAAGTGCCGTTCGAGGGCGGCGGCGGAGCCGAAGAACATTTCGCCTTCGAGCCCGAAGATGAGGATCGGGCCATGCACCTCGTCGTCGGGAAGGCGCTCGTGAATCCCGCCCTCGGCCGACACCACGAACTCCGTGAAGAGCATCCGACCGGCTCGCCGGACGGCCAGCAGGAAGGACATGAAGACGCCGATCAGCACGCAGAACTCGACCGAGATCGCAATGGCGGCCACGGCCGTGACCGCGACGATCGCGGCATCGAAACGCGTGGCACGCAGGTGATAGAACAGCGCGCGCCGGTCGACCATCTTCCAGGCCGACACCATCAGAATGCCGGCGAGCGCGGCGCGCGGGATGAAGCGGGCATAGGGCGCGAACTGGAGCATGATCAGCGCCACCGCCAGCGCCGAGACCACGCCCGACCATTGGGTGGACGCCCCGGCCTGCTGGTTGATCGCCGAACGCGTGAGGGACCCCGAGCCCGGGAAGCAGTGGAAGAAACTCCCGGTGAAGTTCGCTAACCCCTCACTCAGGCACTGCTGGTTCATGTCGAGTTTTTGGCGCGTCTGCGCGGCGATGGCCTTGGCCATGGAGATCGCTTCCAGCAAGCCGAGCACCGCGATCGCCAGCGCGCCGTTGGAAACGGTGCGCATCATGGCGGCGTCGAAGGCGGGGAGTGCGAAATGGGGGAGCTTCGCCGGGATCTCGCCGATTACCGCGACGCCTCGCTGGTCGAGGCCGAGTCGCGCTACTAACGCCGCCATCGCGGCGACGACAACCAGGAAATCGGGCAGGAGCCGCCAGCCGATTCGCTCTTTCACCCACCGCAGGCCGACGACGAGCGCGATCGTCCCCAACCCAATCGCTGCGGTCGCCGTGTGGATACCGCCGCCGTACACCAACGTCAGCCCGAACCGGTAAAGAAAGTGCGCGTGCGCGTCGCCCATGGCGCGCAGGCCGAGCAGGTTCTTCAGTTGGTCGAGTACCAGTAAGCCGCCGGCGCCGGCGGTAAAGCCGACGATGACGGAGTGGGAAATATAGCGCGTCAGGTCGCCGAGCCGACACAGCGTGATGGCGAGCTGGATGGAACCGACCATGAACGCGAGCAGGACGGCGGCTTGCACCTTCTGGTCCGGCCCGTCGACCATGGCGATCGCGCTGAGCACCGCGATGGAGATCGCGTTGGTCGGACCGTTGATCAGCTGCCGTGACGAGTCGAAGACGGCCCCGACCGCGGTCATCACGATCCCGGTGTAGAGGCCGTACTCCGCCGGGAGCCCCGCAACCATCGCGTATGCCATGGCCTGAGGCACGGCGACGGCGGCGACCGTCACGCCGGCGATCGCATCCGCCCGGGCGTCCGCCGGGCCGTAGCGGCGCAGCGAATCCAGGGCAGGAATGAGACGGTACAACCCCGCGGCGAGCGCCGGGCGAGCGGCCGCGGTGTTCAACGCGGCTCCGAGCTGCGTGCGGCCAGGCGCGCCCGACGGCCCGGGAGCGCATCGCGACGGGGAATCCCACGGCACATGGCGGCGCACTCTAGCCCCGTTGGCAGATCTCGGCAACGCCGCAGCAAGGACGGGGACAAAGGGGAGAGCCCCGTTCCCCATCCACGATCCGACCTACTATGGCCGACAGCTTTTGGACGAAGCGGAGCAGTGGATTCTGGGGCGTGACGTCGACCCCGAGGAAGCATTGTCCTTCGAATACATCTGGTGCCGTTCTGGATCTCGATTCCGAGTGTCTGTGGCAGGGTTTGCGGCGCTGGCGGGAGGCGCGGCAGCGGGCGGCTTCTGCTGGAGCTGCTGCTATCCCCCCAAATGACACCACCCATCCCGCTGTGGTGCCAACGGGACCTTCTCCTGGGTCGTTTCATATTGCTGATAGAGGGGACAGTTGAAGGGGTGACCGCCTGCGCAGTACGCACGCATCTCCGACAGCGAGGGGGTCATCAGTCCCTGCACGACCGTACACAGAGGATATTGTCCGCCTAGAAGGTGCTCGCACGCCATTGTGTTTCACTCCTGCCCGTTCGCGCAGCGGCTGGGAAGGCTGCGGCGAAGCCACTATTCCACTGTTGTTTCAGTCGCCCTTGCCATCTCATTCCATCCAAAAGCAGCCACACGGGTCTGCGACCTTCGTCTTGCACTATACGGCGCCGAGATCCGAGTGTGCTCATCGCTGCCAATGATAGCCACGGAGTGTTGCCCGCCGATGGAGACGTGATGAAGTTTTCGGTTTTTGCGAGGACGGTTAGAGCGATCATCACGGAGGAGACAGCGGGAACATCATCGTATCGCAATGCGCGTGCAACACCGCCGGGTCAGTAGAGGGCTGAGGAAGAAGATGAGCACGAACGCCAGCTGCAGCTTCTGATGTCCTTCTCTCAGAGAACCGCGGCTGGTTGCGCCTTACGGTCGTTCGAGGAAAGCCCGCACTTCCGAGGCGACCCGCAAGCCACTGACAAAGGCGCCTTCCACGGTGTCGGCAATGGTCCGTGTAGCGGCGGCTGAACCGGCCCAGAACAACGCCCCCGTGTCCGCCGCCGCAAGCCGCGGTCGCGCGCCAGTGCCTCCCGGGCGCAGAAACGTGTAGCCGCCGCAGGCCAGCGGATCGGCCGCCCAGTCGATCCGGTGGAAAGCAACCACTTTCGGTGCCGCCTTGGGGAAATGCGTGCGCAGATCTTTCACCGCTATCGCAGCAGCTTCCTCCTCGCTGATTTTACCGAGAGCCGCGGCCCGCGGCCCGGTGCAGTACGCCGTCAGCACGGGCGGCTTGTCGTCTGTGCCGTAGAATACCGGCCAGTAGAGCGTGACCGGTCCGACACCACAGCCGAGCAGAGCCAATTTCCTGGGCCAGAACCGCTCTTCGAAGCGGAGCAAGATCTTGAGGACCGGACCCATCTCCAAGCAGCGGAGCGCTTCGCGTTTACTATCCGGCAGTTCGGGAATGAAGCGCACCGCACCCGACTTGAGCACGCCGACTGGGAGGGTGCAGACGGCCGCGCGCGCAGACAGCTCACGGCCGTCCGCCGAACGGACGGCGACACCATCGGCTGCCCATCGAACCGTTTGCACGGTGAAGCCGCGCCGAATGTCTACACCCCGGCCAATGTGCTCAGCCAGCCGATCATAGCCCTCCACCACGCGGTGATTCACGCCGGTTTCGAGTTTCAAGACCCCGTCTTCGACCAAGCCAAGCACGCCGACCTCGTCGATGCTGCCCGGCAAGTGTGCGGTGAGCACCATCTGCGCCAAGGTCCGGGCCCGCCCGCGATAGCCGCGGCGCTCGATGAATTCTCGCGCCGACATGTCGGGAGGTTTGTGCCGCGCGAGACGGCGGAGGATGGTGAAGGTCGGCCAGATACCGGGGTGGAGGAGCACGAAGGGGAGCCAGTGCGCGCCGTATCCGATGTTAAACATGGTGTCTCGCATATGCGGGCACGGGCGCACCGTCAGCCCCGCCGCGCGCACGTCCGGCCAGGTTTCCGCCCCTACGCCGTGGATGAACTCCGCACCCGCCTCCACGGGCTCGCCGCAGAAGTCGCGCAAGGAGTACACCCGCCCGCCGATTCGATCGCCGCCCTCGACAACACACACGGACACCCCGGCCCGCGCCAACTCACGCGCTGCGCTGACGCCCGCCATCCCCGCTCCAATCACAATGACATCGGCCATAGTCGACCCCGTTGCCATGATTCCGGTTCACGCACCTCGAAGGTTGACCACTTCGAATATCACCGCATCGCCCTCCGGGTCGACATCACCAACCCAGTCGGCCGAGCCGTACAAGGGTAAGGTCGGAACCAGATGGCGGTAGCGCCAGAGCATGCGACTTCCCTGCCGCACGACCAGATCTGCGGACCGGTAAAATGCGCTCGTGCGCCAAATGAACCGATGGCAAGCACGTTCACGCCGCGTCCAGGAAATACACTCCTCGCGGCTATGGAGCAAACCGAAGGGCCACCGTGCGGAGCACGCCACCGAGTCGGCTTGCTTCAAATAAGGGAAGTCTCGTTCGCCGTCCACGTCAGCGCGTCGGCGGCATCTGGACGCCTCGACTTAACGAATTCCCATCTTTGAGAACACGCCGTGATCGCTTGTCGCAAATTTTCGAAAATGCTCCGCTTTCTGAAATTTCGCTTGCCATTATTCAGCTGGCAGGCTACTTGCCTGTCACGTCGTGATGTACCGAAAACATCACACAGAGGGAGTGTTTATGACGAGTGGGAGACGTTGTTTTACGTCGCCCCGTACTGCGGCAATCGTGGTCGGGACGCTCGTCCTTCTCCTGACGTCGGCGTTCGCACCGCGAGCACGCGCCGGGGACGATACCCCAGGCGAAATGACGCCCAGCCAGCCGCTCGTCGAGGGCAAACCGCTCTTCGAAGCGAAGGGCTGCGCCCGTTGCCACAGCATTTGGGGCGGCCACGGTGGAAAACAGGCTGGTCCGGACCTTGGACGCACAGGATCCTGGCATGACATCATGCAGTTTGCCGGGGCTTTGTGGAATCACACACCCACGCTGACCGGGCAGCGATCGGCATTCTCGTCCGACGAGATGGGCAAGCTTGCGGCCTATCTGTTCTTCGTCAAGTTCGTCGGCGAGCCGGGCAGCGTTGAGAAGGGGAAGGATCTCTTCGAGCAGCGCTCGTGCTCGGGGTGCCATCAGCTCGCCGGGCGCGGCGGCATGGTGGGTCCGCGGCTTGATGAACTCAAACCGTATATGTCCTCGTTCTTCATGGCCCAGGCCTTGTGGAACCACGGTCCGCAAATGGCGGCAAAGATGGCCGACCTCAACATCGTGCGGCCCCGCCTTGAGGACAACGACGTCGCAAACCTCGTGGCCCTTATTCGCGGCGACGCGCCATCTGCCGCACCACTGGAGCTGGCCTACGCCCAAGCCGGTAACCCACGGATGGGCAAGGCGCTGTTCCAGGAAAAGGGTTGCATCAAATGCCACACGATCGGCGGGACCGGCGGCACAGTGGGTCCTGACCTCGGCAAGCCGCGCCCGCAGGTCCATATGTCGCAGATGGTGGGCGGGCTGTGGAACCACGGTCCTACGATGTGGGCGAAGATGAAGGACCTCGGCGTGCCATTCCCCAGGCTTACCGACACCGAGATATCGGACCTGCTCGCCTACCTGTACTTCGTCCAGTACATGGGGCAGAGCGGCGACGCGGCGCGAGGTGCCGATCTCTTCCGGGAGAAATCCTGCTTCGGGTGCCACGCCGCCGGGGGCGAGGGGTCAAAGGTGGGACCTGATCTCGCAACGGCGGTCGCCGTCCGATCGCCCCTCGACTGGGTCTCGGCCATGTGGAACCACACGCCGGCCATGGAAAACAAGTTCCGCCAGGCGCAATCCGCCTGGCCACGATTCGACGACGATCAGATGCGCGATTTGGTCGAATTTCTGCGGTCGCGTGGCCAGGGCAAGTGAGGTCAGTACATGAGAGAGAACCATTTGCATCCACACGGGGAATCAGGACACGAGGAGGCGGATTTTTCGATCGCACGCTCGAACGCGCTTATCCCGTTGCTGGTCATGTCCGCCGTGACGGTGTTCGTAATTCTCCTGGTCGTTGTCCGGGCGAAGCCCGTGGTTCCACCGGTGGGAGCGCCAGCAGACAAGGCCTTCGGACCGGCCGACTTCCCCATGGTGTTTGCGAAAGAGGAGACGCTCGAGGCGGCCAGTGGTACAGCTGGCGGGGCAGCGGCGATGGCCTTCCCGGTTCCTGCCCCGCCATTCAGCGAAGGAATCTTCCCCTGTATGGAATGCCACGGGGGCTTCCCTCCGAACCCCGAGCGCCGCCCTCTTGAAAGCATGCACAGTGATATCGTGCTCCACCACGACGAGGAGCACCGCTGGTGCCTCGACTGCCACGACGCGAACGACCGCAACCAACTGCGGCTGGCAAGCGGCGCACTTGTCCCGTTCACCGAGTCTTATCGATTGTGCGGCCAATGCCACGGAACGCAGTACCGCGACTGGAGAAGCGGCATCCACGGCAAGAGAACCGGCTACTGGGACGGCTCGAAACGCTACCTGCTCTGCGTTCACTGCCACAATCCACACAGCCCGCGCTTCGCGGCTCTGCAGCCGCTCCCACCGCCCGTGCGGCCGCAATTTTTGCGGTCCGAGGATGCGCTCGCCGTTCGGCAACCGGCAAGCGGGGTAGTGCTTCCGCCGAGTAAGGAGGATGATCATGGCGGAGAGGCCCGCTGATACGGTCATGGGTGACGGCGCCGAGGAGGAGGCGTACACTGCGCCGGGGGGGCTCAGCAGGCGAGACTTTCTCACGGTGGTGGGAGTCGCCGCGGCCGGGGTCCTAGCCGGGTGTTCTCCGGAAGCGCGTGAAGAATTTTTTCAGAAGCACTTCCTTGAACTGTCGCCGCAGGAGGTTGAGAGGCGCCTGGCGCGGCTCGGCACCGATTACTCCCAGCGGTTCGGGCAGCAGGTCCACATTTCGGCCATTCCCGCCAGGCCGAACGTGGTCTTCGGCTACGCCCTCGACCTCTCGCGATGTATTGGCTGCCGGCGCTGCGTTTACGCCTGTGTGAAAGAGAACAATCAGTCGCGCACCCCGCAGATCCAATGGATCCGCGTGCTCGAGATGGAGAAAACCAGGGGTATCGATTTCGAGGTCGCAAACCCGTACTACAACCCGGAGCGTGTCCCTGACCCCGATCACTTCTATGTGCCGGTTGCGTGCCAGCAGTGTCGCCAGCCGCAATGCACCAGAGTCTGCCCGGTCGGGGCGACGTGGCAGGAGCCGGACGGCATCGTGGTGATCGACTACGACTGGTGCATCGGCTGCCGCTGTTGCATGGCCGCATGCCCGTACGGCGCACGCCACTTCAACTTCGGGGAGCCCGAACTGCCATCGGCAGAGCTGAACCCGAACATGCACTACCTCGGCAACCGGCCGCGACCGCGAGGAGTCGTCGAGAAGTGCACGTTTTGCATTCAGCGCACGCGGGCGGGCCGCTATCCGGCATGCGTCGAGATCTGCCCCGTCGGGGCACGCAAGTTCGGTAACCTACTCGATCCTGAGAGCGAGATCTCCCGCATTCTTCGGGAGAAGCGCGTCTTCGTCCTCAAGGCCGAACTCAAAACCGAGCCGAAGTTCTACTATTTCTACGGCATCTAGCGAGGAATCATGGGACCAGTCAAGTTCGTCGCAACAAGTGCTCGCTTTGTCCTCAGTGGAGGGAAAGCCTACTGGATGTGGATCGGCTTGCTCCTCACGCTGATCGTGTGGGGCGGGCTCGCGTACGTCGACCAATTCCGCGCAGGGCTGATCGTCACGAACATGCGCGACCAGGTGTCGTGGGCTTTCTACATCGGGAATTTCACGTTCCTTGTCGGCGTGGCCGCGGCCGCCGTCATCCTCGTCATCCCGGCGTACGTCTATCACTGGGGACCGATCAAAGAAGTCGCGATCCTGGGTGAGATTCTCGCGATCAGCGCGATCGTGATGTGCATGCTCTTCGTGACCGTCGACATGGGGCGCCCGGACCGGTTCTGGCACCTCGTCCCCGGTCTTGGCCGGATGAACTTCCCGAGCTCAGTGCTCGCCTGGGATGTGCTTGTGCTGAACCTTTACCTTGTCCTGAACCTGGTGATCGTCACGCACATCCTCTACCGTGGCATGCAGGGGCGGTCGTACAATCAGCGTCTGGTTGTGCCGCTCGTTCTCTTCTCGGTGCCGGCGGCCGTCGGCATCCACACCGTTACGGCGTTCATCTACGCCGGTCTACCGGCGCGCCCGTACTGGAATGCCTCGATCCTCGCCCCGCGCTTTCTGTGCTCGGCCTTCTGTTCGGGCCCGGCGGTCATGCTCGTTCTCTTCCAGATCCTCCAACGCACGACCAAGATCGCAATCAAGGACGCTGCGATCTGGAAGGTGGCCGAACTGATGGCGTACGCCATGTTCCTCAACCTCTTCTTGCTCGGCGCCGAGCTCTTCAAGGAGTACTACTCGGCAACCGAGCATCTCATCCACTTCGAGTACCTCTTCAGGGGCGTTCACGGTCACCACGCGCTGGTGCCCTTTGCCTGGGCGTTCGTTATCTGCGGCGTCGCCGCTTTCCTCCTCTTCCTGTTCCCGGCAACGCGCCGCAACGTCGTCACGCTGAACCTGGGTTGCCTGCTGATTTACGCGAGCGTCTATATCGAGAAAGGGATGGGGCTGGTCATGCCCGCCTTCACACCAGACACCCTCGGCGAGATCTACGAGTACACCCCAACGCTCCATGAACTGCGGATCGGTGCGGCCATCTTCTCGACCGGTTTTCTCGTCTTCACGATCCTCTGCCGAATCGCCATCCCCATCATGACGGGCGAGTTTGCCAAAGCGCATGCGCCGGCAAGCGCTCGCAAGCCTGGACAGTTGGCGGTCCAAGCTGGCGGAGCAGCCTGACCGAACGCGCCGCATGGGACTTCGCAAAAGAAATTGGTGCGGTGTCCCATGGCTGGTAACTGTATCCAGGCATTCCCGCACGACCGATCACCTGCCTGCACCCCGCGCCGCTACCCTGCGGGCCGAGAACTGGGGAGACGCCTCATTGCACATACCTACGATGGCGGCTCGGCCAGCCGCCCGGCCCCCCGGCGGGGGCCGAGCGACTGCGCGCACGCCGCCGGAACGGCTCAGCCCTCAGGCCGGTCAGGGCTTGCGGCTAGGAGTGGAAAGGTACCGGACCACAATGACGAACAGGACCAGGAAGCTGATCAGAAGCAGGTACTCGAGGCCCTTGGTTTCGAAGATGTTGACATAGGTATACGTCTCCATGGCAGCTCCTCGGGCTTTCCTCAAATGGTCGCCGGAACGACCGACGACTCGGTGTGCGGCAGCTCGTGCGCTTCCCGCAGGACCGGCATCCGAAGGACGATCCAGCGGAAGACCCAGATCTCGGTAAACACGACGGTCAGCGTGACGACGATCTCCTGCCAGCTCGGGTAGTAGTGGTGTGCCGACTGCCAATTGAACGCAATCACCGAGACATTCAGGCGGTTCAGGAAAATCCCGACCAGTGCCAATACCGCCGCGACACGCAGCAGACCGGTGCTGCGTGTACGGACCGCGACGATGAACATGACACACGGCACCAGCACGCAGCCGAGCACCTCGACCAGATACCAAACCCCCCAGCCGCTGCCGAGCAGATCCCACTGGCGATCATGCAGGAAGACGAGCGCCTTGAAGAAGTAGTACACGAACATCGTGATGGCGGCGCCCTTGCCGAGACCGAGCAACATCTCGTCGAACTGGTGGTGCTTGGAGTCGTCGAGCTGGCTGCTAAAGACCCGATGGCTGATCGTCCCTTCGATAATGATCATCGACAGACCGGAGTATACGCTCGACGCCAAGAACAGGATCGGCATGAACTCGGAATACCAGAGCGGGTGAATTTTCGGTTTGGCCATCAGGAAGAGAGCGGCCAGGCCGGACTGGTGCAGCATCGACAGCGTGCACCCGAAGATCACAGCTCCGAGCGTGAGCGAGCTCAGGATGTTCCGCAGGCGCTTCAAGCCGAGCCATTCAGCCACCGCGGGCGAGAACTCCACCACTTCGGCCATCATGTAGAGCATGAAGTGCCAGCAGACGAGGAACAGTACCGAATTGTAGCCAAACGAATTGCCGATGATCGGATTGGCCACGTGCCAGGGACGCCCGAGGTCGAGCACCAGCGCCCCGGCGTAGAACACATACGCCAGCAGCCCGTTGAGCACCGTCGCACGCACGATCGGATGATACTTCTCGACCCGCATCACATACACGACGAACGTGAGCACGTAGGCACCGCCAGCGAAGGCAACTCCGGTCACCACGTCGAAGCCGATCCAGAGCCCCCAGGGGTAGCTCTGGGAGAGATTGGTGACCGAGCCCAGGCCGAAGATGAAGCGGACGGCGAGAATGCCGATCCCGAGAAGGATGACCGGAATCGAGATCAAGTTGAAGGGAGTCAGCAGCGGTCCTTTCGGCCACAGCTCGGCAGCGACAAAGCGCACCACGCGTCGCATTTCAGCCGTCAGCCCGGTTGACGATGTAGTCATGACTCGGAGCCCTCCAGGTGTCTGTCGTCATTGTTGGCCAGCAGACTGAGCCCCAAGAGCACGGCGGGCAGTCCGAACAGAGCCAGCGGCACGGCGTAGAGGAAGGGCCGGGTGTACTCCGGATACGGAGTCGTGCCGAGGTCGGTACGGAAGCCGATCTCTTCGAATGGGACCGCCGACAAATAGAGCCAGCCGGTGCCGCCGACCTCGTACTCGCCGTAGATCTTGTGCACGTAACGATCGGGGTGATTGTAGATCCTCACGCGGGCCACTTCCATCAGCTGGCGCTTGCTGCCGAACGTCAGCGCGTCGGTGGGACAGGCCTCGACGCAGGCCGGTTTCTGGCCCAGCTCGAGCCGTTCCGCACACATGCTGCACTTCTGGATCTTCGGGTTCCACGTGTTGTACTCGAATTTCGGCACCTCGAACGGGCAGGACACCATGCAGAAGCGGCAGCCGATGCACTTGCCCGGCCGCCAGATCACCGGCCCCGAGCGGGTCTTGTACATCGCGTTGGTCAGGCAGGCCGCACCGCAGGCCGGCTGCCAGCAGTGCATGCACTGCTTCTTGACGAAGACCTCCCCCTTGGAGGTGTCGAAGCGGTTCACCACCGTCCACTGGTGGTCGCTCATGTCGCGCACCCGCGCCAGGGCGCCGTCGTTCTCGATGTCGGGTACGGGCAGGTCGTGGGCCACCGAGCAGGCGCGCTCGCACGAGCGGCACCCGATGCAGCGCGTGGTGTCGACCAGCACACCGACAAACTCCTCGGGATTGCCGTTCTCTTTGGCCGGAGCCTCTTTCGCCGCGAGGGCGATGCCGGTCGCAGCGCTCATCTTCAGGAAACTTCGACGGTCCATGTCGGCCTCTCTATTTCACGCCACCCGCGGCAGCGGGCGCGGCAATCCGTTTGCGGTTGTGGCACAGTGCGCAGTTCGCAGTCGCCTTCTCGCCGGATCCCGACTCGTGACAGCGCCAGCAGCTCCGGTGGATGGCGACCTTCGCACTCGAGGTCTGGTCGGCGATGTTCGACAGCGAGCTGTGGTGACAGGCCGAACAAGCCTGCGGTACAAGCGGTGCACTCCCCTCCCGGTGACAGACTTTGCAGTCGATCCAGAAGTCGGCGAAGTACTGCGGGTGCGGCATGTCGAGAACCTTGGCCTGGGTCTCGTGATGGCACTCGGTGCACGCGAATCCGAGCTCCTCGACGTGCTTGCGATGGGGGAAGACCACCTCTCCGACCGAGGTCGGCGAGACGATCTCGGCAGGAACGGCGGCTTCGGGGTCGGCCGGGGCGGCCGATGCCGGCGCTGATGCCATCAGCGCCACCAACAGGACCAAGCTGAGGACTTTCACGGCGGTCTCCATGCGACTGGGGCTCAATGTGGACCCGTCAGGGTGCGGTGCCGACCGGCCCCGGTGCCAGCCCGGCCTCCGGACCAAGGAAGCACGACGCGAACGCGTTCCAAGCCGCGTCGGCGTTTTCGCCGGTCCCCGCGGTGTGGGCTTTGTCGGGTGGACGATTCGCCGCCATCTCCTCGGCGAGCTTGCGGCGGAAGCTCTCCACCTGCGTCTGGTACCAGGCGACCGAGTCGGCACCCAGCGTCATCCCTGAAAGGTCGCCGGTCAGATTGTTGGGCTCGATTACGCAGATCCAACCCTGATCGTAGGGACGCAAGCGCATCAGGGCGGGGTTGAACTCGAGCTCGTGGTTCACCTTCGATACCCGTCCACTGAGCGGCGAGCGGAAGGTCAGGGAACGCTCTCCGCGCCGGATCGCGAAGAGCGCCTGCCCCTTGCGGACTTGCTGCCCCTGTTCGGGGAGCCTGATCGACTCGGGCTTGCCAACCGTCTTGTGGACCAAGTCGTCGAGCCCGATCAGGCCCTCTCCGGTTATCTCGACGCTGATCCATGTGTGCTCCGGTGAGACGTAGATGCCGCCCGGGACGTTGATGACGCGCGCCGAGGCGAGTGCCCCCGACGACGGCGTGACGAGATGGATCTCGGGCGCGGTGAGCCGCGCCAGCCGATCCTGTCTGCGGATGAGCAGACGATTCGCGAACTCGATCAGCTCGTCTTCGGTGAACGGCTTCTCGACATAATCGACGGCCCCGTACTTCATTCCGCTCACCGCGGACTCGATGGTGCCGTAGCCGGTGATAATGGCGATGTCGATGTCGGGGCGGAGGTGCTTGACCGCCTTGGTGACGTCGAGGCCGTCCATTCCGGGCATCTTCAGATCGGTGAAGACGAACTGGTAGTCGTTCTTACGCACGAGGCCGAGCGCCTCCGGGCCGGTCTCCACGGTGTCGACCGAGAAGCCCGCCAGCACCAGAATCTTGCGGAAGCTGTCGAGAATCACCGGCTCGTCGTCGACCGCCAGGATGCGCGCCTTCGGAGACGGCACTTCCACGCGCTTGAGGCTCTTGGCCTCGTCAGCGAACTCCAGCCGCAGGCCGATGTCGAGCGCACGCTGTCGCTCCTTGCGGATCTTCCCCTGTTCGATCCTCTTCAACATCAACCGCAGCGCGAGGTCGACGACCATGATAATGACAACGGTGAGTGCGACCATCAGAATGACCATCGCTTCTCCTTTCCCCCGCCGCTCTGTGCTGCCGGCCCTGCGAGAGTGCCGGTACGGATGGTGAGGGCATCCTGTTGTTCCTCGAGAGCTGAGAGAACGACGCGGGTCAGCCACCCTGAGGAGA
Source organism: Binatia bacterium (assembly GCA_044450645.1). Classification (GTDB taxonomy): domain Bacteria; phylum Desulfobacterota; class Binatia; order HRBIN30; family HRBIN30; genus JAGDMS01. The sequence goes on from JBIOJG010000008.1 coordinate 130,187, forward strand.
ACGGCAAGCGGTCCACGAGATCGGGGGCGTCCCGAATCTCGCCATTGCTTTCGATCACGGTGCCGCTGAGCGGCGCCCAGACGCGGTGAATCGACTCGTCGGCGGTGGAGATCTCCGCGAACGACAGCCCCTGGGTCAGGAGCTCGCCGGGCTTCGGCAGCCGCAACTCGAGGATCTCGCCCAGGAGTCCGGGGAAGCTCTCTGCGACTCCGAACACGGCGGTGGCACCGTCGATCGCGGCCCAGGAGTGTTGCCCGAGAAAGCGGAGACGCTCCGGCCGCGCCGCGACGTCGGCGGCCACCAGATCGCGAACCGGGGCGGCCAGATTCCACCAGCGCAGCTCCGCGCAACGAAGCGCCCGCCGCACGACCCCCAACAGCTCCGCCACGTCGAAGGGCTTCGGGAGGAAGTCGAAGGCGCCATGCTTGAACGCGTGCAGGGCGTTCTCGATCGTCGCGTAGCCGGTGATGAGGATGACCGGCACCTGCGGCCGGTCGCTCGCCAGCCGATCGAGGAGGTCGAAGCCGGAGAAGCCGGGCAGCATGAGGTCACTCAGAACGATCTGGTGCTGGGCATTGCGCAGCCGCGCCAGGGCGGTCGACACATCCTCCGCTCGGTCGACGGTCAGCCCTTCGAGAGTCAGGATGCGTGCCGCCGCCTCGTGCACGACGCGGTCGTCCTCCACCAGCAACACGTCGAAGCTCGGCTTCATGACGCGCTCGGATCGCCGCTCGGGGCGGTGCCGTTGAGTGGGAGGCGGATCGTGAAGGTCGTGCCCTGACCGACCTTGCTGTTCACCTCCACGACTCCTCCATGTTCGCTGACGATGCCCCACGCGACCGCGAGGCCGAGACCGGTGCCCTTATTCTCCTTGGTGGTGAAGAACGGCTCGAAAATCTTGCCGAGGTTCTTTTCGGGAATTCCCATGCCGTTGTCCGCCACCGTGATCGCGAGCATTCCCTGCCCGTCGCGCGGCCTTAGATCGGTGGCCACGCGGATCTCTCGGTCGTCACCGTCGAAGGCGTCGGCGGCGTTGACCAGCAGGTTGATCAACACCTGTTGGAGCTGGTTGGGGTCGGCAAGGATACGGGGCAGATCGTCGCGGAGATTCTTGGCAACGCGGATGTTCTGCACCCGGAGCTGGTTGTCGACGATCTGCAGAGCCCGCAGCACGATCTCATTCACGTCGACCAGGCTCTTCTTCGGCAGCACCTGACGCGCGAAGTCGAGGAGCCCGCGCACGATTTCCCGGCAGCGCTTGGTCTCGTGGACGATCGTCTCGAGGTCGTGACGCACCTCGGGGTCGTCCCCCGCGCGCTTGAGCAGGAAGCTGCTGTAGGTCAGGACGCCGGTGAGCGGGTTGTTGATCTCGTGTGCGATGCCCGCCGCCAGCCGCCCGAGCGACGCCAGCTTGTTCGACTGGTAGATCTGGTGCCGCGCCTCCGCCAGGCGAACCGTCATCTCGTTGAACGAGGTGGCCAGCTGGCCCAGTTCGTCGTTGCGGGTCACCGGAATCCGGTGGGCGAGATCGCCCGTCGCGACGGCGTTCGTGGCGGTCAGCAGGCGCGCGACCGGGCGGCCGACGAGCCGGTGGAAGAAGGCCCAGAGCAGCAGACTGATGGCGAGGATCGCGAGCAACGACAGCATTAGCGTATAGCCGCGGCTGCGCGCCACCTCCCGGTCCACGTCGGCGAGCGACATGGTGACGTCGAGCACGCCGAGCACGCGCTGGTTGCGGCTGTGCACGTGACAGCCGGACTCCGAACAGGCGGGCTCGTTCTCGATCGGACTGATGACGCCGAGCTGACGGACTCCGCCGGCATCGACGAACTCGCGGGTCCGGCTCCCGGTTGGCAGTTCCCCCGACGCCGTGTCGCCGTTGACATGACAGAGGTCGCACGCTTCGCTGTGCTTGTCCACCGTCGTACCGATGAGCTGCTTGTCCGGCGAATAGATGACCATGCCGTCCTTGTTGAAGACGCGGATCTTCTTCAGCTCCTTCTGGGCACCGATCAGCTCGATGATGCGGTGCACCATCTCGCGCTCGTTGAGCAGCATGGCGTGCCGGGTGCTGTTCTTGATGGTGTCGCTCAGGAGCACCGCGTCGCGCTCGACGCGCGTGGAGAGCGCCGTCTGCTGGGCCCGGCTGGTCAGCCAGGCGGACGTACCAAAGACCGCGACCGACACCAGTACGACCGCCCCGAGGACGCGGTGGATGATGCGCAGCTTCATGCGAGCTGGACCGAGGCGGTCTCTTCCCCGGTGCGCCCGGGGATGCGAGCGACGGCCCGGGCCCGCCGCCTCACCGTGCGGTCCGAAACCGCGTGCGTCCTGCAGACCTTGAGGGGATACGCCAGAGGAGCGCGAAGCAGAGAATCAGCAACCCGAGAGCGGATAGCCAGTAGTAGCGGCCAATTTGCCATGACCTCAAGTGCTGCGCCCCGCCCCAGCATTCCCCCGTACCCTCATTTACGGGGCGGAAACGGTTCCTCAGCGGTGCACCGTCCGGCGCGTTTATCATGCAAACTGCTTGCCGATCCCGTTCTTTGCCAGGTGAAAGGGGCTCACTCCGGAGCATGAACACATGCTCTCAGAGGCGGGAAGAGGGCCGCAGGCGTCTGCCCAGGAATGAGAAGGTGAAAGCGGCACGGACTCGGCTCTTTCGCCTCGATGACGAGCGGGCGAAAACCCACAGAACGGGACCACGCGGCGACATCGACTCACACCTGGCCTCACCGGTAGCCAAAGACCTGCGCCCAGAGAATGAGGAAGATCAGAACGAGACCGATCGTCAGGGCGGTCGCGCCGAAGATGCGGAAGCCACGCACAACGTAGTGCGGCATGGGCTCCACGAGGTAGTTCTCGAGCTCGCCGGAGGCGACGAGTTGTTCGTACTCGCGCGGGCGATCCGCCTTGAACTCCTCGAGCGGGACGCTGCCGGTGAAGATCACGGTGTCCATGGGGAACCGGTCGGGCCGGAAGTGCGTGTTGAAGAAATGCACCGTGAAGATGAAGCCGACCGCGAGCAGTGCCTCGTCCGAGTGGATGATCGTGGCGACGTTGATCACCCAGCCCGGGAGGAACAGCGTGAACGCCTCCGGGAACCAGAGCACGAGACCAGTCGAGCCGATCATGATGATGCCCCAGAAGACCGCGAAGTAATCGAACTTCTCCCAGTAGGTCCAGCGGCCGTATGCCGGGCGGGGACCCATGCCGATGAACCAGCGGACCGTTTGGCCCGCCTCGCGCAGATCGTTCAGGTTGGGGAGCAGCGACTCGCGATCGAGGAGAAACTGCGCCCAGGTCTTGTGGGAATGCATCTTCTGGAGCACGACGTCCACGACGTGAATGCCCGCATAGGTGAACGTGATCAGCGCGCAGATGCGGTGAATGATTCCGGCCGCCGCGAAGCCTCCGAGCCAGCGTGAGAGCGCCGCCGCCCAGGGAAGATAGGAGAACTTGAGCGTCATGCCGGTGAGGGCGAGGCCGAGGAAGCTGATGATGACGAGGATGTGCAGTTGCCGAACGCGCGCGGTGAAGCGCCGGACTTCCTTCCCGCGTGAGTGAGCGGCCTGCGCCTTGCGCTCCTTCATCATCTGCCATGAGCGCGGCAGCCACAGCAGCGTGTGAGCGCCGGCGACCACGAGGGTGCCGACGAGCAGCAGGGTCATGAACCAGAACGTGTAGAACAGGACCGGGTACTTGTACCTTTCGTGATGCGTCGCGTGCGTGAGATACCCGGCGAACTGACGGTGCGAGCCGGGATGACACTTCCCGCAGGTCTCGACGATGTTCTGGCGCGACAGATGCGAGGTCGGGTCGCTCGGCGGCAGGATGTCGTGCGCGCCATGGCAATCGTGACACTTGGCGGTGGCGGCGAATCCGAGTTTCGACACCTTACCGTGGAACGTCTCGAAGTAGCTCTTCGTGACTTCCTCGTGACAGCGGCCGCATTGGGTGAGGACGGCGAGCTTGAAGCCATCGCTGTCCGCGCGCGTGATCTGATGGGAGGTGTGGCAGTCCGGGCAATGCGGCAGCGGCTTGTCGCCCTTGTACACCAGCGGAGAGTGCACGCTAGCGCGGAACTTTTCGTAGATGCCGTTGTGACACTTCGCGCAGGTCGCAGCGATGTTGTTCGGGTTGACGGTCGAGCGTTCGTCGCTGGCGGGCAGCTCGCGATGCGCCGTGTGGCAATCGGCACACATCGCCGTCACGACCAGCCCGCTCTGGATCAGGCCTTTGCCGTGGATGCTCTCGACGTAGCTCTCCACCGGATTGTGTTCATTTCCTTTGTATCGCACCGCCGCCTTCTGGCCCTCGCGGTGGCACTGGCCGCACAGGTTCGGCACGTTCATGGCGAAGGTGGTGGCCTTCGTATCCTTGTGGCTGCGGGTGGTGTGCACGCCGTGACAGTCGTGGCAGACGGGCGCATTGGGGTCACCCCGCTCCGCGAGGGTGCCGTGAATGCTGGTGGCGAACTCCTTGACCACCTCCGCGTGGCAGATCGAGCAATCCACCTTGGTGCTCACGGTCGAGCAGGGGCGCTCGGCGAACGGATCGGTGCCGGTGTGACACTTGGCGCACGAGGTGTTGCGATGGATCGAGTTGCGGATCTCCTCGCGGTTCACCGTGAGCGAAATGGTCTTGCCGTCGCGTTGGACGCTAAGGTCCGGATTATCGTGGCACTTCAAGCACTGCTCGTCGGCAATGCCTTCCTCGTAGAAGATTCTGCGAACCTTGTGCGGCGCGTGACAATCGACGCAGATCGGGACCTTGTTCGGCTCCTTTTCCCACAGTGCGCCGCGGATGACCTTACGGTGCACGGCTTCGATCTGTCCGTGGCATTTCTTGCAAAGCTGCGGGATGTTGTCGCGGAAGATGCTCGAGCGCGGATCGGTATGGGGCAGGACGTTGTGAGAGGTGTGGCAGTCGATGCAGACCGCGACCACCGTGAGCCCGCGCTTGAAAAGCCCCTCCCCGTGCATGCTCTCCGAGTAGTGCTCGAGGATCTTGTCCTGGGGAATGTCGTAGGTCTGGGTGACGGGCGTACCCTCCTTGTGGCACGACCCGCACACGAACGGGATGCGGAAACGGGCGACGCGCGATTCCGGCGACTTGACGTCGACGATGTCGTGCATCCCGTGACAGCTCGAGCAGTGCGGCGCGAACGGCGCTCCCGCGCTCACCTCGCGACCGTGCAAGCTGCCGGCATAGACCTTGGCGACGTCCTCGTGGCATCCGCCGCAATTGACCGGAGCAACCTTCTCGGCGTGCGGAAAGTCGGTCTTCACAAGGTCGGCGTGACAGCCGGTGCACTCGATCGTCGCATGGACGCTGGCGGAGAACTTTGCTGCGTCGACGACGATGTCGCGGCCGTCCGATGCGGTGAACCCTTCCTGCCCATGACACGCCAGGCAGGCCTCGGTCTCCGCGCGAGACGCCCCGCTTGCGAGCGTCACCAACATCGCCGCGACGGCGCCAACCAGCAGCGCTGTCCGAAAGTGGCGCCGGAAAGCGTGTCGCGATGTCGAGCATCGCCTGAATTCGTTCTGCATCAGGACCATATTGTGCCGTGCGGGTCCGTAGAGCCGTCCGCCGCCTCGTCTTCGTGCGCGATGCGCTCCATCACTCGACTCGCTGGCGGGTGCCCTTCCCACCATGTCCAGTCCATCGGATAGACGTCGGGGTCGAAGATCACCCAGTAGAAGTGCCACACGAGGATGGCGAGTGAGGCCAAGATCGCTTCGTAGAAATGCACGGCGGTGGCCACGTCCGGAACCCAACCGGGGAGATACTGCAGTGTGAGGTTCGCAAACCACAGCGCGAACCCGGTGACGGTCATGACCACCGAGCCCCACATGAACGCCAGGTACTCGGCCTTCTCGGCGTAGTTGAAGGTCCTGCCGCTGTGTGGTGGCGTGCCCCGCAAGCGGAGGTAGTACGCCAGCGTGCCGAACAGCACCTTGGCGTCGTGCAGCGACGGCAGCATCCCAAGGACAATGCACGTCCGCAGGCGCCGGTCGGCGCACAGCTGTCCGATGTGCCACACCAGGGCGACGATCATGACCACCGCGGCGCTGCGGTGGATGAGGCCGCGCAGCCCGAGCTGCGTCTCGAATAGCAACAGCGGCCAGGCCCACCAGCTTTCAGGAAACTTCAGTGCGAAGCCCGTGTAGACGAGCAACGAGAAGCTCGCCATCGTCAATCCATGCTGCCAGCGCAGTGGCCGGATCATGCGCTCCGGCTGCCCCGACGGCACGGGCGGCGGTCCCGTCCGCGGACGCCGCATCTTCAGCGAGAAATCCAGCGCGTTGTGCACGAACATCCCGCCGATGGTCAGGGCGATCAACCACAGATAGGTCCACCGAACCCAGGAGGCCGCCCACGTGCCGACTGCGTTGCTCGCTCCGTGCACCGAGCCGATCGTGAAGCGCGCGCCCGCATTCGGGTGACACTTGCCGCAGGTCGCCGCCAGATTCGCCGCATTGATCGACGACCGCGGATCGGATGAGCGGCGAATATCGTGCACGCCGTGGCAGCTCGAGCAGTTGGCGACCGTGGCCTTCCCGGCACGCGCCGCCAATCCGTGGTAGCTGTCCCGAAAGGCCGACACCTTCTGCGGATCGAAGCCGTACTTTTCACTCAAGCGCGAACTGGCATGGCAGCGGCCACACGTTTCTGTGGCGACCTTCATTGCCGAGACCGGCGACGAAGCATCCGCGGGGCTGAGGATGTGGTGCTCACCGTGACAGTCGGTGCACAGCGGCGCGTCACTGACCCCGCGCGCCAGCGCCTCCCCGTGCACACTCTCCCGATAGGTCGCGAGAATATCGGCGTGGCACTTGCCGCAGGTATCAGGCACGTTGGCGCGCAATATCGTCGAGCGCGGATCGGTGTTGCTCAGAATGTCGTGCGAGCCGTGGCAATCCGAGCACACCGCCGCGTGCTTGCCTTTGGCGACAGCACGAGCGTGCACGCTTTGCAGATACGCCTCGGCCGGCCGCACTACCGGGATCCGGAACTTCTTCGCCATCTCGACGCTGGCGTGACAGCGTGCGCAGGTCGCGGCCATCTTCGACCAGTGCGTCGTCGCTGTCGGTTCGGTATGCGGCGTGACCGCGTGGATGTTGCCGTGACAATCCGTACACGTCGCCGCCTCGCCATTGCCCTTGGCTCTCGACCTCCCGTGTACGCTCTTCTGGTAGGCCCCCACGGCGTCTTCGTGGCACGTGACGCAGGCACTTGGGGCCACGCGCGCCGGCTTCTGCTCGTGCGGAACGGTTGTGGCATCCGCGTGGCAGGTGACGCACGAAAGCGGCGCATGCACCGAAGCACCGAAGGCATCGGCGCCCACAAAGAGGACACGGCCTTCCGGGTCGGCAAAGCCCTCCGTTCCATGACAAGCCAAGCAGGCTTCGTTTGTAATCTCCTCAGCGGCTGCTTCGTCGCGAAGGAGAAGCGCGCCGAGAAGTGCGACTGCGAGCAATACGATTCTCTTAGGCGTCGTGGCATTTCGAGTCATTTGCCTTCTCAGACTTCGCTCGCGCCGTTGGCGGCGCTAGACTAGCCCGCAGCTAGCTAGCCACGTTTGGCTCCAAAGTTCCGGACGGTGGCGTGTCCCAGGGCGGCAAAATCTTCATTAGGACCGCCAGCACCAGGAACGGCACTATCAGCAGTGCGATCGCGGTAAGTAACCCCTCGATTCCCACTATCTCCATCTTGTACGTCGTGAGCCCCGAAAGGCTCTTAGAAAACATCTGCCCACCGATGACGACATTCCACCTCGTGCTGAATATTCCCAACTGAATCAACAACACGGAAAGAAAATACAACAGTCTCTTCAGCTCGTCGTTCAGATTCAGCGTTTTGATCGCGACCATGATGCCGAGCGGCGCAATCATTCCGAGCAGGACCTGCATGACGAGGAGGCTGATGATCAGCTTGTTGAACACCAGTTGCGACAGGATTTTGATGGATTCTTCGCTCTCATAGAGCCGGTGGATGAAATCGAGGCACTCGAGCGAAAAGTCAACGATTACCGCATAGAACAAAAACGACGCCATTTTTTCGAGGCACTTCATATCAATCGCCTCGCCCCGGAGCGGCAGAACCACCATGTACAACAGGATGACCAGCGCAATTCCGGACACAATCGCAGAAAACAAGAAGACGATCGGCATCAACACGGAGCTCCACCAGGGATTTGCTTTGATCGAGCCAAAAATGAACCCAACATACCCGTGCAGCAAGAAGGCCGACGGGATACCGACGATGGTGATGACTTTCATGGCCTTCCGATCAAATTCGAGCGCCCCAGGGCTAACATCATTGGAGAACAGCGCCAGCGCCCGGTGGATCCACTTTATCGGCCCATGCTCTTGCCGGGCCCACAGGATCATGTCCTTCCGATACGCGAACCATACTTCGAGCAAGAGAACAGCCATGAGATACCAAGCGTACACGAAACCGAACATCGCCATGGCCGAGGTAACATTTGGGGTAAGGAGAACCTCGATCCCGCGCTCCGGATGGCCGAGATGCATGAGCAAGGGCAGCGGTGCAATCAGCAGGAAGGCCAGCGCCGTCAGCAGGGACAACTTGTACGTGGGCTGCACTTCCTTCACGTTGAACACTTTCACCAACGATGCCAGGATGAATGCGCCGGCAACCAGCCCGGTGAGGTAAGGATACACCACGATCAAAATGGACCAGTGGATATCGATGTCATTCGGGTAGATGTACCCCTGGACCTGTTTCGTGAGTCCCGTCAGCCGCTCAATCATCTCAGGGGTCATTTCACTTCTCCGTCGAGATTCGCGTAATAGACCTTCGGTTCGGTGTTCAGGTGCGGTTTGAGCACGAAGATCTTGTTCATGCGCTTCAATCTTGCGAGGGGACTCGCAACGCTGTTGGTGTCACCAAAGACTCGGGCCTGCGTCGGACACACCTCGACGCATGCCGGCAGCAATCCTTTCGATATGCGATGGTAACAGAACGTGCACTTGTCCGCGGTGTCCGTTTCAGGATGCAGGTAACGCGCGCCATAGGGGCAGGCTTGGATGCAGTACCGGCAGCCGATGCAGGTTTCACTGTTGACCAGCACCACACCGTCATCGGTCTGGAACGTTGCGCCAACGGGACAGACTTGAACGCACGGTGGGTTGGCGCATTGGTTGCACAACTTCGGAACGAAGAAGCTCCGGAGGATGTCCCGTTCGGCCACGACTTCGCTCGGGTTGGTCAGCGTGCCGATGCTCTGGATGTTGACCTCGCCATCGTTCTTGATGACATAGCGCTCAACCCAGGTACGGAAGAAAAAAGGTTCTCGGGGGACATCATTCTCCGTCTTGCACGCATCCATGCATCTGCCGCAGCCGATGCACTTGTCGACATCGACCCCCATCCCGTACCAAGGCTTGTTTGCAGCCTTTCCACCCTTGGTTGACGCTGCAGCAGGTTTCCCGCCAAAGAACCCGACCGGCAGGCCCAGTATCGCCAGAACGGAGGCGATCTTTTGGAGGAATAATCGTCTATTCATGGTGCACCTCCGGCATGTGTGGATAGTGGCATTGCCAACAGAGATATTTCTCGCCATGCGTCGCTAGCTCGATCTTCGGAGGGCCTTCGACTTTGGAATCCATCCCATGGCATTGCGCACAGAACTCCCGAGCGGTGGGCTTGCTGGGTCTGATATTCCGCGGACTGACCTTATGCTGCTCTGGCGTCACGTGGCACGTGGTGCACTCGAGCAGCGCGTGAGGCGACACGGATTTCGTTCGTTCAATACCAGCGTGGCATGCCGTGCATTCCCCGGGAACCGTCGGCGGCTTCGGGTCGTGCGGCCGGTGGCACGTGATACACGGCTTCAGCGGATTATGCGACACCGGGTTGATCTGCGGGAACCCCCTCGGGCGTGATTGGTTATAGGCATGGCACGTTGGGCAGAATTGCCGGTCGCGTGGCGCCGGCGGTTTGATATCAGTCGGGTTCTCGATGTGGCCCTTTGCGGGGCCGTGGCACGTTTCACAGGAAACGTTGCGGTGATATCCATCCTTCTTCAGATTCACTTCCGCCTCGTGACAGTCGGCGCATGCACTGGCACCAGCGTACTTCACCTCGCGGGCCACTTCCCGCTGAATCGCCGTGTCACGTTGCAGTTTACGGTTGGTCAACGAGGGAGGAAGGAACGAGAGGGCCAGAGACACCGCGGTCACCAGAAGGACCACCACCACTCCAAGTCGGATTGCCGCATCCGGCAATTTGGGAAAGATCTTAGTCATTCGCCTCGTTCCTTTCGAAGGCAGCCTGGGCAGCAGGTCTTTGAACCGCATCATTTCTCTTCATCCGCACACGACGGGGCTACGACTCGACATGGCATTTCGTGCACTCCGCTCCTTCCGGGATGTCGTCACCCGATGGGACGTCGCCGCTATGGCAGGTAACACACAGGGCATGACCCAGCTTAGGCAGCGCAGTCGCAGAGTGCGCGAAGGCGCGGTGCGGTGCTTGCGCCACCCCAACGTGACAAAGCGCACAATCGACACCCGATTCAACATGCTTGTCGTGCGGGAACCGAACCTTGTCCGACACTCGCCCGATATCTGCCGTATGGCAGCCAAGACACTCCTCCGCCGCCACCGCCATCGGCTTGGTAATGCGCGTGTGACAACGCTCACAATCCTCAGCCCCGATTTTCATCACACCATGTCTTTCACTTCCTTCGTGGCAGACGGTGCAACGCAAGCGGCCGGACACCACGTGTTTGCCATGAGGGAACTCCCGGCCGAACGCCGCACGCGAGACGTACTCGATGCCGAAGTGGCACTGGAGGCATTCGGCTTCATAGGGCGCTTGAAGCCAGGGGACGCGGGCGACTTTTGCGTCACCCTCGGAATCCCCCGCGGCCGCGCTCGTGCGATGGGCACTCTCAAGAAGGTCCAGGGCGTAACCCGGGTTGTGAATTCCCCTTCCCCGCTCAACCAGCGCGACGTTCTCTTCCGCCTCTTGCACAAGCTTGCGTTGGGTCGCATCGCCCCTAGCTGCCGTTCGCTTTTTGCTCTCCTGCAACTCGGCTCTCACGCCTTCGATTCGCTTCGCCAGGCCGACCTGCCAGCTCCGATAGATGGTCAGGTACTTCGGACCGTGGCAGGACATGCAGCTTACTTCACTGGCGCGCCCGAATTCGGAACCGGGCACGTTGTGACAGGCCTCGCACCGCACCCCAGCGAGATACATCGCTGCGGGCCGGGGATTCACTCCCTTCCCGCTAATTCCACGGTATAAGTCACGCACTGCGGAATGGCCGGCAGCAGAGCTGTGACAGCTCTTGCATTCGGCCGCCAAAGCTTCCTCTCGCGCCGGGATCTTGTGCGTAATTTCGATATGACAGTTGAGGCATTCGACCTTGTGTTCGGTCACGTGCATGCGATGGAGGAATTCCGTTTTACCATAGAGATTCAGGCGGGAGGTGTCGTTGTGACAAGTGTAGCAGCGCTCACGTGGCACTTCGCCGTTTCCACGCACCACGCCCTCATGACAGAGCGTGCAGTTCATATCGAGCCGCTTCACCTCGCCATGATCGAACGAGAGCCCGGCCGTCGTGATCGTCTTCTCCGGAATCTCGTGGCAAAGCGTGCAGCGTGCCGTGCCTTGATTCAAGGTGGTGTTCTTGAAGTGGCACAGAAAACAGGTGCTGCCAGTCACTGCAATGTGGCTGCCCTGCACGATCTGCGAGTGGCAACTGGTACACCGCAGGCGCTTCTCCCTCCGCAACTCAGTGAGGTGAGGCTGATGGTCGAAAAGGACACCGCGGTAGAGTTCCTTGCCCAGCAAAACCCGTTTGATATGACAGCCGCTGCGCAGGCAGCTGAGGTCGTCAACCTCGGCCCACGGGTTGGTCGAGTAGGTACCCGTGAAGTAGCGCGCGACCATCGCCAACGCTTCGTACTTCTTCCGAACCTCGGACTGAATTCCCGGTGGGATGTGACATTCAACGCACGCGACCTCCTTGTGACTCGAGGTGCGCCAAGACTGGTAATAGGGCGCCATGTAGTGGCAGCTGCCACAGAACCGCGGCTGGGAAGTGACCTGGATCGAGAGAAAAATGAATGCGGCCCCGGATGGGATAAGGATCGCCAGCGCAACGACAATCCTTCTCCCCCATCTGCTCACGCCCTCTCGCATGGTCCCGGACTGCTTTCCATCGCCTGGCGCCTAGTGCGGCCCGGCTTCCGTCTCGGCCTTGGCACGGAGCCGGCGGCGTTCTTGCCGATACATGTAGGCGATAGCGACGGCAAAAAGGATCAGGACCCACGCTACCGCCAGGACGACGTAGCGCACGCGGATCTCTTCCTGGACACCGTGCACCGAGGAGCGGACTTCCTCACCGATCGATCGGGCATTGCGGGTAAGGTCGTCAACACGATCGGCGTTGAGGGAGTGCTGGACCGGAAGTGCTTCCATAAAATACGCGCGCGCCTGCTGGAGGCGAGGGCGATACCGCACTATCGTTGGAGAAAACTCTTCGATCTCACTCAACTCGCCGAGCGCGGTCTCCAGCGATTCATTGGCCTGCGCAAGGGTGGTCTTCAGCTTCTGCCCGGTCAAAAATGCCTTGCTGTCCCGTTCATGGCACACCTGGCAGGCCGTATCGAAGAGCCGCGGATCTGGTGGCTGAGTGTCATGATATCCGTGGCAGCTCACGCATTCTGACATCTTCTGTTCTTGAGCCGCCTTCTTATGTGGGCTTTCGTTGAAGTACTCACGGGTACGCGAATGGCAATGGCCGCACACTCGGCCGGCTGTGCCTACGATGGACGCCGCACCATGCGTTCCGTGGCACGTTGTACAAGTCGGGGCAGAAGGGTGCCCATCAACAAAGAGTGCAGTCCCATGGACGCTGCGGCGGAATTTGTCCACTTGGTCCGCGGGGAGATTGTACGTTGCCATGAGTTCCTGATCGGCATGGCAACGACCACAAGTCGAAGGAATGTTGCGGGCTTCGACTGGGCTGTTGGGCTCCCCACGCGGAAGGATGCCATGCACACCGTGGCAATCGGTGCAGACCGCCACGTGCATATCGCCCTTCGCCAGCAGCAAGCCGTGCTGCGAGGTCTGATACTGCGCGTATTGATCGGTCGGAAGGCCGGACGATCTCATGCGGTTCGGATCTGCATGACAAGAAGCGCAGACGCGAGGGATATCTGTGCGGGCCGGTATGCCAATGTACCGCTTTTGGGGCGAGTGCGCTTCAATAGTCAGAACTTCAGGGTCTCCTCCGTGACACACGGTGCAGCTGAACTCTTTCCCGTGCACGCTGGTCTCGTACTCGATTCGCACGTCCGGATGACAGGTGCGGCACGACTCCTCGGCCCGAACCTCAAGGGACAGAAAAAGCACCAAGGTGGTGAAGGAGCACAGGAAGCGCATAGGCATGACTAGAAGAAGTACTCCCTCGCCCCCAAAAGGATCCAGGCGGCAATGACGAGCACCCCCACGAGTATACGCACGGTCCGTCCGGTGACTGACTCTACGGATCCACCGCTAAAGACGGGGAGAAAAAAAACGAGGAGAAACGCCGCCAGGGCCAATAGGGCAGCCGTCGGGCTGGACACCGTTTGGAGCAGTCGGTGCGCCGGCGTGAGGTACCATCGCGGCTGAACCCCAAGAAGTGGCGACACGGGATCAGCTTGCTCGC
>JBIOJG010000009.1:0-133904 GCA_044450645.1 Binatia bacterium
CCCTACGGGCTCCTTCCGTTTCCCCGAACGTCTCATCCACCTGTTTCTTCTCCACCACCTTCATCCATCATTTCCTCCCCGCCCTCTACAGTAAACTGTTGCTACCCAACTGTCTCACCCACATTGGCAGAGAGGGGTGGAGCGAGTGAAGGCGGCCCAGGCTCAGCATCGTGCGCTGCAGCAGCGAATCGAGGCGATCAAGACCGCGGCGAAGGAGCTGGTTGACGTGCGGCAAGCCCTCGCCCAGCTCCGTTCCGAGCTGCCATCGTGGGTTCGCGAGGTCGAGCAGCACGAGATAGAAGCCGCGCGGACGCAGAAGGCTCTCGAAGATGTTCGCAAGACACGCGACGCGAATGAAGCAGCGCGGCAGCGCGCCGAGCTTGCGGGCCGCTATCTCGACGAGCTGCGCCGGGCATCGGCCCTCGATGATCGGTTGCGCCGAATTGCCGACGCATCCGAAACTCTTGCGCAGCACAAGCTGGAGCGCAGCCGTCTAATCGCGCCCGATGCGAAGACGCTGCGCGCGATCCGCAAGGCAATGAGGGACCACGACGACGCGCAGGTGCGCCTCGAAGCCGCACTGATCACGCTGGAGATCGTTCCCGAGGAAGCCGTTGCACTCGTCATCGTGTCTGGTGAAGAACCCGGTGAGCGATCGCTTTCAGCGGGGGTGCCCACACAAGTGAAGGGGTCCCCCGAGGTCGTTGTCGACTTGCCCGGTATCGCCCGCCTCCGCGCCCGTGGGCCTGCCAGTTCGATCGTTGAGATCCGCGCCGACCGGGAGAAGGCGGAGCAGAAGCTCAAAGCTCTGACCGAGGCGTTTGGGACCGCGGACATCGAGGCGCTGGATACATTGCAGGACAAGGCGACGCAGCTGGACGAACGAGTCGCGGCGGCGCAACCACAGATCGACACTCTGTTGGCTGGGGAGACGGTCGAGCAGATCGAAGCGGAACACGCCACGCTCGCGGCGGTGCTCTCGCGGATCGTCGCGGATTGTCCGGACTGGCGCGATGCACCTCCCGATGCGGAGGCGCTCAGAGCCGCGGCCGATGCGGACAAGCGAGCGTTCCTCGCTTCTCTCGACACGGCTGAGGCCGCTCGCGACGCCGCGCAGGTTGCCCTGAACGCAGCCAGCCACCAACGGGGCACGGTTGAGGTGCGCATTGAAGAGACCGATCGACGTGAGCGATCGTTGGCCGCCAAGCTCGCTGAGCTGACCAACGACAGCAAGTCCGAGGTGGAACGCGAGGGCGAGCTGAGAGGGATCGTTCTTGCCTGGGATGCTGCGAGGGCAGGTCTCGAAGAGATTGAGGCCAAGCTCTCCGAGTTTGGCGACGATCCCGGCACCGCGGTGACCACGCTAGAGAAGCAACTGCAGGCCGCCGACGATGCGGCAACCAAAGCGCTCGAACAGGAAAAGAGCGAAGAGGGCCGGCTCATGCACACTTCAGCACAGGGCCCGTACTCGGCCCTCGCTCGGGCGGAGGAGGAAGTTGCCCGGCTCAGCCGCGAGATTGGCAGCGAAGATTTGCGGCTGGCCGCCATCCGCCTGCTGCGGACAACTGTTGCAGAGTCACGAAACGCAGCACTAGCCGCAGTAGCGGCTCCGGTGGAAGTCGCTGCAACGCGCACGCTGCAGCGCATCGCTGGCAATCGGCTGGGCCGTGTCCAACTCGGGGAAGCGTTCGAGCCCACGCAGGTGATGCCGGGAATCGCCGATGCACCGGTGTCGATCGAAAGCATGTCAGGAGGCGAGCACGAGCAGATCTATCTCGCGACACGTCTCGCTTTGGCCGACGTGCTCGCCAAAGGCGAGCGCCAACTCGTGGTGCTGGACGACGTGTTGGTTGCGACAGACTCCGGACGCTTCGCCCGTGTGATGCGGATACTGGAAGAGGCCGCGCAGCGATTGCAGGTGCTCATCCTTACGTGTCACCCAGAACGGTACTTGGGTCTGGATGGCGCACGCTTCTTCGATCTGGAGGTAATTCTTCGTGACAGTGCGGCGGCGTGACCCTTACGAGGCACAACGCCTTCAGCGCGGTGGACGCTCGCGCCAGCTAGGCGGATTGCTCGACGACTGATTCAGAGAGAGTCATCGCTTTTGATACCGCCAGCGATTTGCCACGACCTTGAGCTGGTCTTCGGACATCGCGGCGCTCTGCCATCCCACGTCGAAGTCGATGTCCTTCGACTTGGGCAGCTGATCGGGCAATAGATCTCTGATCATGATGCGCGAGGGCAGCATTGCCGCCTGCCCCACAAAGATCGCCTCTTGTCGCCGCAGGCCAGAGAGCATCTTTGTCAGGCCCGCCATCGAGTCGGGGAGTATTCCCTTCACGTGCTCACGGTCAGCATCGTTGGTCACCCTCAATACGACCCATGAATTGCACTGCGAAAGAACCGTTGCCTCAACTTCGCTTGGCCTTTGGGATACAAGAAGCAGCCCAACACCGTACTTCCTCCCTTCCTTGGCAATTTGGCGTATTGCTTCCTGTGCGGCCTCGTACTGAGCCTCGCCACGATTGGGTACATATCGGTGAGCCTCCTCACATACTAGAAGAACAGGATCGCTTGCCCGCTCCTCAGAGGTTTGCCACACCTTCAGGTTAAATAGGGTGCGGGCAATTACCGCGCTGCAGACGCCTGCCACCTCATTACGTACACCAGATAAGTCAATTACGCGGGGCTGTGGTCCATCTCCCATCAATTGAGCAACGATCGTGGGGAACGGATCTTGCCCTCCGCCAGCCCAGTTCGCCATAAGAAACCTGAGGCGACCATCGGCTTCAAGAACATCGAGCTTTTGAAGAATCGAGTTGTGCGAGTCCTGTTTGCTGGCTTGGGATGGCTTGTCGGCCTCGATCTTGGCGCGGAGGGTTGCCAGCTTGTATGGGACAGGCGAGTCAACCGTGATCGCTCCTACCTCTAAACCGAGTACGGTGGCACCCTCGTTTCGTGCGTCCATCAGGGCGCTCTTGACGATGTTCGCCTGCGATGTTGCGACGAACTCCGTTTTTCCGATCAGAAGCGCGACCGTTTCCTGAAAGTTCAGAAGCCAGTACGGAAGCGACAGAGTTCCATCGTCAATCGACAACCTGGAGTGCGCAGGAAACGCCGCACCATATTCGTTGTGAGGGTCGAGAATGACAATCCGTGGTTTCCAACTTGCGTAACCCGCCTCCTCTCCCCGTGCAAGAACGCTGTGAATAATCGCTGCAACCGCACCAGACTTGCCGGCCCCGGTCGAGCCGAGCACCGCAGTGTGCTTGCCAAGTAGTTCGTTCATATCCGCAAAGCACGGTGCACCGCCGGAACCAACGTGCTCGCCGAGGCGGATAACCGAACCTGTCCCGTGCCCATAGATGAAGCGCAGCTCCGACTTTGGTGTGAGATACACGGTCTGCTGCGGCAAGGGATAGGTCGCCACGCCACGTTCGAACTTCAGCCTTGGTTTGCCGGCGGCGTCCGAGGCCCACTCGCCCTCCCCAAACAAGTCGGCCTCGACGATCCTCTCATCCGGCGAGGCGTTGGGCGCCAGACCGCGCTCCGCTTCGTACTCTGCTTTCATTCTGAGCCGACCCACGAGCGCGTAGATCAGGCGGCGCCCGAAGTGAATGCGGACGATCGAACCGAATTGGCCGATCGGATAGGCCTCGCCAGCATAGACACGCGACAGCTCTGTCAGACCGGGGTCCAATTCGGCAATGACGTGTGATCCGTCTACTTCAATGATCTTGCCGATAGCCAGGTTCTCGATAGGATCGCCTGGATTGCGTTTCTCGCCGTTCATCGCTCAACTCCAAGCAGGCGAGTGATGTTCTCGAACTTCCACCACAGGAGGTCATTCGTCGCGCTTTCCGACTGGGTGCCGTGGAAGAACCCCCTTTTGGCGAACACGATCACCTGCTCTTTTACATCGTCGTCGTTATGCCATTTCTCCAACTGACCGGTAGGCACGTCGTCAGACGTGAACACGACAATTGTGAGATCACCTGCCGATTTCCGTAGCGCGCGATCGAGTTCAAGATTGATGTGAGTGTCGCCGAATCGATACCCGCAGACGACCAGAACACACTGGGAACCGCGACTCGGCCGGAGCACTCTTCGAGCGCGCTCCCACAGGTGCGCGAACGGGTCAAGCTGAGTTTCGCGGTATTTCGTCGAGGCTGGCCAGATGAGAATTCGCCGGTCGTTAGCCGCCTCGATCTCGAGACTAGGCCCGATCCGCCGAGGCAAAGGATCGTCCGGGAAGTCGCACCAGTTGATCGATCCGTGCAGCTTGTACACGCGGGCTGCCAGCTCGCTGCGATCGAATGTTTCAGGGCTCCACCAACCAGTCACTCCTCCGTCGAGCCCGTCCGAGAAAGGGACGCGCTCCAATGCCAAGGCGTCCTCAAGTACGGTGTCGTAGTTCAAGACGAGATAGTCCACTGCCTGACCAGATGTAGATTTCCCTGGCCGCAGGGGGCGATGCACAGCTCGAACAAAGCGTCGGTGGATTTCGATGGACACCTTCTTCTCAATGACTCTCGCGATGCCCCGCTTGATTTCGTCGGCGGCCATCCGCAACTGCGCTTCGCTATAGGAGACTCCCCCCAGAGAGATCTCTTTATTTGACGCGCCTCGCGAGGTCCTTCGGTCAGCGATAGCAAGCAGGTCGATCAGCTCGCTTAGGTAGTCCTCAATGTTCGCGTTGGCAGCACCATCGAACAGTTCGCGAATTGCAGTAAGAATCGCTTTTGTGGCGTCGCCAAGCTCGCCACCATTGAGGGCCTTCTCAGTCAGTTCGGCGGTCAGGGGCAATCCTGCACACTTGCTGCAGCCAGCCCCGATCAAGAACGCCCGACCACTCTGGTTCAGCAGCTCTTCGAGCTTCGCGATGGCTGCGGCGAAGGGTTTCTCACCAAGAAGCACCGAGAGATCGTCGCGCACTGTCATGCTCTAGCCTCCTGAACGAATTGCTCGGCGTCCTTCCCCCTCTCGAACGTGCTGATCTTGTTACCAAGTCACCATTGCGGCAGCAAACGAAAGCTTCAAAGGCTTTGCTCTTCCCGTGAACCCACCGCCATCCTTTGTTTCTTTCTCCACACCCGAGCAGTTCCTGAAGGCGCTGCCAGAAGATGTTCGCACGTCGTATGGAAACGCCATTGAGCGATTGGCCACCAGCCGGCTTCCTCCTGTCGTGTCCATTCGGTGTCTGGCTACCCTTTTCGGGTACAGCCCGAAGTTCAGTGGCGCCCTGTATCGCCGCCCAGAACGATACTACCGCACGTTCTCCATTCCAAAAGAGAAGAAGCAGAGAATCATCCACGCTCCCAAGGTCGCATTGAAGGTTATTCAGAAGTGGTTTGGGTGCCACCTTGCGGAAGCGGTCAGATTCAGTGAATGCGTTTTCGGGTTTGTGAAGGGGCGGTCCGCTGTAAAGGCCGCATCCCTAAACTGCGGCGCCACCTGGGTTTACTCGGTTGACATCGCAGACTTCTTCCCCAGTACGCCGTTGAGCAAGGTGGTAGCGGCACTCAAGGGCCTGGGGTACACGGACCGCGGCGCCGAAGTGATCGCCAAACTTTGCTGTTACGATGGGATGCTCTCACAGGGATCACCGGCGAGTCCGGTCCTGTCAAATCTCGTGTTCCGTGAGGCAGATGAGGAGTTGGATGCGGTGGCTAAAAAGTTTGGCCTTCGCTTCACGCGCTACGCGGATGACATCGTCTTCTCTCGCGAAGGCGAATTTCCCGTGGAACTCAAATCGGAAGTGCGCAGAATCATAGAGTCGCGGGGGTGGCAGCTTGCCGAGAAGAAGGAACGACTTTCAAAACACCCTGGCCGCCTGAAGGTGCATGGGCTTCTAGTTCACGGAGAAAAGCCGCGATTGACCAAAGGTTACCGCAATAGGATCCGCGGCTATACACACATGCTCGATGCAGGGAAGGTGGTCGAGGCCGACATGGCCAAATTGCACGGGCACGTGTCGTATGCGCGGTCTGTTGACCTGACAAGATAAGGAGATTGCGTGCGGCACTCAAAGGAATCGGTGCTCGGGTTTCCGCCAGTGCTGCCCCGCTTCCTGACAGTCGCCGAGGGGCTCGGCGACTGCGGGCGCGGACCGCGCCGCGCGCAGAGGCGCTGCCGGGAGGCACCCCAGCGATCTGGGCGTCAGGGGAGGGCCAGGCTCCGCTTCAATGCCGTGTTGAGATCGAGCAAGAGTTCCGCGGGCAGCGTCCCGAGGCGTCGACCCAGCTGCTCGATGGCGACGGTTGTGATGTGGCCACAGTCGATCAGCGAGTCCTTGGTGAGCCCGGCGGCACGCTGCTCGCGGGAGCTAGCGCCGAACCTTGCGGCCACCGGCCGCCGCCTCACCGGTTGACCCTGCCAGCCCACACGCCAATAATACTCCCAGGAGGCCTGCCATGGCGGATCGCATCGTAATTGATCCTCGCATTCAGCACGGAAGACCAGTGATTCGAGGCACCCGAGTACCGATCGTGCGTCTCCTTGGCGGGCTTGCCGGCGGCATGTCGGTTGACGAAGTGTGCCGCGAGTACGACGTGACCCAAGAAGATGTACGTGCGGCGCTCGCGTATGCGAGCCAGTTGGTTGAGGAAGAGGAACATCACACCTTGCCGACCATTGAGTGAGCCCGTGTGCGCTTTCTCGTCGATGCAGACCTGCCCCGCTCTACCGCAGCCGTCCTTCGTCGTCACGGCCACGACGCCGTTGACGACTATTCCCGCGGAGACGGGAGCGACGATGCGGTCGGGACAATTCTGGCGCGGGCGGGGCTGTCGGCTGTTTTCGCTCGTTTTGTTTTCTCTGACGGCCATGCTTGCCGCCCCGCGGCCAGCGCGGGCGGGTTCGTTCGTCGAGTTCGAGAGCGGCCTGGTGCGGCCGCTGGCGCTGTCGCCCGACGGCACCACACTCTTCGCGGTCAACACGCCGGATAATCGGCTCGAAATCTTCAGCGTCGGGCCGCCGCTGACGCACCGCGGTTCGGTGGTCGTGGGCATGGAGCCGGTGGCCGTCGCGGCGCGCACCAACACTGAAGTCTGGGTGGTCAATCACCTCTCCGACAGCATCAGCATCGTCGACGTCAGCACGGGCCAACCCCGCGTCATCAACACCCTGCTGGTCGGCGACGAACCGCGTGACATTGTCTTCGCGGGGCCCGGCCGTCATCGCGCCTTCATCACCACCGCGCACCGTGGGCAGCACCTCGTGGCCCAGGGCATCGACCCGCAACTGACGACGCCGGGCGTGGGCCGCGCCGACGTGTGGGTGTTCGACGCCGCCGCCCTGGGCAGCGGGCTCGGCGGCGCCCCGCTTACCATCGTCACGCTTTTCGCCGACACCCCCCGCGCCCTCGCAGTTAGCAATGACGGGAACACCGTCTACGCCGCCGCCTTCCACTCCGGCAACCAGACCGCCACCGTCACCGCCGGCGTCGTGTGTGCCAATGGCAGCGACGCCGACCACACGCTGCCGCCGTGCACGGTGGATGGGGTGACCTATCCCGGCGGCGTCCCGGCTCCCAATGTGGATGCCGACGGCGTCACGGGACCGAACACCGGCCTGATCGCCAAGTTCAACGGCACGCACTGGGTCGACCACGCCTGCGCGGCCGGAACCAATCGCGGCGAGCCCTGTGCCACTAACGCCGACTGCCCCGGCAGCTCCTGCGGCCGCCAGTGGGATAACGCCATCCGCTTTTCCCTCCCCGACCGGGACGTGTTCAGCATCGACGCCGGCGCCACTCCGCCGGTCGAGATCACCGCCGGTGAGTTCGCGAGCGTCGGCACCATCTTGTTCAACATGGCGGTGAACCCGTCGAGCGGCAAGATCTACGTCAGCAACACCGAGGCGAAAAACGACGTGCGCTTCGAGGGCAACGGCAGCGGCGGCAGCACGGTGCAGGGCCACCTGCACGAAGCCCGTATCACTGTGCTCGATCCATCCGGCCCCTCGGTGACGCCGCGCCATCTCAACAAGCATATCGATTACCGCATCAGACCGGCCCCGGCCGGCACGTCGGCAAACAGTCTAGCGACACCAACCGGCATGTCCGTGACCAGCGACGGCGCGACGCTGTACGTCGCCGCCTTCGGGTCGAGCCAGGTGGGCGTCTTCAACACCACCCAGCTCGAAAACGACACCTTCGTGCCCGACGGCGCGAACTACATCGCCGTCAGCGGCGGTGGCCCCAGCGGCGTCGTGCTCGACGAGCCCAACCACCGCCTCTACGTGCTGACCCGCTTCGACAACGGCGTGTCGGTTGTCAACACGCTCACCAATGCCGAGGTCGATCACCAGCATCTTTTCACGGTCGAGCCTGCCGGCGTCGTCGCCGGCCGGCCGTTCTTGTACGACGCCAACCTGACCTCGAGCAACGGCGAAGCGTCCTGCTCGAGTTGCCACGTGTTCGGCGACTTCGACAGCCTGGCGTGGGACCTCGGCGTTCCCGAGAACACCGTGCTCCACAACCCCAATCCGTTCCGCATTCCGGCCATCATCGACCCGGACTTCCATTCGTTGAAGGGCCCGATGACGACGCAGACCCTGCGCGGCATGATCAACAACGGTCCAATGCACTGGCGCGGCGACCGCACGGCCGGCAACGATCCGGGCGGCAATCCGCTGGATGCGAACGGCGCCTTCCTGAAGTTCAACGTGGCGTTCACAAGCCTGGTCGGGCGCGCGACCCAATTGACGCCCGCGCAGATGCAACAGTTCGCCACCTTCATTCTGCAAGTGACCCTACCGCCCAATC
Organism: Binatia bacterium; assembly: GCA_044450645.1. Classification (GTDB taxonomy): domain Bacteria; phylum Desulfobacterota; class Binatia; order HRBIN30; family HRBIN30; genus JAGDMS01. Next base: position 8,771 of record JBIOJG010000009.1, read on the forward strand.
CCAACCGGGCGCTCGACAACTCGCTCACGGCAGCGCAGCAGGCGGGGCGCGATTTCTTCATGGGCAGCGTGCCCACCGACACCCTCCAGCCCTGTCACGGGTGCCACGCGCTCGATCCCGCCAACGGCCACTTCGGCACCGACGGATTCTCCAGCTTCGAGAACGAAACGCAGGACCTCAAGATTCCGCACCTGCGGAACCTGTATCAAAAGGTCGGCATGTTCGGCATGCCGTCGGTCTCGGACTTCATCAATCCGGGCAACAACGGTCCACAAGGCCCGCAGGTGCGGGGATTCGGCTTCTTGCACGACGGCAGCGTCGACACCATGTTCCGCTTCCACAACGCCACGGTGTTCAACCAGAGCGGCCTTAATCCTGGTGGCTTCCCTAGCGGCGCTGCCGGCAATACCCAGCGCCGCAACGTCGAGCAATTCATGCTCGCCTTCGACAGCGACATGAAGCCGGCGATGGGTCAAGAGATCACGTTGAACAGCGGCAATGCATCGACCGTGGGGCCGCGCATCGATCTCCTCATCGCTCGGGCGCAAGCGGGCGACTGCGATCTCGTGGTCAAAGGGAACGCCGCCGGCTTGCAGCGGGGCTGGTATCGGCAGTCCGATGGCATGTTCCGCAGTGACCGGGCCTCCGAGCCGCTGCTCGGCGACGTCCAGTTGCGCGCGCTGGCCACGACGCCTGGACAGGAGCTGACGTACCTCTGTGTATCACCCGGGGCCGGCGTCCGCGTCGGCGTCGACCGCGACGAGGACGGCTGCTTCGACCGCGACGAGCTCGACGCGGGCACCGACCCGGCCAATCCGTTGAGCTATCCGGGCGCCTGCACAGCGACTCCACCACCGTCTCCCGCCGTCACAGCGTCACCGACCTACACGATGCTGCGTACGGCGACACCCACCAATGGCCCTACTGCGAGCGTTACACCTACGGCGACGACCGTTCATGTCGCCTGTATCGGTGACTGCAACCACAGCGGCACGGTGACGGTCGACGAGCTCATAACCGGCGCCAACATCGCATTGGGGACCGTGCCGCTCGACCAATGTCCAGCGTTCGACTGCAACGGCAACGGCCACGTGACCGTCGACTGCCTCCTCACGGCCGTGAACGCAGCACTCAACGGGTGTCCGACATCAAATGCGGCGTCCGTATTCGCCCACCGCGACACCAGCGAAACAAAGGACGGGGTCCTGCCGGTGTCAAACAACTCGACCAGGGCGCGGACCGGTCTGCTCGGCCCTCACGGCTTCGCGCGCATGTTCAGGCGATAGCGGAGTCCAGATGTGGAAACGATCATGATGACCAGATACCTCGGCGCAGTAGCAACCGCGTGCTTGCTTGGAATTGCTCCACTCCGCACCCGAGAGGATGGCGCCGTACGGGTCGTGCAAGGGCATGTCCGGGCGGCGTGGGACAGCCCGCAAACCGCTCTAGCCGATGAGAAGGAGCAGCCGGAGGACCAACGCGAACGCCGCGAGGAATATCAAGAGCACCGCAAGGACCTGAGAGATCTTCACTTGAAAGAGAGGCGCGAGCGCCGTGAGCAGGGTCTGGAGCTACGCAAGCAACTGAAACATCTGCACTCGGAAGAAACACGGCAACGTCGCGAGGACGATCTGGAACGCAAAATGAACGAGGACGATCTGGAACGCCGCAAAAAACTGAAGGAGTATCGTCGCGATCAGAAGCAGCGCGAGCGCGAAGAGCGTCAGGAGGAAAAATGAGAAGGGCGCTGACTCATCGGCAGTGTCGCCACCCTTGGGTCTGCCAGCATTTCGAATCCGGTCAAAAGCTGCGGCTCCTCATGGGTGGAAGGCACAGCCGTGAGTGGCCCGGCCGGTCTGTTGACATGCTCACGCCGCACGAATTTGATCATCACGATAGCGCTGCGTTCAGCCGGGTGCCGTTTGCCCCCAAAGGTCGGGGTGACACTAGTGCAGTCTCACACTCAGGTGTCAGCGTCCCTGAGCGGATGCAAGCCGCTGCCGAAATGCGCGGCGCACGGCATCGGGATTCACACCGAGCGCCTCACAGCACCATTGGAACGACCCGGGTCGGTCCTGAGCCTCGGCCTTATTGAGCCACAAGAGCGCCCGCTCCCTGAAGCCACCTTCGAGCTCCAGATCGTCCAGTGCCCGCTCAACGATCGCCGCGATGAGCGCCCGTACCGGGGTTGATGCGTTCGCAGTTCCGCTGAATACGACGGTCCGTTTCACTCCGCCGATTATTCAGATTGAACATCCGAGGAGAATGATCTCCGTCAACCTTCACCCTGCTTACCCGCAGCGCTGAGGTGATCCAAAACTCGCGACCGAATGACAGGACGCGCCAAACACCGTGAATTGGTCCTCGCCTCGTTCTCGGTAACCCCGTCTTCCGTCGCCAGCCCATCCGGTGGCGTTCGAACGATTCCGATAAGGCGATCTGTCCCATACTCACCGTCAGGAAGCGGAGGGCGCCAAAAGGGGCGGTGCGCAGGCAAAAGAATCGATTTGCCAGAAGCTTGCTCAAGGAGTATGTCAAGGCCAAAGGAGAACTCTCCAATGGCGAAGAAAAAGGCGGTTCGAGGCAAGCTTACAGCAGGTCCGGTCCTGTCGCATCTACAAGGAAACCTTAAGAAGCTCCAACGCGATGCCGAAAACGTGCTCAGCCGAGCGCGCAAGGAAACCGTTCGGCTCTCTCGCGATCAGAAGCGGGCGTTGGATCGGGTGGTGAGCGAAGCGCGGCAGCTTCGAAGAGATTTCGACAAGGTTGTGAAGCAAACGTCGAAGGATCTGGAGTCGCGATCTAAGCGGTTTCTCTCCGCGCTGCAGAAGGAAGCCACCAAACGTCTGGAGCCGGTGCTGAAGCAGTTGGTCGGACGCAACACGGGGTTGCGGGAAGAGGTGCAGAAACTGTCCCGGCGAGTGCAGGAACTTGAAACACTCGTGACCGGGCACTCGCACGAAGAAACTCCAGCAGCGGCTCCAAAACAGCCGTCGCTCTTCCCCCCCGAAGCGCCTCCACCTTCGCTGGTCGAATAGACTCCGGAATCTGCGGCTCGATTGCTGCAGCGGCTTGGGCGAGTCGGCGCGCTGCAGGCGGCGCGCCGCTGGCCGAGGCCGTCATCGAAGCCGGCACGATGCGTCGGCGGCCCATCTTTTTGACGGCGGGCGCAGCGACAATGTCGGTCGTCTGGTGGAGGAATCCGTTTGCCTCCAACTTCGGCACGACGATATTGTTCGCTGCCATTTTAGGCAGTGAGAGGACAAGGCAGAGAATGTCGCCGCCGTGACGTGACGTACCGTCCTCGTGGCGCAGTCATTGCTCTCGGCAGCAGCAGGAAGGGTGGTGGCGCGGAGGGGGCGCAGCTCCTTCCTCGGTTGCCGAATCTGGAGCTACGACTGATGAAGCATGACAGGGACTTCGAGCTGGATCTCATTCTTCCATCACAGTTTGCCGGGACGTCGCGCAGGGAGGCGCCGAGCAAGAAGGGCGAGCACCAGCTACTGATTGCCGTACTGGAAGACGCTATTCACTGCTATCAGAAGCACACGCACGCCAGGAAAAAAACCGAGCGGCTGCTCTTCAAGGAGGCGGAACGGTGGATCATGGCCGAGGACAATGCACGCGTCGTCCGTGCCGGTGACGAACCCCTCGCGTTCTCATTTGAGAACGTCTGCGACCTCCTCGGCATTGACGCCGATTACTTGCGGAGTGGGTTGCAGCGCTGGCGTGACGCACAGTTGGCGATCGCTGGCCAGAACGGTTTCAGCGCCCAGCTGGCCGCGGGCGTACGTCCGCACCTGGATTGAACCCCCACGGCCGAGAGGCCTGCTGCAGCAGGCCCGCGGACGCGGCGGCCCTGGGCTCGCCCGCGTCCAGAGCCGGCACGGACTACTTGCCCTTGGGAAGGCGCAGCCCTTTCAATCTGGCACCCGCGATATCGAGGCCAGTGTTCAGCAGCGCTACCACCACCTCGGTTTTTGAGGTGCCGAACTCTCCCGCGAGGTGGTCAATCGCATCACTGAGAGCCGCCGGAATCTTCACGTTCATCAGCCTCGTGGCGCTGACCGGCCGCCGTTTTAGATCAACGATCCGTAACCCGGATCGCGAGGACTGTTGCCCTGCCCCTACCCGTGTGTTGACACGTGCCAAAGGTCACCTCCTATACTGAGTATTCGTACTAAGCAGTCTCCCCCCATAAATGACAGAGCCGAAGAGCACACGCAAGATAGGCAACGACCGGGAAGTGGGGTCTTTTGAACTGACCAAAGACTGTCATCGCGAGCCGTGCGAAATTCGAGGACAGCCCCGCGCCCTTTCTTTCGCGCCTACCGCGCCTTCACTGCGCCGTCGGGTTCAGGGTGAGCAGGCGCCTCTCGGCCAGCGCGCGGGTACGGCCGCGCGGAGCGATGGCGAGATAGTGCTGGTACATGGCCGCTGCGTCGCTCGCCCGGCCGCTGCGATCATACCCCAGCGCCAAGTTGAAGGTGATGTCGGGATCGGCGGGGTCGATTGCGTACGCCTGTTCCAGCCAACCGACTGCCGCGGTAGCGCGGCCGAGCCCGAGGTCGGCAATGCCTAGGCCGAAGAGTGGGTGCAGCAAGCCGGGCTGCAGCTGATGGGCCTGCGCGAACGCGTCTTCCGCGGCGCTGAAGTCGCCACGCGCGAGCTGTGCCATGCCGAGATTGATCAACACCTTCGGAAGCACGACATAGCTCGCCCTGTCCGGCCGCGACACCAGCGCCATCCGGTACTGCTCGATCGCGTCATCGCTGCGCCCGGCGCGCAGGTACACATCCCCGAGCGCCGTACGCGCCTCCCGGCAGAATGGGGAGATCCGCACTGTCGCTTCGAACAGCGTCCGGTCGTCGGCAAACAAGCGGTTGCGCCGGACCGTCACAACCGCCAGCGCGCCGACGATGACGAGCGCTGCGGCCGCCGCCGGGCGACGCCATCGGGTCACCGTCGTCCCCGGGCGCCGCCCGAGCGCGAGCACACACCGCTGGAGGATACCGACGCAGACCAGCGACCACCCGATCATGGGGAAATAGAAGAACCGGTCGGCGCGGTAGTGAAGGATCGGGACGACGTTCAGGGCCGGCACCAGCGCAAGAACCATCCAGCTGCAGCCGAACGCGACCTCCGGCCACCGACGGTACGCCACAGCGAGACCAGCAAGGAGCACGATGCCGGCCAGCGCGGCGGCAACCGACCACGCATCCCATCCGGTGAAGAGGGCGTAATCGTCGCAGATCGTGAGCCCGCTGAAACGCGCTGGTAAGGTGAGATAGCTGAGCAGCAGCCGCGGCGCCGTCCACAGTCGCACGCTCAGTGGAATGGTGCCGAAGGTGCCGCCCCAAGCGCCGCTTTGCAGCACGACAACTCGATACAGCAGGTCCGCTGCCACCAAGAGGAAGAACGGCGCGACGGCTGCGGCAAGACGCGACGTCCGACTCCCACGGTCGTCCGGCACGGCGCCGTCATGCAGGGTCTGCGGAAAGAGGAAGTACGCCACGGCAAGCAGCACCGGGAAGACCACGGCGCTCTCTTTGGCGCCGAGCGCCGAGCTGAAACTCAGCAAGGCGCCGAGGCGCGGCAGCTGTGCGTGTTCCGCACGCCTCGAAGCCGCAAGTTGGAGGCGAAAGGCCAGGAGTACGAAGACGGTGAACAGCGGATCGGCAATGCCCGAGATCCAAGACACGGCCGCCGTTTGCAGAGGATGCACCGCGAAGATGGCGCTGGTGAAGAATGCTGCTGCCGGTGCGCCGGTGAGCACGCGCAGCAGGCTGTACGTGAGCAGCACGTTGACGAGGTGCATCGATCCGATGGCGAAATGATACGCGCTTGGGTGGAGATCCGCGACCGCGTGGATGAGGCTGAATACGACGATCACCACCGGCCGGGCGTAGGGCGCGGCCCCTTCCCATCCCGGCATCGAACCCAGTGGCTGACGGAGAGCCGACCAGAGCTCGCGCGTCGAATGAACGATCAGCCCGCCGCCTTCGACCTGCCAGTGATCGATCCAGACAAAGCCATTCGGCACGGCATTGGCGAACGCCGCGACCGTAATCAGCGCGAGCAATGCAGGTGCGAGCGCCGACGGCAACCACGCCTCAGGCAGGCGCGCGGACGTGCCGGAGGGATCGATCCGCAGCTCGTGGTTCGGCTGCTTTCGCTTGTCAATGCCCTCCATGACTGCTCACGGTTGTGACTTCGCTGTTGCAGCAAGACAGAAGAATGGCCAATGCCGAGATTGTCGCTACTGGCGCGAGTCGCCCGTGATATCGAGCTGCTGCATGGCCTCGGGATCCTGAGCCAGATCCGACAAGCCTTGGGCGATCCCACGGTTCTTTGCGGCGTCAGGAGCGCGCCGCCTGGAAGGTCCGCCGCGCGGCGCCGGTGCAGCCGGGACAGGGGGAGCCGACACGGCACCGTGCGGCATGGGATGGATGGCAGGTACGGGCGCGCCGGCGACGGATGGTTTCCACGCCGACTCGCCTGCGCTCTGGGTCTTCGCAGTCGGCCGGCCGGGAGCCGCAGCAGTTTGAGGCTGTTCCGAAGACAGAGGACTGATCCACCAGAAGAGCGCGATCACGACGGTCGCGGCAACCAGGGTCGCTGCCGCGGCAGCGGTGGTCAGCATAACCATCAATGCTTGTCGCCAGCGATCTCTTGGCCCCAGCGCACCCTCTGACCGCGGGCGTGCAACGTCGACGGGCATCCCAGGTCCTCTATACCATTTGGCGATGAAATGGGACATTTTTTCGGGGCGGTGTTTGACCGGTATACTGAGGCGCTCAACCAGCTCGATCCGCTTCTCTAACCGCACAACTTGGTTGACGATTGTTGCGGATTCTGCAACCGGTAGTCTCCATTCCGCAGCGCAAGGGGGGGACGGGTATCCCTGTTTGTCAGGAGGGCGTTTGGGGGCGATGAAACGAAATAACGATCTCAGCGTCATGTTGCTGGCAGCGACGCTCCTTCTGTTGTGCGTCACCTACATGACTGAATGCGACTCAGGTGCCCACCGCCGTGAGACGATGGCGGCTGCCACACCTTCAGCTAGCACGCACGTGGAATCCAGCGAAGAAGAAACCGAACGGCAGCGGAAAGCGGAGCACAAGCCGAAATCCATCCGCGAATTCGCGGTCGAAGAAGGAAAGGAGGAGAGCGAGAATAGAAAGAACGTCAGCCGGGCATTGCAAACCATCGGCGCCAATCCGACACTGCGGCGCACCTATGGTTTCCCTCCCTAGGGAGTGGTTCGCTCGCGCCTCCAAGGCCGTCGCCCATCGGCTTTCTAGTTGACAATTCTGTTACAACTCTAGGACAATTCTGTTACAACCTTGGGGACCTGTGGACAGGCGAACAGGTCGCCGCGTACCCCGGCACGAGAGAAAGCGGCGTCCCGCTTGGAGACGATTTGGAGGACGAAAGCATGGAATCCCGTGGCTTAGTTGTGGGTCTGGCGGTGCTGCTGGCAACCAGCGGACTGACGTTGGCGCAGGCAACGCCAACGCCAGTCGATAGCAGCATCGCGGTGAGTTCTTACGCCCAAGGCCGCGGGGAGATTCTTCTCAACGGCACCCCGACTCCATGCACCAGCCGGGGCGGCGCAGGGTGCGGCGGCTGCTACCCGGTCAAAATGAACGCCGCCGTTCTGGATTTACTGCCCGAAGTGAATCCGGAATGGCAGCCGATCGGGCCGATGATCAACGGAGGGCCTGATACCTCGCTTCCTCCCCAGTCGCAGCCGGTCACCGTCCACGGTACGGTCGCCTTGACGCAGATCAACGTCGGCGGTGACTTCGCCGGTAGCCATCTCGGCGACGACCAAAACACGTTCATCCAGCTCGATGCCTCTGACAATGGCATTCTGGCGACCGGTAACCAATCGGGATTTGAGTGCGGGCCTCCGTTCACGGCCGTTGTCGGACAGAACGCTCTCGCTGGATCAACGACTTTGGTTCTGAAAGGCCTTCCGCCCGGCTTCCCGGCAGCCGGTGTCATTAAGCTGATCGGGACGACGCCGGTGAACATCATGTACACGCTGAGCGGTACCACGCTGAGCCTCTCCTTGCCGCTGCCGTCAAGCGTGGGCAGCGTCGCGGCAGACACGACGATAACCGCGGGGGGAGAGAACTGCGGTTTGATCGAGATGGAATTGGAGTTCAAAAAATACCCGCTGTTTGCCTGGGCAGGCGAAGGGGACCGGGTCACTGCCGTAGGCCGCTGGATCTTCGATTGCGGGCACCCCGACCCTGATCCGCTCGGCGGATGCTCGAACAACCCCTCAACCCCATGCATTTTTGATGGGGAGTGTGGGGGGAATTTGTGCAATAGCCCAGCGCCGACCTTCAACTACCGCTCCGAGCTCCATCCGCCGCAGGCCATCGCGGTGCTCCGCAACAAGAGCAACGGCAAGACGCCGGCCACCCAAGCCGACGTGTACGTCAGCGCGGACGGCGGCGGCGCGGGTGACGCTTGTACGGTAACGCACCAGCGCCTGTCTACCAGCGTTCTCTTCCAGAAGAGTTGTTTCCTGAACCACTGCTCTGCTACCACCAGCCGTTCCTGCACCACGGACGCGGACTGCGCCAGCGGCGAGCAATGCCTCATTTTTGATGCAACGCAGGGCGGACCGGTTGCGAACATCAACGCCAGTAATTTCGAATTCGACATGCCGCTGCCAAAGCCACCCTCCGGCTCCGCGACGTTGCAGATCAACAAACAGAGCTTTCAGCCGCAGGGTGGCATCATGCCAGAGCCACTCTTCACCCCGCCCACGCCGCCGCTGGGACCGACCCCGAGCCTGCACGTGGTGGTGCCGATGTCCGTTGCGGTGTCGAACGGCAAAATGCCGAACGTCTTCGCCGAACGCATCACCGCCTATTGGAAAGAGGACCTCACCGAGCTGACGCATGTGCAAATCAACTTCCTCAACCTCTTAATCAAGAACCCTCTTAAGACCGTCAAGCCGGTGGTCGACCGGGTGTGCACCAACCCGAACGGGGGCCTGTTCACCAGTTCTTGCACCACGAACGCCAACTGTGCGGCGGGAGCATGCGCCAATGCCGGCACCCCCTGTTACAGCGATCAGGACTGTACATCCAAGACCGATTTCTGCTCAGGCCAATCCGTCTGTGTCGGCGGCATAGTCCCCGGCTGGGAACTGTTCGGTGAGGTCAACGGCGACTGGATCCAATTCAACGGGCTCACCACCATCGGTGCGGCGGCACCGTTCGCCGCGCCCCCATATATCGTCCCCGGTCCCACGCCGCTGGTGATTCCTTTGAGCAATCTGCAGTTCGACGAGTACGTGCCTTCGACGGGCACGATCCACATCGCGACGACCGGCCATAGCCTGGGATGCACTGATGCCAACCTGTACGGCAGGAACTTGAAGGATCCGTTGCTCATCTACGGGTTGAGCCTGGGCGCCGCCTGTGTCGGCGAGATTGACCCCAATCCAGGAAACCTCGACGTAACTCACACCGGCCCGAACTTCGCCACGGCGTCAGCGGGCGTGAGCTGCATCCCGCCCGCGAAGTCGGGACCGACGATCTGCACCGCCACGTCCAGCCTAGGTGACGGCGGAACATGTTCGATCACCACGAGCCGTCTCTGCCTGGTGGACAACGACTGCCCGGCCGGCACGTGTTCCAACAACAGCGCCGCGTGTCACACGAACGAGGACTGCGGCACCGGAAACACGTGCAGCGGCGCGGAAACCTGCAACGCGACGTGCTCGGCGAACTCCGGCAACGCCGGAGCCTCGTGCCATATCGACGCCGATTGCACACGCGACGGCACCTGCGATTTCGGCGGCGCTTTCGCGCTGCAGTACGCCGTGTGCGCTGGCGACTGCAACGCGACTAGCAATGGGGGTGGTGGGGATGGTGATGGATGTGCAATCGCAGCGAACCGGCGGAGTGCTACGGCAGGCACCCTACTGAACCTGCTGGCGGTGCTGGTAATCCTCGCAGCTCGGCGCCTGCATCGATGTGCCGCATCCCGCTCAATTCGCCGCTGAGTGCGACCGGCCACGAGGATACGCGCATGTGTTCGTCCATTCCCCGAAAGTCATCAAAAATCATAGCTGAAGATCGCCTTGAGCAAAACGGGCGCGATCAACTGGTTGCCGACCACATTCTCGTAAATCGGGAACTCCGCGTCGGCGTAGATTCGGATGATACCAACCTGAACCTCGGCTCCGGGACCGATGAGCAGGCGGTCGTAACCGCTATTGGCGAAATTCGCCGCCGCACCACGGTCGCGCGTGCGATCCCCGCCGATCAGGCTCAGTATCGGAGCGACTTCTTCGAAAAACCCAACGGAGCCGAAATTGTAGAGAGCTCCCAGTGCGGCGTTGATTTCCTTGCCGGGATGGTATTGCTGCTGACTCCAGAACGGCACGTCCCAGAGGATCTGGCCATACCAGTTCAAGGAACGATCCCAAAGGGTCAATGGCACGGTTCCTATGTGGTAGGCGCCGAGCAGCAGATCCGTGCTCCCCGACCCGATTGAAGTGTCCCGATCGAAGTTCGGATAGGTGAAATCGCCGCTCGCCAGCTTCGCCCCGAAACGGATGCCGGTCGACATGTCTTCCGAGAAACCCGTATACATCCCCTCGACACGCACGTCGCCGATTGCGCTGTGTTGGAATGCTTGAACGTTGCCGTCGTCGCCTGTCGTCTTGAAGTACCGATCGGCGTAGGGCAGTTCGGCCATCACGCCCCAGCTCCGGTTGAACATGTACTGAGCGCCGAGCGTGAAAAAGTGCGTTCGGAGCGCCTTGTCGCCGTTGTCGGCTGCGGGCGCCTTATGAGCCTCGTGCCAATTCAGGTTCTGGTCGGAGAAATAGTACGAGAGAAAGAACCTTCCGCCCGAACCGGAGGGGAAGAGCGAGGCGGTTCCGACCTCGAAGACGCCACATCCGCAGGCGCACGCCCAGCTCGGGCGGGGTGCGAGCGTGACGAACAAGACGGCGAGGATCAGCATGCATGTAGGCAACCTCCAGCTGCGGACCCACCCCCGCTTGAAGATGACGAACTCGTTTCCCGAATTTGCGTCGTCTGTCGCGTTGGACTTGGCCAACGTATGACTTCCAACGACGCCATTGTGGTGGACTCTGGCCGCACTGGCGCGGCATGACAGCCCGCCAACGGCGCTCGCACCATCCGTGCGCATACCCGTCTCCTTTGCCGCAAGGGGGCGGCCCCGTGCTCAGTAAATGTGAGAGTGACGGCTTCGGATCAGGCGAGACACACCCGTGGCGGGTGCGTCGGCGGTTCAGGAAACGGCTGCGTTGCCATAAACATGGACACCACTTTGAAGAACGAATGTGCCTCAGGAGGACGTGCCGGATCGGACACCGGCAAAATACCGCGGATACTCAACGCCGGGACGGCTTGTTCCGCGCCCCGATTACAACCGCGGTAGATGCCCGCTCCGGGGTGCGACTGGTGGCAGCCTAGCCCGGGACGATGATGGCAGGTCAAGCCGTGCGCGTGCATCGGACAGTTCGGGGGGCACTGGCAACGCACCGAGGGCGAGAGGCTCATGGAGGCCGAGCCCAAGGCAAGCACCAGCGCTACGACCAGCGAGCAAACACGGCGTCCAGCGACGCAAGACATTTCTCTTCCTGTACCCCCGCGGTGACGGTCGATCAAGACTCCACGTGCACAGCTACAGCGGTCCTGTCCGTCCATGGCATGCTAGCGCACGGCCTTGCACCGCAAGGGCAAGAAGAAGTGCGCCCGGGGTGATTCGAACACCCGGCCTACAGATTCGAAGTCTGCCGCTCTAGTCCACCTGAGCTACGGGCGCGTCAGAATGAAAATAGTGACTTCAGCTGAAAGGTACAAGCTGAAAGCGCAAGTCAAAAGCCGGAGACTTCTGGCTTTCAGCTTTGCGCTGCCTTTATCTTTCCACCTTCCACGCCGTGCCTGTCGGCGTATCTTCCAGCACGATGCCTTTGGCTTTCAGCTCAGCGCGGATGGCGTCGGCTTGTTTGAAGTTACGGGATTTGCGCGCCGCGTTCCGCGCCGCGATGAGCCGCCCGATCTCCGCGGTGTCGAGCGACGACTCGGCGAGATGCGCGTACTTGGCGCGGTCGAGCACGGCGCGTGGATCTTGGTCGCCGATACCCAGCACCTCTGCAATCTGCGCCACCGCGCGGCGCAGCGGGGCCGTCTCCGCTAGCCGGCCTTCGTCCAGCAGCCGATTGATGGTGCGCACGGTCTCAAACAGCACGCCCACGGCGCGCGCCGTGTTCAAATCATCATTCATCGCCGCCCGAAATTCCTCCATGACCGCCCTGTCCGGCTCAGCGTCACGCCAGCTTGGAATCGTCTCATCGGCACGCGCCAGGGTTTCGTAGATCCGTGCCAGCGCGCGTCCGGATTCTTCGAGGCGTTGCGGTGAGAAGTCGAGCGGGCTGCGGTAGTGGGTGCCGATGACGAACAGGCGCACGGCCTCCCCGCCAACCTGGCTCGCCGCCTCCTGCACGGTCAAGAAGTTGCCGAGCGACTTCGACATTTTCTCCTGCTCGATGGTAACCATGCCGTTGTGCACCCAGTAGCGGGCGAAGGCGCAGCCCTTGGCGCCTTCGGATTGCGCGATTTCGTTCTCGTGATGCGGAAAGATCAGGTCGGTGCCACCGCCGTGGATGTCGAACGGCTGTCCCAGGTACTTCGTGCTCATCACCGAACACTCAATGTGCCAGCCCGGTCGTCCTGGTCCCCACGGGCTGTCCCACCACGGCTCCCCAGGCTTGCTCGCCTTCCATAAGGCGAAATCCATCGGATGGTGCTTGCGCACGTCCACTTCCACGCGTGCGCCCGCAAGCATGTCGTCGAGGCGCCGCTTCGCCAGCTTGCCGTACTCCGGAAACTTGTCGACCGCGTAGTAGACGTCGCCGTCGGCCGGGTAGGCCAGGCCCTTGCGTTGCAACTCTTCGATCAATGCAATCATCTCGGCGACGTGCTCGGTGGCGCGTGGCTCCAGCGTCGGCGGCAGGCACCCCAGCACTTTGACATCCTCACCGAAGGCACGGATGTTCGCTTCCGCCAACTCCACCGGCGGGATGCCGGCTTTCTTTGCGCGGGCGATGATCTTGTCATCCACGTCGGTCAGATTGCGCACGAAGGTCACGTCGTAACCGAGCGTGCGCAGATGGCGGAACAACACGTCGAAGGTGACCAGCGCCCGTGCGTGTCCAATGTGAGAGCGGTCGTACACGGTGACGCCGCAGACGTACATGCCGACTTTTCCGGGGACCAGCGGCACGAACTCTTCGAGGCGTCCGGAGAGGGTGTTGTGTAGTTTCATAACTTTAGCTGTCGGCTATCAGCACTCAGCGATCAGCCTTTCCAAGAGATCCCTTCCGACTGACTGCTGAACGCTGCTTTCACTCCTCCTCCTCACGCAATCGGGCCAGAACGGACAGGTCTTCGAGCGTGGTGGTGTCGCCGACGCTTTCCTTGCCGGCGGCCACGTCACGCAGCAAGCGCCGCATGATCTTGCCGCTCCGGGTCTTGGGCAGCGTTTCCGTAAAACGCAGGTCGTCGGGACGGGCAAAGGCACCGATCTCCTTGGCGACGTGTTCGCGCAGCTCCAGGCGCAGCTCCTCGGTCGGCTTGTGCCCCGATTCCAAAGTCACGAAGGCGACCACCGCTTGCCCCTTGAGCGCGTCCGGCCGGCCCACCACCGCCGCCTCGGCAACCATCGGGTGACTGACGAGTGCGCTCTCCACCTCCATCGTCCCGAGCCGATGTCCGGCAACGTTCACCACGTCGTCCACACGGCCCATGATCCAGAAGTATCCGTCCTCGTCGCGCCGCGCCCCATCACCGGTGAAATACACGCCGGGAATTTGACTCCAGTACTGCTGCACGTAGCGGTCGGGATCGCCGTAGATGGTGCGCAGCATGCCCGGCCATGGGCGCTTGATCACCAGGAACCCGCCCTGGTTGGCGGCGACCGGCCCACCCTCACGCGTCAGGACGTCCGCCACAATACCGGGGAACGGCACGGTGGCGGAGCCCGGCTTGGTCGGCGTGACGCCGGGCAGCGGTGAGATCATGATGCCGCCGGTCTCCGTTTGCCACCAGGTGTCGACAATCGGGCAGCGCTGTCTGCCGATTTCTTCGTGATACCAGATCCAGGCCTCGGGATTGATCGGCTCGCCGACGGTTCCAAGCAGCCGCAGGCTCGACAAGCGGTGACGGCGGGGCCACTCGCGGCCCCATTTGCTGAAGCTGCGGATGGCAGTGGGCGCCGTGTAGAAGATACTGACGCCGTACTTATCGACGAGGCTCCAGAGCCGATCCGGTTCGGGATAATTCGGCGCGCCCTCGTACATCAGAGTGGTAGCGCCGTTGGCGAGGATGCCGTAGACGACGTAGCTGTGGCCCGTGACCCAGCCGATGTCGGCCGTGCACCAGAACGTGTCTTCGTCCTTCAGGTCGAAGATCCACTTGCTGGTGATGTAGCTGTGCACCATGTAGCCGCCGGTGGTGTGCACGACGCCCTTCGGTTTGCCGGTGGTGCCGCTGGTGTAAAGGATGAACAGCGGATGTTCCGCATCCAACGGCTCCGGCTCGCACACCTCGTCGGCTTTCTCCATCAGGTCGTGCCACCAGCGATCGCGACCGCCCTTCATCGACACCGTTTCGCCGGTGCGGCGGACGACCACCACGTTCTCGACCGAGGGGGCGTCACGCAGGGCGTCATCGACGTTGGCCTTCAACGGCACCACCGTTCCACGGCGGTAGCCGCCATCGGCGGTCACCACCAGCTTGGCCTGGGCATCGTTCAGGCGGTCGCGCAACGCCTCAGCGCTGAAGCCGCCGAAGACGACGCTGTGCGGTGCACCGATGCGCGCGCATGCGAGCATGGCGATGGCCGCCTCGGGAATCATCGGCAGATAGATCCCCACGCGATCGCCCTTGCTGACACCCAAGTGCTTCAGCACATTGGCAAACCGCGACACTTCGCGGTGCAGGTCATGGTAGGTCAGGGTGCGGCTGTCACCCGGCTCACCTTCCCAGATGATGGCCGCCTTGTTTCGCCGCCATGAATGGAGGTGCCGGTCGACGCAGTTATACGCCAGATTCGTGGTGCCGCCCACGAACCACTTCGCAAACGGCATCTTCCACTCGAGCACCGACTGCCAGGGAGAGAACCAGTCCAGCTCGCCCGCCACCTCGGCCCAGAACTTGTCCGGATCCTCCTGCGCCAGACGCGCCCAGCGTTCATACACGGCGGCGCTCGCAATATGCGCGGCCTGGAATTCCGGAGGCGATGGGAACACACGCTTTTCCTGCAAAACGGATTCAATATCTGCCTGTGGCATCTCGCACCCTTCTGTTCCCTCACGGAGAACCGTGACGACTTCCCTTCGACTTCGCTCAGGACCTGCCTTCGGCTCGGCTCACGAGATGGCGCCCACGGCACGGCTCGCGCGGTGTCCACATCTTCCCGGCAAAGGGATCACGGGTCTACTGTACCATTAACGCTGGACGCAGGGTCAAGCCGCCCTGATCGCCAGGGTGTCCCATTCCCGCAAGCGAAAGGACAGTCGTTCACCCAAGCGCCGCAGCTCGGCGAAGGCGGCAGCGTCCCACTGCTCGTCGCCGGCAGTTGTGACCAAGGCGTAGTAGTGATTCTGCGCTTCCCACAGATTGAGTGTCAGCGCTAGGCTCTCGGCGAGATCGAGGACGGCGTGTGCCCGCGTCACACCGCCGTGCGCATCGCCCCGGGCCACGGCGTCGACCGCCCGGACCAGCGCCTGCTCTAACAGTTGTTGGAGAATGCCCAGCGCCGGCACGATGCCCCAGTGTTGGGCGTCGGCCCACACCGCCAGTGCGGCCTCGGCGCCGTCCGCTCCGGAAACGAATGTGGCCACTGCCTGCTCCAGGCGGCGTTGCACCACGAACCCGGTCGCCAGGCCCAGCTCCGGTGGCAGCGGTACGCGGGCTTGTGCCAGGAAATCGAGCAAGCGGCGATTGTTGCTCACAATGCGTTCATAGTCGGCACTGTATTCCGCCATCACCTGTGCCATGAGGTGGTCGAGAATGCGGCGGCGTTCGGCGACGAACAGGTGACGCAAGGCGTAGAAGGCGCCGCCAAACGCGTGATCGATTCGGCGCACCAGCTCGCTCAACGGTTCGGAAAAAAACGTTTCCAGCAACTGCGCCTTGAGCTGCGCGTACCCAGATGTCGTCTCCGCCACGGCGCAGTGCATGTCGTGCCCGCCGAGATGGAGCGCCGCGTAGGCGAAGTCACAGCTCTCCTCCGTGGCTTCGCTGCGGAGATGGGCGCGGCCGATGGCAAAGGTGGTGTCCCCACTGCGTTCGAGTACCCGATCCTCCGACGTGACCCGATAGGCGTAGACGCGGGTTTTCGGCTCCGTCGGGGTAAACAGCGAGTTCATGGCGTAGTGCGCCGACACCCGGTTATTGTCGGTGATCTGGGGGCGAATCAGCTGGCGATACAGTTGGCGGCCGTCACCGTACTGCGGCAGGTTGCTGCGGACCAGCTGGAGCCGGCGCAGGAACTCCGGTTCCAGATTGGCGCCCAGGTGGCCGGCAAGCTGCACGGCCCGCGCTGCGTAGCTGAGCACCTGCGTGGTTTCGAGGCCCGACGGCTCGTCGAAGAACCAGCCGCAACTGGTGAACGACAGGAGCGCGTACCGCTCCATTTCGAGCAGCTTCCAGATGCGCGTGCGCGCGCGGCTGTCTGGTGTGGGCAGTGCGTGGCGTTGCAGAAAGGCATCGCGCCGTTCGGGATCACGCCGCAAGACAATGGCGATGTAGGCGTCGCGCACCGCCCAGGGATCATGCAGCAGTTTCCCGCCCTGTTGTTCGAAGAGCGCATCGAGCTGGGTCTTCAGCCAGTCCAAGGACTGGCGCAGCGGCGCGCGCCACGCCTGCTGCCAGCCGGGATGGCCGCCGCTGTGGCAGCCACAATTCGCGCGCCAGCGTTCCACGCCGTGGGCGCAGCTCCACGAGGAGTTGTCACGGATCTCGACGTCGTCGATCACAGCGACCCGGTCGAGGTAGGCGGCGTAGTTCGTCAGCCGGACCTGCGCTTCGCGCTCGATGGTTTCGACAGCCGCCGTCAGCGCCATCTCGCCGAAGCGATGATGATGGCCGTACGATTCGCCGTCGGTGGCGATGTGCACGAGCCGGGGCGGGGCGTCGGGTGCTGCCGGGCGGCCGAGCGCGGCCGCGGTGAGGCGTCTGGCCAACTCCCGGCCATCATTCAGGAGACCGCTGAAGGCCACGGCATGGGAGATGTCGGCATCATAGAAGAACAGCGTGATCTCGAGCCCTCGCCCGAGGGCGCAGCGGTAAGGGCGCTGACAATCGATGCGCCCGTCGTGCACTTCTTCCCACCGGCGGCCGTCATAGCGCACGCGCGCCGCCTGCGACGGGGCCAGAATCGTGAAGCGAATACCGTTCTCGGCCAATACCGTCAGGGTGGTGCGGTCGACGGCGGTTTCAGGCAACCACATGCCGTCAGGCACGCGGCCGAAGCGGTGCACGAAGTCGGCGATGCCCCAGCGCACCTGCGTCTGCTGGTCGCGCGGGCCGGCGAGCGGCATGATGCAGTGCCCGTACGCTTGCGCCAGGGCGCTGCCGCGGCCGAAGTAGCGGGCGCTGTCCCGATCGGCAGACTCAATCCGGCCGTACAGATCTGGCCGAGCCTGTTCGATCCACGCCAGCAGCGTCGGACCGAAATTAAAACTGATGCGGTTGTAGTTGTTCCGCAAGGCGACGATGCGGCTCTGCTCATCGAGCAAGCGCGCCGCGGCATTGGGGGCGTAGCACTCCGCCGTGACCCGGTGATTCCAGTCGTGGTATGGGGCGGCAGAGTCCTGCACTTCCACGGCCTCCAGCCAGGGATTCTCGCGCGGCGGCTGATAGAAGTGGCCATGCACGCACACGAAATGCTCTGCATCCGAGATCGACATGCGCTGGAACTGTAGGGAGTCGCGGACGGGCAGTCAAATCAAGGGGTGTGCTTTCCGCCTTCCCTTCGAGTTGCCCTTGCGGCACTGGCGCGAGTTGTGTAAGGCTTTTACGCTGTCGTTTTGGCATCGGCGTGGGGCCGTAGCTCAGTTGGGAGAGCGCTAGAATCGCACTCTAGAGGTCGAGGGTTCGACTCCCTTCGGCTCCACTTTCTTTTCGCATAGTTGGCTAGACGGATGGCCGTCCAATCGGGTATCCGGGCATTCATGGGATGCCCCGTCTGGTTCTTCTTCCCCATGGAACCAAGCGGCTCGTTCAATTGACGACTGCATCAATAAGCTTGTAAAGCATCCCAGGGATGGCACGCTTACACCGCTCAGGCAGGGCACCTTCGAGCCAACTGAGGACGCTCATGTCGCCGGAACACAGGGCTCACTGGCCCTGAAGCTGTTTGAGCTCGACGGGAGAGGACGCAACTGAGGCGCCTATGCCGGCATCCGGCCCGCACCCGTTCCGGTCAACCGCCACCGGTACGGAGACCCACTCAACGTCTGGCACGCTCTGGTGGCGTATAGCCATACGGGTTGGCGCCGTGGTCGCAGCCGGTGCTGGAATCCGATTGTGGCCACGGGCGGACGCAGGGTACGGACTGGCGTTTTGGCTGTGGGCATGCGGGATCGTGGGGTACATGCTGAGCTTCCGGCATGCTCGGGCGCGGTCCGCCCCCCCACGTCGCCTCGTTCAGGTCAGCCTGCTCGCCATTCTCGCGCTGGCTGCCGCCCTCCGGTTTGTCGCGCCCGGAGACGTACCGGTCAACATGCACTTCGATGAGCTTTCCCCCGCTCAAGAGGCACTGCATATCGCGCACAGCGGCAGGCCGAACGTGTTCTCCAGTATCGGGTGGTTCACCATACCGAACGTGTCGTTTGCGTTTGCTGCCGTGGCAATCAAGGTGGTCGGCCGCAACGCGTTGCTTGCGGCGCGGTTGTCGTCCGGAATTATGGGCATGGGTGGGATTCTCTGCATCTTCCTGCTCGCACGCCGGCTGTTTGGAGATCGGGTCGGGTTGATCGCCAGCTTTCTGACGACCGTCTCGTACTGGCACATCTACCACAGCCGGACGGCCTTCCCTTTTGTGCAGTCGTCGTTTTTCACTGCATTGGTACTCTACCTGCTGGTGCGAGGGTGGCGGGATCACAGCCGGCTGACGCTGGCCTTCGCCGGGATTTGCGCCGGCCTCGCCTTGGAGTGCTACCTCCCGACACGCATCTTGCTGCTGCTGTGCCCGGTGCTCTGGGTGATGGAGTGGGTCCGTAACCCCGTGCCGGTGCGCACGGCGCTGGCCGACGCGGTAACGATCGGCATTGGCGTCTTGCTCGTGCTCGGGCCACTACTGGTCTGCGTGCCCTGGGGTGTGCTCACCGAGCGTTCACAACGCGTGCTGCTGACCAACCCTGTGACGTTGCACGATTTCGAGCGCCTGCATCACGTGGTGGGCGTCTTGCCCGCATTTCTTGGAAACATCGGACTAGCTTGGACCATGTTCACCGAGTGGGCGAACCTGGCGGTGAACAGTCCCTCACCGGGCGGGTTGCTGGATGTGGGCACGCTGATGGCCTTGATCGCCGGCAGCCTGGCAGTGATGGCGGAGGGCGAGCCAAGCGCGCTCTTCTTGATCGGCTGGGCCGGGCTCACGTTCTTCTTCGGTGTGGCGTTCACCGACGACCCGCGTGCATCCTACCGGCTGGCCGCCGCGATGCCGGCACTGTTCATCCTGGCCGCGCTTGGAGTCGATCGCGTGTTGCTCTTCGTGGTACCGCCACGGCGATGGTACTGGCTTGCCGTGCGACCGGCGCTGATCGCCGGCGTGGCGGCGTGGGTGCTCGTCCAGAATTATCGGATGTTTTTCACCCACCCCATGTGGGTAGAGCATTACGAATCAGTCGCCCTTCGACTCGTCGGATCGCACTGCGACGGCCGCCAATTCTATTTCGTCGGCGACTGGGCCGGCCTGAACACGCCCACGTCACGCGAACCTGCAGCGCTTGAACTGTTTTGCCCGGACCACGCTCCGCTCCAAGCCGACCAGATTCCAATTTCGGATCTCCCACGCCTCGCCACGGTTCTCATCGTTCCTTGGCCGGAGAACCCCCGTGCCACGGAGACGCTGCTCTCCTGCTATCCCACGGCGGAAATGGTACCGCACAGGAACCGTAACGGCCGCCTGCTCTTCACGAGCGTTGATGTCTCTGCCGAACAGCTACGGATCGGTGACGGGTGTGAAGCAAGCCTGGTCGGCTCGGAGTGGGCCTGCGGCGTCCGTTGACACAGGAACTGAACGGGATCGGACAGGCGTTCGTAGCCACATTCCCCGCATGGGGAGCGTCGATTTTCTCTGAAGGACCCCTCGACAGGCTCAGGGTGAGCGGAAAAACCCTTATTTGATGGACTCTGAGACCGCTCGTGCTGAGGCTCTCGAAGCACATCTTCGCACTTATCGACAGTCCGCATGCCGGGAGGCGGGTGGAGGCGTATGACTCAGCTGTCTATCACATCGTCCGGCACCCGTTCAGTGCGTTATTCACGGCGGCGAGAATCTCATCGACGGTGACCCGGCCGTCGTGGTTGACGTCGCCGGCTTCGCACGTCGTGATGCTCGCGTTTCCGAGCGCGATGTTCACCAGCGTGAGAATGTCGTTGACAGTAACTGTGCCGTTGCCGTTGCAGTCCCCAGCACACGGCCTCGGGGTAGATGTTGGCGATACGGTCTGCGTCGACGTGCTCGTGGCGGTTGGTATCGGCACGGCGGTTGGTGTCTGAGCCGGCGCCACTGTGGGTGTGTCGGTCGGGGTCGCCGTCGGCGGTGTTCTGGTAGCGGTGGGGGTTTGCGTCGGAATCGTTCCGGTCGGCGTCGCGGTAGGCGCTGCGGTAACCGTCGGACCGGTGGGCGTCAACGTCGGATTTGGATTTAACAAGCCGTAGATGCCGGCTTGCGCCTCGGTGTCGCAGCCGAGCATCACGAGCAGGTCGCCGTTGGGCGCAAAGGCGAGGCCGGTACCGTCGTACGCGGTACACCACTGGTCTCCGGTATATCCGCTGCCGCCGTTAGTGTAAGCATACAGCCACTTTGCGCCCGCGACGCGTGTGGCTTTCGAAGCCGTGCTGAGCGGCGCCCGGTATTCCACTGCGCCGTTGCCGCGGCCGATCCAGACAACACCGCTCGTGTTGCTTACGGCCATGAATCTTGGGGGGTTCACCCACGGCGCAACTGACCAATCACAGTAGAGCCCGTCGGGCGTCGCGCCTTCCAGGTATGCGTCGGTCGTGCGCGAGCAGCTGACGCCGGGTGAAGACTGACCTCCGGCGTCGTACGCGGTAAACAATCCCTGGCGCACGCCGAGCACGCCGGTAGCGAGCGGTCCGTCCGACGTCGGCGGATAGCTATACAGCAGCACGCGGCCGTTGCGACCAGCGCCAGACGTATCGCTGACCAGGATCGTGGTCGTAGACCCGTAGGTCAGAAAATCGACGTCGAACGGCTTACAAAAGGACGATTGTGTCGGCGATGCACAGTCGCTGCCGATACCGGTCGTGAGTGTCGCCTTGCCGAGGACGTGGTCCCAGGTAGTGTCACCCACCCCCGTGCTGCACCAGCTTGATGCGTTCAGACAGGCCACCACCACGCGGCCTTCGTCCTGGCAGACGGCCCAAAGGTTGCCATCAGGGTCCATCTTGACGCCTGTCGGATGGAGGCACGATGTGGCGGACGGACTGCTTCCACCGCCGAAACTCGCGCTTGCCGTTTGCCCGGTGGTCAAGCGATTCGGCGAGGATCCGAGCGTATACTCTTGCACGCGGTTGTTGCCGGTGTCGGCGATGTATGCGGCGGTCGTGCTCACCGTGACGCCGGAGGGCGCGTTGAGCGTGGCGTTCGTCGCCGCGCCGCCACGGTTCGCCTTAAAACTTGTAAAGTCCGCCTGTCCCAGCACGGCGTCGTTGTCGGCCTGCCCGTTCGCACGCTGCACCGTCCAGTCATTCGATACGAGACAGCGATGGTTTTGCGAGTCGCACGCGATCTTACCGGTGGCCGCGCCGTTCGGGTAGAATGCGATGCCACCCGTATTCTGCCTGCCATACGAGTGCCCACTTGTTTGGTGATAGTGACGAGTGTTGCAGTCCGCCTGCCCGAGATACCGATCGGCAGAGCCGCCATTGGTAAACGCTGCCTGCCAGTGCAAGGCCCGGTTGTTCATCGTATCGGCCACCCAGAAGCCGCCGTCGTCATCTGCGGCAACGTCTTGCGGCCAGTACAGCTGATCGCACAGTGCGCCGTTCGATGACAGTCCGAGGTCGCCTGAGGTCAGGTTGGATTGTCCAACGACGCCGGTCGCTGCCTGTCCGTCAGCGTGCGGAAGTGGTCCAGGGTATTCCACGACACGGTTGTTGAAAATGTCCGCAACAAATACGTCGCCGCTCAGGTCCACCGACAACCCAGCTGCCAGTTCGTACCACGACCCCAGACTCAACGTTGTCGCGCTGACGCTCCCGTATCCGCCCAGGCGCGCGTATGGAGGGCTCGACCCATTGAATGCCGCCGCGTAGATCTCCACCTGGTTGTTCGTCTGGTTCAACACGTAGAGATCGCCATTGGTGTCGAAGGCGACAGCGATCGGGCGACCAGAGATCGGGAGGATGATATCCGCCGCCTGGCCATCGCCAACGGCCTCGAGGTCCGTCCAGACCATGACTCGCCCCGCAGTGTAGGGAACAGCACCAAGCCAATCGCCCGCGGCCATACTTACTTTGCACGTGCCGCCCCCCGAGCAGTCGCCGTCGACGGTGCATGCCTTGCCGACCGTCGAACCGCCGACGCAGCGCTGGGCAATCGCCAGCCCAGCGAACAGGCCACGTCCATCGGTACTATCCGCAACCGTACCAGCGAAGTCCTTGTGGCCCAACACCATGACTGCAGGCTCGTTCGTGGCGGCATCGGCGTTGCGTTTGAGGATTCGAGGCCCATCGGTCTGCCACGCAAAATAGCTCAGCGGGTCACGTGCGACCTTAAAGGAGACGCCGTTGTTTGCATTCAGGACGTTAGCCGCAGTCGTGCCGCCGCTGAACGTGATCGTCAGATCGCCGGGGATGCCATTCCACAGTCCGTGCGCGCTGTCTGGCGCACCGAGGAACGCATCCGCGGCGGCAAATGTAGATGGTAGCCGCGTATTCCAAACGGACACTCTGACTGCGTTGGTGCCGTCATCGCCGACATAGAGGCGATTTCCCGATCGATCGAGCGAGACGCTGCGCGGCGATCCCAGCGAGGCAGCGGTCATTTGGTTGCTGAGGTCATCTTCGATCGAGGCGGCGCCCTCTGACCAGTCCGGGAACTCGTCGGCTGCCGCCCCCGGGCCTTGCGGCCACATGTCAAATTGGCCCTGCCCCACACCATTGATGCACGTGCCTGCATGCTTTGTGCAGGTCGACGAAGGACAGTCGCCGTCAGCTGTGCACGCGAAACCCTCGTATGTTCCACCCTCACACACGCCACAATCGGCATCGGCCGTACAGGTCCGCAGCCGATTGTACGCGGCGGTATAGGGGCAGTAGTCCGCCTGTGCCGGCCAGGTGCCGGCCGGCGGCTGACAGTCGAGGTTACTGCGGCACGGTGCATGGGAAAGAACGCAGTGCATGTCGTTGGCGCACGCACGTGCGTGGCCCATACGCGTGCAGATGCCGCCGGGGCACTCAGCGTCATAGCCGCATTTGTTGCCCTGGCGGTTGCCGCCGCGACACAGATAATCCCCGCCCATGATCGGGGTCCAGGTCGGTGTGAGGTTCGGCGTCCAGGTCGTCGTGGGCGTGCGCGTCGGAGGGCGGGTAACGGTGGCCGTCGCGCCGGTTGGTGTTGGCGTTGGAGTTGCCGTTGAGGCAAGCGTGCCCGTACCGACGACGGCATCGGCCCGCACCGGCCGCGGTGACGATGCGGTCGCCACAAGCAGCACGGGAATGACCCAAGCTATCGCGCCGATCACGCGGTCTGCATATTATGATTCGGTCTCAGGATGCAAAAGGGCAAACAGCCGCGGCTACTCGACCATCATCGGGTCGAGTCGGTTGGCGGATGTTGGTCGCGCTCTTGCAGCTCGGATTCAAGAAATCGTCTGCCGCGACTTGAGAATTCCGCCGCCGTAGGTTTCCGGCCGTGCTAGTCAAACCTGTCATCGTAATGACACCAGCGCCGCTGCTCCTATATTCCGCTAACACATGGCTCGCGGTCGACGCCTTCGGAAAACGCGGTTCTTCGTGTTGACGTGCCATCGTGGCGGGCGCATAAGGAATGTGGTGGTCGTCGTCAATGGAGAAATCTCCTCGTGCTCCCGCGAAGAGCCGCGGGCCGCGGGCGGTGCCGCAAGGTGTCCGCCGGCGAGCACTCATTGTCGATCATGAGATTGACTTCGCCGAGCTAGTTGCTTCTTGGTTCCGGCAAGAGGGATGGACCGCGCACGTAGCGGACGACGGCGTAAAGGCCCTCTCGGTCCTGTCCGCCAAGCGCGTCGATCTTGTCGTCACCGACCTGCAGATGCCCGGCATGAACGGCTGGGAGCTGTTGCGGCATTTGAGTGGCCGTTGGGTCTCCGATCTGCCATCGTCCCGGCGTCCGACTCGGGTCGTCGTGATCTCCGGACGTTCTGAGGTTGAGGTGAGTCGTTTCGCGCGGTGTCTCGGTGCCGATGCCTTTCTCTCCAAACCGATCGAGCGCAGCGCACTGGTGAAGACCGTCACCGACCTCTTTGATACGGCCAAAGCCGCGCACAGCGGAGTGGCGGCTGATCGAACCCGGCGGCGTGAGTAGCCGGGCCAACCGGCAAACGGCGATTTCGTCACGCGCTTGAGAAGACCGCGACCTTGCGCGCCGGTGCAGCTCACCGATCAGCGTTGACTCTCAGTTCAGGCAGGGCTAATCGTCGGGGGGGAGGGCGTTTTCTACTTTGCAACGACGCCACACCATGGAACGGAAGCCCGGAAGGTCGAACCGAAAGAAGGACGTTCGCTGATCGTGATCAAAACTGTCGCAGTGCTCGGTGGAACCGGCAACGAAGGCCCGGGCCTTGCTTTGCGGTGGGCCAAATCCGGCAAGTACAAGGTTGTTGTTGGTTCTCGGCAGGCCGAAAAAGCGGAGCGCGTCGCTAAGGAATTGAACGAGAAGCTCGGCGCAGACGTGATCACAGGCATGACGAATGAGGATGCCGTGAAGGTGGCCGACCTGTGCGTGCTCACCGTCCCCTACAGCGCTCATAAGTCCACCCTGACTGGCCTGCACGATTTGTTGCAAGGCAAGATTCTGATCGACGTAACGGTCCCCCTCAAGCCACCCAAGGTGTCCCACGTCAATATTCCGCCCGGCCGCTCTGCTGGTGAGGAAGCACAGGCCATTCTCGGCGAGGGAGTGCGGGTTGTATCGGCCTTCCAAAATGTCGGCACGGTCCATCTGGCCGAGGACGAAAGTCACATCGATTGCGACGTGCTCGTTTGCGGTGACGACCAGGAGGTCAAACTCGAGGTCATTACGCTGGCTCAGGCTGCGGGTATGCGCGGCATCGATGCCGGCCCGCTGCAAAACGCAGTTGTCGTCGAAGGGCTCACCTCCGTTCTGATCGGTATCAACATGCGCCACAAGGTCAAAGGGGCGGGAATCAGAATCACCGGCATTTGAGCTTACGGCGAAGCGCCGTGATAAGATGCACTTAGGATCGCGTTCCATGTCGCCATATTCGGGTCCGAGCTTCCCCTTTCCTACGCATTACCTCGAACAACTGATCGAAAGTTCGCCTGACATAGTCGTGGCGGTCGATCGGGCCGGGACGATCGTCTTTTACAACGACGGCGCCGAGAAGAATCTCGGGTACTCGGCAGCGGAAATCTTGGGCGAGAATGTAGCGAAGCTGTACCCCTCGTCCGAGGAAGCCCGACGGGTCATGGAGGCCATGCGCAGCGACGACTGGGGCGGCCCCGGGAAAGTCAAGAATTTCGAAACCGTCTTCGTCGATCGCTGGGGGCAGCGCCTGCCCGTCGCCATCTCCGGATCGATTCTCTACGACGACGCCGGCCTGGAAATTGGCTCCATCGGGTTTGCCAAGGACATCCACGAGATCCGGCGTCGAGACCGGCTCGCCACGCTGGGAGAGGTGGCGGTGGCGGTGTGCCATGAGATCAACAACCCGCTCGAGGTGATCCTCAACCAAATGGAGCTGCTCGATCATTTCGTGCACGAGGCGGCCACCGACGAGCGCGCTGTGGTGGAGGAAGAGCGGATCGAAGCAGTGCACCGCGAGGTCAGCAAGATTCAGCACATCATCAACCGTCTCGTTGAGATGGCGAAGGGCGCGCAATACGGTACACGCGAGTACCATGGCGGCACTCAGATGACGGACTTGGCACCATCACCGCGTTCCAGCCGGCACGGGGAACCCACTCTTGTGGGCTTTCACGTCCTGGTAGTTGACGACGACCTGGGTGTCTGCCGCTCGATTCGGGACCTTCTGGCCGAAGAGGGCTGCGAGGTCATCATGGCCAGCGGCGGCCTGGAAGCGTTGAAGGTCCTCGATCGCGTTCCGGTTGACCTTGTCGTGAGCGACGTGGTGATGCCGGATTTGGACGGTTACGATTTATTCATGGAAGTGAAGCGGCGCGGGACGACACCGGTGTTGCTCATGACCGGCTACTATTACGACCGCGATCATGTCATCAAGCGCAGCCGACTCGAGGGTCTCGAAGGTGTACTGTTCAAGAAACCGGTCGATCCGGAGCGTCTCAAGACTTTGGTCCGGCAGCTCTGCCACCGGTCTGCGGCCGGGGTTGGGGCCGCGCCGTAGGCGTGGGCTTCGCCGGGCGCGGCACCGTTGGCGTTGTCGTGGCGGCTGGGCTCAGCCAAAGTTCGAATTGCCCAGCCTCGCTACGCACCACGACCCGTTCCGCGTCAATGCGGATCAACTGGCCGAGGCCAGCAACCTCATCGTTCAGGCGGTACAGCGCGGTCGCTCCGTTCGGCGCCTCGACGACGGCGAACGATTCCGGTTCGCCAACGGCCACGCCGGCAAGACGATAGCCCGCAGGCGACCGTGGTGGCGGCGTCCCAGCGGCGGTCGCGCCTGCCGTGACACGTCTCACCGGAGCCATCGTTGCCGTAGCCACCACTGGCGACGGCAGCAGCGCAGTGCGGACCAAGCGATTCCACAGCCAGAATCCCGATATCGCAACCACGCCGAGCAGGAGTAGGGTCAGGCCCAGTACGGTACGAGGTTGCATGGCTGCACACACCCTACGAAACTGCCGCCGAGGAGTTGCTGGACCGGTCGCGCATCACTAGAAAGGACGGGTGATGGAGTATCAGAAAACGGAGGCCTTGCCCAAGCCTCTCGTCCTCCGCCTCGTACCATACTGGGGCGTGGTACTCGCCTGGATGGTCCTCATCTCGCTCCTTTCCACCGAGCCGTTTTCGGCGGAAAACACCGGTCGCTACATTGATCCCCTGTTGCGTTACCTCTTCCCGCACATCACCGCTGCCGAGTTCACCTTCTGGCACACGGTGATCCGCAAGACTGCCCATTTTACCGAATTCTTCGTCCTCGGCAGCTTGACATATTGGGCGTTGCGCCGCGGTCGTCCGCCAGGTTGGCGAGTGTCGTGGATGCTGCAAGCCCTCGGTCTGGCCGTGCTCTACTCGCTGCTGGATGAGGCCCATCAAGCCTTCGTTCCCAACCGGACAGCGTCGCTGTTCGACAGCGGCATCGATTCACTGGGCGCGGCTGTCAGCCAAGCTCTCATTTATCTCCGTCACGTGCTGCTCACCCGTTTGACGCCACTCCGCTGACCGGTTTCGCATAACATAAGAAGGCACCCGAACACAGCGTGTGGGCTAGACACACGAAACGCTCTGTGCTTGTGCTGGAAACTGGAGCCTGAAGGATGACGTCTTCGACCGGCCTCCGAGTTTCCAGTCTCTGGCAGCCTGTCGGACTTGGCAGTCGGCAGCGACCCAACGGGGAGCGGACCATAGAAATGACGCTGGCCGCAGGCCCTAGCCTTGTTTTTCTTGAGGAGTTGATGTGATGACCGAAGCTGTCCAGAAACTGTATGCGTTGCTTGCCGAAAGAACCGCGGCGATGCGCCGGCGATTGGGGCGTGATCTGATCCTCGCCGAGAAGATCCTGTTCGCACATCTCGACGAACCCCAGTCCGCCGACATCGAACGGGGCGGAGGGTGGATCGACTTACGACCGGACCGGGTCGCCATGCAAGACGCGACGGCGCAGATGGCGCTGCTGCAATTCATGCAAGCCGGGCGCAAGCGGGTCGCGGTGCCGAGTACGGTGCATTGCGATCACCTCATCCGTGCCCGCACCGGCGCCGGATCGGACATGCCCGTCGCCCTCACCGAGAACACCGAGGTCTACCAGTTCCTGAAATCAGCCTCGCAGAAGTATGGCATCGGCTTCTGGAACCCGGGATCGGGAATCATCCACCAGGTCGTGTTGGAGAATTACGCCTTTCCTGGCGGCCTGATGATCGGGACCGATTCCCACACACCCAACGCCGGCGGTCTCGGGATGCTGGCGATCGGTGTGGGCGGCGCCGACGCCGCGGACGTCATGGCGGGATTGCCATGGAACGTGCGCATGCCCAGGTTCGTCGGCGTCCGTCTCACCGGCAGTCTCTCCGGGTGGACATCGCCTAAAGACGTCATCCTGAAGCTGGCAGGTATCATGACGGTGAAAGGCGGCACCGGGAAGATCATCGAATACTTCGGCCCCGGCACCCGCTCGATCAGTTGCACCGGGAAAGCCACCATCACCAACATGGGCGCGGAGCTCGGTGCGACGACCTCGGTGTTCCCCTTCGATGAACGCATGGCGACCTATCTGCGCGCGACCAACCGCGCGGATCTGGCGGCCCTGGCGGAAAGGTACGCGCGCGAACTCGCCGCTGACGCGGCGGTGGGCAAGGATCCGGCCACGTTCTACGACGAGGTCATCGAAATCGACCTGTCGAAGCTGGAGCCGCACGTTGTCGGACCGCACACACCCGATCTCGCCCGGCCGATCTCGCGGCTTGCGGAAGACGCCAAGAAAAACGGCTACCCGCTCGACATCCGCGTCGCACTGATCGGCAGCTGTACCAATTCATCGTACGAGGACATCGGTCGGGCCGCACACATTGCCAAGCAGGCACTCGACCACGGCATCAAGGCCCGCATCGCCTTCATGATCTCGCCCGGCTCGGATCAGATCCGCAACACCGTCGAGCGGGACGGGCAAATGCAGATCCTCGAACAGCTCGGCGGCACCGTGCTCGCCAATGCGTGCGGCCCCTGTATTGGGCAGTGGCAGCGCGATGACATAAAAAAGGGCGAGCGCAACAGCATCGTGACCTCCTTCAACCGCAACTTCCCGGCCCGCAACGACTCCAACCCGGAAACCCTCGCGTTCATCGCCAGCCCGGAAATCGTCACCGCCTTGGGTGTCGCCGGCCGTCTCGACTTCAATCCGTTGACCGATTCATTGACCGGAGCCAACGGTGAACGCGTCAAGCTCACCCCCCCGCAAGCCCCCGAGCTGCCGGCAAAAGGCTTTGCAGCCGGTCACGCCGGCTTCGTCGAGCCGCCGGCCGACGGCAGCGCCATCGAGGTGAAGGTCAGACCCGACAGTGAACGCTTACAGCTCCTGAAGCCGTTTGCCGCCTGGGACGGCAAAGACTACGAACGGCTGCCAGTCTTGCTCAAAGCGAAGGGGAAGTGCACGACGGATCACATCTCGCCAGCCGGGTCGTGGTTACGCTACCGCGGTCACCTCGACAAGATCAGCGACAACATGTTCACCGGTGCCATCAATGCGTTTACCGGAGAGGCGGGGAAGGGCCGCGATGCGCTCTCCGGCGAAACCGGCGTGCCGTACCCAAAGATCGCGCGGCACTACAAGTCCGAAGGGCTCAGCTGGGTCGTGGTCGGCGACGAGAATTACGGCGAGGGTTCCAGTCGCGAGCATGCGGCCATGGAACCGCGCTTTCTCGGGGGCAAGGCGGTGATTGCCCGCAGCTTCGCGCGCATTCATGAAACCAATCTGAAAAAACAGGGGATGCTGCCGCTCACCTTCGAAAACCCGGCAGACTACGACAAGGTGCAGGAAGCCGACCGCATCAGCATCGCCGGCCTGAAGGGCCTTGCCCCGGGCAAGCCCCTAACGGTCATCCTCCATCACGCTGACGGCAAAGACGAGACCATCCGCTGCCGCCACAGCTTCAGCGCCGAACAGATCGCCTGGTTCAAGGCTGGCGCGGCGCTGAACCTGCTGAGGGAAGAATAGCTCTCACCCCTTGTCTCTCTGCATCAACAGCCGCCGCGCTTGACCTGCGATGGTGGCCGACACGTTCCTGCTCTTGGCGAGCAGCCGGATGTCGCGCTCCATTAACGCGTTGACGAAGTGCACGGCGTTGCTCAACGGGGTCTTGGGATTGGTCACCAGCGCCAGCTTCACCTGATAGTTGCGTGGCCAGGACTTGTGTTCCGCGATCTGTCGCAGCAGGTCGGCATCGAGGTTGCGGTTGCGGGCGATCGCGAGGATCTCGTCGTCGGTGATGCGTGGGTTCTTCAGGACGAAGCGCTGAATGAGGCGATTGGGGTCGCGGATCAGAATGAGGCGTGCGTCGCGGTTACCCTTGAGCGCCAACTTGACGCGCTCCCCCACCGACATGTGAACGATCTGCGTATAGAGGCTCTTGTTGACCGGCTTCTCGGGTTCCGGTTCAACCAGCATTTCCTCGGGCACGATGTACGGGTCGTCACCGCGCTCGACGCTCTCGGCAATGGCCTGGATCTCGGGATCTTCTTGCGTCATGCCTTCGCGGCTTTCGCGGTTTCAGTTTCCTTGATCACGCGTTCCGCCAGATGCGGTGGGATCTCCTCGTAGTGCGAAAAGGCGACGGTGAAGGAGCCGCGACCGCTGGTCATGGAGCGGAGATCAGGCGAATACTTGAGGACCTCGGACATCGGCACTTGCGCGCGGATGACTTGCCCACCGGGCTTCGAATCGACCCCGAGCACCTTGCCGCGCCGGCTGTTCAGGTCGCCGATGACGTCGCCCATGGCGTCATCGGGCACGACGACCTCCATCGACATGACGGGTTCGAGCAAGATGGGTTTGGCCTGGCTCATGGCCGTCTTGAACCCCATCGACGCGGCAATTTTGAACGCCATTTCCGACGAGTCGACCTCGTGGTAGGAGCCGTCGTACAGGGTCACACGCACGTCGACGATCGGGTAGCCGGCGAGGATGCCCTCACCGAGCGCTTCGCGCACACCCTTCTCGACTGCCGGGATGTACTGCCTGGGCACGACGCCTCCGACGATCTTGTCGACGAACTCGAAGCCGGTGCCGCGCGGCAAGGGGTCGACCTCGAGCCAGGTATCGCCGTATTGACCGCGGCCGCCCGACTGCTTCTTCAGCTTGCCCTGCGATTTGGCGCGCCCCTTGATGGTTTCCTTGTACGGCACCTTCGGCGCCTTGAGTTCGACCTCGGCGCCATACTTCCGCTTCAGGCGCTCGATCACCACTTCGATGTGGAGCTGGTCGACACCGGACAGGATCAACTCGCGCGTCTGCGGATCGCGGTGCATTTCCAGTGACGGATCTTCCTCCATCATGCGTGCCAGCGCCTGCGTCGCCTTTTCCTCGTCACCCTTGCTCTTCGGCTCGACCGCAAACGAGATCGCCGGTGGGGAGAGGACCAACCCCGGATAGAGGATCGGGGCTTTCTCGTCGGCCAGCGTGTCGCCGCTGGCGGTCTCTTTGAGCTTGGCAACGGCAACAATTTCGCCGGGGATGGCATGCGGTACCGGCACCTGTTTCTTGCCCGCGAGCTTGAAGATGTGCCCCAGCCGTTCTCGGCTGCCCTTGTTGACGTTCAGCACTGTGGAATCGGCGGCCACCTTGCCGGACAGCACTCGGAAGATGGACAGTTTGCCGGCGAACGGATCGGCGATGGTCTTGAAGACAATCGCGGAAAAGGCCTCGTTCGTCTCCGGACGCCGCTCGATCGGCTCTTTGACCTTCGGATCCACGCCGGTCAATGTGCCCAGGTCGCCTGCGGATGCCAGGTACTCGACGGCGGCGTCGAGGAGCGGCTGGAGGGTGGCTGACTTCGCCGCCGAGCCGCACAGCACCGGTACAAAACGGCGTGCCATCGTGCCCTCGCGCAGCGCCTGCACCACTTCTTCGTTGCTGAGCGTGCCGTTCTCGAGGTACTTCTCCGTCAACGCATCGTTCGCCTCTGCCGTCGCTTCCACCATCCGTTCGCGGGCGCTCTCCGCCTCCGCTTTAACGTCGGCTGGAATCGCTTCCTCTTTGAGACTGCCGTCCGCCTGCACCATCAAGGCGCGCATGTTGATGAGGTCGACCACACCGCGGAAACTTTCTGCCGCACCAATCGGAAACTGGATGGGAACGGGATTGGCACCGAGGATCTTCTTCAGGTCGCTCACGCCGGCCTGGAAGTCGGCTCGCTCACGGTCCATGCGACTGACGAAGGCGACGACCGGCAGGTGCAGCTCGTCGGCTCGCGCCCACACTTTCTCCGCCTCGACGCGCAGTTCATCGGCGGCCGGCGGCAGGACAAAGACGAGGCCGGTGCAGGCGCGCATGCAGTTCAGCGTATCGAGGAGAAAATTGGCGTAGCCGGGCATGTCGACGATGGTGAGATCATGCTTCTTCCACGCCAGGCTGTAGAACGCCGTGGTCAGAGTGATCTTCCGCCGGATTTCTTCCGGCTCGAAGTCGAAGTTCGAGCTGCCGTCGTCCGAACGGCCCACGCGCGTGACCGCGCCGGCCGCGAAGAGCAAAGCGTCCGCCAGGAAGGTCTTCCCTACGCCTCCTTGGCCGACTACGCCGATGCTACGGACCAGCTTCACATCATCAGCCATAATGCCTCCGATTCAGTCCTGAGAATTCCGTTCATAGATCAAGCGGAGTCCGTCCAAGGTCAGGAACTCATCTACCTCCTCAATCGTTTCCGATTCGGGCGCAAGCAACGGGGCGAACCCGCCGGTGGCAATGATCCGCGCCTTCACCTTGTTCTCCTTCTGAATCCGCACGACCAGGCCGTCGACGAGCGACACGTAGCCGTAGATGAGGCCCGACTGAATGGCCTGGATCGTGTTGCGGCCGACGACGTGTTTGGGTTTGGCCAATTCCACGCGGTACAGCTTGGCCGCACGCGCAAAGAGCGCGTCGCTCGAGATGCCGAGTCCCGGCGCGATGATGCCGCCGACGTACTCACCTTTGTCGGAGACATAGTCAAACGTCGTCGCCGTCCCGAAGTCGACGATGATGGTGGTGTCGCCGGTGCGCTCGTATGCGGCGATGGCGTTGACGATCCGGTCGGCGCCGACCTCCTGCGGTTTGTCGTAGAGGATCGGCATGCCGGTGCGCACACCCGGTCCGACAAACAGCGGTGAGGCACCAAGATATCGCTGGCACAGGACCTCGATCACGTGATTCATCGGCGGGACCACGCACGCCACGGCGATCCCTGCTATTCCCGGATTGCCGACCCCGGCCAGGAGGCTGCGCACCAGCACGCCGTACTCATCGGCCGTGCGGCCGTTTTCGGTCTGCAGACGCCAGTGGTGGCGCAGCACCTTGCCTTCGTAGACGCCGAGCACGGTCTGCGTGTTGCCAACGTCGATCGCGAGAAACATGTCTCTCAGCCCATCGTAGGGGCGCAGCATGCTGCGCCCCTACGCCCTACGCTGCATGCTGCCTCTCTATGCATACCCACCCACCACGGTCACATCGCCTGCGACCACTCGGATTTCGTGCCCGGCGGTGTCCCGCAGCCGCAAGGTGCCGTCGGCACCGATGCCGGTCACGACCCCGGCGTACCGCTCCCCACCCCCGCTGATATGGACGTGGCGTCCCGTCAAACAGGAGAGACCTTCCCACAATGGCCGGATGGCGGCAAACCCTTCACGCAAGAAAAATTCGTAGCGTGTCTCCAGTTGCGACAGCAAGCGAGCGGCGAACCCGCCGCGATCGACGGGTGCCTTGGCGGCGGTGCACAAGCCGATCGCTTTGTCCCGCAAATCGGGTGGAAAGTCGTCCACGCTGTTCAGATTCACGC
This sequence comes from Binatia bacterium, assembly GCA_044450645.1. Classification (GTDB taxonomy): domain Bacteria; phylum Desulfobacterota; class Binatia; order HRBIN30; family HRBIN30; genus JAGDMS01. The sequence continues at coordinate 42,919 of JBIOJG010000009.1, forward strand.
CGATGCCGAGGATGACGAAACGGACTCGGTCATCCTCCGCTTCCATCTCCATCAGAATCCCGGCGACTTTTCGGCCGCCGACCAGCACATCATTTGGCCACTTGATCGCCACCTGCGGCGTCCACTCGCGGACGGTTTCGGCGACCGCCAGTCCCGCCACCAGGCCAATCGGCGGCGCGTCGGAGACCGGGAGGTCGGGGCGGAGAATGACTGAGAGATACAGGTTGCGGTACGGCGGCGACACCCACGTCCGTCCCAGCCGGCCCCGGCCCTTCGTTTGCGTTTCCGCGATGACGGCCGCGCCGTCGGCCGCGCCGTCGCGGGCAAGTTGGTGCGCCACGGTGTTAGTGGAGTCGACGCTCTCGAAGTAATGCAGGTGGCGTCCGATGTGCGCCGCGGCGCGCGCGCCGCGGAGGTCGTCAATGGACAGAGGGGGGTGCACAGACGGAAGGGTCATGCCGCTATCGTTCCACTCTCCTTTGCAGCTGCAGGGGCGCAGCATGCTGCGCCGCTACGGAAATGCACGCGGAGAAGGAGCACCGTTCAAATCCCTATTCCAGAAACAGCGTCATGTGGATGTCGATCGCGGGGGCCGAATGGGTCAAGGCGCCGACGGAAATGATGTCGACCCCGGCCTCAGCGACGGCTCGGACGTTATCCAGATCGATGCCGCCGGAGGCTTCCACCACCGCGCGGCCGGCAATCCGGCGCACGGCTTCGACGATCGTCTCGACCGCCATGTTGTCGAGCAGAAGGATCTCGGCCCCGGCCGTCAGCGCCTCATTGACCTCGCCGAGCGTCGAGCACTCCACTTCGACCTTCAGTCCGTGCGGCGCGCCGACGCGCGCCGCCGCAACCGCCGCGCTGACCCCGCCGGCCGCCGTGATGTGGTTGTTCTTGATCAGAATGCCGTCGTCCAAGCGGTGGCGATGGTTGAAACCGCCGCCGACGCGCACCGCATACTTCTCCAGGGTTCTCAGTCCCGGGATGGTCTTACGGGTATCGACGATGCGGCAACCGCAGCCGCTGACGGCGGCCACAAAGCGGTTGGTCAGCGTCGCGATGCCGGAGAGGTGTTGCAGGAAATTCAGGATGACGCGTTCGCTCGCCAGCAGCGTATGAGCCGGTCCCCTGAGGACGGCAAGCGCGTCACCAACGGTCACGCGCGTGCCGTCCACAACGGCTTCACGCACGTCGATGCCGCCCCCGGCGGCATCGCACACCTTACGCACCAGGGGAATGCCGGCAACGATAGCGGTTTCCTTCACCGTAATTTCCGCGCGGGCCCGGGTCTCCTTGGCGACGGTCAAACGGGTAGTGAGATCGCCCGCCCCAACGTCCTCGGCCAGCGCGGCCCGCACCAGCGTGTCTACAGCGGCAAGATCGAAAACATCCATGGGTCAGGATTCCTCGCTCAACGCGGCCAGGTGCCGCTGCAGCGTTCCCTGCCGCTGGTGCAGTCCGGCGGCCCGTTGCCGTTCCTTTTCCACGATCTCCACTGGCGCCTTGTCGATGAAATCGGGGCGGCTCAGCTTCCCTTCCACGCCGACCAACTCTTTTTCGATCTTGGCGAGATCGCGTTGCAGGCGCTTGCGGACCTCGACCGGATCGACCACGCCACGCAAGGTCACGAAAATTTCGCCGAGCCCTTCGACCAACGCCGACGGTTCGCCGGCCGGGCGCTGGCCGCCGCCGAGCAGTTCGACCGTGTGGAGGCGCGCCAGCACCTTCATGTACGGTTCGAGCGCAACGACTTGATCACCGCGCCCGTCGGCGGCGACGCGAATGGCCACCGGGGCACCGGGGGGAATGCCGAGTTCAGAACGGATGTTTCTGACACTCCGCACCGCCTCGATGAGCTGGCTGACGGTCACCTCCGCCGCGGCATCGCCGCGCGACGCCTGGGCGTGTGGATAGGGTGCCACCATGATGCTGTCCGTCGGCTTAGCCAGCGGCAACGTTTGCCAGATCTCTTCCGTGACGAAAGGCATGAATGGATGCAGCAGGCGCAGCGCGTGCTCCAGGACATGGACGAGCACGGCACACGCCCGCTGCTTGGTTGCGGTGTCATCCCCGGACAAGGCCACCTTACTCAGCTCGAGGTACCAGTCGCAGTACTCGTGCCAGATGAACTGGTACAAGGCGAGCGCCGAATCGTTGAAGCGGTAGGCAGCAAAGCCAGTTCGCGCCTCGACGATGACCGACTGGAGGCGGGAAAGGATCCAGCGGTCCGGCAGGGAGAGGGCGTCTGGTGTGAGAGACGCCAGCGGCGCCACCGTATCGGTGTCCACATTCATCAGAACGAAGCGTGCCGCGTTCCAGATTTTGTTGGCGAAGTGGCGGCCCAGATCGGTCTTCTCGACGGCGTAGCGCACATCTTCGCCTGGCGGCGCCAGTGAGACGATGGTGAAGCGCAGCGCATCGGCACCGTAATTCGCAATCACGTCCAGCGGATCCGGAGAGTTGCCGAGGGACTTCGACATCTTGCGCCCTTGCAGGTCGCGCACGATGCTGTTGAAGCACACCTCGCTGAACGGCCGCTCGCCCATGAACTCGTAGCCCGCCATCACCATGCGCGCGACCCAGAAGAAGATGATGTCGGCGGCGGTGATCAAGGTGTCGGTAGGATAGAAGCGGCGCAGCGTCGGCGAGTCGGCGGGCCAGCCCATGGTCGAGAACGGCCACAGCCAGGAGCTGAACCAGGTGTCGAGCACGTCGGCGTCTTGCTGGATCTTCGTGCTGCCGCAATGGGCGCACTGTGTCGGATCGGTGCGCGCAACGGTTTCCTTCCCGCACGCCTCGCAGTACCACACCGGAATGCGATGCCCCCACCACAGCTGGCGACTGATGCACCAGTCGCGAATGTTCTCCATCCAGTGCACGTACACGCCGACCCAGCGTTCCGGATACAGCCGCAGGCTGCCGTTGCGGACGGCTGCAAGGGCGGGCTGCGCCAGCGGGGCCATGCGCACGAACCACTGCTGCGACAGATACGGTTCGATCAACGTATTGCAGCGCTCACAGCGCCGGACCGGCACGCGGTAGGGTTCGGCCTTGACCAACAAACCGCGGGCCTCCAGATCGGCGACGATCTGCTTGCGCGCCGCGAAGCGATCGAGATCTTTGTAAGCTCCCCCGTTCTCGTTGACCGTCCCGGCCGTGTCCATGATGACCACCGCGGGCAATCCGTGTCGCTGCCCCATCTCAAAGTCGTTGGCATCGTGCGCCGGTGTGACTTTGACGGCCCCGGTCCCAAAGGCCGGGTCGACAAGAGTATCGGCGATCACGGGAATGGGCCGTTCCATGAGCGGCAGGATCACCCGTTTGCCGACCAAATCGCGATAGCGCGCATCCGTCGGATTGACGGCAACGCCGGTGTCGCCGAGCATTGTCTCCGGACGCGTGGTTGCTACCACCACACCCGGCCCACCATCCTCCGCCGGATAGCGAATGTACCAGAGCGAGCCACTCTCGCCGCCTTCCGTGGTGATGGCTTCTTCATCGGAGAGCGCCGTTTGGCAACGCGGGCACCAGTGGATGATGCGCTGGCCGCGGTAGATCAGGCCTTTCTCGTAGAGCCGAACGAACACCTCGCGCACCGCTTGCGACAGGCCGGGATCCATGGTGAAGCGCTCACGCCGCCAGTCGCAGGAGCAGCCGAGCTTCTTCAGCTGCAGCAGGATGGTACTGCCGTAGCGTTCCTTCCAGGCCCAGACGCGTTGCTCAAACTGCTCGCGGCCGAGATCGTGGCGCGTGAGGCCCTCCGCCGCGAGCTGCTTCTCGACCACGTTCTGTGTGGCGATGCCGGCGTGATCGGTGCCGGGCAGCCAGAGGGTCACGTGGCCGTCCATACGCTTGAAGCGCACCAGGACGTCTTGCAGGCTATTGTTGAGCACGTGCCCCATGGTGAGCACGCCGGTGATGTTTGGCGGTGGGATCACGATGGAAAATCGCGGCCCTGACCGTGTCTCGTCGGCGCAGAAGTAGCCTCGTTGTTCCCAGACGCCGTACCACTTATCTTCCACAGCGGCGGGATCGTAGGTCTTATTGAGTTCGGCCATATGCTACGACACAAATCGTGCAGGTAGACTCACCTTGGCTACAAGAATCGCGACCCATTCGCAACTGCGTCTCCGCTCTCGGAACGGCAACTGAAAAGCAGGGCAAATGATGAAAGTCGTGATCACGGGAGCAACCGGGTTTATCGGCCGGAAACTGGTGCGCCGACTCATCGCCGAAGGGCATGAGGCTGTTGCGCTCACTCGCAATGTGGAGGGGGCACGCCAGGCGCTGTCGATCCGGTGCGCCTGCCAGCCGTGGGACCCCGCCGCGGGTCCCGACCCAGCGGTGATCCGGGGAGCGGACGCCATCGTCCATCTGGCGGGTGAGGGCGTTGCAGACCGGCGGTGGACGCCCGCTCGCAAGCAGGCCATCCGCGACTCGCGCGTCGCCGGCACCCGCGCCCTCGTCGGCGCCATCGCCGCACTGCCAAGCGAGGCCAGGCCGCGCGCCCTGATTTCGGCGTCGGCGATCGGCTACTACGGGGACCGCGGCGACGAGCAACTGGACGAACAGTCGCAGCCAGGGAACGACTTTCTCGCCGAGGTCTGCACGGCGTGGGAGCAGGAGGCCTTCGCTGCCGAGAAGCTGGGTGTGCGCACCGTCGTGGTGCGCATCGGCGTCGTGCTGGGCAAGGAGGGTGGCGCGCTGCAAAAGATGCTGCGTCCGTTCCGGCTCGGGCTCGGCGGCCGTCTCGGCTCGGGGCGGCAATGGATGAGTTGGATCCATCTGGACGATCTCGTCAGGCTGTTCGTTTCCGTGATTGGTGACGGGAACGCCACCGGAGCCTTCAACGGCGTCGCGCCAGCGCCGGTGACCAACGTGGATTTCACGGTAGCGCTCGGGCACGCGCTGAAGCGGCCAGCATTCCTGCCGGTCCCCGCGTTCGCCCTACGCCTAACACTAGGGGAGATGTCGGCGATCTTGCTGGCCAGCCAGCGGGCGCTGCCGCGCGCCGCCACGCAGCGCGGCTTCACCTTTCGCTATCCGGATATCCGCGGCGCGCTGGCCGACCTGTGCTGAACACCCAGGCCAGCTTGCGCCGTGGCTCACCTGTGATCGATGCGTTCCACGTAGAGGTATTGCACACGCCCGGCATCGTTGACGAAGAGGTTGAGCGCGAAGCTGATGGCGCTCAGCAGTAAGGCGCCGATCACCGCAGACCAGAAGCCGGTCACGCTGAACCCGCGTACCACTTCGCTGGTGAGCTTGAGCATGGCGCCGTTGATGACCAACGTGAACAAGCCGAGCGTGACCAAATTGATCGGGAACGTGATGACCAGCACCAAGGGACGCAAGATGGCGTTGAAGATGCCCAACACCACCGCCGCGAAGAAGAGTGGTCCGATGCCCTCGATCGCGATGCCCTTCACGATGAAACTGGTGAGCCACAGAGCCAAGGCTGTCGTCACCCAGCGAATGATCAGACCGCGCACGTCGATTGCCCTCATCGAGACGCTACTATGCGGCCTCGGATGCTTCAAGAAGGGCGCCCAAAAGAGATCCCGCTTGGCTGACGGGAAACCGGTCGGGGTTCTGTGCTCTCTCTGCCGAGATGCTATGGTGCCGTCATCATGCGCCGCCGGCTTTTAGCGCTTGCCGTCCTGCTCTCTCTGGTCGGATGTTTGTGGCGCAGTTATGCGGAGATCATGTCGGTACATGTGGACGTGCTCACGCAAACGGCAGCAAAGCTCTGCACCGTGGTAGAGGCAGGAAAGGGTCCGACGGCGGAAGACATGGCGGAGTACCTCTACCCGCTGAAAAGGGGACGTGAGTTCTTGAACCAGTTCAGCAACTACAGCGACCGGCAATCGTATCGTCAGTTCAGCACATTCCTTGACCGCTACGAGGCCATGGTACGTGCGGCAGATGCGGCGCGGGCGCAAGGGCGAGAGCCATCCGAACTGCCACGCGTCAGCGTCGAGCGAGAGGCGCTCCAGCACCTCGCCGCCGAGATCCGGAATGAGCTGAAGGCTGGCCGATGAGGGGAAAGCTAGGAAAACCGTCGGACCGATGTCCGCTGGCTTTCCGCTTTTCGCTTTGAGCTGGCGGCTGTACACTACGCCGCATGGAGCAGCGCTTGAGAGCCCAGTCAGGCAACTTGCTGACGGGTCTGCGCGTGGTCTTGACGCCGGCATTCGTGGCTGCGGTCTGGTTTGCCGACGCAGCCTCGGTGCTCCGCCCGGCCAGTGGCCTCCTGTTTCTGGTCATTGCGGCGACTGATGTATGGGACGGACGTTTAGCTCGACGCTACGGACACGAAAGCAGTGCCGGCCGGACTTTCGATCATCTAGCCGACATCGGATTCATCCTGTGCGCACTATCCACCTACGTGTTGCAGTCGCAGGCCCCGTGGTGGGTGCCGGCAGCAGTCGGCGGTTCATTTGTCTTCTATGTGTTCGACTCGTGGGCACGGGGCGGCTGGGGTGCACCGAGTTTGATCGGCAGCCGTATCGGACACGTCGCCGGCATCTGCAACTATTCGCTCGTCGGCGTCTTGGCGTTCAACAACACCGCCGCCATCCACCTGCTGCCGCCGTCGATCCTGAGCAAACTGTTTTGGCTGGTGCCGCTGTATTCCGCAGCGGCCGTGCTCTCACGCGCGGTGGCACGCAACCCGCGCCAACTCCGCTCGGAGCCCGAACGTTTTGCAGCGCTCAGCGGCCCGAAGCGGTAGACGTCGTCGTGTACCGTTGGGCTCGGCCGCCGCGTTGTACGGCCACATCTGTCATTCGGCCCGGCGGCGCACCACAAACACCGGGCAGGGGGCGTGGCGCACGGTCTTCTCGGCCACGCTGCCTATGACCAGATGGGCGACCCCGCCGCGGCCATGGGTGGACATGACGATGAGATCGGCATTGATCTGCTTCGCCGCCTCAATCAGCTTTTGGTGCGGGTCCCCCTGCAGGACCAGGTACTTGCGGGGACAGTCGGCCGGCAACAGCCGCTGTCCCGTGACTTCCAGCTGAGCGCGCGCCTTCTTTTCCGAATGAGAAACCAGATCCCAGTGGGGAACCTCCTGCGGTTCCCACATCGGATCGGCAGGGTTGGCGATGACGTGGACAAGGTGCAAGGTGCCGCCGGACATCCGGGCGAACCACACGGCGTATTCGACTGCCCGGTCGCCGTGTTTCGAGAAGTCCACCGGTAGCATGATACGTTTGAATCCCTCAGCCACATGAACCTCCTCAGGTGGAGTCATTTTCGCACTCCCAGTACCATCATTCGGTTGAGACGACAAAGCCCGATCCGTCAGCCTACAGTGCTTGACTCGATTCCGTTGCGGCGTGCGACTGCGCTGAAGAAGCGCCCGCTGGTTTTGACGATGCGGCCCTGGCTGGCGAAATCGACGTAGACCACGCCAAAGCGCTTCGAATAGCCGACCACCCATTCGAAGTTGTCGAGCAGCGACCAGCAGAAATACCCGCGCAGTCTTGCTCCATCGGCAATGGCACGATGTGCGGCGGCCAGATGAACGCGCAGATACTCGGTCCGCTGCGGATCGTCGATGCGGCCAGCGACGACTTCATCGTCGAAACACGCTCCGTTCTCCGTGATGTAGATCTCCGGCGCGCCATAGTCGCGCGTAATGCGCATCAGGGCGTCGTAGAGATGGCCGGGATAAATCTCCCAGCCCATCGCCGTCTGCGCTTTGCCGTCAGCCGGAAGTTGTACGGCACCAAGGAAGACCGACTCCGGATCGTCTCTGACGACGGCGCGGGTGCAGCTGTTATGACCGAAGAAATCGATCGGTGGAGCAATCGTCTCTAAATCCCCATTGGTGATCGTCGGAGCCACGGGACCGAGACGGTCGAGGATGTCGGGAGGGTACGCACCCAGCAGTGGGGGATCCCAATACCAGCGATTGACGAAGCCGTCGTAGCGCCGGGCGGCCCGACGATCCGCTTCCGAATCGGTGGCAGGGTAGACCGGCAACGAGACCTGCGTAATGCCGACATGGGCCCGCGGCACCGTGGAGCGCAGCGCCCGCACCGCATGGCCGTGCGCCAGGTTCAAATGGTGTGACACCTGAAAGGCCAGCTTCGGATCCTGCTTCCCCGGCGCGAAGATGCCGAAAATGTATCCGGCGGAGACAATCGCCAGCGGCTCGTTGAACGTGATCCAGTCCTTCAGCCGATCTCCCAGCGTGCGGCCCATCAACGCCGCGTAGTCGCCGAAAGCCGCGGTCGTCTCCCGCCTTCCCCAGCCGCCGCGATCCTCCAACGCCTGTGGCAGGTCCCAGTGGTACAGCGTGGCGAACGGGCGGATGTTCCGTTCCAGCAACGCATCAACCAGCCGGTTGTAGAAGTCGAGCCCTGCCGGGTTGGGCGCGCCGGTTCCGTCGGGCATGACGCGCGGCCACGAGATGGAAAACCGATAAGCGTTCAACCCCAGATCGGCCATGATCGCAACGTCCTCGCGGTAACGGCGGTAGTGATCGCAGGCGACGTCGCCGTTTTCGTTGCGCTCGACCTTGCCCGGGAGATGCGCGAACGTATCCCAGATCGACGCCCCTTTGCCGTCCGCATTGTGCGCGCCCTCGATCTGGTAGGCCGAAGTGGCGGTGCCCCAGAGAAATCCGCCGGAAAATTTCAGCATAGGCCTCCCATGCACATCCTGCTTAGCGGGTTTGAAACCTCTTGTGCAACCGGCCAGCAGAGCAGTCAGCCAATTGCTGACAGCTTGTGTGGATTCTCGTCCAACTTCACGTCAGAATCCGGACGATGCCCCAACATGTCGCGTTCGTCATCATGGCGCGCTATCCGATTGTCGGCTCAGTGAAAACACGCCTGGCGCGCACCATCGGTGCCGAGCGGGCGTGCCTGGTCTACCAGGCTTTCTTGCGGGATCTCGATGATCGCTTCGCGCGCAGGAGCCGTGCGCTGATCTGGGCCTTCCATCCGCCCGAGAGCAACTTCCCCTCCCTCGTAGCACCCGGCACTCGTTGTGTGCCGCAGGTGGGACAGGGCCTGGGCGCGCGCATGCACGGTTGCTTTCGCCTTCTGGGCGCAGAGGGCTTCGACAAGGTCATCCTCATCGGCGCCGATGTGCCCCACGTGCGCGAGCAATGGCTCGACGAAGCGGAAGCGGCTCTCGACAGCGCCGACGTCGTCCTCGGGCCGACCGCTGACGGTGGCTACTATCTGATCGCCATGCGGGAACCGCATGACATCTTCACCGGAATCGAGATGAGCACCCCGCGCGTGCTGGCAGAGACACTGGCCACAGCCGCAGCTGCCCGCTTGCGCGTCCACCTCGTTCCACCAACGTTCGATGTCGATGATGCCGATGACTTGGCGCGGTTGCGTGAGTTGCTGGCAGCGGACGGTTGCAAGCCGCAATTGCCACACACCGCCGCACTCTTGAAGAGCTGGGGTGGGGATATCGTCTGAGTGCCCGATGACGCTGGTGAGGGTGTAGGCAGTGCGCGAGGCCGCGCCAGGGCGGGCATGGCCAACAACACCGAAATGAGCTATGGCGTCGTTGGCTGGACTGGGGCCGCCGGATCTTCGGCCGCACTCCGGAATTGTCCCGTGGACATGGCGCCGAAAGGAGGGCATCAGCGGCGCCGGCTGGCTGCAGGCGTGAGAAGGAAGCATATGAGGGGTGCGCTGAAGACGCTTTTCGCTCCTGCCGAGTGGGAGACGCCCGAAAAGATCGCCGTCCAGAATCAGCTGCTTGCGGCAGACCCAGTCGTCGCGCCGATGCTCGATAGCTTTCCCGAGCCAGCCGTCGTGCTCAACCGCTGCCGCCAGATCGTGCTTGCCAACGACAAGCTTGCAGCACTACTGCAGCGCAGCCGCGAGAGCCTGGTCGGCCTACTTACCGGCGAGGCCTTTGCGTGCATTCATTCGAAGAAAGCGCCCGGCTGCTGCGGCACGACCCGGTTCTGCCGATACTGTGGAGGCGCCAACGCCACCGTTGACACCCAGACGTCCTTCCAACCCGACGTGCAGGAGTGTCGGCTCCTGTGCTCCGGTGAGGATGGTGTCATGGCGAGAGATCTTCAAATATGGACGACCCCGCTTACCGTCGGCGGCGAGCAGTTCACCGTCTTTGCCGTCCGCGACACCACCGACGAGAAGCGGCGGATGGTACTGGAGCGACTATTTTTCCACGACATCCTCAACGCAGCAGCTACACTCAAAGTGATCATCAACATCCGGCCGGATTTGACCAGCCAGCAAGCTGATGAGATGCACCGCATGGCGAACGAGCTGACGGACCAGCTACTGGAGGAGATTCAGGCCCAACGTGACCTGGCAGCCGCCGAACGAGGCGATCTCGCGGTCAAGTCCGAGGAGGTGGACGTTGCCCAACTGCTGACCGGCGTCTGCGAGGTCTACGGTCATGAGGCAGTAGCCAACGGAAAGACCATCGCTCCACCGCGAATCGAAGGTCCCACTGTACTGCGGTCGGTCCCTGGGCTCCTACGGCGGGTGCTCGGTAACCTCATCAAGAACGCGCTGGAAGCCTCAAGCCCGGGCGATACGGTGGCCGTGTCCTTCCAGAACCACGATGTGCCGACCTTTCGCGTCCACAACCCGGGGGTCATGTCGGAAGGCGTGCAAGCCCAACTGTTCCAGCGCTCGTTCACGACGAAGGAAGGCAGTGGGCAAGGTGTGGGAACGTACAGTGTGAGGCTCTTCGTCGAGAATTACTTGCACGGGACCGTGACTTTCGACTCGGCGGCGCGGAGGGGCACAACCTTTGTCGTGACCCTACCCTCCGGGAGTTCGAGCGAGAACTGAGCATCGTCCATCGCCGCAACTCCACCGTCTGGCGCTACCCCGATGCTCTTGTCGTGGGAGTACTCTTCCGGGGATACTGTCCGGCCGGGAGAGGAGAGCAAGTCTTATGAGCGAAGAAGGGTTGGAGGTACCGGAGAGGAGTCACGCCAGCGGCCGACTCGAGCAACGGGTGGCGATGTTCACGGCGCTCCTGGCGGCATTCGGCGCCGTGGTCGGCTTTCAGGGCAGTCATCAGATGAATGAGGTGCTGCTGAAGAAGAACGAAGCGGTTCTGCGCAAGGCCGAAGCAACCAACGAATGGAACCATTACCAGTCGGTGAGCACCAAGACGCACGTCATGGAGCTGGCCCAGCAACTGGTTCCGCCGGAGCGGGCGGCGCAGTTTGACGAGAAGATTCAGAAGTACACCAAACAAAAGGACGAGCTGATGGCGCAGGCGCGCACCTTCGACGAGGCTTCGCAACGCGCCGACAACGAGTCGGAGCACCTGGGCCGATCGCACGGGCGCTTCGCGCTCGCCATGATCTTCTTGCAGATCGCGATTTCACTCGCTTCTGTCACCGCGCTGACGCAGCGGCGGTGGCTGTTCCTGGTGGCGTTGGTAAGTGCGGCAGGCGGTGTCGGTCTATGGCTGTCGGCGCTGCTGCTGGCGAGCTGATCGATGCATCACCTTTACGATTGGTTCGGACTGAACGTCGCGCTGTTCCACCTGATCAACGGTCTGCACGCCCCGTGGTGGGACCGTGTGATGCTGGCCATGACCTGGCTCGGCAACTACGAACTCTACCCCTACTACTTGGCGGTCGTACTGCTTCTCACGCAGGCGGCGCCCCGATGGCTGCCGCGGCGCAACGTCGCGGTGTTTGCCGTCGGCTACGCGTTGACGGCCATCGTCGTTTCGACGCTGAAACCGCTGCTCGCTTTTCCCAGGCCCGTGCTGGCGCTCGGGAAAACTGCGGTGGTTGTCCTCGGCGAACCGGCACTCCGCGAGTCCTTCCCTTCAGGACACGCAACCTTCGTCGCGCTGCTGGCGGCATCGCTCTCGGCGCGATCGTCTCGCCCGTGGAGATGGTCCCTCTGGCTGTTTGCCGCGCTCGTATGCATCTCGCGCATCGCGGTGGGCGCGCATTTTCCGGCAGACGTAGTGGGCGGCGCCCTCATCGGCATGGGAGCGGCAGGCCTCGCCATGTTGCTGGTGCGCGCGCTGACGGCGCGCAACTGAAAGCCGAACCGTACTTGACGAACGTCGTGAGCGGCACACACTGGAGACCACTGAAGAAGGGAGAGCGGCGCATGGCAGCGGACATCCAGACAGTGGCGTTCATCGGGTTGGGCAAGATGGGAGCCGGGATGGCTCGCAACATCCTGAAAGCCGGCTTTCCTCTCGTCGTCTACAACCGAACGCAATCCAAAATGCTCCCCTTCGTCGCCGCCGGCGCCAAGGGCGCGACGTTGCCAAAGGAAGCGGCCGGCGGAGCCGATGTGGTGGTGACGAGCCTCATGGATGACCAGTCGGTGTTGGATGTCGTCACGGGAGACGATGGCGTGTTGGCCGGACTGAAGCCCGGCGGCATCCACATCGGCACGACGACGGTCTCACCGAGACTGGCCACGCAACTGGCCAGGCTCCACGCCGAGCATGGCAGCCACTATGTGGCCGCTCCGGTGGTGGGTAGGCCCGATGCGGCCGACGCCGGGCAGCTGGTGACCATCGTGGCCGGCGATCCCGAGGTCATCGAGCGCTGCAGCCGCCTCTTGCAGGCATACACCGCCGCGATCACCAATGTCGGAGCGGACCACCGGGTCGCCAACAGCCTGAAGCTGGCGATCAACTACGTACTGGCGTCGATGATCGAGCTCATGGGACAGGTCTACGCATTTGGCGAGCGCAGCGGCATCGATCTCAGTATCCTGAACGGGTTGTTCCAGTCGATGTTTGCCCATCCCGGCCTGCAAGCATACGCCACTAGAGTCCGCACCCGGGACTTCGACGACGCCGGTTTCGAACTCGTGTCCGGACTCAAAGACGTGCGGCTCATCTTGGATGCAGCAGTGGACACCCGCGTCGCTCTTCCCTATGCCAGCATCATCCAGGACAAACTTCTCAGCGCCCTAGCGCACGGCATGGGGCAGCGGGATTGGAGCGCGATATACGATATTACGCGGATGAACGCGGGCTTGGAGTGAGCAGGGCTCGAAGGCCCGCGACCCCGGGACCAGAGGTCCGGTTTCTGCGTTAAGGCATACCGTCACGGATAGCAATCAGGCCGCGAACGGTGCCGACATAGGCGGCGCCGTCGGGGCCGAGCGTGATCGGGGCCCAGTTGTTATCGTAGCCGAACCCCGTGCCGGTGAGCATCTTGTACACCGTCGCGCCGGTGCGGAAATCGATGGCGGTGAAGTAGTAGGCGTCCACCCAGTGTCCCGCGTGCGGATCTTTCGTGTAGAGGTACACCAGACCGTTGCCCAACGAGAGCTTCGGCACGGTGGTTTGCGAGATCTCGTGGCTCTCCCAAACCAGGTGGCAGCCGTTGCCGTCGTCGTCGAGGTCGATGCGCGCGATCCCCGGCTCACTGGTGCGGCCGAACTGCATGGTGGGAAACATGTCGTAGCCGTAGTTGTTCTCGACGATGAGCGAGCGGCCCGCACCGATCACCGTGTTCTCTGTCGTGCTGCGGCCCGGTGTGAATACGGGCTGCTTGCAGACGAGACGATTTCCGGCGATGTCGCGCGCGCGCCGATAGACGAGCACGTTCATTTGCGGGTCGGCATTGTCGGCGATGACGACGAAATCCTCACCCAGCAACGTCGGCGTTGTGCCGGAGCCCTGGTTGATCATGCCCGGCTTGTGGCGGTCGCCGCGGTCGTAGGTTTCACGCCAGACGACTGCCGGCGCACCGCTCTGCGGGTCCGCTTCGAAGCGATACAACGCATGGTCGGAGACGATGTAGACGGCGTCGCGGCCGATGGCGAAGGAGTTTTCTATCTCTTCCCCTGGCAGTTCCAGGACCGCGACCGCGCCAGTGTGCGGCTGGACGGTCCCCACCAGGCCGTAACGGGTCACGAACCACAGCCGTCCCTGCCAGTCCGGCAGCACCGTTGTGATCTTGTCATCTTGGCGGCTCGGGCGCGCGACAAAAGCGCGCAGGTCATATACCTGCTCGAGGTGGAAGGCCGTACCGGCAGCCGTGGGGACTTGACCGACGATCTCGATGCGGTGCGCGCTGGTCGCGATCACAGCCCGATCCTGCTCGTCGAGGTAGAAGTACGCGCCACCCGACGTGTCGGTCACGATCGTGCGCAGATTGAAGGACCACGTCGACGGCCGCTGCGGCAGATCGTAGCTCGCCAACTCGGCGAGCGTGTTGGGATCGAGCAGCAGGAGCTTCGGGCCCGCAAAGCTCATGCACACCGTGACGATGCGGCCGCGCCGGTCGAAGTTGACGCTGGCGCATTCGCCACCCAGGAAAGCGCGGGCGCTCGAGCGGATCTGCGGATGAACGCCGAGTGGCCCACCGCCGTCGTAGGTATTGGTGTCGTACGCGTCGTTGTGCATGTTGCTCACGCCGTTGGCGGCCATGAACGGATGCTGCGGCGCCGGCGGTACCGCAAGCGGCTGCGCCACTGCCGGTACGCCGACGAACTTCGGCGCGCTGTCGTAGCCCCAGCCTTGTCCGATCGGCCGCGGCGATGTGCCGGACCCCATGCACACCACGACCCCGGCGGCCAGCAGGATGACGACCAACGCGCTCAGCAAGCCGCGGCGATGGAACATGGCGGCGATCCCAAGGGGCTGCGCACCTGGGCGAGAGGGGATTTTCACGGTTTGTAGATGCCGCGGCGTGGCTCGTCGGTGTAGACCGGCTTGCGCTTCTGACCGTAGGCGGTAATGGACTCAGGGAGGTTGTCGGTCATGCCGAGCATGATCTGATTGCGATCCTCCAGCTCGATTGCCGCTGTCAGGCTGGGGTTCTCGAGGTTGGCCCAGATGACTTGCTTGGTCATCTGAATGCCATACGGGCTGTACTCGCACATGCCTTTGGCCATCTCGAAGGCGTGCTCGAGGATCTCGCCATCCGGCACGACACGGGAGACGAGCCCCATGCGCAGTGCCTCGGCCGCGTCGACCAGCCGTCCGGTGTACAGAATATCGTTGGAATGCGCGGCGCCAATCAGGCGTGGGAGCAGCCAGCTGGCGCCGAGTTCAGTGCTGGTGAGGCCGCGGACAATCCCGGTGCTGTTGAACACGGCGGATTCCGACGCGATGCGCAGGTCTGCTGCCAGGGTCAGACACAGGCCGCCGCCGTACGCCGCACCGTTGATCGCGGCGATGATCGGTTGCGGGATGTGCCGCATGAGCGGGATCAGTTGCGAATAGATGCGGATGGCGCGCGGACCGATCCGCGGGATGGTCAGACCGTCGATGTTGGGGATCATCGACTGGTCTTTCAGGTCGAGGCCGGAGCAGAAAGCGCGACCGGCGCCGGTCAAAACGACGATCCAGCAGTCATTGTCCTTGGCGACTTGTTCGAGGGCGTCCTTCAGTTCCAGGCAGAGTTCGATCGACATGGCGTTCAGGCGCTCGGGCCGGTTGAGCCGGATGACGCTGACGTGCGGCCGGGCTTTCTCGACCAGGACGGTTGGCATGGTGTTTCCTCCTTACGAATGATCGCGCCGGCCTATGAGGCGCGAACGTGTCAGCCCCGCTGGATGTAGTTGGCGAGCTGCTCGATGATGAATTCTTTCTCCGAGATCATTTCCTTGACGACGTCACCGATGGACAGCATGCCGGACAGCGTACCGCGCTCCAGGACCGGCAAGTGCCGCACGTGTTTGTCGGTCATGAGGGCCATGCATTCCTCGATGCCCTGCTCCGGACGCACGAACACGACGCGGGAGACCATGACCTCGCGCACGGGCGTGTCCTTCGACGTCCGGCCTTTGAGGATCACCCGGCGCGCGTAGTCGCGCTCCGAGAAGATGCCGACCGGCCGCCCATCCTCGATCACCACGACGGCTCCGATGTCATGCTCGGCCATCAGCTTCAGCGTATCGTACACCGTCGTGCCGGGGCTTACCGACCAGACGTGATTTCCCTTCTTCTTGATGACGTCGCCAACGGTCTTCATGTGCGCCTCCCTGCGTGGCGGTTCTGGACCAACCCGATGATTCCGATGATCTGATCACTAGATCTTACTCCCTCGGCAATCAAGTCGGTGACAGGCCTCCCCTTGCGCTGCCGGTCGCTGGCCGTCTAAGGTCCGATGGTCATGGCGCACCGGACTGGGAGCGCGGATCTTCCTTTACACGGCGGCCAGGTACCGCACTGGCTGGCCGCACGGATGGCCCGCCTCGGACGGGTCATCGTCGAAGCGATCGTGCAGCACTACGGGCGTGACGAATTCTTACGCCGCCTGGCGCATCCGTTCTGGTTTCAGTCGTTCGGCGCAGTGATGGGGATGGACTGGCACTCCTCCGGCATCACGACCAGCGTGATGGGCGCGCTCAAGCGCGGCCTGGCGCCGGTGCAGCAGGAACTCGGGATTCACGTCTGCGGCGGACGCGGGCGGCATTCGCGCGACACGCCGGCCGAGCTCGTCGCCGTCGGTGAGCGGGTCGGTGTAAACGGTGACGCGCTGGCACAGATCAGCCGCCTCGTCGCCAAGGTCGACAGCGCCGCCGTGCAGGACGGCTTCGATCTCTATCTCCACAGCTTCGTTGTGACCGACGATGGAGCCTGGAGCGTCGTGCAGCAGGGCATGAACACGGAGCGGCGGCAGGCGCGGCGCTACCACTGGCTCTCCGAAGGTTTGCAGAGCTTCGTAGACCAGCCACACACTGCGATTGACGGTCCGAACCAGGGGCTGATCGTCAACCTCACGGACCGTCGCGCCGAGGACTCGCGCAACTGCCAGGTGGAGCTGACGCGCGGAGACCCGGACCGGGTGGTCGCGATGCTCCACAAGGTCCGTGCAGGTGCCTTACCGCATCTCCACATGCCGGCGCATCACGACGTGCGGTTCTCCGATGTGCTGCTGCGCCGCTTGCGTGCGACGCTCGCGGCTGCAGCCGATCGCGGGCCGGCGGATTTTGCCGAGTTGCTGCTGGTCCCCGGGCTCGGTGCGCGCACCGTCTTCGCGCTGGCCAGGGCCAGCGAAGTCGTGCACGGCGCGCCGTGCCGCTTTTCCGATCCGGCCCGCTTCTCGCTCGCGCACGGCGGCAAAGACGGTCATCCGTTTCCCGTACCCGTGAAGGTGTACGACGAGACCATCCGCGTCATGCGGAGCGCTGTCGACCACGCAAAACTTGGTCTCGCCGACAAGCTCGCGGCGATTCGGCACTTGGACGAGCAAGCACGGGCGTTGGAGCACGCCGTGACGGGTTCGAGTCTCAAACAGTTCGTTGCGCGCGAGTCCCTTGACGCTAGCGACTACGGCGGCAGAACGGTGTGGGACCAGGGCCGGAGTTCGTCGGTCGTAGGCGAGCAACCGCCGCTGCGACGCAAACCGCGTCAGCTCGTCCTGCTGTAGGCCGGGGCAACACCGTCGCGCGGGTACACCCTGCCACGGTGCGCAGGTGTGCAGGATGAAGCCTGCCGCTCCCTCCACCTCGTCAGCGCAGCGGTTTGCCCCACTCGGTTTGGTGGCGCAGCGGGGCCTTGAGCACCTTGCCTGCCGGGTTGCGGGGTAAGAGTTCGGTGCGCACCACGATGTACTCAGGGATTTTGAAATCGGCCAGATGCGCGCGGGCGAAGGCTCTGATCTCCGACGGATCGATCGTCCGGCCCGGGACCGGCACGATGATGGCCCCGACCTTCTCCCCCATCATGGTGTCCGGCACGCCCACCACCGCCACTTCGAACACCGCCGGGTGCGCCTGCAGCGCGTTCTCGACCTCGACGCAGTACACGTTCTCGCCGCCGCGATCGATCATGTCCTTCTTGCGGTCGACGATGTACGTGAGGCCTTGCGCGTCGAGGCGCGCGAGATCGCCGGTGTGTAACCAGCCCTCGATGAAGGTCTCGGCTGTAGCCTGTGGCTTGTTCCAGTAACCGGCCACGACATTGGGCCCGCGCACCAACAGTTCGCCCACTCCGGTTTGCGGATCGGGCTCGAACACATCGAGATCGACGACGGGCGCCGGAAAACCGACGCTGTCGGCATGTTCCACAGCAAACTCGTGGGGCAGAAAGGTGCTGATCGACGAGGTCTCCGTCAGCCCGAAGCCGTTGCCGACGCGGGCGTTGGGAAACTTCGCCATGATCTGGTGCACGAGGGCCGGGGCAATAGGCGCGCCGCCGTAGCTGGCCCAGCGCACGCCGGACATATCGAACTCGGAGAAGTTGGGCTGCTGGATGGCGAACCAGTAGATCGCCGGCACCGACACCAGCAGGTTGATGCGCTCGTCGCGTATGGCGTGCAGGAAAGCCTGCACATCGAAGGCCCGCATGATTACCGTGGTGCCGCCCTGTTCGACCGTTGGAAGAAGCTGGCTGTCGCACCCGGTGGCGTGAAAGAGCGGCACCGAAATCAAGTTGCGGATGCCGCGTCCCTCGACCGGCAGATGCACGACACGCCTTGCCGTCTCCGTATTCGACAGGAAGTTGGCGTGGGTGGTCATTGCGCCCTTTGGAAATCCGGTCGTGCCGCTGGTGTAGAAGAGCGCAGCAAGATCGTCGAGCCCGAGATCGTCGACGACGAACGGAGCCCCGTCGGGAAGCGGCTGGCCCGGCTCGAAGACGAACCGAGAGCCAGAGTCTTCCACCACGTACTTGACCTCCGGCTCGGCAAAGCGCGTATTCACCGGCACCACGACCGCGCCGGCCATCAGTCCGCCGAAGAAACTCAGCACCCAATCGAGGCCGTTGGAGAGATGATTGGCCACCCGATCTCCCCGCTTGGTCCCTTGCGCCCGCAAGCCGCCGGCAACGCGGACACACCGATCCCATAGCTGCCGATACGTCACCCGCTCCCCGCCCACCTCAACGATGGCCTCGGCATCGGGAATGCGGTCTACCGTTTTTCGCAACATCTCGACCAGCGAGCGCGGCCGGTCGAGATAGCGCGCGATGCCGTCGGCCCCACGCGCAATGCCGCTGGTGTCGAAGGGCTGGATCCTGCCCGGCGGTGTCGCGGTGCGGTCTGTCATCAGTACGCTCCTCCGTGCTCGAAAATGCGCCGTGGGTTCTCGACCATCATTTGACGAATTTGTGCGTCGGTGACCCCCCGCGCGCGAAGGGCCGGCAGCACCTCATCGGAGATCAACGTGTATTTCCATTTGGGCAGCGCCGCCTCCTTCATTTCGACGTCCATCCAGTCGATGAAGCATGAGGCGTCGTGGGACAAAACCATTTTGCCGGCGTAGCCCTGCTTGCACAGCTCGGCCACCGTGTTCACGCGATCTTCGAACGGCAGCATCACGTCGATGCCGAAGCGGTCCATGCCGATGTAAGAGCCGTTGTCCGCCAGTTCCTTCAGGTAATCCAACTCCGTCGTATCGCCGCAGTGGCCGATGATCACGCGGCTCAGATCGACGCCTTCCTCCTTGAACACGCGTTGCTGGTCGCGCCCGCGATGCGTGTGGGCGTGCGTATGCGTGGTGATCGGCACACCGGTCCGGCGGTGCGCCTGGGCAACGGCGCGCAGCACGCGTTCGACGCCCGGCGTCAGGCCGGCGACCTCGGTGGCGCACTTGAGGATGGCGGCCTTGACGCCCGTGCCGGCGATGCCTTCGGTGATGTCCTTCACAAACATGTCGACCATCACCTCCGGCCCATCGAGCGGTGTCCCGGGCCCACGTAAATGGAAGTAGAACGGCAGCTCGTTGTAGGTGTACAGGCCGGTCGCGGCGACGATGTTGAGCTTCGTCTGCCGCGCGACTCGCTGAATGCGCGGGATGTGGCGGCCGAGGCCGATGACCGTGGGGTCGACGAGCGTGTCCACGCCGCGAGACTTCAGCTCGTTGAGCTTGGCCACGGCGTCGGCCACGCGCTCCTCCTCGTTCCAGATGCCGGGATAGTTCTGCTGGATCTCCGGGCTCAGCACGAACACGTGCTCGTGCATGAGCGTGACGCCGAGTGTGGATGTGTCGATTGGGCCCCGAACGGTCTCTACGTGCATCGGCTCCTCCTTCGTGTCTGCGGCGGACATTCTGCACCGGAAATGCCCGTATCACCAGCACCCCGCAGTCTTGACTCAAAGGGCTTCTGCCGAGCGGTACTTCACTTCCCATCTTGCCGCGGACCGGGCGCGTTGTTAACCAATCTGGCGTGGCAAGACAACGGGCGGCATCTCGCCTCAGCGTCCTTCTCCTGGCGACGTTGGCAGGGTGTTCAACGACTATCAAGCCCGCGCCGCCGCCAGTCGAGCAGTCGGATAAGATCACTGCGGCGCGGACGGTTATCCCGGGACCAGGGCACCTGCCGGCCTTGATCGGACGGCTGCAGCAGCACCGGGTCGAATCCGGCGAAACGTTGTTGGATATCGCCCGCGACGCGGGTCTCGGCTTTCAAGAACTGCAGGACGCCAACCCGAAGATGGACGAGTGGGCCCCCAAGGCCGGCGCGGACATTGTCATTCCGTCGCGTTGGATCATTCCCCGGTCACGTTACCGTGGGCTGGTCATCAACATCGCCGACATGCGGCTCTACCTGTTCCCCACGCACGCCCGCCCGGGCGAATCGGTGTACGTACGCACATGGCCGGTGGGCATCGGCACCGACCACGCGCCGAGCCGGGTCGGCCCGTTTACGGTCCGGTCGAAAGACAAGAATCCGACCTGGATTGTGCCGGCCTCGATCCGGCGAAATATGGATGAGCCGAGAAGCGTCGTACCTCCCGGTCCCGACAACCCGTTGGGCGAGTACCGTATCCGGCTGTCCAAGGGACTGTATGAGATTCACGGCACGGACGTGCCCTGGTCGATCGGCCGCCAGACCACGCATGGATGCATCCGCTTGTACCCTGAGCACATCGCCGAGCTGTACACACTGGTTCAGCCTGGAATGCCCGGAGAGCTGATCTATCAGCCAGTGAAGTTCGGTGAGGACGGCGGGCAGATTTATGTCCAGGTGCACCGTGACCTCTACCATCGCATCCGCAATCTGGAAACGTACGCCTTGGCCCAGGCCAAACAGGCCGGCATTGCGGACCGTGTCGACCGGCAGCGCCTGCGAGCCGCCGTCCACGCGCAGAACGGGATTCCGATCAACGTCACTTGTAGGAGTGAAGCTCCCTGAACTGAACCGCAAGCGGCTTGCGCAGTATCGGGCGCTATCGCGGGGGCGTCGTCGTGGCCGCCGGCGCACAGATCACCACCGTGCCATCGACGCCGGTCAAGGACGAAGCGCACCGGTCGGGAGGACTGGGACAAGAGACTGCGACATTTTCTGTGGAGAGCATGGCTTCGCCCGCCGTCCCCGCGGCGATGTGGATCTTGCAGGTGTACAAGATCGCTCCGTCAGGAATCAGCCGGTTGGGGCTGGTGACAGAGAACACGGCGGCACGCACTCCCGTGCAGTCCGCCCCGCTACACCCGAGTGGTAGGAAGTGAAACGTCGATGCTTCCTTTTGGAGCGTCGGGTTCGCCTGGCAGTCCGGCGCATCAATGCAGATGTCGCCGTTGCAGTCCGCATCGGTTGTGCACGGCATGGCCGGTGTTTCTTTGCACACCCGCGTTGCCGGAACCGAGATTTTCGAGGCGTCGTACGCGAAGTCGTTCGCGACCGCGGCGATGCCGGGGAACCTTTCCACCGACCTGAGTAGGGCATTGATGGTGACTTCCGTCCCCGGCGCACCCTGTGCTGTGCCCAGAATGACGCCGGACCCCGGGATCGTCGGCGTGGGCGGGGGCTCCGGCTGACAGCCTGTTGGGGTCGGCGTCTGTGGCGGTACCGGAGTCGGCGTAAGCGTTGCTGTCGGCGTACGCAAGCCAGGGCACCCGTTCAGCGCGTTGTCCACGGCTTCCAGGATGCAATCGACCCCGACCACGCAAATCTCCGCGGCGCAGGAACAGTTGGCCCCTGGACAGGCACTGACCGGCGTATTGCCCAAGGCAATGTTGATAGCGGTGAGGATTTCGTCCACTGTCACCCGACCATCACCGTTGCAGTCACCGACGCAGACCGGGATGACAGATGTGGGCGTCGTGGTCGGCGTAGGTGCGGCCTCGATTGCCGTCGCGTCGAAGCAAGCCCCTCCTTGCTGGCATACACTGACGCACGGATGCGCTACGCCACTTGCGCAGACGGAATCCCCGACGTGAAAGCCGCCGTAACTGCTGAGCGAATATAGGCCACCGAGAGGGTCAGAACTCTCGGCCTGGAACAAGACGCATTCGACTCCCTGGATCAGACGACCGCATAAGGTTTCCACGGCGGTTGGCGTGGGCGTCTCAGTCGGCGAGGGATCGGAAACCGTGGGCGTTGGGCTGTCTGGGGAAGGCGTGATCGGCTGGGCGATCACTGCCTGTGATAACAGGGTACAGAATATTGCCGCCCCGAGCGAACTGGCCATCCGCTGCAGAAGCATGCGAAGACGTATAGTCTGCCGAAACTTTCTTGTCTATACGCCATGGGCTGCACACCACGGCCTCCTCCCATCCGCGGTCCGCGCGGTCAGCCCTGCCGTTGCGCCGCCTGCGCCGCTTCCCTGAACTCGGCCGGGATACGCTGCGGGCGGCCGGCTTCGTCGAGAACGGCGTGTACCGTTGACCCAACAGCGCGTACGTCCCCCTCGGATCCGGCGACCTCGTAGTTGATTTGCAAGCGTGCACGCCTGACATCTGTGACCGCGGCGCGAATGCTGAGCTCTTCGTCGTAGCGCGCTGGCTTGAGGTAGCGGCAGGTCGCTTCGATGACGGCCAGATAGAGCCCGCGCGCAATGTATTCCGGAAACGGATGACCGAGCCGGCGGAAGAGCTCGGCGCGCCCGATCTCGAACAGCCGGAAGTAACTGCCGTAGTACATGATCCGCATCGGATCACAATCGGCGAAGATGACGCGGTATCGTGCCACCTCGATCAAGTTGGCGTCAGGCATCGGCTGCTACCTATGCGGCAACGGGCGGCGGCGCAAGAGCGCAGAGGGGCGCAACCGTGCCCACGCCTGCCTACTTGCGGCACCCTGACGTCCGTGCGAAGCACTCGCACTGATGATCATCATCGTACACGGCTACGACGGTTCGGGGCCGGGGCACTGGCAGCGTTGGCTCGATGAGGAACTGCGGCGGCGCCGAGTGCCTGTTGTCTTTCCTGATCTTCCTGCGCCGACGGCACCGCAGAAGGACCAGTGGGTTGCCGCGCTCGCTGGCGTTGCGTCCGCCGCGGCGGGGGCACCGCTTACCTTCGTTTGTCACTCGCTCGGCTGCTGGGCCGTCGATCATCTGTTCGCCGAGCGTGGCCTGTTGGGGGCACGGGCCACACTCCTCGTCGCGCCCCCGTCGCCTTACTTGCTGTTCGAGCCGGTCGACAGTTTCCTGCCGCCGTCGTGCCGGCGAGAGGTGTGGGCGCCGCTTGCCGCGCGCACGCTCTTGGTCGGCGGCGACAATGACGAGTTTTCCACGGCCGAGGAGTTGGAAGGCATCGCACGTCAGCTCGGTGTGAGCGCGCGCATCCTCCCCGGCGTCGGGCACGTCAACCTGGCCTCCGGCCACGGGCCGTGGCCGTTCGCGTTGGAGTGGCTCGAAGCAGTCGGGGCGATCTGACCGCTGTCGCCTGCAACGCGTCGTCAGCTGCCGGTGATCCTCCGTAGCGCCTCGTCGACCTGACTGAGCAGGGCTTCACCGATGACAACCGCGTCGCACACGCCATCCAGTGCTGCGTACTCTTCCGCCGCACGGATCTCAGGCAGCACGATCAGGGTACGGTGACGCGGCAGTTGCTGAGCAAGTTGCCGCGTGCGCTTCACGTCGAGGGCGCCATTACCATCGGTACACCGCAGGCCGAGAATCACATGCGGCAGGTCCAAGGCATCTTCAATTTGTGCTTCGCTGAGCACTTCGAGCACCGTCGTCATGTGCAGGGAGCGGGCAATTCCGACGAGTTCCTGCAACGTATTCGCGCCAAGCTCCGCCAGCGCAAAGAGCACCGCATCAGCCCCGTGCAACCGCGCCTCATACAGCTGGCTGGGGTGAACGATCGGGTCGTCGCGCAGGACGGGTGCCGTGGTCGCAGCAGCGACGGCAGCCAGATGGTCCATCGAGAGTCCACCGACACCGCCGGTGACCGCTAGGGCGGCCACCTCGGCATCGTCGCAGGCGCGGGCGTGCGCGACCAGCTCTGCGGTCCCCCAGCGCTGGCCCGGCAGCACCTCTGTTGATCCGAGGCGGGCGATGACCGCCAGCTGCTGTTTCTGTGTCGAGACGTACAGAGAGAAATCGTGCCGGCTCGGTGTCACCTCGCTCGCTGATTGCTGCGCCAGGCGGTAAGCTTCATCCTCGCTCGCGGTGAGGGCTCTGCGGCGATCCATAGATACAGCCGACCGTCAACTGTTTGGCGTCGACGGGTGAGGCTACGACCTCTCTTACACTCTCAACCTTCGACTGTCGACCGGCAACCTACTTCATCAGCTTCCTGGCGGCCGCGTGGACGGCGGCGGCATCCAGGCCGTGAATGCGCAACAGCTCCGGATACGGTTCGACTTCCGTGCAGAACACGTCGTGGATGCCGACTCGGGCCAGGCGGCCGACGCCGATCTCCGCGATGACCTCAGCCACGGCGCTGCCCAACCCTCCGATGATGGAGTGCTCTTCAACCGTGACGATACGGCCGGTCCCACGCGCCGCACGCTCGACGGCGGCGCGATCCAGCGGCTTCAGCGTGTGCACGTTGAGCACCGCGGCGGAGACGCCTTCGGCTTTCAAGGTGTCGCTGGCGGCCAGCGCCGTGCTCACGCAACCGCCGGTGGCGATGATCGTCACGTCTCCGCCAGGACGCAGGCTGACCGCGTGGCCTATCTGGAACTCCGCATCATATCCGTCGATCGGAGTGAGAAAGCCCAAGCGAATATACACTGGCCCGTTCACCGCGGCCGCGGCGCGCACGGCGCGCAGGCATTCGTTCGGGTCAGCCGGCGACAGCACGGTCATGCCCGGTATCGACCGCATCAAGGCGATGTCTTCCATGGCGTGGTGGGTCGCGCCCCACGGTCCGGCCTCGAGGCCGGCGAACGGCGCCAGGATCTTCACGTTGTTGCGGTTGTAGGCGCAGTCGTCGCGGATCTGCTCGAACCCGCGCATGCTGACGAACGGCGCCATGGCCACCACGAACGGAAGCTTGCCGGCATGCGCCAAACCCGCCGCTACGCCGATCAGGTTTTGCTCCGTGATGCCGACGTCGACGTAGCGATCGGGAAAGCGCGCCGCGAAAGACGCCATGGCAAGGTCTTGCGTCAGGAGCACGAGATCAGGATTCTGTTCCGCCAGCTCGCCCAGTAATTCGGCGGCGGAAAGGGCCGCGAAGTAGCCGCTCATGAGTTCACCTCCAACGCGGCGAGTGTGCTCTGTACCTCTTCGTCGCTCAGCATCGTGTAGTGCGCCCGGGCAGTTCCCTCGACGCCGGGCACGCCCTTTCCCTTCACCGTGTGCGCGATGAGTACACTCGGGCCGCGGGCTGCCGGGAAGGCAGCAAGCGCAGCGAGAATCGCCGCCATGTCGTGTCCGTTGATCTCGGTGACGTTCCAGCCGAAAGCCCGCCACTTGTCGGCCAATGGTGCGAGCGGAATGACCTCGGCGACCGGACCGCCGGCCTGGAAGCCGTTGTGGTCGACGATCGCCAACAGGTGTTCGAGGCCGAAGCGAGGGGCGCAGAGCGCCGCTTCCCACACCGTGCCTTCCTGCAACTCGCCATCGCCCAGCAGCACCACGGTGCGCGAGCCGGAGCGGTTCAGCTGCTCAGCCAGCGCCATGCCGACGCCAACCGAAAGGGCGTGGCCCAACGAGCCGGTGGCGAACTCGACGCCGGGCGCTTTGTGCGTCGGGTGGCCCCCCAGGCGACTGCCGGACTGGCCGGAGAGCGGCAATTCCGCCGCGTCGATCTTGCCCAGCTCGACCATGCAGGCGTGCAGCGCGCTGACGGCGTGCCCTTTGCTCAGTAAGAAATGATCCGGGCGGCCACCCCGGGGCACGCGCCCCGTTTCCTCTACGCGCAGAAAATCGAAGAAGAGTGCGGCCATGATGTCGGCGCAGGACATGGCGCCCCCGAGGTGGGCCATATATGCCCCGGCGACGGCTACAATGTGCCGGCGCAGGTTTGCGGCGCGACGTTGGAGGGCTTGAACGGTTGCAGGATCGCTCACAGATGTCTCCTTTCGTTGATTCTCGACTGTCGGCTCCCGATCATCAACGGTCCTTCGGCGTGAATTTGATCAGGACACGGCTGCCGTCTTTGAGCCCGCTGCGGAATTTCTCCTCGAATTTGGGCCAACCGTCAGGGTACTTCTTGGCGTAGGTATCGAAGAGAATCGGATAGACATCGGGCTCGTTCACCAGGGCTCCGGTAGCCATGAATGAGGGGCCGTCTGGCTTGCCGACTGCGATTTTGGCCTGGGAGCGTCCGGCCTTGATCCGGCGCACGCGCCACGTGGTGGGTGGTGAGGCCACGTAGACGGCTCCCTTATGGTACAAGAACCATATCTCGGCAGGTTTGCCGAAGCTGCCGCCCTTCCGCGTGGTGGCGATATAAACGTACTGGCTGTTGGCGAGATCGGCTTTTACCGCGGCGGACAGGTCCGCCTGCGCGGGTGTTCCAACCAACGCCACCGCTAGCATCACACCGGCGACGGCGGCGTGCATTCTCACTGTCAGCATTGGCATTCCTCCCCGTCGGAGTGTCCCTGCTTTTAGTGGATGTACCGAAGCAGTCAAGAGCCGGTGCGGGCTTTTGCGGCGGTGCGTCAGTACCGCCGGCGACCGCACAGGCGATGCATGAGGTCGTGGAGCACCCCGTAATCCAAGGGCCGGGACTGCACATGGAGAAAGGGACGCGTTGCGGCCTCCGCCTCTTCGCCGTCCGAGCAGTATGCCGTCATTATGATGATTGCCGCCGTAGGATGTGTGCGATGTAGCGCGTCAGCTAAGGCGAGGCGATCGGCGCTTGCGACGGAGAAGTCCAGGACCGCGGCGCTGATCTCTCCCAATGCGGCGAGCGGCGGCACCTCGCTGACCGTCGCGTACTCGCACGCCTCGTGTCCGTCATCGCGCAAGTTCTCGGCCAGTCCGTTGCGAAAGCACTCGTCGGCATCGACGATGAGGACTCGAATGGCTTTACACGCCGACCTCGTGAAGCGGAAGGTCAACGTGGAAGAACGTGCCGTGTGGCTGTCTAGCGACAAACGCACTGCTGCCTCCATGAGCCAGCACTATCTCTCTAGCAATGGTAAGGCCGAGGCCTGAGCTGTGCGCTTTCGTGGGTTCGAAGAGATGAAACAGACCCGCCGCTTCCGGAATTCCGGGACCGGTATCGTCGACCGAGATGCGCCTGTTGGCGGGCGTGAGAACGCCGGCCTTGATGATCACTTGTCCAGGGCCTGGCTCAACGGCTTCCACTGCATTCTTCACCAGATTGTCGCTCCTCCGCGTGCTGCCGTTCTGTGATGTCCGGCTCGATAGCGAGGACCAGACAACATTGCCGTCAGGGTTCTTCAGACTGTTGGCGTACCATTCGATCAGCCGTTCCGTCTCGCTCTTTAGGCATCCGATCCATAGGCCGGTAAGAGATCCATGAGTGCCGTCAAAGGCTGCGCGGCACGGTCCTTCTCCGACAAGAGCGGAGCGGTCACCGGCCAGGCAATCCCGAGGTCAGGGTCGTTCCACAGCAGCCGAATCTCGTCCGCCGGATCATAAAAGGCCGTGCACTTGTATTCGAACTCTGCCCAGTCGCTGTTGACGCAGAAGCCATGGGCGAAGTTCGGGGGGATATAACACTGGCGAAAATTTTCGGCAGAGAGATTGATGCCGATCCAGCGACCGAAGGTTGGCGACCCGAGGCGAATATCGACGACGACATCGAAGATCTCGCCCCGGAGAACGCGCACCAGCTTTCCCTGCGGTTGGCGACGCTGCGCGTGCAACCCGCGGAGCGTTCCCCGGACCGAGCGCGAATGATTATCCTGAACGAAGGTCGCCCGAATGCCGCCCTCGGCGTACTTTCGCGTGTGGTAGGTTTCGAGGAAAAAACCGCGTCCGTCCCGGTAGACATCCGGTTCAATCACGATGACTCCCGGCAACTCCGTCTCGACGAATTTCATCTCGTCACGACTCCTCGTCGAGAATTCGGAGTAAGTACTGTCCGTAGGTGCTGCGCTCCATCGCGTGTGCGAGCCGGGACAGATCCGCCGCCGTGATGTACCCCATGCGGAAGGCAATCTCTTCGATGCACGCCACCTTGAGCCCTTGGCGCTCCTCGATCGCTTGCACGAAATTCGACGCCTGCAACAGGGCCTCGTGCGTGCCGGTATCGAGCCAGGCGATCCCGCGGCCGAGCTTTTCGACGTGGAGCCTGCCCGCTTGCAGGTAAGTCAGGTTGACATCGGTGATCTCCAGCTCTCCCCGTGCGGAGGGCCTGAGTGCCCGGGCGATGTCGACCACCTGATGGTCGTAAAAGTACAAGCCGGTGACGGCATAGGGGGAACGCGGCTTGGCCGGCTTTTCCTCCAAATGGATCGCCCGTCCCTGCGTATCGAACTCGACCACGCCGTAACGCTCGGGATCCCGTACACGATAGGCGAACACCGTCGCCCCAGCCGAGCGGGACGTTGCGGCACGCAGGAATTCGGGAAGCCCATGTCCGTAGAAGATATTGTCACCCAGAGCCAGCGCCACGTTCCCCCTCGCGATGAACTCTGCGCCGATCAGAAACGCCTGAGCAATCCCCTCGGGCCGTGACTGTACCGCATACTGAATGCGCAGGCCCACCTCGCCGCCATCTGCCAGCAGGCGCTTGAACGCGTCCTGCTCATTGGGCGTAGTGATGACCAGGATGTCGCGGATCCCCGCCAGCATCAGCGTGGACAGCGGATAATACACCAGCGGCTTATCAAAAATCGGGACGAGCTGTTTGCTCACCGCGCGCGTGAGGGGGTGCAAACGCGTGCCTGAACCCCCGGCCAGGATGATTCCTTTCATTCGTGTCGCTCACCTCCACGTGTACGACGTTACGATTCGACGCTGCCAGCTGACGCGAAAAAGTACAAGGCTTCCGCATCTGGTTGTATTTCGCAACCGGCAAGATACTCTTCCGCGGCATGAGTCTGGCGGCCGCATCAATTGCCGAGAGCCGCTTCGCGTCGTGGGACGTCGAGGTGGATGTGGTAGTCGTCGGCTTCGGCGCAGCAGGAAGTTGCGCGGCCATCGAGGCGAGGAACCAGGGCGCCGAAGTGCTCGTGATCGACCGCTTTCGAGGGGGAGGTGCGACCGCCCGAAGCGGCGGTGTGGTGTACTTTGGGGGCGGCTCCGCACAGCAGAAAGCCGCCGGCTACGTCGATGATCCCGAGGAGATGTTTCGGTATCTGACGCTCGAGGTCACGGATGCCGTAGGCGAGGACACGCTGCGGCGCTTCTGCCAGGAGAGCCTCGCCACCCTCACATGGCTCGAGAATCTGGGCGTCGCCTTTCCCCCGAGTCGTACCGCACCCGCCAAGACGTCCTATCCGATCGATGAATGCACGCTCTACTTCTCAGGCAACGAGCTGGTGCATCCCTACAGCACCGCGGCGCGAGCGGCACCGCGGGGGCACCGCGTCCCGGGAGCAGGACTCACCGGACCCGTGTTGTTTACGCATCTTCGGCGGGCAACAGAACGGAGCGGCGCGCAGCTGCGGTATTGCAGCCGAGCGCAGCGACTCCTGACCGACACTGCAGGGCGGGTATGCGGCGTCGAGATCGTCTCGCTGCCGGAATCCTCATTCGGGGCTCGATGGCACAGCGTGTTGTTCCATCTCGCTGCGGTCGGAGCCATAGTGAACCGGCGCCTGATCCAGGCTAGCCAGCGGGCACTTGCCCACCTCGAGGCAAGGCTCGGCCGGCGGTGGAACGCCAGGGCCAGAAGCGGCGTCATCCTCTGCGCCGGCGGGTTCGCCTTCAATCCGGAGATGATGAAGGAGTACGCGCCGGGTTTCGCCAAGTCCATGCCGCTAGGGACCGTGGGTGACGACGGCAGCGGCATTTTGCTGGGCCAGAGCGTGGGTGGCGCGGTGGGGCAGATGGACCGCTGTGCGGCCTGGCGCTTCATCAATCCGCCCGAGGCTTTCACCTACGGTATCCTCGTCGATGCCCAGGGGCAGCGGATCTGCAACGAGGAGCTCTACGGAGCAACACTGGGGGAGCGGATCGCCGAGCGTGCTGGTGGCCACGCCTTCCTCGTGATCGACGCGGAGATGGCAGCGAAGGCCTGCGAGCAGATCCGCCGCCAACACGGGGCCGGGTTCCAAAAGGTCAGCGCATTCGTCAATCTCTTCCTCAACCGCAAGAAGGCGATGACGCTCGACGACCTCGCCACGCGCTGCGGAATGTCTGGAGCCGCGCTCGCCGCAACGGTCGAGACGTATAACAGCGCGGCGCTGCAGGGCGGCCCGGATGCGTTCGGAAAGGCGGCGGCGCTGCGCCAGCCCATCCGCACTCCTCCGTTTTATGCCATCAACTGCGATCTGGAGAATTCCAAGTTTCTGACGCCGTACCTCACGCTCGGCGGCTTGCGGGTAGACGGCCTCTCCGGTCAGGTTCTCCGGCAAGATGGATCGCCGATTGCAGGTCTGTACGCTGCGGGGCGGGACGCCGTCGGCGTCGCCTCCCACTCGTACATCAGTGGCCTATCGATTGCCGACTGCATCTTCTCCGGTCGTAAGGCCGGCCGCCACGCGGCAACACGAAGAGCGACGAGCTGAAGCAGTTCAGCGCGTCACGAGAACCGGAAGCGCACGCCGCCGCGCACCAGCAGCGGGCTGCCAATCTGCTTGACGCCGCCGCCGTGGTCGACGACATACTCACGATCCGTAAGATTCTCGCCAGCAAGGAAAATCTCACCGTTCCAGAAGGGCAGTTGGCGGGCGACCGTGGCGTTCAGGAGGAAGAAGCTGCCCTGCCGGTCATTGTGCTCTTGATCTTCGAACTGTTCGTCGACAAAGCGGCCTTCGATACGGACGCCGAACAGCTGCGGATTGCGGTAGTCGGCCCGCACCGTGAACGTATGCGGCGGAATCTGAGCCAGTTGAAAGCCTTCGAGCTCCTTGTTCAGGGCTGCGGTGTGGACCAGGGTCGCGTCGTTGAACAGATAACTGCCGGACAGCTCCAGCCCTGATATCACCTCGTAGAGCGCCTCGACTTCGGCGCCGAAGCTGCGCGCCAACCCCTGGTTGACCCGCTGGCGCTGAGGGTTGCCCTGGGCATCGAGAACCGGATTCCCCTGGGCATCAACGACGTCGACGCTGAGGATCGGATCCTCGATCTCCTCCCAAAAGCCGGTGGCACGCAGGTCGACGTTGTCGAGCACCGGGAGGTCCACCCCGGCTTCCGCGCCGTTCAGGCGCTCTGGACTGAGGCCGGGGTTGGGCACGAACTGCAGACCTTCCACCGCGCTATGCCGGTACAGTTCCGCTAGAGTCGGCGCGCGAAAGGCGCGGTAGGCGGCGGCTCGCAGATTCAGCCATTCGGTGGCGCGGTAGAGCACGCTGAGTCGGGGGTTGAAGGCGGCGCGCGTTTTGCTCTCGAACGATGTGGTCGAGTTGGCGGCGGTATCCGTGACGGTGCCGTCGTAGTTGTGCCACAGATCGACGCGCCCGCTGAGCGCAAACTCCCACTGCGGCGTGGGCGTGTAAATGCCCTGGAGAAAGAACCCCGAGAAGAACTGCTTGCCGTCGCTGCGCAGTCGGTTTGTGAGGACACCGAGGTCGTGGACGGCCGGGGCCGGGCTCGCTTCATATATCTGGTCGCGGCTTTGGCCGTCGATCCCGTGCAGATCGAGACCCGCGCTCACGACAAGCGGGGCCAGCATCCGGCGCGACCACACCAACGAGGCACCGACGTCCGTGAACGGCACGGCCTGCTTGAGCGTGCGATGTTCGCTGGTACGGGCGTCGTCGTTAGCCTGCGAGAACTGGATATTGAAGCTCTGCTGGTTCGAGAAGACCATGCCCTGCCATTCGCTGCCATCGGCGGTGTGCAGGGTGCCACTCAGGTCAATCAGTCCGGCCTGCGTGCTACTGGTGCGCAGGGTGGTGCCGTAGTTGCGGTCCTCATCAAAGTACTGTCCGTGCAGCCACACCTCGGCCGCATCGCTGAGTTGGTAGCCCACCCGGCCGTTGAACATCTCGTGTCGCGAGCCCGCGTCGCCGTCGATCGGTCCGCGCTGGTCCGGGGCAACAACGCGAAACCCGTCCAGATTGAAGAAGTCGCCCTCGAGCCCGACCATCAGCTTGCCTTGACGGCCGCTGACCGAGAGGTGATCGTCCGTGAGGCCATCGGTGCCGTAAGTCGCTTTCAGCGCGGCACCAGTCTCGGTCGGCTTGCGGGTGATGATGTTGATGACACCCGCCATGGCATAGTTGCCCCACAAGCTGGCGCCGCTGCCGCGCACCACCTCGACATGGTCGATGTTCTCTTGGGAGATCTTGCCCCAGAACACCTGCCCGTCGAAAGGGCCGATGATCGGGACGCCATCCACCATGACCAGCGCCCGACTGGCGCCGGCCGGTCCAATGTTGCGCAGGGTGACTCCCTGGGCTTCGGTGTCGAGGTCTGGGGGGGTGACGAGGCTGCTCGAGCGGCGATAGAGGCTGAAGCCCGGGATGGTGTGCAGGATGTCGTCCACGCTGGTGTTGGCGGACATCTTGATGTCTTCATCACTCAGCACCGTGGCGCTGGCGGCCGGCTCACCCTCGCTCAGCCCGGTGCGTGTTGCCGTCACGACCACGGTCTCGATACGCGCCTCATGCTTGGGCGCTTCCTCTTGCGCCATGGCGCGAGTCCCTACCGCCGCCAGCAAGCAGATCGCTACCGCACAGCGACACAACATCCCTCCCCACCAGCGCGAGCTGGAGATCCGTCTCACCCGCATGTCGCATGGCCCCTTTCCGAAAACGCGCGACCTATAAAATAGGCCTGATCACATTGTCAAGCGAAAATAACGATTCTATACGTTAGCCATGAATATCTACGACGCGCGTCGTATATACGATTTAATGTAGGGTGTACTACGTGCGTCGTAGTCATGGCTCAGCCGGCCACGGATTGCTCGGGGAGCGATTGCAGCGCGCGCAATGGCTCGGCCGTTGACATTTGCGGACGACGTCGGTATGCGCGGCTCCGATGAAGGAGCAGGACCTGCGGCTGCCCGGCGGCGAGCTCGAGTATGCCGTGCTGTTCAGCGTGTGCGAACTGGGCACGGCGTCGGCGCGAGACGTTTATCTGCAGGTCGGAAAAGCCGGAGGTCTTGCATATACCACCATCGCCAAGGTTCTCGATCGGCTTCACGTAAAGGGCTTGGTGGCACGCAAACGAAGGGGGATGGCTTTTGTCTACCGGCCGCGGATCACACGGCGAGTGATCGAGTTTGCCCGCGCGCGGGTTTCGCTGAGCAAGCTTCTCGGGCCCGCTCCTCGTCCGGCGCTGGCAACGCTAGTGGAAGCCATGGAGTCCTTGGATCCAGGCCTTCTGGACGAGCTGGAGCGGGCGGTGGCCGCCCGCCGGGGGCGGCGTGATGGATCGTGAATTGGTGCTCGCGGTTCTTGTTGCCCTGCTTTGCGGAAGCGCGCTGACGGCTGCGGGCTGGTGTCCAACCGGGTCGCCTGTCGCGTCGAGCGGCCGTGCTCTCGAGCGCCGTGCGTGGCGACGGATGTGGTTTCCTTTCGCGCCCGCGGTGTTCCTGTTCGCGGCGCTTTGCGGCTGGGCATTGGTCGAGCCGGCGTCCGCGGAGCGACTACCCAACTGCCTGTTGTGGGGTGCGCTGCCCTTCGCGGCCGTCCTGGCGCGGGCCGCTTGGCGGGCGTTGCGGTCCCTGACGAGGTCTCACCAGGACCAGGCAGTCGCCACCGTTGGATTGTTTCGGCCGCGAATCATCCTTTCGTCGGGAATCGCCGAGGCGCTCGACAAGTATGCGCTTGCTGCGGCGTTCGAGCATGAGTGCGCGCATGCGCGCCATCGGGATCCGCTGCGGCTATGGCTGGCGCAGCTCGGAAGCGATTTACTCTGGCCATGGCCGACGGCCTATTCGCGTTTCCTGTGCTGGAGGCGGGCGTTGGAGCTTGCGCGTGACGAGGAAGCTCGGCTCAGCGGCATAGCTGGTCCAGACCTTGCCGCGGCGATTCTTGCCGCGCTTCGATTCAGCCAAGGGGGCGTATCGTTGAGTGCGGCGACGCTCGGCGGCGACAAGACCTTCGTGGGGGAAAGAATGGCCCGTCTCATGCGGCCGCTGGAGACGGACGTGCCCCACGCGAACAAGAGCTTCTTCTGGCTGCTTGCCTTGATGGTGGGAGTTGTGGCTGTTGTCCTCGGCACAGAATTCGGTGAGCGCGTCGTGCGAACCCTGCTCGCGGTCGTCTGATGCGGACAACACGCCATTCGCCGGTCGACATTTCGCCGATGTGGACAAGCAAGAGTGGATTTCGGCGTCGGCTCCCCGCAACTGTCACCCGGTTCAGCGACGCCGGGTCACGCGCACCCCGCACTCCCGCCGCCAATTCGGACAGGACCCTCGCCGCCTACTGACACCCGTTCAGTGCGTTGTTCACAGCCGTGAGAATCTCGTCGACGGTGATATGGCCGTCGCCGTTCGCGTCGCCCGCCTTGCAGGCGGAGAGGTCAGCGGTACCGAGGGCGATATTCACCATGAGGAGCAGTTCGTCGACCGTAACGTGACCATCCCCGCCGCAGTCGCCGACGCATGGGACCGGCGTTGCCGTCGCTGTTGGTGGCGGCGTGGCGGTAGCTGTCGGCGCCAGCGTGAGGGTCGCCGTGGCTGTTGACGTTGGAGTCACCGCCGGCGCGCAGGCGGGGTCAGCCAAGTCGTATATGCCGTTCCCGTCGTTGTCCAGGCCGGCCGGCCCGAACTTACTTTCCGACCCGTTGGCATTGCACGGGTCAGTCGGCTTGTTGAGGTGGGCAGCGTCCGGAGTGAAGTAATTGGCGGGTTTAATGTTCTCTCCGACGGGAGTATAGTCGGCTGGATTGGCATCGGCGTGGCAGGGCGAACAGATCTGCACGCCTGCCCTGAAGTGGTGCTGCCGCAGACCTGCTCCGCGCCCCGGGAATGCGCCGTCGTGGCCGGCATCCTGATCCCGACCGTGGCAGCCAACGCACGAGGTCGGTGAGAGCCCTTCGGCACCTGCCGACGTGCCGATTGAAACAGGGAATAACACCGACAGCGACTGGTGGCAGGTGCCGCATCCGCCGGAGCCGACCATGTTGCTGTGGCCGGTCATGAGGTCAGTGCGCCATGGTGTCCCATTGTGCGACGAGACGTAATTCGGGGCCTGGAAACCGCCGTGACACGCAGCGCAGTTGGTCGCATCCCTGTTCTGCGAATACGTCACGTACGCCTCCGACCGTGCGGCCCAGATGGCGAGAGCCATCGAAGCGACTGCAAACGACGGGTGTTTCATCGCTGCTCCTCTCTTCGCTAACCGGCTACACGCATGCTGTAGTGGTTTGCCAGCGTGCGAGCGCCAGATGCAACTGCAGCTCGCACACAATAGCCCGACTTACGGCGCACGTCACGGTTGTAGCTGAAGGATGCACGAATAGTCGGGGCTAGAGATCGCGTCGGTTGTAAATGTCATCGAAGCGACCCATTTCATCGAACTGCAGGTACTCGTACACCTCGTCCTTGTGCGGGGCCACCCTGGCCTCGAACTCGGCGATGTACTCGGCCGGCGTCGGCAGCTTGCCCATTAGTGCCGTGACCGCGCCCAACTCAGCCGACCCGAGGAAAACCTTCGCCCCGTCACCCATGCGGTTGTCAAAGTTGCGCGTAGAAGTGGAGAAGACGGTCATCCCGGCGGGAACGCGAAGCTGGTTGCCCATGCACAGGGAGCATCCGGGGGTTTCGATGCGGGCACCGATGGAGTTGAACAGCGCGAAGTAGGCCTCACTCTTGAGTTTCGCCTGGTCCATCCGTGTGGGCGGGCAGATGTACGTGCGCGTCGTGGGGTTGTGTTTGCGGCCCTCCCAAATTTTGCCGGCGGCGCGGAAGTGCCCGATGTTGGTCATGCACGAGCCGAGGAACACGTCGCTGATCGCGGTTCCCGCCACCTCGGAGAGCACTTTGACATCGTCGGGATCGTTGGGGCAGGCCAGGATCGGCTCGGTGATCTTGTCGAGATCGATCTCGATCACCGCAGCGTACTTTGCGCTTGCGTCGGCCTTGAGCAGCCGAGGATTCGCCAGCCATCCGTCGATGGCCTTGGCCCGCTTTTCCAAGGTCTCGGCGTCCTGATAGCCGTCCTCGATCATGCGCCGGATGAGGGTCACGCTGGAACGCAGGAAGGTCTTGACCGATTCCTCGGAGAGCTGGATGCAACCGGCGGCCGCCGAGCGCTCGGCGGCCGCATCGGTGAGCTCGAACCCCTGCTCGACTGTCAAGTTCGGTAGCCCCTCGATCTCGAGGATGCGACCGTTGAAGATGTTCTTCTTGTTCTTCTTGGGTACCGTCAGCAAACCCTTCTTGATGGCCCACAGTGGGATCGCGTTGACTGCGTCGCGCAAGGTAATGCCGGAGCGAAACTCACCCGAAAACCGCACCAGGACCGACTCAGGCATGTCGAGGGGCATGAAGCCCAGGGCGCCGGCGAAGGCGACCAGGCCGGAGCCCGCCGGGAACGAGATTCCGATCGGGAACCGGGTGTGCGAGTCCCCGCCGGTGCCCACGGCGTCGGGCACCAAGAGCCGGTTGACCCAGCTGTGGCAGACGCCATCGCCTGGCCGCAGCGGTACGCCTTTGCGCTCGACGATGAAGGGCGGCAAGGTCTGGTGCATCTTGACGTCGGCCGGCTTGGGATAGGCGGCCGTGTGACAGAACGATTGCATGAACAGCGGGCTCTGGAAGCGGAGGCAGGCGAGTTCCTTGAGCTCGTCTGCCGTCATCGGGCCCGTCGTGTCCTGCGACAGCACCGTGGTCATCTTGGGCTCGCACGCCGTGCCGGGCAGTACGCCCGGCAAACCGACCGCCTTGCCCACGATCTTCTGCGCCTGGGTGTAGCCTTGGCCGGGCTTGGGCTTGGGGTTCTCGGTCTTGCGGAAGACGCCAGTCTCACCCATACCGAGCGCCGCCCGCGTTCTGGCGGTGAGCGCGCGACCGATGATCAGCGGGATGCGGCCGCCGGCGCGGAACTCGTCGGGCAGTGTGTTCGGGCTGATCTTGAACCGCGAAACCACCTGGCCAGAAGCTGATGTGATCGTGCCCTCCCGCGTGTTGATCGTGATCTCGTCGCCCATGCCGAGGCCGGTCACGTCGGCGACGAGGGGAAGCCCACCCGAGTCCTCAGCGGTGTTGAAGAAGATGGGAGCGATCGCGCCGCCGATGATCACACCGCCGCGCCGCTTGTTGGGCACCGCCGGGATATCTTCACCGATGTGCCACAGGACGCTGTTGCAAGCCGACTTGCGCGACGAGCCGGTGCCGACCACGTCGCCCACGAACGCCACGCGAGCACCCGCCCGGCGCCACTCGGCGATGGTGTCGATTCCGCCGGGAAAGCGCATCTTGCCCATCGCCAGCGCGTGCAATGGAATGTCGGGGCGGGTCGAGGCGTCGGCGGCGGGTGAGAAATCGTCGGTGTTAATCTCGCCTTCCACCTTGAACACCTTCACCTTGATTTCAACGGGCAGCTCCGGCCGCGACGTGAACCACTCGGCTGCGGCCCATGAGTCGAGAACTTTCTTTGCCGCCCCGTTGGTCTTGGCCAGCTTCTCGACGTCGTTGAACGCGTCGTAAACCAGAACGGTGCGCGAGAGCGCTTTGACTGCGGCGTCTGCGACGTCGGTGTCCTGAAGCGCGACAATCAGATACTCGACGTTGTAGCCGCCCAGCATGGCGCCCAGGATCTCGACCGCCCGGAGGTTGGAAATCAGCGGGCTTTGAGCTGAGCCCTTCAGAATCTGTCCGAGAAAGCCGGCTTTGACTTTGGCGGCCGGATCAACTCCTGGAGGAATACGGTTCTCGAATAGATCCAGCAGCAGCTTCTCTTGACCCGATGGGGGTGCTTTGAGCAACCCGCACAGTTGCTCGGTCTGCTCCGGATTGAGAGGAAGCGGCGGAATGCCCTGGGCAGCCCGTTCGGTCACGTGCTTCTGGTATTTCTCGATCATCTTCGCGCTCCTGCAATTGTCCTTCAAGACAGGGGGTGGTTCAGACGGTTTCTTGTAACCGGAGTCAGGCGACAAGACAACTGCACCTGCCCGAACGGAGCAGTCGGCCTCACGCGCGCAAGTTTATAGATTCTGTCCTGCCGATGTGCGAATCTACAGCGCGTGCTGCACGTGTCGACGCCCGCGCTCGGTGGACCGGTGCGTTTGGGACGGCGTACGTCAGGAGTGGAAAATGGCAGAGTTCACGTACCACGAGATGTTTCCGCATGCGAAAGATGACACCGGCTATCGGTTGCTGACCAACGCGCATGTATCGACCGCACGGTTCGATGGCGAAGAGGTGCTCAAGCTCGATCCCGAAGGACTCACCGTCCTCGCGCGCGAGGCCATGCGGGATGCATCGTTCCTGTTGCGGACCAACCACCTCCAGCAGCTGGCGGCCATTCTCGACGACGCGACGGCCAGTGACAACGACCGCGGCGTGGCGTTGGCTCTGCTGAAGAACGCCGAGGTGGCGGCCCAGGGTGTGCTGCCGCTCTGCCAGGACACCGGCACAGCGACCGTCATCGGCAAGAAGGGCGGCCGGGTCTGGACGGGCGTTCGAGACGAGGAGTTTTTGACGCGAGGCATCCGCGACACGTACTTGCGCGAGAACCTGCGTTATTCCCAGACGCTGGCGCTCAACATGTATGAGGAGAAGAACTCCGGCAACAACCTCCCGGCACAGATCGACATCTACGCAACTGACGGGATGGAGTACTCCTTTCTCTTTGTCGCCAAGGGCGGCGGGTCGGCGAATAAGACGTATCTCTTTCAGGAAACGAAAGCGCTGTTGACGCCGGATCGCCTGGAGGCCTTCCTCGTGGCGAAGATGAAAACCCTCGGCACGGCAGCGTGCCCGCCGTATCACATGGCCTTCGTCATAGGAGGCACGTCCGCCGAGATGTGTCTCAAGACGGTGAAGCTGGCCAGCACCGGGTATCTGGACGGCCTGCCCACGCGGGGCAGCGACAGCGGTCAGGCTTTCCGCGACCTCGAGCTGGAGGGTCGGCTCTACGACGCGGCCCGACAGAGCGGAATCGGTGCCCAGTTCGGCGGAAAGTACTTCGCGCTCGACGCGCGGGTCATCCGTCTGCCGCGGCACGGCGCATCTTGCCCGATCGGGATGGGCGTGTCGTGCTCAGCGCATCGCAACGTCAAGGCGAAGATCAACCGCGATGGGATCTGGGTCGAGGAGCTGGAGCGCGATCCGGGCCGGTTCATCCCGGCGAAGTACCGCGCCAAGCACGAGCACGGCGTCGTGAAGCTCAACATCAACAGGCCGATGCCGGAAATCCTTGCCGAGCTGACGAAGTATCCCATCAAGACGCAGCTCTCCATCACCGGCACGATCATCGTTGCCCGCGACATCGCCCACGCGAAGATCAAGGAGCGGCTTGACCGAGGCGAGGACATGCCGCAGTACTTCAAGGACCACCCCATCTATTACGCCGGGCCGGCCAAGACGCCGGAAGGGATGCCATCGGGCTCGTTCGGCCCGACCACCGCCGGGAGGATGGATTCCTACGTCGACTTGTTCCAATCACAGGGCGGTTCCTTGATCATGATCGCCAAGGGGAACCGCAGCCCCCAAGTGACCGAGGCTTGCAAGAAGTACGGTGGCTTCTATCTCGGCTCCATCGGTGGTGCGGCAGCCATCCTCGCTCGAGACAACATCAAGAAGGTGGAACTGCTCGAGTATCCCGAACTGGGGATGGAAGCGATCTACAAGATCGAGGTCGAGAACTTCCCCGCGTTCATCCTAGTGGATGACAAGGGCAACGACTTCTTCGCGCAATTGACCTGAGGCGGCAAACCGGCTCCGCTTACACGACCGGCGGCGCTTGATGACATAGCCGGGCGCATCAGGCAGCATGGCGAGCGTAACCCCATCAACGCGAGGAGACGGTCAACCATGCACATGACGGAGCGCGACTGCGACCCTGCGACACTCGATCTCGTCACCCCCGAGCATTACCAGCGCAACGGCTACCCGCACACCGAGTGGACGTGGCTGCGCCGGCACGATCCGGTCTTCTGGTACGAGCGAGACAACGTCGATCCGTTTTGGGCGATCACCAAGCACGCCGACATCATCGCCATCGGCAAGCAACCGGAGATCTTCC
This sequence comes from Binatia bacterium, assembly GCA_044450645.1. Lineage (GTDB taxonomy): Bacteria > Desulfobacterota > Binatia > HRBIN30 > HRBIN30 > JAGDMS01. The sequence continues at coordinate 83,185 of JBIOJG010000009.1, forward strand.
TGAACGCGCCGCGGCTCGCCGTGTTCACGCGTGATCTCCCACCTCCCGAGGAAGGTCAGGCACGGCACCTGCTCAACATGGATCCTCCGGACCATGGCCGCTACCGCCGCGTCACCAGCGCATGGTTCACCCCGCGCGCCATCCGTGCGATGGACGCCAAAGTCGAGCGCGTCACGTGCGAGGTGCTCGATGCGGCCGCCGAGAAGGAGGTGGGGGATTTCGTGCGCGATGTGTCGGCAAAGATCACGATCGCCGTGATTGCGGAGATGCTCGGCGTGCCACGCCGCGATTGGGATCTGCTGTTTCGCTGGACCAATGAGATCATCGCGCCGCAAGACCCCGAGTTCCAGCACGGAGCGACGCCGATGGAGACGCTCGAGCGTTCGCGCCTCGAGCTGTTCGCCTATTTCCACGATCTGGCGATGCAGCGGCGCGCCGCGCCGTCCGACGACATCGCGAGCGTGGTCGCCAACGGGCAGGTGAACGGCGAGCCCCTGCCGCCCGTCGAATTGCTCTCGTACTATTTTCTGCTCGTCGTTGCCGGCAACGAGACGACGCGCAACGCCATGACCGGCGGGATGCTGGCCTTTCTCGATCACCCCGGCGAGTGGGACAAGCTCCGCAGAGATCCGGCCTGCCTCGACGGCGCGGTGGAGGAGATCGTGCGCTGGACGACGCCGGTGATCCAGTTTGCCCGAACCGCGACGCGTGACTATGCACTGCGCGGCAAGACCATCCGCACGGGCCAGTCCGTGTGCCTGTTCTATGCTTCGGGAAACCGGGACGAGGAGGTGTTCGACGACCCGTTCCGCTTCCGCATCGACCGGGAGCCGAATCTGCACATTGGCTTCGGCATGGGCGAGCACCTCTGCCTCGGGGCCCACCTCGCCCGTCTGGAGCTGCGGCAGGCCTTTGCGCAGCTCCGCCGGCGACTGGAGCAGTGCGAGCTCGCAGGCGTGGTGGAGCGCGTCCGATCGAGCTTTGTCGGCGGGATCAAGCGTGCCCCGATGCGCTGGCACATCGTGCCAACCGGGGCGGCGAACGTGTAAACTATATTGCTGCAACAAAAGGAGAGAGGAGCCTTGACTCTCTCGCCCGCGCCGCCGCCCGATTTGCCTTGCGGAGTGAAGGTGGATTTCGTATCTGTGAGAGGCGCTTGTATGCAAAACGAAACGGTTGAAATCCGCTGGCACGGGCGAGGTGGCCAAGGGGCGATTACGGCCGCCAAGATCTTCGCACAGGCGGCGTTTGAATCCGGGTTTGCAGGGGTGGTGATGGCCCCGAGCTTCGGGACTGAACGGCGGGGCGCGCCGGTCGAAGTGTCACTCAAGATCTCGAAGGCGAAAATCAACGACCTGTGCCCCATCCAGCATCCCGATGTGGTCGTCGTGCTCGATGATTCCATTTTGAGCGAGATCAACGTGACGGCGGGCATGAAGCCGGATGGCATATTGATCATCAATACCCCGAGGGGCAGGCAAGCCTACAACGGTAACCACGTCAGGCTGGCGACGGCTGACGTGACGCATCTGGCCGAACAGGCCGGCCTGAAACGCGGGATCGTCAACACCGGAATCATCGGAGCGCTTGCGAAGGCGCTTCCGATCGTGCCACTCTCCAAACTGCTCGAGACGATCGAAGTGGAATTCAAAGGCAAGAAGGCGGCCGAAAACGCCGAGGCCGCCCGCATGACGTATGCGCACACCAGGACGGAGTAAAGCATGTCGACCGAGAATTTGCGCGTATTGACCTCCGCAAGTTATGCCGGACCGGGGGACGCCGGACGCACAGGCTCCTGGCGGGTCCTCAGACCGGTCATCGACTACACCAAGTGTGCACCGGCGAAGACGGGCAAGCCGGCCTGTTTCTTCTGTTGGCTCTACTGCCCGGACAGCGTGGTGTCGAAGACCCTCCAGCCGCACATCAATCTCGAGTATTGCAAGGGATGCGGCATCTGCGCCGAGGAATGTCCGCCCAAGGCCATCACCATGGTCGAAGAAAGCAGCTTCTCGGAGGCGGGCCAGCTGTAAAGATGTTCGTGTTCGAATCCGGCAACGTCGCTGCCGCCACCGGGGTCAAGCTCGCCAGGGTCCAAGTCATCGCCGCCTATCCCATCACTCCGCAGACCCCCCTCACCGAAAAGCTCTCCGAGTACGTCGACAGCGGAGCCTTCGACGCCGAATACGTCGCGGTGGAGAGTGAGCACAGCGCACTCGGGGTCTGCATCGGGGCGTCGAGCACCAGCGCCCGAGCCTTTACGGCAACCTCGGCCAACGGCTTGCTCTACATGAGCGAGCAGATCCACTGGACCGCGGGGGCACGCTTGCCGATGGTCATGTGTGTCGTCAATCGGGCCGTCGGTGCCCCATTCAATATCTGGAACGATCATCAGGATTCCATCTCGCAACGCGACAACGGCTGGATCCAAATCTATGCGAAAGACCACCAAGAAATCCTTGATACGGTCATCAAGGCCTACCGGCTCTCGGAGGAGGTCTGCATTCCGGTGATGGTCTGTTACGACGGCTACTACTTGTCGCATACCTACATGCCTTACGACGTTCCGGACCAGGCCGCGGTCGATGCCTTCTTGCCTCCCTACGAATATCGGCACACCCTGGGTCCCAATAAGCCCACCAGCTTGAACACGGTGACGCTCCCGGGGGGCCGGCCGGATATCCACGGTGAGTTTGCTCCCGGCTATATGGAGCTGCGGCACAACCTCCACGTCGAGATGAAGAAGGCCGTGGACGTCTACACGCGCATCGACGGCGAATTTTCCGAGATCATCGGCCGCGGTGGCAACCCGATCGCAGAGAAGTACCTCTGTGACGACGCGGACTATGTGGCGGTCGCTCTCGGGTCGATGGCCAACCAGATCAAGGATGTGGTCAGTCGTCTGAGAGAGGAAGGGCAGAAAGTGGGGCTGCTCGCCCTCTCCCTCTACCGTCCATTCCCGAGCGAGTTCCTCGCCGCGGAGTTGGCGGGCCGCAAAGGTGTGATCGTTTTCGAGAAGGCGCTGAGTTTCGGACATTCGGGGACGGTGTGCACCGACCTGCAGGCGGCGCTGTATCCGTGCGCATCGCGGCCGCCGGTGTGGAATTACATCCTCGGTCTCGGCGGCAGAAGCTACCAGAGCGCCGATTTCTACGATGCGATCCGCGAATGCATCGAGCGTGGGGCCGTGAATTTCGACAATCCGGGTTGGATTGGGCTGGGCCGGTAGGCGGGCGGCGATGGAGGAGAAAAAGACCACCGTCCTGAACCTGACCGATGAGGAGTTCGTGCATCCGGGCAACCGAGCTTGCGCCGGCTGCGGGCTCAACATCCTCTACCGCATCGGACTCAAGGCCATCGGCAGAGACGCCATCCTGGTCGTGCCGCCGAGTTGCTTGACGGTCATGCAAGGGCTGTATCCCATCGCGTCGACGCAGCTCTCGGTGCTGAATGTGACGTTTGCATCAACGGCAGCGGCGGCGTCGGGCGTGAAGGCCGCGCTCAGAGCGCAGAAGAACGATCACACCCAGGTGGTGGCCTGGGCAGGTGACGGTGGAACGTCAGACATCGGGATCCAGGCGCTGTCGGGGGCGATCGAGCGCGGTGAGGATTTCCTCTACATCTGCTACGACAACGAAGGGTACATGAACACCGGTGTCCAGCGCTCCGGAACGACGCCGCAAGGAGCGCTGACGGCAAACACCTCCATCAACGGGAAACGCGAGCGCAGCAAGGATGTCCCGGGTATCGTCGCCGCGCACTCTCCGGCGTACGTGGCCACCTGTTCGGCCGCGTATCCGATGGACTTTTACGATAAAATCAAGAAGGCGCTCAGCCTGAAAGGGTTGAAATACATTCACGCCCACACGCCCTGCCCCCCGGGTTGGGGCATGGAAGAACGGGTCGCCGTGGCCATCGGCAGGCTGGCGGTCAACACCGGCCTCTACGTGCTCTATGAGATCGAAGGCGGCGAAATGAAGCTCAGTGAGCCCTCCGCCAAATTGCTCAAGAAGAAGACGCTGCCGCCAGTGAGCGAGTACTTGGAGACACAAGGCCGCTTCAAGGCGCTGGCGAAAGAGGCCGTCGAGAAACTGCAGCAGGAGGTCGACGCCAAGTGGGCGGCCTATCGCCGCCAGATGACGTAGCTTCGCGGGACCGGGCGCGCGCCGGAGTTGATTCGACGGTGATCCGCAAAGGTCTATTTGTCGGAGTGGCGCTGGCCGTCCTCGTGCTGCCCGAGATACCGGCGGTGGCGCAGGCGACGGCGCGCTTCTTCTTCGCCGGCAACGGGCATCTCGCGTTGCGCCACGCGTACTTCAACACCACCCTTGACGTGCGCTACCGTTACCGTGACGAGACCTACGATCCAGCCGCGTTAGCGCAAATCGCCCACTTCTTCCGCTCGCGTGAGGACGGGCGCGAGGCCCCGGTACCGCTGCGCCTCATTGAATTGCTGGCGTACGTTCAGGAGCACTACCATCCGCGCCGGATGGTGTTGTTGTCCGGGTTCCGCAGCCCGGAGTTCAACGCGGATCTGCGCACCGCCGGAGGCGCAGTGGCCCAGGCGTCGCTGCACACCGAAGCCATGGCTGCCGACATCACCTTTGTCGGCTTGGACATGGCACGGCTGTGGCGTCAACTGCGCGATCTCAGGGCCGGCGGTGTCGGGTACTACCGCCAGAACAAGTTTCTCCACATCGACACCGGGCCGCCGCGCTTCTGGGAGGCGACGACCTCGCGGGTGCAAGAAAATCTTTCAGCCGACAACGCCCGCGTCTTTCTCCGCACCGACTTCGACCGCTATCCACGTCTCGAAGGCGCCACCTGCGGCCTCCACAGCCTGACGGCGTTCCCTGTTTTTGTTGCCGCAAGAGCGATGCTGGTTGGGCCCAGTGGCAGTCGGACAATTGCGCTTGAGCCGACCGGCGGCGGCGCCGCGAATGAGAACGGGTGCTTTGCCGTTCAGCCGGCACAAGACACGCATGAGTTTCGCGTCACCGCAGTTGCCCCTGCCAGCGACAAGAACGGCGACTCTGCTTCAGCGTCCCACATCGTGTTGTCAACGTGCGCGCCACGGATCGGCAAGACCCCGGTGCAAATCGAATCGAACAGGATTGAGGTACCGCTCGACTGAAGGTGCCTGCCCGTCTTCTGCGCTGCCTTGGTTCAGGAGGAAAACAGCGCGAAGCCGCGAGCGCGGGTGCGCCGGAGCTTTTTCAGGAATTCGTCGCGGCTGATCGCCTTGGCTCCAAGGCGCACCAGGTGCGGGGTCAAGACCTGGATGTCGAGCCAGTCCAAACCGTGGAGCTGCAGGTGCTCAATCAGATGGAGTAGGGCCAGTTTGGAGGCGTTGGGCTCGCGGTAGAACATGCTCTCGGCCGCAAACGCACCGTCGACCTCGACGCCGTATATGCCGCCGACGAGGAGCTCGGCATTCCAAGCCTCGACGCTGTGCGCGATACCCATTCCGTGCAGTCGGATATACGCCCTGATCACCTGCGGTGTTATCCAGGTACCGTCCTGCTCCGGTCGCGGCGCCCCGGCGCACGCGCGGATCACTTGAGGGAAGGCTTCGTCGATGGTGAAGCGGAGAGTGCTTGCGCGCTGCGCACGAAGCAAACTCCGCGGCACATGCAGGTCCTGGAATTCCAGAACCCCGCGTTCCGCAGGACAGAACCACAACAGCGGATAGCCCGGCACGGGCCACGGAAAAATGCCTTGCCGGTACGCCAGCAACAACGTCTGTGGATGCAGATCGCCGCCGATCGCGACGACCCCGTCGTGATTCGCCGTCCGCGGGTCGGGAAACTCAACGACAGGCATGGAAAAACCGGAGGGAGTGAGGCAGCATGGGCACGGGTATCCTCGATACCGGCATGATCGCAAGAATCGGCCGCGACGCAAGGGGCTGTTCCGTGGATCGCGCTTGTCAGCCGTGAGCCGTGACCTAGAGGCTTTTTCGCCGAGCACGATGCACGGACACGGCTCACGACCTTCGCTTGGCGCAGCGCTGTGCAGGTGCTAACTCCAACGTCAGGGTGTTCCCAACGAGGAGGATTTGTGAAGGATCTGTTTTCGATCGCGGGCAAGGCGGCAGTCGTTACAGGCGGCTCGCGCGGCATCGGGCTGATGATCGCGCGTGGCTACGCAGAAGCAGGCGCGAAGGTGTATGTGTCTTCGCGCAAGCGGGAGGTGTGCGACCGGGTGGCGGCTGAGCTCTCAGCGCACGGCACGTGCATCTCCATCCCCGCGGATCTTTCGACGGAAGCGGGCGCCAAGAGTTTGGCGCAGGAGATCGCCCGGCGCGAGCCGGCGCTGCACATTCTGGTGAACAACGCCGGCGCCAATTGGGGCGCGCCGCTCGCAGAGTATCCCGATTCTGCCTGGGACAAGGTGCTGGCCCTCAATCTCAAAGGTCCCTTCTTTCTCACCCGCGAGCTTCTGGGCCTGCTCGAGAAGGGGGCTCGGCCCGGCGACCCGGCCCGCGTCATCAACATCGGGTCGATCGACGGCCTCACGGCACCGCGCCTTGAGACCTATGCGTACTCCGCCAGCAAGGCCGCGCTGCACCACATGACGCGGGTACTGGCGCGGGCGCTGGCGCCGCGCGGCATCACGGTCAACGCGGTGGCACCCGGGCCGTTCGAAAGTAAAATGATGGCGGAGACACTCGATCAGTTCAGAGACATCATCATTGCCACCTGCCCGCTCGGCCGCATCGGTGAGCCGGAAGACATGGCTGGGGTTGCCATCTACCTCGCTTCGCGTGCGGGTGCATACCTTACCGGTACGGTCATTCCCGTCGATGGCGGGATCTCGGCGTGCGCCTGAGGGCTCGATCTCGGGCGCACCGCCTCCGCGGGAGGTCAGCGTAAATGGCTGAGCAGAGCGACTCGAATCTGGTCTGGATGGATTTGGAAATGACCGGGCTCGACCCTGATCGGGATACGGTCCTGGAGATCGCAACACTCGTCACCAACAACGACCTCGAGACGGTGGCCGAGGGCCCGGTGCTGGTGATTCACCAGCCGGCGCATGTGCTGGAACGCATGGACGCGTGGAATCGTGAACACCACGGGGCTTCCGGCTTGATCCAGCGCGTGTCGGCTTCGACGCTGTCAATGGCCGACGCCGAAAAGCAGGTGCTGGACTTCGTCAAGGCGTACTGTCCGGAACGCACGTCGCCGCTCTGCGGCAATTCGATCTGTCAGGACCGGCGTTTTCTCGCCCGGCACATGCCGGCGCTGGAAGCCTATCTGCACTACCGCAACCTCGACGTCAGTACGGTCAAGGAGTTGGTGCGCCGCTGGTATGCCGAAGGGCCGAGCCCGCCGGAGAAGAAGCATTCTCACACGGCGCTCGACGATATCCGCGAGTCCATTGAAGAACTCCGCTTCTACCGGCGCCACTACTTCCGATCAGCCAGAGGGAGGGCCGCAGCGGCGCGGCTACGGGTACGAGGTGGGGGGCAGCGCGAGTAGCGCGGCTTTCCCATCGCTGAGCCAGATCCGGTAGCCGCCATCCTTGACGAGCTGCGCGACGAAGTCCCGCGTCCTTGGATTGGCGTAGATATCTGGAACGTCCAGGATCCATTCCGGGCCACCGTCATACCCCTGCACGGCGGCCTGCTCTGCCGTAATGACGATGCTGCTGCGACCGTTCAACTCCCACATCAGGTACGGCAGGAACGCCAGCGGCGCGAGGATGCGCTCGCCGGCTGCCGGCTTGTTGGCGAGAGTTTCTCGCGTTGAGCTGACGAAGGCCATGCTTTCTTCGAAGGGGATCGCGAACAGGTCCCGATAGCGCAATTGAAGGATGATGAGGTCGTCAGCCAGAAAGAACAGCAGCAGGCCCGCCACCGCAAACTTCACCCAGCGTTGTCCACGGGCGAGGCGGCGTGCGGTTTCGACAATGCCGAAAGTTAGGAACCCGAGAAACCAGAGTTCCACGGTCCAGAAGAAGCGGAAAAACGGCATGTACGGTGAAGCCATGCTCAGCACGAAATAGCCGATCACGAACAACAGTGGCATGAGCAAGAGCGGACTCGTCAACCGCCGCCGGTCACGCGTTAACCATACCAGTACGCCAAGAAAGCCTAGCGGCGCAGTCGATACGAATCGGCTCTTTGCGAGCTGGGTCCAGAAGGCGAAGTGCACGACGTCACCAGTCGCGATGGGGCCGCTGTCACGGAGCGCAGCAAACTCCTTGAAGAAGGAGTCGGAACCGAGTGGGTTGCCCAGCAACACCTGGTTCGCCCACAGAGTGAGCGGAATCGCCAGGAATGGGAAGAGGGCGCAAAGCCACGCCTTCTTCGAGCGGGGATGGGGAATGAGAAAACACAACGTGCACGGCAAGGTGACGGGCTTGATGAGGGCCGAGAGAAACAGCGCCACCGATGCGGCTACCCATCGCTCGCGGGCGCAAAGATAGAGCGTCAAGAAAAAGAAGAACGCGATGTACATGTCCGCGCTCGACCTGAGCGTCAGAACCCACGTCGAAAGGTCCGCCAGAAAAAGAATTGAAAACAAGATCCCGGCCGCGCGGCCGAAGGCATCGCGGCCGATCAGGTACAGCAGGCACCCCAAAATCGCTGAGACGATGGCCGAGCAGTAGAACGCCAGTGAAACGTTGGCGAGCGGACCGAGAGTGAAGACGAGCAACGGCTTGGGGTGGGTGAAATATGGGACGCCGAACAGAGAGGTGTTGTGCGTCAGCCAGTTCCGAAAATACACGAAGTACGCCAGCAGATCGGCATCAAAGAGATGGTTGGGAAACCAGTGCGCCCGCACGAGGGCGTGCGCCAGATGCAACACAAACAGGCCGGCCAACCACCAATCCCACCGCCGCAGCGGCGTATTCTCCAGCATGCGCTCAGTATCTCACAACTGCGCGGGACAGAAAAAGCATCCGCGCTGGCTCCTGCACCTCTGGATACTCGTTTCCCGTCCGCTGTTTCTCGAAGAAGCCTTTCACATCAATCTCAGAACCGCTGGGCGCAGAAACGGTAGCTCCCCCACGACAACCGGACGTCCGAAGCGTCCGGGCGCGACGCGATTTCGCTCGCTTGGCTCTATCCGCCAAAATCTGCCATCATCGTGTCAATGGATGAGGTTGGATCTACCACCCTTCATCGGTACTCAGCCGTATCCGCTGGCTGTGCACCCACGCGAAGTTCCTCATGCTTCCAAAAGGATAAGAGTGCAGGCCTCTGAATTGGCGCCCGTGCGATGACCGGGTCGGCTCGCGTTTCACTGGGCCGCGATCGCGCGCGGCTCACGGGTATTTTCGCCGGGCTGGTGGTGGTCGTGAGTGCTTACTTCAGCCTACCCCCGGGCATCCGCAACTGGGACAACCGTGTGAAGCTTCAGGTTGCCTTGAACATCGTGCGCGGAGAGGGGCCAGTCCTCACCCAGAACACGCCGGACGACCGGGCCTACGTGCTCCAGGGGAAGGCCGGGAGGTACTACGCCGGCTATCCGCCCTTTGCGTACGCGCTTCACTTCCTGACCATCGGGTTTCCGGCCGCGCAGGGGGGTCTGGCGGAAGGGATCCCCACGCTCGCTTTGCTCGGTCTGCTCAGCTGGCTGCTCGTTGCCTGGGGGCTGAGGAGTGGCGCCGCGCCTCCTGCGGCGGCAGCAGGCGCCATGCTCGTGTGTCTTGGGACTGCGCTGTGGCCCATGACCGCTCGCGGCGACGACAACCTCATCGAGGTGCTTGGGCTCGCAGCGATCCTCTGGGCCGGCACTGGGGAGGAGCGGCCCCGCGCCTGGCTATGGGCGGGCCTCGCCGTGGGAACGGCCTTCGCCACCCGCCTTGGCTCAGTGATCCTGGCGATCCCGGCCGTCCTGCTCCTGCTTGGTCAGAGGCCGCGCCGTGTGCGCTCTATTCTCGGGCGGGGTCTCTCCTTCGTTCTGGGCAGCATGCCCGGAATCGCCCTCGTGCTCTGGTACAACCACCTCCGATTCGGCTCGCCCTTTATCACGCGCAGCGAGACAGACCTCGGAGCGGTCGGACAGCTGTTTGTACCATGGTTCTCGACGTACCATTGGGAGGCGATGGCGGGGCTTACCATCAGCCCTGGAAAGGGAGTGCTATGGTACAGCCCGCCCCTCGTCGGCGTGGTGCTTCTCGCGGCTCCCCTGGCCCGCCGTCACTGTGCCGCCTTCGCCGCCCTTGGCGTCTACGCGGTGGCGGGCTTGATGTTCTTTGGGCGGCTCACCTTCTGGCATAGCGACTGGGCGTGGGGACCACGCTACGTGGCGCCGCTTTGTCTGGCGGCGGCTCCCCTCGGCTGGTGGCTCTGGCAGCAACTCGCGCAGCGCGGCCGGCTGGCAAAGACCATCGCCGCGGCAGGCCTGTTCCTGCTCATGGCGCTTCAAACCATACCGGTAACCAGCTATCCCGTCGAAACCTACTTTCTGTCTACGCTACGAGAACTCGAACACTCCGATCGCTTGGTCACTCGGCCGATCACACGACCGCCCGTGCCGGCGGACAACCGGATTCTCTATTTTCACCTCGAGACCTCGCCTATCGTCTCCCTTGCGAGGGCTTTTGCGACCTCCCTGCGAGACCCGGTTCTCGCCCGGCCGTATTGCGCTGCCCTGGCCCGTGCGATGCTCGCTCCAGCCGCTGCCCTCGCATTCGTTCTGATGACCGCCATGCTCCAGCGTCGTCGTCCCAGAGGCGCTCCGGCGGTCGCGAATATGGAACCGCGGCGATTTCGATCAACCCATGGTTGATGCGTGCAACGGTTGGATGCGATAGATCACCCGCACCTCACCGGGCTTGCGGTTCGGGTAAGTGTCGCGGCCGAGGTATTTCTTGGCGAGCGCATCGATGTGTGCGTCCGCTCCCTTTTCGGTAATCTCCACGACCTTCCCACGGATCGCCAAGTGCCGGTACGGATTATCGGGATCGAGTATGGACAGTCCGACGCGCGAATCGCGGCGAATGTTCCTGTCCTTGATGCGTCCCTTGGCCGAATTGATGCGCAGAAAGCCACCGGCGAAATCGAACCACACCGGCGTCACTTGCGGACTGCCATCCGGCATCAGGGTGGCGAAGTGGGCGAAGGTTTTCTTTGTGAGCAGGTCCCGGAATCCAACTGGAATCTCTGCCATCTTCCCTCCCTCCAGATTGTCCTCGATTCTAGCACGTCGGCGCTCTCGCGGCGCCTGGACTAAGGGAAATATGGGATAATTTGAATGCATCGAGGGCGCGCTCGTCAAAACGTGGTGGCAGAGCGGATCCCCCCTTTCCGCAGCCAATGCGCGGTATCTCAAATACCGCGTGAACCCTCCTTGCCTGGGCGTGGGCGGCTCGCGCGCAAGCGCGAGCCGCCTCACGCGGAACGCAACAACTCTTCGGCAGCTCCGTCACGGTGGCGCTGCTACATGCCGGGCAAGCGGAGCTCACGCACGGGGGCGAACGAGCGCCGATGTACCGGCGACGGACCATACCGGTGGATTGCGGTAAGGTGCTGTGCCGTGCCGTAGCCCATGTGATCGCGAAAGCCGTATTGCGGGTACCGCTGATCCAACTCGCGCATGATGCGATCGCGTGCGACCTTGGCGATGATCGACGCGGCGGCGATCGAGTAGCTCCGTGAATCCCCCTTGATCAGGGGAGTCTGCGCCATGGTCAGGCTGGGGATGCGCCGGGCATCCACGAGAACATGCTCCGGGGCGATCGGCAGGGCCGTCACCGCCTTTCGCATCGCCTCCAGCGCGGCGCGATAGATGTTCAAGCGGTCAATCTCTTCGGGTTCGACGATGCCGATCCCGACCCCGATCGCCACGGCACGAATCTTTGCCGCCAACTCCTCCCGGAGCGCAGCAGTGAGTTTCTTGGAGTCATCAACTCCCCTGAGCGAAGCGCCTTGTGGCAGGATGACGGCGGCCGCCAGCACCGGGCCGGCAAGCGGTCCGACGCCAACCTCATCGACGCCAGCAACATGAATGATGCCCGTGGACCACAGCCTCCGCTCCACCCGCAGCAATATTCCCAATCGTGCTGCCCGTCGACGCTCCCGCTTGCCTACCACCATACCCAATCAACCCGCCCACAGAGAGCACAGACGTTCCGGGCTGTCGAGCCCGTTTCGTGCGTTCAGGGGAGAAAGCCCTTGGTGTGCGAGTGACAGCTATAACAAGGAAACGTGAAATGGGTGTCGCCAGAGCCGTCGGCGCGGTAGAACTGCGTGGTCGTGTGGCAGACCTGGCACAGGCCCCTCACCGGAGGTGTGACACTGACAAAGCTGCCATCGGCCACGCCATCGGCGTTGGTAAACTCGACGGCACGTTGCACACCCGACGGCGTGAGGATCTCCTCTCGCACGAGGAAGAGATTGCTGCTCTGGTGACCCTTATGGCAGTCGGTGCATACGGAACCCGGCCCGGCGGGTCGGTGCTGTATCAAGGATTGGGGATGGTGATGACAGGCGGCGATGTTGCATGCGGGGAGGGGTTGTCCTGGCTGCTCAGTGCCAGGAGGGACGTCGGCGGTATGGCAAATGGTGCAGTCGAGATCAAAGTGCAGAGTGGCCGCCGGCGCCGCACCGCCAAAGCGCGGTGCCCCGTTCCCGCCGCAGCCCGCGGCGAGCAGTATGATCAGACTCAGGCTCAGTCTGGGCCACTTCATGGCGGATTTCCATGGCAGTAGCGACAGAGGCTGCCGTCGCTGGCCGGGAGCCGTAGCGCCCGGGTGCTCTTGCTGGAGAACTTCGCTCCAGGACCGGACTCGCCATATTTGCTCGCAACGCGGTTCCATTGCGTCGCTAGCGAAGTCCGAACGGCTTCGGCCAAGCCCGTGGCGGGCGGCACCCAGCTCTGTGTGAGCCCTTTCTCTTGGACGACCCTTGGGTCGTGAAACAGGTGACACGTGCCGCAGAAAATGCCGCCCTCCTCCGTCAGTGGCAGTTCAGTCGCACCTTCTTTCTTTGCGGGCAGAAGTCGGGCCAGCACCGTTGGGCTTGTTTGAAGGTGCTCCGCCGCACCGCTGTGAATGGTGACCGCGTGGCACATCTTGCAGATCTCCGACTTCGGCTGAGAGAGCGACATGTCTTCCTGGTGACAGATCCCGCACTTCTCCGTGTCGGTCTCGCCGTCCGGCTTCAGCATCCGGTGAGGGCTATCCGATTCTTCCTGGGCCGGGACGGGATGGACGGCGGCTAAGAGCGCAAGCAGAGCAAGTGCCGCGAGTTTCATGGTTGAACCCCGTTGGTGCCATGGCATTGAGAACAGCTCGCCAGGCCTAAACTGTCGACCACCGCGCGGACCTGGGCCAGATCGAGGTTTGGGTCGCCCGTGCGATTGATAATGTGGATGTTCCGAATCTCATGGCAGGTGAAGCAATCAGGTCGACCCCATCCGGTCGGATGTTCTTGCTGCACGAGGATCAGCCCTGCCGGCGAGTTGAACAGGTTGCCGTAATCTTCGCTCTGTGGTGAGCCGCTGCTGCCACACCCACCAAGGGCCAAGCAGAGCAACGCCGCCAGAATTACTCGTCGCATCATGGGCCCACCTTGCCTTGTTGGTGGCAGTTGCTGCAGAAGTCCTCGCGGTGACAACTGCCGCACTGCATCGGGTTGGCGCGCGCCTGGACCGAGTGGAAGAAGCGGAAATTGCGCTCATGGACCCGCGTCTGGATGGTATCGCGGCGGTCGTGACAGTCGATGCAGAACGAGTCGCGGTGGCAGTTCTCGCACTTCGTCGGATCGACCCGCGACATGCTCGCATGCACCTTGAGCCACGCGACCTCGTGGTCGGCCGGGCGCAAAGGTTCGAGATTTTCATGGCAGGTGGGGCAGGCTTGTGGAGCCTTGGCCACGCGGGTGTCACTCGCCACGTGACAAAAATGGCAGGCCGCGCTGCCCGGGTACTGCGCCCGTGCCGAAAGCTCACGCGCCATTTCCTCGTTGCCTGTCTCGATCAGCGTATCGAAACGATGACACTCGATGCACGTGACATTTGCCGACGACAGGACGGAAGCGTGTTTCGCGTGGTTGAACTTCGCGCGGGCATCCGCCGTGCCCCGTGCCGTCTCCAAAGGCTGGCGGAGCTGCAGATAGCGGTTCGACGGCAGGTATTGCCGGCAGGCCGAGACGATTGCGGCTACGGCTAGCACCATTGCGGCCAGACGAGTTGCTCGCTTCACGAAACCGGCCTCCCTGAGGTGGACTCCCAAGGATTGTGCGCGGCAGAGGCTCCCCGGGGCTGCACTGGCTTGTCGCTACGGTAGTCGAAGTTGTACCGAATCAAGAAGCCAAATCGAAACTCTTCATTGAAGCGCTTGTTGTGGTTGCCCTCGAAGTCGAGCTCCCACACCAGGCCGGGGCAGATGACGTATCCCAACCCCAGCATTCCGGTGACGGCCGTATCGCGCTCATTGTTCTCCTTGCTGTAATAGGCGACGTCGGCCTTGGTTCGGAACAGAATCCGGTTGTAGACGCGGCTCTCGTAGTAGAGTCTGCCGCCATTGACGTTTCCACCGCCGCTGTCGATGACGTAGTACTCGGTCCGCACGACCTCGAGGCCGTCACCGCCGGGGAGCCACAACAGCCCCACGCTGGCCACGTGGCCGTTCGCGACAAGGTTAAGCAACTTCTCATAGCGTTGATACGAGTAATCGCCATAGGCAGAGATTGTACGGTTGATCGTGTAGCGCAGTCCGCCCCGGAACTGAAGCATTTCGCTCACGGAAAACAGCTCGAAACTTGGGTCCTCGCGCCGGTTGATGTCGGCAGTGACAAATTTTCCGTGGTCTTGCGGTTTGTAATAGGTGCTCTCGAAGTTGAACAGCAGCCGCGGTTGCGACAGAAATACGTCCGCGCCTGCCGTCCCCAGTTTCACGTTCTGGCTTTGCGCATCCAGAGCAACCGATCCGTACAAGTTGGGTAGCCCAGGCAGCTGGGTGAAGGAATGCGCGCCCGCGCCGGTAACCAGTTGCCGCAGAATGCTCCCGTCGCGGTGCTGCTCGAAGTAGCCGACGCTGAGGCGGCCATTCTTCAGATTCGTGGTGTGAACGTTGCCGCCGAAAATCTGTTCATTCTGTGACAGGCTCTCGGAGGAAAAGGTCGGTTCAAAGTACCGGGGTTGGCCGCCAAAGATTGTGAAGCCGACCGGCCCCCCCGGATCGACGTTGATCTTCCCCGCATCGGCGACGAACGCAACTCCCGGTCCTTCGCTGAGGAATTGGCGTCCGAGAGTGAACTCGACCCCCGGCTTCGTGCCAGGTACGCGCAAAGATCCGGCGTAGAAGTCCGTTGCCGTATGATTGAGGCCGAAATCGCGTTCGGCGCGAAAATATGTGTCGAGGCTGGCGCCGCCATAGAGCCCGTTGACGCCGATCTGGCCGTAGATGTCGGTCGGCGCTTCGGTTTCGCGGGACTGGTCGCCCTGACGGACCTGTCCGAGCAGTGAAAGGTCGCTGTGCAGGTCTACCGCGTGAGCCTGTGAGCACACCAGCCCGGCCGCCCACAACCCCAGCGTGACGCAGCAGATCAAGCGCTTTCCTGACACGCAATCCCCCGCCGGCCGAGTCTGAACGGCAGGGAAGCCGGCCGGCGCGGCCTCCCTGTGTTCCGGGCTTTGTCCTACCGTCTGCCGGCGTGCATCAGGGACACCGCGAAGTCGCGTCCTTCCTCGTGGCAGACGGTACACGCTTCGGTACCGTCGGGTGCCGTCATCGTTTCTACGTGCGCCACCGCGTCCGCGGCATCGTGGCATGCGGTGCACACCGATCGAATGGGGCCTAGCCGCCCGTCCTCTACCTCATTCCCCGTCGTTGGATCGAGATGGGTGAGGCGGGTACCCAGCGCCGTTCCGGGGAACGGAGGCATCAGGTACGTGCCGTTCACGTGGCATTTGGCGCAATCGCGCCGATCGCCGGGGAAGCGCACATCTGAGAAGTCGGTGATGCTGTATCCCAGCGGTGGCGGGCCGAAGCCGTAGATGAGGTACGGCTTGTTTTCGAGCTGGTCGCCGGTGTGGAGTTTATGGATCATCCGCTTGAAGTCGATGCTGGCGGTTTGATCGCCGCGTGCCACCGCTGCCGGGTCGAGTTTCCGACGTGCCGCGTCGGTCTGATTGGGGTTGTGACAAATCACGCAGTACTCAGTCCGATTACGCAGGTTCCCGTGTACGGAGAAATCCTTCGAGAACTCGCCGTGGCACCCGGCGCAATGATCGCTGTCTACGACCACGCGCCGCGGCACAGCCGTCGGGTCGTCAATCGTGAACGCCAGCACCGGATTTGGGGAAGCTTCGTCAACGGTCTTTGTCCGTGGTGGACTCCCAAGACTCGTTGTCACCTGCACCACGCGCCGTGCCTCGGCGCCGACGGCCCAACTGCCGCTGGCGTTCGCAGGGATGTTGATGATTGGCGTGTACAGGAACACTCCGCTGGCGTCAGGCCCGCTGAGCGTGCCCGAGGACCCGCCGCCGATTGCTGTTGCCGTCAACATCACCGTGTAGTCGGTTGTGGGACCGCTCATTGCGAACCCCAAGCGATCGAGGCTCGTGACATCGCTTGATCCCAGTGGGTTCCCGGCGTTGTCGGTCACCTTGAATGCGATGGTCGGTATCTTGCCGGCCGTGTGGTTAGTGATATCGGTGAGGGTGACGTTGAGTCCATGAATCTGCCGCGAGCGTTCCGGAATCACGTGCGCGCCGACGACCGAAATGTCGAACTCGTTTCCCAACTCCGGCACGTGGCACAGAGCACAATCGCCTTCACCAAACCCTTCCGACGCGACGTGGTTCGTTCCGGGAGGGCCGGCGGGCGTGTCCACCAGCGACGGATTGACGTCGTCGTGGCACGTCGCGCAGGCCGCTGTGGCCGGTCGTTCTTTGTAGTATTGCACGGTCGGTCCCTGCGAATGACAGACGGCGCATCCCTCAATCGCCCGCGGAAATCCCACACCCGTGACCACGCCGCTCGCATCCTTCTGAGCGAATACCGTGTTCCCTATGGTGTAGTTGGACCCTGGGGGGCCATTGACGATCAGCGGCAGGTCTTTCCCGCGGTGAAGCTGGTGAATCATGTTGCGAAAGTCGATGCTGCGCGGCGGCGTGGGAGACGGAGGGTTGTCGGTGGCCGCTTCGGTGTGGCAGAGCATGCAGAGCCGCACCTCGCGCCGGTTGCCGTGCGCGATCAACGGTTCGTGACACGCGTTGCACTGCTGCGTCGTTGTACTCTCGAGGATTTTCGGTGCGCTGCCGTCCACGGGCGGCACGTCGAACACGGGGTTGACACCCAACTCGTCCGCACCGACGAAACGATCCACCTGCATGCCCACCGTGTACGTGAGCGACGGACCGATGGACGCAAGCTGTTTCGCGAATGTGTATTGATAGACGCCGTTGATGGGATCGAGGGTTTGGAAGGTGCCGTTCTTGTCAAGGGCCGGGTGCGTGCTGTTGATCTCGTTCACGTAACGCGTGAAGTTCATCGCGTTGCCGACCTCGTTGGTCACCGTGTAGTCCTCGACATGAGCAATGGTCAGTCGCACGCGGGCATGCTGGTCGTCTTGTGGCGATGACGGGATCGGGCTGATAGGTACGCCCGCCGCGTCGGTCAACGTGAAGGTAACGACGATGAGACCCGATGAATCAATCGTCGCGTCGGTGATCGAACTCAACAGGCCGGGACCCGCGGGACCCGCGGGAAGTGTCGGTGACGGCGTCAGCACCGAACTGGTCGCGGTCGGGATAGGAGTGCGGGTGGCGGTCGGACTAGCCGTAGCGGTGAGCTGGGGCGTTGGTGTTGGGGCTGGCGTACCCTTGCTGTCCCCGCATCCGAACCACACAGCCGCAGCCAACAGCAGCGCAAGTTTCTGTAACCTGGTCTTGCTCCTGACTGATCCCATCACGCTGGCCTCCAGCCGAAGAGATTCGTGCATATCCCTATGTCACATACGGGGACAGATGAGAATAGATGGCCCCGCGATCGGCAGCACGCAACGTGCCACGATCAAAGCGCACAGTGCAGATCCGACCGAGTTGGTGCTTGCAGGTCAGCGGCTCTTAGGAATGAGAAAAGCCGAGCAGCCTTCTCAAGAAAGGGGATCTTGTCCGAGTTCTGGTGCTTGTCACTAAAGCTATTCCTCGAGCCGCCCGCTGTGGCCGGCTCGTTCGAACCGTTGTCGCAAGGCGGCGAGATCGGCGCTGGTGAACGGCCGAAATCCCGCCACGCCGCGCGGCCGCCAGTATACCGGGTCGGTGATCCGGTCAATGAGGAACTTTTCGCGCCGGAGCACGCGCTTGAGCACCTTGTTCGTATGGGTTGTTGCCAGTTCCGGCGCCACCCGTATGAAGACGGGCCGCCAGCGCGGCGGCAAATCGGCGGTGCCATCTAGGAAAGCGGAAAATGCCAACGGATCGAACGTCGCCGCGTCCTTGAGCTTGATGGCGGCCATGACTTGATCGCCCGCCTCGGGATCGGGAACGCCGTAGACGCTCGCGAGAATCATGTCTGGATGTCGGATCAGGATCTCTTCGATCGGCCTGGCGAGGAAGTTCTCGCCGCCGACCCGCAACCATTCCGCGTCGCGCCCGGCAAAGTAGATGTATCCCTCGGCGTCTTTGTAGCCCATGTCGCCGGTGTGGAACCACCCCTTGCGCGTGCGCTGCTGCGTGGTCTCCTCGTCCTTGTAGTACCCCTCGAAGAAGAACACCCCGCTGGTGTTGACGATCTCCCCCACCGCCTCATCGGGGTTGAGCAAGCGGCCGGAGTCGTCGAACTGCGCGGGAGGGCATTCTTGCTCCTGCTCGTTGAGAATCTTCACCCCTTCGGCACGGCCAAGGCTGCGTGGCGGATCGCTGGCGGTGCGCGAGAATCCCACTCCCACCTCACTCGAGCCGTAGCCGTCGATCACCTCACAGCCGAAGCGCTTGGCGAAGGCCTCGACGTATTGCCGCGGGGCCTCGTTGCCGTAGACGAGGCGCAGCGGGTTGTCGGCGTCGTCCGCGTGGGGCGGCGTTTCCATGATGTACGCGAGCGGATTGCCGACGTAGTTGAAGAGTGTGGCTCCGAAGTGCCGGACGTCGGCGAGGAAGTTGGTCTTGCTGAAACGCCGCGCCAAGGCAATGCATCCGCCCGCCACCAATGCCGGGCTGAGCGCCAGGACCTGCGCGTTGGAATGTAGCAGCGGCATTGCCGCATAGACAGTGTCGGCTGGGGTGAAATGGCACATGTGTGCCGACGCGCCCCAGCCGAGCATCATCAGCCGGCCGTGGCTGTTGATCACTCCCTTGGGTGCCTTGGTCGTGCCGGAGGTGAAGACAATCATGAGCAGATCGGTCGATTGCACTGCGATCTCCGGGTCGGTGGAGGCCACGCCCGCAAGTTCCTCTTCGAGGATCGACCAGTTGCTCGGGAAGGCGTTCCCGCTTGGCGTGCCCGAACCACCATCGGTAACGAGAACCTTGACCTGCGCCGTAGACTCGGTTTGTAACGCGGCCTGCAACTGCTCGGCGTAACGCGCTTCGACGATCACGATCTGGCAGTCGGCGAAGGTGACGTCGCGTGCGAGGAAGGAGCCCGTGCGCGTCGGGTTGAGTCCCACCAGAACCGCACCTGAGAGGCCGCAACCGAACTCCGTGAAGACGAAAGCGGGTAGGTTGTCCATCAAGATGCCGACGTGAAATGGGTGTGCCGGATCTCGCATCCGCAAGAACACATTGGCGTAACGGCACGCTTCGCGGTAGGTCTCCGCAAAGGTCCAACTGGCATCGTCGAACCGGAGAAATACACGGTTGCCACTATCCGCGACGCGGGCTCGCAGCGCCGCGGGCAGCGTCGGCGGTGGCGGGCTTGAGGCTTGAGTGGTTGGCGCGTCCACAGCTTCGCTCCTGTCAAAAGGCCGATCGATGCTTCCGGATACAAGCCGCCGCCGCTGGTGTCAAACGTGCCTTAGCGAGCCGATGCGCCCGGTTTCGGAATGCGTTTCGCAAGCTCGTCGCACGTCGGCCGGCTCGACAGTGTTTTTTTCGCCGCCGGTATCCCGATATAATTGATTGGCCGGAGGACAATCGATGCCGATCGAGATCACCATGCCGAAGCTGAGCGATACCATGGAAGAGGGGACGATCCTGCGGTGGTACAAGCACGAAGGTGACCCGGTCGAAGCCGGCGAGGTGCTCGCCGAAGTCGAGACGGACAAGGCAGACATGGAACTGGAGGCGACCAACAGTGGCACGATGACGGAGATTCGTGTGCGGGAAGGTGCGACCGCCGCTGTCGGTGCAGTGGTGGCGGTCTTGCGTGAAGCCCAAGCGACAGCAGGCAAACAGCCGCCCGAATCTGCCGGCCAAGCCCAACGGCCTAGCGCAGCTCGCAACGAGGTCTCGGGACCTGTGGCGGCGCCGTCGGCGACGCCACCACGCGCGGTACCCCCACCCACGAGTCCGCCCGCGCCTACGCTGAGACGGCTTCCGCCGCCCGAACCCGCCGCTGCGCCCGTACCGCCAGCTTCCACATCGATGCCCTCCTCCGAGGCGCCGCACGGCACGCAGCCGCTGTCGAAGCTTCGCCTGGCCGTTGCCAAGCAGATGGCGGCGTCAAAGCGCGACGTACCGCACTTCTATGTGACCACTGAAATCGACATGACCGAAGCGGCGCGGATGCGCATCTCGCTTGCGGCGAGTGCCGCCGTACCCGAGCGCATCACCTTTACGCACCTGATGATCCGCGCGTTGGCTCTGACGCTATCGCGCCACCCACGGCTGAACGCCTCGTGGTCGCAGGGCGGCATCGCCTACCATGATGACGTCAACATCGGTGTGGCCGTTGCGGTGGAAGACGGCCTCGTAGCTCCGGTGTTGCGGGCTTGCCAGCGCCTCTCTCTACGCGCCATCGCCCGCGCCACCAGCGGCCTGGTCGACAGGGCTCAGGCGGGGCATTTTGGTGGCGACGCGCTCACCGGCGCCACCTTCACGTTGTCAAATATGGGCATGCTAGACATCGAAGAGTTCAGCGCCGTGATCACACCCCCGCAGGCCGCGGTCCTGGCGGTCGGCTCGATCAAAGAGCGGCCGGTGGTGCGCGCCGGCCAGATCGCGGTTGCCAAGACGGTGCGCGTCACTTTGTCGGTCGATCACCGCGTGCTCAACGGTGTCGAGGCAGGGCGCTTCCTGGAAGATTTCAAAGGAGTCCTGGAGAACCCGCTGGTGCTGATCCTAGGAGCAGACTGACGGAGCACTGCACGCGGACGCCACGTTTCTCCGCCGCGTGTTACGCTCCGTTTTCTTAAT
Organism: Binatia bacterium; assembly: GCA_044450645.1. Lineage (GTDB taxonomy): Bacteria > Desulfobacterota > Binatia > HRBIN30 > HRBIN30 > JAGDMS01. Next base: position 104,436 of record JBIOJG010000009.1, read on the forward strand.
GTAGGACGAGGTCCGCCAACTGTACTGGCGTGACAGTGGCGAAGCGTTGCATGCGGCGCATGATGCGGTTGGCTTCGTTGACCAAGGCGTGACGCAGGCTCGGCTTGCGAGTGCGGGCGCACCAGTCACGCACGGCCTGTAGGTTCCGGCTCATCTCTTCCATCTGCGGGACCTGCCGGCGCAGCCGCTTGTCGTGCTCGGCGCGCGCGATGGCCGCCTGCCAGCGGACGAGTTGACTGTCCATGACGTTCACCGCCAGTTCGAGCGAGGCCGAGTCGCCATCCGGAACGGGCGAGCGGCGGCTGGTCACCGGAGTTTTCGCTGACGGTGCCGGCCGGTTTCCCGTGGCGCCGAGCAGCGCGCCAGGCTTGTCAAAACCGAACTTGCGGAGGATTCCGGCGACCACGCCGATGACACGCGCATTCCCACCGTTGATGATCAGTGGCAACATCTCGGGATTGGCGGGTTGGAGCCGCACCTGCCCGTCAGCCTCGCGGTAGTACTTCTTCACGGTGACGCAGCCATCAATCTCGGCAACCACGGTCTGGCCGTTCTCCGCCGTCGGCCGTGGCTCCACAATCAGGTAATCGCCGTTGTGGATGCCCTCGTCGATCATCGAATGACCGCGCACGCGCAGCGCAAATACCCGTTTCCCGCCCCACAAGGTCGTGGGAACGTTCAGCGTCTCTTCGAGCACGCAGGCCGCGTATGGCTCGCCAGCCGCCACGACGCCGAGCAGTGGAATCTCGACCGTATCACAGCATTCGAACTCGCCCGCCGCATCCACCAGCGCGGAACTCTGCGACCCTTCCATCGCCCTCCTCCTTTGCTTCCACCGTAGGCGAAGAAACGGCAAAAGTCAACACGGGGATGCACCCATAGGCCGTATCGGCAAGACCTGCGCGCTGTTGTCCGGCTGTCCGCTGGGCAGGAACTCAGGACGCTTTTCGCCGTCGCATGGCGAGGATGCCCAGCCCCAGCAAGGTGGTTCCGTTCAGCGCCACGAGCACCCCGGTCACCACGCCGACGCCTTGAAAAGCCCGGCGCACCTGTGCGCCACGAAACTCGAGTTCGTACATGGCGTTGCCGCTGTTACGTGTGTACGCCAATTCGGCGCGCCGGTAAGCATCGTCGCGCACCATGACGATGGCGAAGGCCACGGCGATGACGATCCCGAGACCGGCCAGGGCAGCGCCGACGACTTTACAGGCCCGTGCCATCAGGCCTTCTCCACTTTGCCCCGCAGGCTGCGTGCGGCACCGATGGCGGTCGCAAACTCCGCGTGTGGCGGAATGATGAAGTGCCGCTCGAACAGGAAACGGGTGGCGCTGATGCGCTCGACGAACGGCTTGACGCGCACCAGCTTGCCGGTGAGCACAATGTCCCGTAACCCGCTGGCGCGGGCCGCGGTGATGCTGAGCACCACGATGACCTCAGCGATCATGTTGATCAGGGCGCGCGCCTTGTCTTCCGGTGTGACGTCGGAAGACAGCTTCCCGAAGTTGCTGGCGGTGGCATCGGCGGGCAGGTTGCCGACCGGTCCGCCAGCGACATCGCCGACGGTGAGGTCGATGCGCGCCAGGTCGCCGCGCGCGGCCATATTCTCCAGTGTTTCCAGGCGAGCGACGTTGAGGAGATGTTTCGACAACCCCAGTAGCGTGCCGCCGCCGACGCCGGTGCCGCTCACGTGAACGATGTCCTCACCCTTCACAGCAACGATCGCCGTTCCCGTTCCCATGGAGACGACCAAGGCTTCGCGCTTCTCCGCCAGGGTCGAGCCGCCGACGCCAATGGCGATGATCTCGGAGATCTTGTGCACTGGAATCCCCAGCAGACTGTCGCCGAGTCGGCGGGCGCCGCCGCCGGTTGCCGCGATGGCGGTCACGTCGCTCAAGCGATGCTGCAGATCGCTGACCAGCTTCCCCAAGGCGCCGGCCGCGGCCGCGACCGGATCATTCGCCTCCACCGTCACCACGCGCACGTCACCGTCGAGCAGCACGGCGTCCGTGGTGGAACCACCAATGTCGATGCCAACGATCATGGCTGGGGCTGAAGGAAGATGGCCGAACGTAGAAGGCGCATAACCGGTCGACTCGGATTCTCACAGTGCAAGCCGGTACACAGCGACCTGTGCCTTACGCTGGGCATCGTACCCTATCCACTTGGCGGTGGGCACGTCGCCAACACCCACGCGTCGAAAACCTTGACGCTCGAAGAACGCTTGCGCCCGCTCCTCCGTCGTGCAGGCGAACACGTAGTCGAGTTCGGCGGCACGTGCGTCGGCAAGCACGCGCGCGATCAGGCGCCCACCAACGCCCTCACCCTTGAAGCGCGTGATGGCGTAGAGACCGACGACCTCGCCGACGCGCTCCGCCGCGTAGGGTTCAGTGATCAGGGCGCAGATGCCCGCCAAGTGGTGCGCGCCAATAGTGGCCCCGTACGCGTTGACCAACATGGCGGCCACTTCTTCGGCCGTGCGCAGCTTCAGCACCCCTTCGCGCTGCCCGCGTGCGATCAGCCGCTCGACCTCTTCGAAATCATCGATACCGACCCGCTCGATCCGGCAGTAGTCGGCCAGGGTGAACAGAGTTCCCGAGCCCTCGTACGTGAAGAGTTCGCGGGCGGTGCCGGCGAGTGAGCACAAATTCACGGAGCTGACGCCGCCAAGCAGCGCGGCGCGCACCGCGTCGAATGTGGAGCGCCGCGCGGCCAAGCCTGCCCACTCCGCCTGGCCGGCCCGCAGCAGGGCAGCCAGCATCGTTTCATCCAAAAACGAGAGCTGATGGCCGTCGGCACCGACGACACCGCCTTCCGGCTCCACCAGGACCAACTTGTGCACGCGCAACCGTACCGCGATCTCTTGCACAAAGAAGGTCGCCGCGGCCCGGCTGACCCCGCTGACGACACCCACGAACAGCGGACCCCGGCGCAACACTGCCCAGATCGCTGTCAGCAACGCCGAAGCGGTGGCCGGCGAGGCGAAGGCGTCGGGCTCAAGTTGAAGGAACGCTTCGGCCCGCGACCGCCGGTCGGCAAAGAGGGGAATGGTGTCGTCGGAAAAAATGAGAGGGCCGAGACGCCGCTGCAGTCGCCGGAGCACCCGCTCACCCCCGTCACGATCGGGCGTGCGGGCCAGGATGAGCACACGGGTATTGTTGATCAACAGCTCGCACACGATCCCCGCCACCCGCTCGTAATCCTCATCGTGCGACAGTTCTTCGAGCGCAACGGAGAACACCAACGTGTGCCCCCGAAACTCGTCGAGATAGAACTGCTTCTCATCGAATGACTCGATGATCGGGAGTGTTTTCTCGGCGGGACTCTGCATCGGGCAACCCTAGCATGATCGTTCCAGAAGCAGAAGAAATCGTAACGAGACGAGGGCGATTCATCTCCACCCTTGTAACTTTTTCGCCGATCGGGCAAACCGTCCCAAGGCATTTAGAGGACTGGCCATGCTGCGTTGCGTTTTGATTGGAATCGTCTTCGGCATACTCGCCGAAACCTCTGCCCGAGCACTGAGCCTGTGGATCTATCGCCGCGCTCACTACCCGCTCGTCAACGTGCTGGTCATCTTCGGCCTGGTGATGGGCGGGATCGCAGCCGTGGTACCGCAGATCGGTGTCTTGCCGGCACTGCTGCTCGGCATAGCGGCCGGGTTGCTGTACGAGGTCATCAATCTCGCTGTGCTCGATTGGTGGTACTTTCCAGGTGAACGCCTGGCGTTCATCCATGGCCATGCCGCCATTGTGGCGGTCCTTGCCCTGCTATGGGGTGTGGTGCCCGTGGCGATCGCCGCGGTGCATGTGGCGGTTTTCTGATATGGCGCGTTGCCGGCACGCTATCCTGATAGCCGTGTGCGCTGTCCAACTGGCCGCAACCGGCGCAGCGTTGGGGGACGACGCCAAGGCGCGGCTCGAGCAGCTCAACGAGCGCGAGAAGCAGTTGATCGAGAAACTCGAAACCCTGCGACAACGCGAGCGTTACATCGAGACGCAGCTCGAGGGCTTGAGGTACCGCAAGCAGCAACTGCTGAACAAGCAGGGAGTGGTCGTCGCCCCGCGGGCGTCTGCCGGCACGCCGTCCTCAACTCCGCCCCCGGCTCCGTAAGGTCGAGAATTCCGGCCGGTGAGCGCGGTCGGCGATTGCACCCGGCGGCAGATCTTCGTATCAACAGCAATGCGAATGGCGCGTCGGCTTTTGGCTGGTCTTGGGATCCTCTTGCTGCCGGTTGTAGGGTTCGTCGGGTACCACGCCCATCGATTTCTGCACACCGAGACGGTCAAGATCGACGACCGCTTCTACGTTGTCCTCGGCGGTGGTGGGAATACTGCCGTGCTGATCGGCGATGACGGTGTGCTCGTGGTCGATCCGAAGTTCTGGAGCCCGGGTCGAGGGCTGGTGAAGATCATCCGTTCGCTCACCGACAAGCCCGTCAAGGTCATCATCAATACCCACTATCATTCCGACCACACGCACGGGAACGCCAACTACGCTCCGGGCACCGAGGTAATCGCTCAACGCCGCACCCGTGCGCATCTATTGGCCGAGGACGAACATTTCTGGGAGGTCGAACCGGCCTGGGACCTGCTGCCAAACGATTTGGTTGACGATGAGAAACAGCTCCAGTTTGGCGATGAGTCCATCCGTATCATCCATCCTGGCCGCGGGCATACGGACGGTGACATCGTGGTGTATTTCGCCAAGCGGCACATCCTGCACACCGGCGATTTCTTCCTCCATGATATGTACCCCTTCATCGACCTGCGCGCTGGCGGCTCGGCACGAGAGTGGGTGGCGAGCCTCGATCGAGTGCTGAGTCTCGCTGCTGCGGAGCAATACATCCCCGGGCACGGTCCGCTCTCGACGCGTGCCGACCTCGAGAGGTTTCAGAGCTACCTGCGCAGTCTCGTATCCCAGGTCGAGGGACAGGTTGGGCAGGGGAAATCCCTCGCGGAGACCCAGGCCGTGGTCGACTTGCGCCCGTATGATGATTTTCAGGGGATTCCATTCTTCACCTCACGCGCTCAGAATATCCGATGGGTGTACGAGGAGATGAAAAAGCCATGAGCCGCGGTTCAGCGCAGTCCGGCAGGCAACGATGAAGGCCATCGTGTTCGAGAAGCCGGGAGCGGAGGATGTCCTGACGATCGGAGAGGTTCCGTCTCCACGGTTGGGTCCGGAAGACATCCGCATTCGGGTTCGCGCGACCGCCGTCAACCGGGCCGACCTCCTGCAACGCCAAGGTTTGTACCCGCCTCCGCCGGGCGCATCCGCGATCCTCGGTTTGGAATGCGCCGGCGAAGTCGTCGAGGTAGGGGAAGCGGTAATCGGCTGGAGCACTGGCAACCGCGTCATGGCGCTCCTGTCGGGCGGTGGGTATGCGCAAGAGGCGGTGGTGCATCACGGCTCCGCTATGCATGTGCCGGCGGCATTGAGCTTCGAAGAAGCCGGGGCGCTGCCCGAGGTCTTCCTCACGGCGTTTCTGAACCTCTTCCTGCTCGGCGAAATCAAGGCGGGAGGCGCCGCGTTGGTGCATGGCGGCGGCAGCGGTGTAGGGACGGCGTCGATTACCCTGCTGCGCGAGGCGGGCGTACGTTGCCTGGTCACCGCCGGGAGTGAGGAGAAGTGCGAGCGCTGCCGCGGCCTCGGCGCCGACGTCGCCATCAATTACCGCGCTGGCGATTTTGCCCCGCAGGTGGGTGATGCCACCGGCGGCCGCGGCGTTGACGTGGTACTGGATTCCATTGGGGGCCAGTACCTGGCCTCGAATCTGGAATGCCTGGCCGCAGATGGGCGCTTGGTGATCATCGGCCTCATCGGTGGCGCCAAGGCCGAGATCAATCTGGCGGCCTTGCTTCTACGCCGGTTGCGTGTGATCGGTTCGACGCTGCGCGCGCGTCCCGTCGCTGAGAAGGCCGAGATAGTGTCTGGTTTTCTGCGGCGCTTCGGCGAAGCGCTCCAGGCCGGACACATCAAGCCCGTCATTGATCGCGTCCTGCCGCTGGAGCAGGCGGCGGAGGCCCATCGCGTGGTGCAGTCCAGCGTGCATTTCGGCAAAGTGGTGCTGCGAGTCCCGTCCTGACGCGCCGCTATCCGAGGCCGTGGAGTTGATTGGCATACGAGTCGAGAAGGAGTTGAACCATGCCCATGCCGCTGGAAGGGATTCGCGTGATCGATTGGACCATTTGGCAACAGGGACCCGTCTGTTCCGCCATGCTGGGGGACCTGGGCGCCGATGTGATCAAGATCGAAGAACGGGAACGCGGCGACCCCGGCCGCGGCATGCTCAGGATGAGCGGGGTCGACATGAAAAACCGCCCGAACTTCTATTTCGAGGCAAACAACCGCAACAAGAAGAGCCTCACGCTCGACCTGAAGAAGCCGGCGGCGCGCGACATCCTGTACCAGCTGGTGACGAAGTCGGATGTCTTTGTGCAGAATTTCCGCCTCGGCGTCGCGGCCCGGCTCGGGCTCGATTACGCCACTCTGCGCCAGCATAATCCGCGGCTCATCTATGCCAGCGCCACGGGTTACGGCCCCGAAGGGCCCGAGAGCGGCGATCCCTCGTTCGATCAGCTCGGCCTGGCGCGGTCCGGCATCATGCTGGCGGCGGGCGAGCCCGACATGCCGCCGTTGCAGATTGCCGGCGGCATCGCCGATCAGATGGGCGCCATTATGCTTGCCTACGGCGTGCTCGCCGCCCTGCTGGCACGCGAGCGCTTCGGCGTTGGACAGGAAGTCGACGCCTCGCATCTCGGCAGCATGCTGATGCTGCAAGGCCTGAGTGTCGCCGCCCGCCTGATGATGGGCTTTGCCATCCCACGCGTGCCGCGCAAGTACGCGTCCAACCCCCTGTGGAACCACTACCGCTGCGGCGACGGCGGATGGATTTGCCTGGGCATGCTACAGCCGGACCGCTACTGGGCCGACTTTTGCCGTGCATTGGGGCGGCCCGAGCTGGCCGATGATGCACGCTTCGTCAACTTGCGCATGCGTGCGGCCAATGCCGGTACGGCGATCGAGATTCTCGATGAGGTGTTCGCCGGCCGGCCACGCGACGAGTGGATGCGCATTCTGCGCGCTGGCGGCGATTTCATCTTCACCGTGGTGAACAGTGTCGATGACCTTCCTAACGATCCGCAAGTGCGTGCCAATGATTACATCGTCGATTTCGAACACCCGCAGTTCGGAACGACCCAGGTCGTTGGCATTCCGGTGCGGCTGCGCGAGACCCCCGGATCGGTGCGGCTGCCCGCTCCGGAGTTCGGACAGCACACCGAGGAGATTCTTTCCGGACTGCTCGGGTACGACTGGGAGCAAATTGCCGCCCTCAAAGATCAGGAGGTGATTTGAACCGTCCCGCCTGGGAGGCCAGAAACTGGGTTGTCGTGGACAGCACAGACTGGTAAAATACTGCGACTGATCGGTTAGCGTGCGAATCCTGCCACACAGATCTTGCTCGGTGCGTTTCCCGCTGACGGACTCAGGGAAAAGACATGGCACGGTGTGGGCCGTGCCGAAGGCGGCAAGGAGACGGTCGCAAGGCGACCCAATGAGGAGTTCGGAAGATGGGAAAGAGACTGTACATCGGCAATCTCGGGTTCGACGTGACCAGCAAGGAGCTGGAAGAGTTGTTCACGGAAGCGGGCCCCTGCGAATCGGTCACGATCGTCACCGATCGCGCTACGGGACAGTCCCGTGGTTTCGGTTTCGTGGAAATGGCCTCGGAGGCTGACGCCCAAAAGGCCATTCAGACGTTCGACGGCAAAGATTTCAAAGGCCGCACGCTCAAGGTCAACGAAGCACGCGAGCGCGAAGGCGGCCGCGGTGGTGGCGGTGGTGGCCGCGGCGGTGGTGGTGGCCGCGGCGGCCGTTACTAGCAGTACCCAACACGTCCGACCGAAAGAGTCCGGGTGGCGGGAGTTCTGTGCCCGCAACGGGCAGAACTGCGCTGACGAACGAACGTTTTTCAGAGGGTGAGTCTCTGTGCGGCCCGAGTCGATCTGTGACCTCCACAAAAGCGACGCCAGCGACGGGGCCTGAGCGAGGAGAGTGATGACTGATCCTGCAGTGCTGTACACCAAGGAGGGCGGCCTCGCCATCGTGACCATGAACCGCCCGGCAGTGCGCAATGCCATCAACGCCGAGATGCTCTGTCGCCTTGCCGATGCCTGGCAAGACATCAACGACGATTCGGCTGTCCGTGTGGCCATCCTGACGGGCACGGGGGACGAGGCGTTCTGCGCCGGAGCCGACCTCGACCGCTTGGTGCGCATGATGCAGGGATTACGCCCCCCCGAAGACGAGTTCGACCACCGCATCAAGGACGATTACAGCATCATCTATAAGGGTCTGCTCCGCAACTTCGAAGTCTGCAAGCCGATCATCGCCGCGGTGAAGGGCTTTTGTGTGGCCGGCGGCACCGAGATCCTGCAAGCGACCGACATCCGCGTGGCCGCGGAAGGTGCCCAGTTTGCGATCGCCGAAGTCAAGTGGAGCTTGTTTCCCATGGGTGGCTCCACGGTGCGCCTGGCGCGCCAGATCCCGTTTTGCAATGCCATGGAAATCCTGCTCACGGGCGAGCGCTTCACGGCAGCCGAAGCGCAGCGGCTCGGTATGATCAACAAGGTCGTCCCGGCCTCGCAGGTCATGACGGAGGCGCGCCGCTACGCCGACATCATCAACGGCAACGGGCCGCTCGCCGTGCAGGCGGTGAAGCGCTCGGTGCTGGCTAGCCTCGGTGTACCGACCGAGCAGGCGTTCGAAAAGGAGATGGAACTCGGCATCCCGGTTCAGATGTCCGAGGATGCCAAAGAAGGCACGCGCGCCTTCAAGGAGAAGCGCCGGCCCGTCTTCAAGGGCCGCTAACGCGTCGGCCCCGGGGCTGCGAAGTGCGATCCCTGGGCCGTCAAGACCTCTCGCCCCCGATCCGTAGGAGTCGACTGAGAAGCCATGCCAAACGGACGCCGGCTGATCGAGCGCGTGATTGCGGCGCTGCGGCTGCAATTGCCCTTTTATCTAGACGTCAGTGCGGACGCCGCGGCTTCGAGGCAAGCGTTCGTGGTCGTGCTATTGAGCGGCGTGTCGAACGGGATGGGTCTGGTGCCGCGGCTCGGAGGGGCCGGAATTTCCGCCGGAGTGGGGGCGGCCGTGCTGGGGTGGCTGTTGTGGACAGCGGTGGTGTTCGTCGTCGCCATGCCGTTCGGACGTCGGCAACAGGGTCGCTCGCTGCTGCGCGCGCTCGGGTTCGGCACTGCCCCCGGGCTGTTTCTGATCGTCGGCAGCGTGCCGATCCTCGGCACTGTGGTACGCGTCGTCGTCGTGCCGTGGTTGGTCGCAGCCACGGTGCTCGCCGTGCAAGCCGTGTACGACATGTCGCGCTGGCGAGCGGTCCTCGTCGCCGTCGTGGCGTTCATCGTGTACCTGGTGTTGGGCGCTGTCTCGGCCTACTTGGCGGCCGGGTAACTTCAGTCGCTGCCTTTCGCTCCTGGTGAGTAGCCGCACCGCGTCCTCAGGCGCCGCCACGCGTGCGTGTCTGCCCGGTTAAAAGCGTCCCGCCTTTCCACCACACCGCTACGGCAGCGCTGAGCACGCCGCAGGCTACCACCGTGAACATCACCCGGTATCCGGCCCATTGCGCAATGGCGCCGAGCAAAGGATTGGCAACAGTGTTTCCGAGGTCGAACATAGCCGTGAGCCAGCTCACGGCCCGGCCGCGGCGCGCCGACGAGACTTGCTCGATGGCGAGCACACTGAAGATTGGGAACGCATAGCCGTGGCCGGCGCCGCACATGGCACCCACGAGGATGAGAGTCGGCACGCCGGAGATATGTGGCACCAGCAGCACGCCGGCGGCGTAGAGCAAGAGAGCGGGGATCAAAACACGAATCAGGCCGATTCTGTCCGGCAACCGTCCCGTCACTACCCGGACGGCCACCGCAGCGAAGGCGTAGCTCATGAAGAAACCGCCGACTGCTCCGCGGCCTCGTGACTGCGCGAAAGGGGCCATAAAGGTGAAGACACCGTTCACCGCTGCGCCGAACATGAAGGTCGTACCCAGGACAAAGAGGAGACCACGACTGCGGACACTCGGCATCCTGGGTAGCTGATCGGCGGGCACTTTGGTGACGGGTCGAGCCGTTTCGGGTAAGAGCTGACTGAGGCATAGCGAGAGACACGCGAAGGCCGCAGCGACCAGGAAGTACGCGTGAAAGCCCGCCCGGCTGATGAGGAGCTCACCGAGGAACGGACCTAGCCCATTCGGCAGCATGCCCCAGATGGCAAACAGGGCGATGCCTTCTGACCGCCGGCTCACCGGCGTAATGTCGCTGGCGTAGGTGAAATACGTGGCGAATAAAGAGCCGCTGGCAAGGCCATAGACAACGACGAAAAACGCCGAACGCATCCCAAGTGTGCCGATGGAGAGAAAGCCGCACCAGGCGGTGACGTGCAACAGTCCGGCGATGGTCAAAACGCGATGCCGGCCCAAGGTGTCGAGCCAGCGTCCCACCGGCAGGCGTGCTAATACCGCTGCGGCGCCGGTCATCCCAGCGTATATCCCGATGACGAATTCACTGCCCCCTAAGTGTCGGACGACGAGGGGGAACAGAATGTACAGCGACATGGCCATGGCGCCGCAAAAGTGGACGCCGCACGCGAGCCAGAACCGTCGAGTAAAGAGCGGCTCACTCGTAGCGATCGATTGCTGTTGCACCTCTGGAATCATCACGTGCCGGCAAATCGGGAAATTATTATTCGGATATCGAGGGCGAAGCGAAGCTTTCCCGAGCCGGCCCCGCGTGCAGATTTCGACTAGACTGACGGTCCCTCACTGGCCCGGCAGCGGGGCAAAATCGCGCAGCCCCGGTCCGATCAGCAGCGCGCGCCCGGCGAGCGAGTCGTCGACAACGAGCTGGACCACGCCATCGGCGATCTCCTCGGGCTCCAGTAGGGGTAGATCCTCGGGCGGTTTCTCTCTCGCGCTCTGACGCGCCCGCTGGAGCATGGGGGTGTTGACGCCGCCGGGACAGACGCAATTGACGCGGATGCTCTCGGCGGCGAATGCCGCCATGGAATGGGTAAACAGCACGATCGCTGCTTTGGTGGCCGCATAGATCGGGTCCGGTGCCCAGCCGACCAAACCGGCCATCGACGAAGTTTGGACGATGCAGCCGCCGCCGCGGCGGCGCAGCCGCGGGAGGGCCAACTGGGTGCCCAGCAGTACTGCCCGCAGGTTGATGTCGAGCACGCGTTGCCACTGCTCCAGCGCCGCGCTCGGGTAGCCGGGATCACCGGTTGTGATGCCGGCGTTGTTGTGCAAGATGTCCAACCCGCCGAATTGACGTTCCGCAAAATCCAGCATGGCCGCGATATCCGCGGGCCGCGCGACGTCCGTCCGGATGGCGGCTGCCATCCCTCCGGCGTGCTCGACGCGGGCGACGGTTTCGCGTGCGCCGTTCTGGTCGACATCGGCGACGACGACACGCGCGCCCTCGTTGGCCAGACGCACCGCCGTGGCACGCCCGATGCCAGACCCGCCTCCGGTGATGACTGCGACCTTGCCTTTGATGTCCATCGCCTCTCCTTGGAGGGCATCGTCTACCAGTTGCGCACGGGGGACGCCAATGGGCGAGGCGGTTTTGCCGCAGGTCATCGCGGCGCACGACGGCGGATTCTTGACGCCTTCTCAGTGGATGGTATCGCCCGGTTCGGGCGCCTCGACGAGAACCCGCGGGCGCCGATCCGGGACGCCGTCCGACTTTTCACGCGCAATTGCGGCCATTGAGATCATGTCCTGCTGGCAAAGCCGTTGTTTCACATTGACGCACTCCTCGTGTTCGCGTAGAGCCGGAGGAGAGAGGACTTTAGCATGGGCACCTCCCAGTGGTCGGCTTTCAAACGGCAGAGTTGAAGAAGGAGTCGCGTCGGATATTCTGGTCGGAGGTTGCGCATGGAATGCGCGTGCGACATCGGCAAGATTCAAGCTGTCCATGCTTACCTCAAGGAGCATTTCCCCGGCTACACACCGCAAGACCTCCACACGCGCAGCGCGGTGATGCAGGCGGGAGTGCTCGTGCCGTCTGGCGACCACCATGTTGTCAGCTTGAGGGCCGACGGGGGCGGGGGACCTTATTCCACCGTGTTGACCAGCGAGTTCCTGGAACATCCGGCCGAAGAACTCGGAGAACGCCTATGCCAGCTGGATCTCGCGAGCGCGTTGCACATCCACCGTATCGTGATCGTGTGGGGCAACGGAGCCTCTGCATTGTGAGGCAGACGGGGCATCACGAAACTTCAAAATTCCGTAAGATTACGGATAGACCAGCGTGCCGCTTCCGTGCTCTCCTACCCCCGTGAGGAGACCACTGCGATGGTGCTGTCGGCAAAGTCGGTTCACGCCCCCGGGTACGGAGTATTGAGCATGGCCGCCTCACGGAGCGCCTGTGAACAGACGGCCATTTACCGATCTAGCTGCCTCTGCAGGTTCGGAGTTTTTCGGAGGCGGGGCGAACGCTTTCCAGTTTGCCCTGGATGCGCCCAGGAAGTCGAATGGGCGCTGGAGCAGGATCTGGGCATCGTGGGGTGACGCTATCTCCAAGCGCACACCTCACACAGAATGCTCGGCCGGCGGTGGCGCCGCTGTAGCAAATGACCTCAAGGGTATCCGCGCAGCGGCAGCAAGTGACAGGTGCGGGGCGTTTGAAGTAGACCATCCAGCGCCGGTCGTTGGTGAGTACCTGTACCCGGTCGGTTGCACGGACACGGGCAACCACGTGCTCCACAAGCATCTGGCGGTCTTACGCACTTCGCGTGGGCAAGAAGAGCCCGCCGTCAGGAGACGATATGTGGGCAATTCCGCGCGGAACAGTATCCATGCCTGGAAATTCCTGTGTGGTCCTATGACGGCCAAAAAGAGCAATGGTGGTGCCACACCGACTAACTCGGCCAAACGGTGCCGATCATGCCACTGCATAGGTGCACCTTGCGAACACGTGCCGCCTTTTTGTGACGCACTTTGTGCAATAGGGTGGCAGGAAGGGGCAACACGCCCCTTGCCCAGTTGCGGGTCACTCCGGTAGTATCCCCGCTGCTTTTCGGCGCGCAGCGACGCGACGCCGGAAGCTTTTTCCCGGTCGGCGGCGTAGCTCAGTTGGCTAGAGCGAGGGTCTCATAATCCCTAGGTCCGTGGTTCGATTCCACGCGCCGCCACTTTCTTTCCTCGGTAAATCAACGACTTCCGCACCGCCCGCAACTGCCGTTTTGTCTTCAACCGCTGCGGTGTCAGTACTGGTGTCAGTTGGTTTCCGATTCAGACGCTGTACGGCGTCCAGTTGGTGCGCCGGCGACAGGTGCGAGTAACGCAAGGTCATCGCCAACGTCTTGTGTCCGAGTAGCTCCTGCACGGTGCGAATGTCCACGCCTTTCATCACCAGCCGGCTGGCGAACGTGTGTCGGAGGCAGTGCCAGGTAAACGTCTCGATCTTCGCGGCCTTCAAAGCCGGCAGGAAAACCCGGTTCACGTAGTTCTGCGCGTCGAGCGGCGTCTCTCCGGTTGCGCTCGGGAAGACGTATTCGCTCTTCAATCGGCTTGGCCGTGAGCGCAAGATTTCGCGGACTGTGTCGTTCATTGGCAAGCGGCGCGCCTCCCCGTGTTTCGAGCGGGGAACCGTGATGATACCGGTACTGAAGCCGACGTGCTCCCACCGCAAATTGAATTGCTCGGCGCGCCGCAAGCCAGTGTGCGCAGCAACGGCAACCATCGGCCATTCCGCTTCGCCGATTGCCTTCCGCAGCGCGGTTTCCTCTTCGTCGGACAGGAACCGAACGCGGGCGTTGTTTTCCTTGGTGAACATCTTCGGCCGCACCGGGTTGGTGTCGGCCTTGCCGTCTTCGATCGCCACGTTGAAGACCCGACGCAGGAAGGCCAGCTCGCGGTTGATGGTCGCGGGAGCAAGGGGTTTCTCTGTGCGGCGCGGTTTCCCCCGGCGTGCGTTGCGCCGCTTGGCGATGTACCGCTCAACGTCACCCGGCAGGATCTCGCGCAGTGTCTTTCCGGGGAATGCGGCCTTCCACAACTTGGCGTAGCGCTCGCAGTGATCGAACGCGCGCAGCTTGTCGCGGTTGCGCTCGATGTAGTCGTCAATCATGTCCTTGAGCAGCACGTCCTTGCGGCCGATGCGCTCGGGAAAGAACCGCCGTTCCTGAATCTCGTTCTTGCGCTTCTGGTAGACCTTCAGCGCCAGCGCTTTCGGCCCGACCTTCTCACGGTGCTTGTGGCCGTTCTCATCGAAGTAGCAGACCCACCACACGTCAGAGCCGGCCGGCCGCTCAAACACGCCACGGGTGCGCCGCTTACCGTTTCCCTTTGCGCTTTCGTCCTTGTCGCTCATGTCCGCTTTCCTCGAATAGCTCGCACACCGGCACGTCGAGCGCTTTGGCGATTGCAGCCAAGGTGGACGCTTTCACGTCGAGGCCGGCTCGCTCGGCGCGCGCAATGGACATGCGGTGCACGTCGCTCCGTTCCGCCACCTCGGTGAGGCTCAACCCGCGCGCCTTCCGTGCCCGCTTGATGCTCTCCATACTCAGTTAGTAACTCGCACGCTACCATAAGTCAAGCGGCCCGTTCTGACTAGCTCGGGTTGGCCCCGAACGCTTGCGGAGCACAGCCGTCAACGTCTAGAATGCCGGGCGGTGATGAGTTCGCAGCAGATCGGCGTTGAGTTTCGGCTCCCGGCCAAGATCCGCAAGAAGGGTCGGTGGTACGTGTCATCCTGCCCGTCGCTCGATGTCCACTCCCAAGGTCACACCAAGGACGAGGCCCGCCGGAATCTCGTTGACGCGCTGGTGTTCTTTCTGGAGAGCTGTTTCGAGCGCGGAACCTTGGACGCGGTGCTCCGCGAGGCGGGCTTTGTACCGGGAGTGGCGCCAACGGTGGCAAGAGGTCGCGTCGCCAAGCCTGAGGAGTCGGTGACGGTGCCTTTGCCGTTTATGATCCGGCATCGTCGAGCGCTTGCGGGCGCGGCGTGAGCCGGCTTCGCCCACTCCACTGGAGGCAACTGGTCCGCGTGTTCCAACACGACGGCTTCACGTTCAGCAAGCGCAGCCGTGGCGGGACCAGCCACTGGGTGGGCGAGAAGCCAGGCGTCACACGACCCGTCATCGTGCCAGAGTATGACGAAGTAGGCCTCGATATCATCAAGGCGAACATGCGGACGGCGGGCATGTCCCGAGAGCGGTTTCTGGAGTTGCTGAGTCATTATTAGGAAACTGAACGGTGCCAACGGTTCCCAGCTATACGTACCGGGTGTTCTGGTCCGAAGAAGACGCCGAGTTCGTCGCCGTGTGCGCGGAGGTTCCGAGTCTTTCGGGTCTTGCTCCAACCGAGGCAGGCGCGATCGAAGAGCTGAAGGTTGCCATCGCCGGCTGGCTGGAGCACCTGACCGAGCAGGGCATCGCCTGGCCCGAGCCAGACCAAGCAGCCAGGTCGGAGGCCTCGCGCGCGGCAGAGCCTACCGCTCATCAGCGTTGACATCCTTCTTGCTCGCGGGCTGTGATCTGGGCCGGTCGTTGAGCGGACGCAACGCCGGCCGCTCCGAGTCCGCAATCAGCTTCTCAATCGTGCTGCGCTTGAACCGCAGCGCGCGGCTGAACAGCTTTACCACGGGAATGCGCCGCTCGTATGCCCACTGATACAGCGTGCAGGGTTTCAACCCGAGCATCGCGGCGGCTTCGTTCACGTCAAGCAGGCGGTCAGTATGGTTCTTATCTGCCATGCTCAACGCGCTGCCCCGGTGACAGATGGTGACGGATCAGACGCTTGTTTCATGAAGTCCGCTAGGAAGGCGTTCATAAGAGAGCTTTGTGAATCTGGCCTCGAATCTGTCATCATCCGTCACTAACCTTGATGCCCACCCAATACCGCGCGCTCGATTTCCGGCTCCCACCGATTCCCTTCTCTTCGAGCCGCGCGGCGAACCACTTGTGAGACTCGGCGGGCTCGATGCCCTGGTCTTTGCACCACTGCGTAAACGCTTCGTAGAGGAGCCCTTTGGCGATCTTCGCGGACGGAGACAGTTCGCAACGCTCCGCAATAAAATCCCCCACAAGGTCCATTTCCTCGCGGTACTCTGCGGTTGCGGCAACCACTTCTTGCGGTGGCTGTAGCCCACGCTTTTGCCACTGCACGCACCCACGCATTGCCCAAGCGAGGATTCCCCCCCGCTCGCCCTTGAGCTTCGTTTTCAGCTCTTTGTCCTGCTCTTTGTTAGGAATCGTCACCGTAAACGGCACCAGATGGATACGGCGCCAGATCGCGTGGTCGGTCCCGCGGATGACCGGCTTGTGATTCGCCGCAAGGCAGACTTTGAAGGTCGGGGGAAACTCGAATGTTCCTTGGTAGAGATGGCGTGCTGAGATGGTGTCGCCGCCTGTCAATTGCTTGATAACGGATTCAGCGAAGTAGCGCCCCTCTTCCGCTTCGATCGCGGACACGAACCGCGCGCCCTGAAGCCGCGCGATGTCTTCGCGTGGGCCGTTGTACCGGCGCACCAGCAAGGTTTCAAAGTCGGCTTGGCGGGCGTAGTCGCCCATCATCGCGCGGATCGTTTCAATAAACGTGCTCTTCCCGTTCGCACCGGTGCCGTGCAGAATAAAGAAACACTGCTCGCTTACGTCTCCCGTGAGCGCGTAGCCTACCGCACGCTGAAGAAATGAAATTAACTCCGGGTGTCGATCCATGATGCGGTTTAGGAACGCCTCCCACGTGGGACATTCCGCGTCCGGATCGTAGTCGACCGGCGCGAGCATGGTGATCAGGTCCTCGCGATCATGTGGCAACAGCTTGCCCGTGCGTAGGTCCAGCGTCCCGTTGCGGCAATTCAGCAACCACGCGTCGCGGTCCAAGTCGGAGCGGGAAATCAGGACACCCTTTTCCGAGCGCGCCAGCCGGATCATTCCCCCGATGCCGGCTGCACTAGCGCTGCGCGTCGCGTGCTGCGCCAGCTTCGCCCGTCGTTGCGTATCGGCGGTACCTAAAATCTCGTGCCAGATTTGATCGGCTGTTTCCTTGGCGAGACCTTCAACATCCTCGATACTCACCTTACGCCAACGCGTGTCGTTCCAGATAAACCACCCGACCCCTCGCACATAGCGAACATCATCGCCGTGGTGATCGACAAATCGCGTGGCGTTGGCGCGATCGGTAAGTGTCCCCTGATGGTCGACGGATTCGGGCACTGATGCATTGCTGGCTGTGTTCAGTGCCGACTGTCCGTCGGCTAACTGGTCACGCATCGTTGTGATCCGCCTCGCTACGCGCCGGCCGTGCCTGCTTCGAAAGCCACTCTGACAGCGCTGTAGGCGAGAATCGGAGTGCGTGCCCGACCTTCTGAAAGGGAATCTGGCGCCGATGTACCCAGGTGTAGAGCGTGTGCAGCGACACGCCGAGTAGCTCGGCGGCATCTTGGGGTTTAAGTAGTCGTTCCATTTCCTTGGTTACCTCCAGTTCTTGTTTCCTTGCTAGCGCTGGAGGCAGCCAGCTGTTTCACGGAAATGGAGCTTATTTGCGGGAACGCTGACTGGCGGAGAGGATGTTCGCTACCGTCTCCGGGGCGATTCCAAATTCGTTTCCTGTGAGGAAGCGTGCAAACCATTTTGTGGATACGTTGCGGTAGGTCAGAAAGTCCTGGACGGGAAGGCCGTACGCGTCAGCAACCGATGCAAACTTTTCCTCTTGTGACCGAGCCCAGGGCCAAACCTTCAGTAACCGTCTCGCCAGTTGTAGCCGAAAAAGGGTCCGACGATAGTGAATCCAGACCTGGAACGGGTCCGTCACGATTTTCTTGCGCTTGCCCTTCCGGCTTCCCGCCAACGTGCTGCCGAGACGCTTGAGCAGCTTGGCGGCACGTGCGCGGTCCGCCACCGTCGCGGCGTAGCGCGCGTTGTTGTACCACCGCTCAACGTGCTCCCATACCAAGCAACAAATGTCGTGAACATGCAGATGGAACGCGGCGCTTGTGTCGTCCGCGTAGAAGGGCTCTTCGGTGCAACGCAGGGCGCTCAGCCCCAGCCACTCGATCGCGTCGAACACTGCGCTCTCTGCTTCAGCGTTGTCGCGCAGGCGCTCGTCCAATCGGTCTAAGTCATCGTGGCCAGGGCCAGTTGGAACGTACGACCAGTTGAAGCCAACGAACTCCGACTCCGCCTTCCGGTAGTCGGGATGCCGGATGGAGAAATATTCTTCGAGGGTGCTGTTGTCGCGAGATGACTTGGCAGTTTGCGGCGTGACTCTGCGTTCCCGTCGTTTTGCTCCGTTCATTCGCAAGCCCCTCATGCCCCTTCGCGTACGCCGATTGCCTCATGTGCACGGGAACGAGAATCGCGTCAACCTCCACGCGCTGCAACGGCTTAGGCAGCCGGGAGTCATTCCTGCGCGTCTATCATCAGCGAAGCAACGTCGAATCCACTTCCGGGTAGTGGGGTCTTTTGATTTCGAACGGCGTCGTAGCTACCTCTTGCGCCATGGGCTTAAGTAATTGGGGAAGGATGATAGTGCCTGTTCACAGACGAGCCGCCGTCCCCTCTCTCCCCGTTTGGCTTCAAATGGTGTCATTGAGAGAAGCAAGTAAATCCAATCCTCTTCATGGCTCAATTGGCTTTTTGCACACGTCGCAAAAGCGCGCGCCTGCACCCCTTTTTCAGCCAGTCCTGGCCGGATGGTGGCCGGGAGGTTGAACGGGAGTGCGCAAAGGCGAATGCTGGCGAGCGAATCTGACCGGGGCGCGGCGCTGGCCGCTTCCTCAACCGCCGCCGGCACCTGTGCCACGGATCGCAGCGCTCAGCTCGCGAATACGAGCGAGCAGAAAATACCAGAGCCACGGAAGTGCACAGAGCACGACCACCGTCGCTGCAATGACAAACGGGTCCGTGCGCCAAGCCTCAAGGCGACGCTGCGCACGGAATATGTTTCCCCGTACTGCGACTGCGGCGGCGGGGCCTGGTGTTGTGGCCTGCGGAGCCGCGTCCTTCATCTGCGCAAGCGCCACCGCTTTCGCCTGCTTCTCTGGCGGCAATTGCTCGAATCGAGGATCAGCTCGTACTTGCTCTTCAAGTGTCATGCTTCGCTGCGCCGCTGCCGAAGGCAAGGTGTTGCACCACGAACGTCGGACTTCGGCGGGCGGCAGCGAGGTCGCATCCGGCGGCAATCCCAAAAGTCGAAATCCGGGCGGCACATCGGCCGGCGGGTAGCCAGCAACAGCAAGCGCTTCCTCACATGACTGTTGAAGCGTCGCAAGTTCACGCTCGGTGCGGGCGGTACCGAGCCATCCAACTCCAACCGTAAGGAGCGCGACGGTCACGCCAACGAACAGCAGCTTACTCGGTCGGCTCATCGCTGGACACTACAGAGGTTCCGCGAGCTACCTACTCGGTCCGACTGGCCTTGCCGTGGCGACCGCAGAGGCTATATCCGTTGCCAGAGAAGTGAACACCCGATCTAGCGCTTCCTTCGTGGTCACCTTCAATGCCGAGCGGGTTCCCAGCCCGAAGAACCCACCGCCCCAAAGCACGCGCTGGAGCGTCGTGCTGCCGACGCCAGCGTAGCTGCGATCGAGTAAGACGGTGTCGGTTCCTGAATCCGTGAGCGTAGCGCGCACGCTGCATGAAGCGCTGTAACCGGTGCTGACGTGGTACTCGGTCAGAGTAAGTCGGAGGTGCAACCCGGTTGCGTTCCCGTGCGGCAACAACACCTGACGTTCGAGCGTCTCGGCGTACTTCGCAAACTGGTCTCCAACTTCATACGTCCACGGACCGATGAAAGGGAACGAGAGCCAGCTAAAGAACCCGTATTCCTCGCGTGATGAGGCGGGATCAATTTCTATCGTCACCGGTCGCTGCACCGCCGCAGCATTGAGCACCAACCCAGGACGCGCAGCGCCAATCGTACACGAAGCGCAGCCGAGCGCGACTAGGCATATGAGGGCGCGGGGGGTTCCCATTGTTCCACTCCTTCTTTGTTCAGTAGAGGCGGGTCCGTTCACTGGCGCACGAGCGAGAAGGTCCCATAGTCTCCGCCACAGCCGCCAGACACAACGAAGTAGCGCCCCGTGATCTGGCTGGCGCTGGCCAATCCGCTCAGGTACACCGGCGTAGCACCGCCCGCCGACATCGCACCGTCCCACACATTCCCGATCGCCGTCCCTGAAATATTTCCGCTCGTGAAGCAGGGCGACCCGCTGAAGGCGACGGTGCCCGTCATCGTGATGCCACTCTGCGCAAGTGATGAGGAAAGTGAGCCGCCCGCGGAAACCACTAGGCTCTCCCATAAGCCTGACCACTGCCCGCTCACGTTGATCGGGTTCGGGATGAACGCGAGCGTGAACGTGCCGGTGTCTCCGGTGCAGGCGCCACCAGATGAGACAGAATAGGTTCCATTGATCGTTGCTGCGATCGTTCCGTGAAAACTGGCACTGCCGCCACCGGGACCGAGCACTGCTGAGCCCGTCCACGAATTCCCGCTTACGGTCCCCGACACCGCACCTGCGAGGAAACACGGGGAGCTGCCGAACACGACCGTTCCGGCGACGGCAGAGCCCGTCTGATGGAGTGCTACGGAGAGCAGCCCATTCTGACCCCCGCTGCTATGCCAGGTTCCGGACCATTCGCCGGTAACGTTAGTCAGGACGGGTGTCCGTGTCGGGGTAACTGTCGACCGCAGGGTGGGCGAGGGTGTCGCTGGCGTCGGTGGACGCACCCCACAGCCGTTCAGCGCGTCGTTCACCGCCGTGAGGATCTCATCGACGGTGATGTGTCCGTCGTGGTTGGCGTCTCCGGCTTCGCACGCTGTGACTGGCGTGTTGCCGAGGGCGATGTTGACCATGGTGAGGATCTCGTCGACCGTGACAGTGCCGTCGTTGTTGCAGTCGCCCGCACACACGGTCTGGGCGGCGGACGGCAACGGCGGAGAAAGGAAAAGAACAACCGTTGCAAACAGGAGCACGTATCCCAAATATCGGCCGGCAGCCTGGCGCGCGCGAAGCATCGTTCCCTCCTCACAGGTGTGGCCGAGCACGTATCCCCCGCACGAGACCACAGCCATCAACAGGCTGCGTGTGCGCTCCCCAGCGCTTCGATCTCTCACGCACAGCCTTTAGTCACTGGTGGCTTCCGATGTCAACGTAAAGGTCGGACGGGGAAAGGCGAACGACCGCTCAAACCGTTCGTGCGAGGTTGAACACCCTAATTGCAGCAGCGCCAGCGAGCAAAAGGACGGCCGGCTAAGGCATCCTCGCTGCCGGATTCCGTGGAACCTCATGCCGGAAAGATCTGTCGCAACCCGGCCGCTCACCGGACGGCAGCGCACAACCCTGAAGCGCTCGCGACGGTGCGGCGCTTCAGCGGTATGCTGGGAGCATGCGCGCTAACCGTCAGACTGCTGGTGTCAGTACTGGTGTCAGTTGGCGATCAAAAGTGACCGCAATAGGTCGAAGTTGGCCGAAAGGTCGCAGTACGATAAACCTAGCAAACACGCGGAAACCCGCGTCAGTCCTGCTTTTCGTCGTCGTCCTTGACCCCACTCATAATCCCTAGGTCCGTGGTTCGATTCCACGCGCCGCCACTTAATTTCACAGGGTTTTTTCGCATACAGGCACGAACTACGGGGAAGATGTCTGCAGGCCGCGAGTTGTGGTAAGCACTTGGTGTGGACCCCGAGACCTTGGCGGAACCGCCAGCGACCGAACCCACGCAGCGCGGACACGGCCAGCTGTGCGACCTTGCTGCTATCTGAGGGCGTCCATCCGAAGGTGGTCAGCGAGCGTCTTGGTCACGCCAATATAATCACCACCCTCCAAACGTATGCCCACGTGCTGCCGACGATGCAGGAGAAAGCGGTAGAAGTCCTGAATCGGCTGCTGATCCCTCATAAGAGCGCCAAGGCGCGCGGGTGACGTCACGTTGTTCCTTCTCGCACGTAGGTCCACCTTCCTTTCTTTGGTGAAAGCATAGTTCGACCCTCTTCTGAGCATGCTGCGTCGGATTATGGTTGGTGGACTCGACAGTGCCGCCGGGTGGGGACCGGCGGCGATTCGGCGGGGGCCTTCTGCCATATTGGTTTGCTGTCTCGTTTCCATCTGCCTCCTTCGCCTCGCCGCGCAGGGCGCGGAAAGCGAAGCGCCGGCGGCGCAGGAACCGATCGTAGCGGCCATTCGCGGCATCATCGAAGCGGGCCGGCATCCGCTTTTGCATCGGCCGGATTTCTCCGACCGGCAGGATTCCACCCGGCGACTGTACGAAGCGGCGAACTTCCGCCCCCTCTGGCTGCGCAGCGATAAGCCGACCGGTCAGGCAGCAGAGATCCTACGCGCGCTGTCCGAGGCGGACCGGCGCGGGCTGTCGCCGGAGGATTACGACGCGGCACGATTGCGCCAGGAGGTGGCGCGCTTCGATTCCGCCACGCCGCCGGCGGCCGGAGACGCCGGAGCGTTCGACACCGCACTGACGGTCTGCGTCCTCCGCTACGTCTCCGACGTGCACCTCGGGCGCGTCCCGCCCCGCGCCGTCGGATTCGCCCTTGAGATGGAGGCCAGGTTGTTCGACCCGGTGGCGTTCGTGTCGCAACTGCCGGCGGCGGAAGCGCCGGCGCGACTTCTGGCCACGCTCGATCCGCAGTTTCCGCTCTTCGGGCGTCTCATCACGGCACTGGCGCATTGGCGCGACTTGGCCGCGCGCACCGATTTCCTGCAGGTCCCGAACCTGCCGAAGCTTCACCCGGGCGAGTCGCACGACGGCGTTGGGCCGTTGCGGGAGTTCTTGCGCGCCATCGGCGACCTGCCGAGCGCCGCACGAGCGCCGAAGAACGCTCGCGTGTACGATCCCGACCTGGTCCAGGCGGTGAGGCGGTTTCAAGAGCGCCAGGGCCTCGGCGCGGACGGAGTCATCGGCGAGGCGACGTTGAGCCAGTTGCAGGTCTCTCCGGCGGGCCGGGTACGGCAGATCGAACTGGCGCTGGAGCGGTTCCGGTGGCTGCCGCCGCCGGAAGACGAGGCGTTCGTCGTCGTCAATCTGCCCGAGTTCCAGCTGCGCGGATACTACCGCGGGAATACCCGCCCGGCGCTGCAGCTGCGCGCCGTGGTGGGCTCGGCCTCTCTGCGTCACGAGACTCCCGTGCTGCACGCCCGCATGCAGTACCTCGTGTTTCGCCCGTACTGGGATGTGCCGCCCACGATTGCGCAGAAAGAAATCCTGCCGGATTCAGCGCAGGATCCGGCCTACTTCTCCCGGCACCACTACGAGTTTCACGACGGCCGCATCCGGCAACGCCCCGGCGACGACAACGCCCTCGGTTTACTCAAGTTCGTCTTTCCCAACCCGTTCCACGTCTACATGCACGACACGCCGACCAAGAGACTGTTCGCAAAAAGCCGGCGCGATTTCAGCCACGGATGCATCCGCGTATCCGATGCGGCGGCGCTGGCGGAATTCGTGCTCCGCGGGCAGGGCAAGTGGGATCGCGAGGCGATCGATACCTCCATGAAGAGCGGCCGGAACAACCGGCGTGTGTATCTGGAGCAGCCGGTCGGGGTCTACCTGCTCTACAGCACGGTCGTGGTCGACGAAGACGGGACGACGCATTTCTTCAAGGATATCTACGGACACGATGCGCGACTCGACGCGGTACTTGCAAAAGGTCCGCCGTATCCGTATCCAGCTCCAGCACCCGTTCCGGTCGAGGTTAAAGCGGAGTCGGAATGAATCAGTGGATGTGGAGAACCGCGGCGGTAGTCGTCCTTTGCTGCCTGCTGCCCGGCGCGTCGTCAGCGCGAACGCGCGGCTCCCGTTTTTTGAAGCCGAGGGCCTGGCAGGGCGAGGTGCAGCGATTCCCCGCCGCACCGGCCGAGTGGCCCCATCGCGAGGTTCTGGATCTGGCGATGCGGGCGTACCGGTGTGGCCGGGTGGAAGGTCAGTTCGACAGCCCGATCCTCACCGTCATCGACTACTCGCTGCCGTCGACCGAGAAGCGGCTCTGGGTGATCGACCTGGCGAAACCTCAGGTCCTGTTCCACGAACTCGTCGCGCACGGACAAAACAGCGGCGAGGCGTACGCGGTGGATTTCTCCAACCGGCCGGAGTCCCGTCAGTCGAGCCTCGGGCTGTTCCGCACCGACGACGTTTACGACGGCCGGCACGGCGAGTCGCTGCGGCTGGTCGGCCTGGAGCCGGGGATCAACGACCGCGCCGAGGAGCGCCGCATCGTGATGCACGGCGCCGCCTACGTCAACCCGCGCGTGGCGCAACGCTTCGGCCAGCTCGGCCGCAGCTGGGGCTGCCCCACGGTGGATCGCACCGTGCTGCCGCAAATCGTACGGCGCATCAAAGAGGGCACGGCGCTCTTCGCGTATTATCCGGATCCCCGCTGGCTGCGCCAGTCGCACTTCCTGCAGTGCGACGCGACCCTCGCGGCCAAGTAGGCGTCACCGGCGGACCGCCACCGCTTGATTCACGCCGGGAGCGGCGTCTATTGAGAACAGGGGCTGCGGGTCGCGGATATCGGGTGCGTAGCTCTTCTCGCTGACCACGAAAGGAGGACGCCATTGGCGTGATCGACATGAGCGTGTTTCGCCCAGATATCATCAAGGATCAGGTCGTATTGGTGACTGGAGGCGCAACCGGGATCGGCAAGGAGATTGGTCGCACGCTGGGTGCCCACGGCGCCAGACTCGCCATCGCCAGCCGCAAGCTGGTGAATCTCGAGGCGGCGCGTGCCGCGTTCGAAGGAGAAGGGATCGAGTGTCTCTGCGTGCCGTGCGACGTCAGGAACCCGGACGAGGTCGAGAACGTCATCGGCGCGATCATCGAGCGCTACGGCCGACTCGACATCGTGGTGAACAACGCCGCCGGCAACTTCCCAGCGCCGATGTCCTCGATCTCCTACAACGGCTTCAAAGCGGTGATTGCGATCGACCTGCTCGGCACGTACAACGTCTCCAAGGCGGCGTTCGAGGCCTACCTCAAGGACCACGGCGGCAACATCGTCAACATCTCGGCCCCGTTCGCTCACTGCGGCGCAAGCTTCCAGGCCCATGTGGCCGCGGCCAAGACCGGCATCGACTCGCTGACGCGCACCTGTGCCGTCGAGTGGGGGCCGCTCGGCATCCGCGTGAACGCCGTGGCCCCGGGAGCCATCGCCGGTACCGAGGGGATGGCGCGCTTCGCCTCGCTGGCAGGCGATCAACCCACCTGCCCGCTGCGTCGTTACGGAACGGGCGGTGACATTGCCAACGCGGTGCTCTTCCTGGTGAGCGAGGCGGCGTCCTACATCACGGGCGTGTGCCTCGTGGTCGACGGCGCGGGCACGATCGATCTGATGAAGATTCCTCTCGTGTAGCCTACCTCGCTGCAATATTGGCTAGGAAAGGAATCGGCTCCGTTATCGCGGGTGCGGCAAAGAGGAGGTTCGGCCTCGCTGGGCTGCAAGCTAGGAAGACGCGGCCGTCGTCTACGCCTCCCGCACGGTGGCCCTCCCCTTCGTCGTCATCGCGGCCTTCTTCCCAACCGCCCTCTGCTTCCGCGTCTGCGCGGCGTGCTTCCCGGCGTGCGCCTCCTCGCTCCGGCGCTCCGCCTCGCTCGTCCGCGACGGTTCGTCCGACGCGAGGTCCTCGTCGTAGAGCTTGACGTTGTAGCTCTTGAGCGCGAGCTTTCCACGATCGCCAGCCTTCGGGTCGAACGCATACCAGGTGACGCCGCAGTTCTTGGGTTCCTGCCTCGGGTCCCGGTCGATGTCGAGGAGATCTTTCTCCGACAGGCGCTCCAAGAGACGGCGGAACGAGAGGACGATCACGGAGTGGCAGACGACCAGGACGTTCTGCCCTGGGCACTCCCGGATCAGCATGCCGAGGAAGGCGTGCACGCGCTGATTTACGTCCGGGTAGCTCTCGCCTCCCAGAGGGCGGTAGTAGTACTTCCCGTCCCGCTTCTTGCGCTCCGCCTCGTGGGGGTACCGTCTCTTGATCCCAAGCTTGGTCAGGCCGTCGAGGACGCCGAACTCCTTCTCGCGAACGCGCTCCTCAAGAGCCGTCTTGACTGGGCCGCCTTGGCTGGCGAGCACGAGTTCCGCCGTCTGAACCGTCCGGCGGTAGGGAGACGCGAAGGCGCGGTCGAAGGCGAACCCGAGGTGCTGGGGTAGGCGCTCGCCCGTTTCCTTGGCCTGTCGTTGGCCTCGCGCGGTCAGCGTCACATCCATATCGCGCTCGTCGTGGCCGTAGGTTTCTGACTTCTCGGCCTCCGCCTTCGCCTTGGCGAGATTGCGTGTCGACTCACCATGGCGCACGAGGACCAGGTTGGAGACCCACTTCTGCTCTTCCATTTGCTCTCCGTCGATACTGTGCAAACCGAGCACTACAGATCAAAACGCGATGCATGGCGCAACGGGCAGTATGTGCTAAGGCTGGCAAAGCCGAGGAAGGATAGCCGAAAGGGCGGTGACCAGCCCGAGCGGGGAAGGGCAGCCTGACGACAAAGGAAGCCGAACATGCCTGAGTCACGCACGATCAAGCAGCTCAACAAGGAAGCCTATATCAACCTCGCCACCTTCCGGCGCAACGGTACCGCCGTCGAGACGCCGGTCTGGTTCGCGATCCTGGGGGGCAAGCTGTACGTCGTCACCGACGGCACGTCCGCCAAGGTCAAGCGGATCCGCGCGACGAAGCGGGTACGGGTCGCGCCGTGCAACTTCCGGGGAGGCGTGAGCGGGCAATGGATCGACGGCACCGGACGAATCCTCAAAGAGAAAGGGCTCATCGAGCGCGCGCATGCCGCGCTGTGCGAGAAGTATGGCTGGCAGATGTGGCTGCTCGATACGGTCTCCAGTCTGTTCGGCCGCATCGGCCGCCGCGCCTACCTCGAGCTGTCCGCGGGTGCGCCGGGGCGGCCCCTGAGTAACTCGCGCGTCGCTGGAGGATAGAGCTGCGGTCGCCTACGGCTCCCTACGCTCCGTCCTCCAGCTGTGATAGGCAGGAAGAACTCTCACAATGAGTGGACCAGCTCTGGGGGGCAGGTCATGACGCAAGGCACACATGTTTCGTCTCGACGGTGACCATTCTCGAAATCGCGAGCACTTTCGGGCGGTATTGCCGCTCAAACAGTTTTTCTCGAGCTGAATATCGAAGGCTGGATCGATCATTTTGGAAGGATGTGCGGAGTGGGGCGCTGCGGCTCCGCGAGCCGGGCCAACGTGAGTACCTGAAGGCGCTTCACCTAATGGAATATGCTGGTGTAGACCTCAAGAGAAAGATTACCAGCTTCGATGCTCTCATAGCTGCGAGCTGCCTCGAACTCGCACTCGAGCTATCAACTAGAGTGCAGTTTTATCTCGACGATGCGCCCCTCTACGACGTTATCCATCGGCTGTCCGCTTACAAGTCAGCGATCGATTTTCGGTTCATTGGTACTCCACGGACGACGCGATAGTTCTGGTCTCCCAGATCGCTATGCGCTCGGTCTCGTCGAACGTGATTGGCCGACGTGTGGTCGTAGAGCTTGGTTGTCCGTGGTGATTCGTGTGCCGAAATATAGGCAAGACTTCAGCAGCGCCCGGCGCTCTATTAGAAGCCGAAGGAGATCCGGAAGAATCGGAGCACCTGTGAACCACGCCAGGAGAGCAGTTCCAGCTGCACCGTAGCCGCGACTGTCGTTGAGAGGTCCCGAGTGGGTGGGTATGGCAGCACCGCGGACACGCCGCGCGAGCTGCACGGCTTTGGTCTCCGGAAGCCGTCGGAGATCCGTCACCACCTTGTCACGGATGGCGTAGCGGCAGCATCCGGTTTTCACCGGCCGCGGGAGGCAACTCAACGCGATCTCGCGCGACCCACGTAGATTCCCTGGTGTCCCCATTTGCCCCCCCCTCACCGCTGCGGGGCACGGTCCGCGAACACGGCACGCCGTTGGGAATGGTGGCAGCGTCGTGTTTCGGTTGCGTTCGCTGCAGCAATGACGTAAGCCGCCGCGGAAACAAGGAGCAGTGGTGATGGATCTTTTCGAAACCATGCGCACCATGCGCGCCATGCGGCGGCTGAAGCCCGACCCGGTGCCGCGCGAGTTGATCGAGAAGGTCGTCGCAGCGGGGATCTGTGCGCCGAACGGCGGCGGCTTGCAGACTTGGGCGTTCATCGCCGTCGACGAGGCCTCGCTGAAGCGCCAGATCGCCACCCAGGTAGCACGCTGGTTCGACGCCATGCTGACGGGGATGGGCATCACGCCCGACATCCGGCAGGCCATGCTGGCAGCCGACGACCCACAAGCACGCACCGGCCGTGCCCTCAATTACCTCGTGCAGCACCTCCACGAGGTGCCGGTCATCCTGCTGTGTTGCGTCGCCAAGGATTACCCGCCGTATGCCAACGACGCCGGCCGCACGTCCGGCGCCAGCTTGGGCACGCAGCACGCGACGATCTATCCGGCGGTGCAGAACATTCTGTTGGCGTGCCGCGCCCTCGGTCTCGGCAGCTGCCTGACCACGTTCCAGTTCTTCTTCGAGGATGAGCTGAAGCAGCTTCTCGGCATCCCCGCCGACATGGAGATTTCGGCGTTGCTGCCGATCGGCTATCCGCAGGGGAAGTTCGGACCGATCACGCGCCGGCCGGTGCACGAGGTGTTGCGCTGGAACCGCTTCGCCGGCTGACGGGGCCCAGAGTTTCTTATCAGCCGGCTCTAGGGTGGCCGACATGAACCCACTCGTCGAACTTGTCTTTGGCCCGTTGCTCACCGTACACCAGTGGCTCTACGAGCACAGCGACGGGCGGATCGGCGCGATCCTCGGTGGCCGGCCGATGCTGCTCCTGCGCACCGTCGGGCGCCGCACCAGCCAGCCCCGCACCGCCGCGCTGCTGTACGTGCGCGACGGCGACGCGTACGTGGTGATCGCGTCGAAGGGTGGCGCGCCCCAGCACCCGGGGTGGTTCCACAACCTCACCGCCCAGCCGAACGTGGAAATCCAGGTGGCACGCGAGCGGGTCCCGGTGCGCGCCCGGGTCGCCGAGGGCGAAGAGCGCTCCCGACTCTGGGCACGCGCCGACGAGATCAATCGGGGCCAGTACGCCGCGTACCAATCCCGCACGAGCCGCGTGATCCCGGTCGTGGTGCTCGAGCGCATACCATCGAGGCGTTCAGGGCGTACGTCTGGGAGCGCTGCACCGGCCCGGGGTCGCTGAAAGGCCTCCGAAACACCCTTGACGGCTTCCAGCGGTTCGTTCTACTGCTGAGAAGCACATCATGACCTCTCTGCTCATCCACGCCGCGCTCGGCGCGCTGACGATCGGCGTGTTCTTCTACGTGAATGCTCATCTGTACCGGAGCGGCTGGCGGGGCTCCCGCATGACGTTTCTCGAAGGGCTCTACTACGTGCTGGCCGTCGGATCGGTGTGCACAGGCTGGTTTTTCAACGTGCGGTACATGCTGGCCTACCCGGCGGAAGCC
>JBIOJG010000010.1:0-133489 GCA_044450645.1 Binatia bacterium
AACCTGATCTTCGGCAACTCCGGTGCCGGGATACGTGCGTTGGGCTCGGACCAGACCCGGCTGATCAACAACA
This sequence comes from Binatia bacterium, assembly GCA_044450645.1. Taxonomy (GTDB): domain Bacteria; phylum Desulfobacterota; class Binatia; order HRBIN30; family HRBIN30; genus JAGDMS01. The sequence goes on from JBIOJG010000010.1 coordinate 74, forward strand.
CGGTGTACGGCAATACCGACGTCGGGATTGTCATCGGCGACGCCCAGAGACCGTCACCCAATGCGGGGGTCGAGAACAATATCGTCAATATGAACAGACCGGTAGGCATCGCCGTCGATCCGAACTCGATTACGGGGTACCGAGCCGACTACAACCTCAATACCGACGGGTACGCGGCGGGTGTTCCTCTCGGAGCACACGATCGCATGACCGACCCGCTGTTCATGCTTCCAACCGGTGTCACCCCGGACTTTCACCTGGCAGCCGGCAGTTTGGCGATTGGCGCAGGTGATCCCGCCACTGCCGTGAACCTTGCTGGCCTGCTGCAATCGGGAACGACCCAAGAGAGTGGTGTGCCTGATTGCCATTTCGCCGACCTTGGGTATCACTATCCGGCGAGCATCAAGTGCGCCGCGCCGACACCGACACCGGCACCGCCAACAACACCAATCGCCAAGAAGACAAAAGGGCCCAAAAAAACAAAAAAGCCCAAAAAAACACCTACGCCGTGATCGTGAGCGAGTGGCGGCCAAGCTCATGCCGCTCGGCTCCACGCGCTTCAGGCGTCACGTTCACTTGTCATTTCGTCACCGTCAGGCTCGAAGCTTCTCAGCGAAGGAGATCGCCGGCGGGCGTATCGGGCTCCGCGCATCGTTGGCCGAGCCGCCGACGCGCAACGCCGACGGCCGCATCGTAGGAGGAGCAGCCGTCACGACGCGCTGCGTCCAAGATGAGCCTCACGTTTTGCGCGACGCGTTCCTGAACCATCGCGAAGGCATCCGCGGCCGTTCCGCCCTGCAGTTCGACGAGACCCGCGAGCACGCCGCCGGCATTGGTCACGAAGTCGGGCAGCGGCACCGCGCCCCGCGCGTGCAAGCGCAGGGGAACACCGGCGGCGTACGGAATGTTCGCCGCTGGCACAACAAGCCGCGCCGTCAGTGCGTCAGCGGTCACGATGTCGATGGCGTCGGGCCGTGCCCCCGGGATCAGCACCTCCGCGGGGACCGCGAAGAGCGCGTCGCGTGGCATCAGCTCGCCGGCGTCATAGTGCTCGATCGCCGCGTCGCCGTGCGCCCGGCGCAGGGCGAGGAGCCGCGCGACGTCCAGGCCCTCCGGGCGATGCAACGTGGCGCGAACCGTGGATACGGCCACGAGGCGAGCGCCCTCGCGGACCAGAAACTTCGCCGCTCCCGCCCCAACCTTGCCAAATCCCTCTAGCGCCACACGCGCCCCCGCCAACGGCCAGCCGAGGATCTCGGCCGCAACCCGCGCCGCGATGACCACGCCGTAGCCTGTGAGTTGCTCTTCGAGCGGCATGCCTTCGAACTCTTGCTCTCCAAGGCCGGGGCTTGCGCTGCCGTCCGGACGAAGCGCCGCAAAGTCGGCAGCCGACGTGCCCATGTCCGCGCCTGCCATGTAGGCGCGACTTGCCGCGAGTGGACGAAGGACATCGATGAAGGCGCGCATGATCTGCGGGCGCCGCGGGTCACTCGGGTCGAGCCAGATGCCCGCCTTGGCGCCGCCGCACGGCAGCTCCAGCATGGCGAACTTGTACGTCATGGCGCGCGCCAAGCGCACCATCTCCGTCAGCGTCAGGTCCGCGGCCATGCGCACGCCGCCGGCGGTGAGACCGAAGCGGGTCGTGTCGATGACGATCACTGCGCGCATGTCGCTGGCCGGATCGTAGTGGAAGAGAATCCGTTCCGGGCCGATATCGTCCAGCGGAACAACCGTCAGCTCAGCGCTCGCCGATGGGTCGGGTTGAGTATCCACTCTTTCTCCCTTCCTCACGCCGGCACCAACACGCGGCGCGCTTCGAGCCGTCGCGTTCAGTGCTTTGTTAGAGGTCCTCACCATCCAGTATGAATTCACGTCCAGTTTCCTTCGCCCACCTCATGAAAATGCCTCTACACTCCTCCTCCATGATTGGGCCGTACCTCGCCAGCTTAGATGGGTTGAACGTGTTCTCATATATGTATTTGAACGAGTGTGCGCCGCACACGACCTTCGGAACCTTGGCCGGCACCAGAGCATTCTCGCACATTGGGCAAGGCCACAGGGTCGTATACACCGTGCAATCTGGAAAAGTGTGTTTCCCGAGCAGTTGCCCGGCTTCCCTCAAAATGAGTATTTCTGCATGCGCTGTAGGATCATTCAACTCAAGTTCTCGGTTTCCCGCACGGGCGACGATAGTCCGATTTCGGACAATGACTGCGCCAACAGGACATTCCCCCCGGTCGAATGCCTGTCGGGCCTCCCCCAAGGCTACCGTCATGATGTCTTTCTCGTCCATTTGCAGCTCAATCGCTACGGCTGGCCCTCGCACTTCCCCACTGACTCATGCAGCGGCAAAGGAGATGCACCGCCCGTCCGTCTCTTGCTCGGTTTCGACCTTGAACGTCATGGGCTCCTCCGACCGCTTCCGATCATAGCGCTGCCGCACTCATCGGTCGAACGTTTAACGATGAGCGACGCAGCGGATCTTGCATTACGGAATCATCGCCACGGGATCCGTGCCCTTGTCGTGGCAGGTGAGGCAGAGCCTGCTGCCCGCGTCGCTCCTCCAGAGCAGGGTTTCGCCCGTGTTGCCCGTGTTGTGAACCGAATGGCAGGTTGCGCATTCCATCCTGGTGCCACCCGGCCCATATAGATGGTCCCTCACCGTACCGGCGGTGCCCATCCTGACAAGATACAAGTGTCGCGCCTGTGGTCAGGCCCTTGCGTTACGCCGTGTTTCGGTCGACCATCGCCTACCGAGCCGAGGGAGCGCAGCGGGACGGATTTAGGCCCACAGATCACTCCCCTTGTTTGACTCTTCATCTCTGACGGAAAGGTGAGTTATGGCGGATGTGCACATCAAGACGTTCAAGAACGGCCCACTTCAAGTAAAAGGTCCGATTCAGCTCGTTGACGCGAACGATGGGGCGTTCACCCTGGCGAAGGACCCCGTTTACCTCTGCCGCTGCGGCCACTCAGCCAACAAACCGTTCTGTGACGGTACCCACGCCAAGCAGGGGTTCAAATCCGAAGAGCCGGCGCGGTGACGAGCTGCGGCATTTGTGCGCTGGAAGGCTGCCCGCTGACGTCTGCGCCCAGCTGATACACCTGCGCCGAAGCGACTGGGTGCGTCCGGTGTTTCACGACTCACCCTGAGGTTGCAGGAAATCCTCTCGCTGCAGTCTGCTCCGGCGACGAGCCGCGCCGCTGTACCAACGCCAAACCGAAGTAACCGTTTGCCGGCTCGAACCAGCGTACCGGCTCGAATCCGGCCCGTCGCAACATTGCTTCGGTGTCCCGCCGGGTGAACTTGCGACTGATCTCTGTGAGAATGGTTTCCCCCGCGGCAAACGTAATGGCCAGATTCAGCGCGTGGATCTGAACCGTATGCGCTTCGCACGCACGCAGGTGCATTTCGATTTGTGACGCGTCCACGTTGAAGAAGGCAACGTGCTCGAAGGCACTCGGATCGAAATCGGCGTCGAGGTCGCGGTTGACCACCCGGAGAATGTTGCGATTAAACTCCGCAGTCACACCGCCGGCATCGTTGTAGGCGGATTGGAGCACCCCGAGGTCTTTGATCAAATCGACGCCGAGCAGGAAGTGCTCTCCCGGATGCATACGATCGGCCACCCGCCGCAGAAACCGATCGGCCTCGGCCGGCGTGAAGTTGCCGATCGTACTGCCGAGAAAGGCGACGAGCCGGTGCCGCCCCCGAGGGAGACGATCCAGGTGTCGCTCGTAGTCCCCGACCACCGCATGAATCTGGATTTCCGGATAATCGGCGAGCAGGGCCTGGGCGCCGCAACGGAGCATGCTTTCGCTCACATCCATCGGCACGTACCGTGTGTACAGGCCGGCGCGCCCCAGCGCGTCGAGCAGCAGCCGCGTCTTACGTGACGCGCCGCTGCCGAATTCAACCAGGTCGTCCGGTGCAGCCAAGCCGACGATCTCATCCGCAACCGCAGCGAGCAGGGCGTACTCGGTGCGCGTCAGGTAGTACTCGGGCAGATCGCAGATCGCATCGAACAGCTGCGAGCCGTAGGCATCGTAGAAGTACTTCGGCGGCAGCATCTTTCGCCGCAACGACAGGCCACGACGCACATCGAAGGCCAGCGCGGAGCGGCCGCCGGAATTGAGATGAACATCTACGCGCAGGCGCGCTTCCCACAGCTCAGCCGGCAACGATCCGCCGTGCGGCAGCGCGACCGGGTGACCCGAGTTCGACGCCACCGTCGGATGCGTCGACATGTTCGGCACCTCCAACTCACTTAGTGTACTTGCGTCTACTGTACGCGAGGATGAAGATGAGTCAATGTGTCGTCTTGTCGCGTACGCCGGAAACACGATCCCGCTCGGCCGGCTCATCGATGGACCTGAGCATTCCCTGGTGGTGCAGAGCTATCGCCCGCGCGAGATGCGCTCGGGCGTGGTGAATGCGGACGGCTTTGGCGTGGGGTGGTTTCCCCGGGAGGTCGATGAAGCGCCGGCCCTGTTTACCAGCCCGATGCCGATCTGGGCTGACGCCAACCTGCCGCACCTCGCCCGCGCCATTCAGTCAGCCTGCGTCTTCGCCGCGGTCCGCAGCGCAACGCCGGGGATACCGTATGGCCCCGAGCAGGTGCAGCCCTTCAAGTACGGGCACTACCTGTTCATGCACAATGGCTACATCACGCACTTTCGCCAGCGCCTCATGCGACGCCTCCGTGAGCTTTTGCGCGATGAGTTCTATGTTGCCATTGCCGGCGGCAGTGACTCCGAGCACATCTTCGCTCTGTGGCTGGAGCATCTGGCGCAGGTCGGCAAAGGCCCCTCAGGCATGGTGGAGGCCCTGCAACGCACTTTGACGCTATTGCATCGGTACGCGCGAGAGGCGGGCAGCGATGCTCTGCTGAACCTCGCGATGACTGACGGCCGCACACTGGTGACCTGCCGCGACACCACCACGGAGTACGCGCCATCGTTGTACATCACCACGACGGACCCCTTCTTCGCCGATGCGGTGGTCGTGGCATCGGAGCCGCTTTTTGCGAACGATCATTGGCACGCGGTCTTGCCCGGGACCGTCACGGTGGTCGGCCCGGCTCTGAACGTGCGTACGATGCGAGTGGAGGTGTGAGAGCACTCGTGCTATCGGTGTGCGGCGACAACCTGTCGGCACGCCTCGACGAGGTGCGGTGCGGCACGCGCTCCCTGCTCGATCTCGTCGATGACGACGCCTTCGGCGCACAACCCGATCCCGAGTTTAGTCCGATCGGGTGGCACGTCGGGCACATCGCAACCTTCGAAGAGTACTGGATCTTGGAGCAGTGCAAGGGTGACCCACCGCGGTCGGCGGAATACCGGCGATTCTTTTCTCCGATCGAGACTGCGAAGCCCCACCGGTGCAATCTGCCTCCGCGCCCCTTGGTCATCGAGTACTTTGAAGAGGTACACCATGACGTCCTACGCTACCTCAAGCGCGTCTCCTTCCCTTCCGACCATCGCTCACTACGCGACGGCCGTATCCTCCGCAACGTGCTGCAGCACGAATGTCAACACAGCGAAACGATCGCGTCGGTCCTGCAGATGCGCGACCGTAATCGGCAGACCACGATGCTCTTGACGCCCAGGGAGGTCGCTGCAACCGACATGGTGCATGTCGCGGGCGGCACATTTCCAATGGGACGCGACCCGCACGGTGACTGGTACGACAACGAGGTGCCAGCGCACGAAGTCTTCGTCAAGGACTTTCTGATCGACCTGCATCCAGTGACCAATGCCCAATTCGCCGCGTTCATTGCAGCGGGCGGCTACAAGACGCAACGCTGGTGGAGTGCGGAGGGCTGGGCGTGGCGTAGCGCTCACGGCATCGTTGCGCCGCAGTACTGGTGCCGGGAAGCCGCCGGCTGGTGGACGGCGGGATTCTTCGGCGGCACGCTGGCGCCGAATGCACCGGTGCTGTGCGTCAGCTGGTACGAAGCCGACGCCTATGCGCGCTGGGTCGGCAAGCGCCTGCCGACCGAAGCCGAGTGGGAAAAGGCCGCGGCCTGGGACGCAGCGAACAAGCAGGCGTTAGCCTACGCCTGGGGTGACGCCCCGCCCGACCACACCCGCTGCAACTTCGAGCGCTGTTTTGACACGACGACGCCGGTCGGGCAGTTCACGACGGCGCGGAGCCCATCGGGTTGCGTCGACATGAACGGCAATGTGTGGGAGTGGACGGCCTCGCCGTTTGCTCCGTATCCACGTTTTGAGCCGTACCCCTACGCAGGATATTCGCAGCCGTATTTCGACGGCCGCCACATGGTGCTCCGCGGTGGCTCCTGGGCGAGCCGTGACACCATCGTTCGCAACACCTTCCGCAACTGGTACATCCCCTCCATGCGACGCGTCTTCGCGGGCTTGCGCTGTGCCCGGGGTACGTGAGCACACGCGACACTGATGATCCAGCTACGCCGGGTCAGTAAGGTGTTCCCCGATGGTCATGTCGCGTTGCGCGACGTGACGCTCGATGTAGCCACGGGATGCAGCGTCGCCCTTCTCGGACCGTCCGGCTCGGGAAAAACCACCACGCTCAAATTGATCAATCGCCTGGTGACGCCGACGGCGGGCCAGGTGTGCGTCAACGGCGCCGACGTGGCACACACCGATCTGATCCTGCTGCGCCGCCAGATCGGTTACGTCGTGCAGGAAGCGGGCCTATTCCCGCATCTCACGGCGCGCGAGAACGCGGAACTCGTGCCGCGACTCTTCAAATGGCCGGAACCGAAACGGCGCGCGCGCACCGAGGAACTCTTCGCACTCCTTGGCCTCGACCTCGTGCAGCACGGTCCGCGCTACCCCGCGGAGCTCAGTGGCGGGCAACGTCAGCGTGTCGGCCTGGCACGCGCGCTGGCTGCCGATCCACCGATCTTGCTCATGGACGAGCCCTTCGGTGCGCTCGATCCGCTCACCCGCCGTCGGCTGCGGTTGGAATTCCGCGCCCTCAACGCGACCCTGCACAAGACCGTCGTCTTGGTGACTCATGATGTGGAAGAAGCGCTCCTGCTCGCCGACCGGATCGCCGTGCTCGCGGAAGGCACCGTGGTGCAGATCGGAGCACCCGAGGAGATCCGCCGCAAACCGGCATCAGACTTCGTGGCGAGTTTCCTCGGGCTGCTGCGTGAGATCTGAAAGCATGAGCGGCCGGATCGGATGGTGCCGCGGTGACACGCACTCGCACGGTCGGCTGTTGGTGGGCATACTGGCCGCCCTCTTGATGCCGGCCATCAGCATGGTCGCACTGGACAGGCGCGCCGTGGCGGTGGACGCACCGCGCGTTGTGGTGGGGGCCAAATCGTTTACCGAGGGGGCCATTCTGGCCGAGTTGATGGCGCAGGTGCTCGAGCGGCGGGCCGGCGCGCACGTCCAGCGCCGCTTCAATCTCGGTGGCACGAACATCGCCTTCGACGCACTGCGCACGGGTGCGATCGATGCGTATGCCGAGTACACGGGAACCGGCCTGCGCGACATCCTGCACGACACCACGCCGGTCCGCGATCCCGCCGACGCGTTCGCTCGCGTCAGCGACGTATTCAGCCTGCACTACGACCTCGTCTGGCTGGCACCCTTCGGGTTCAACAATACGTACGTCCTGATCATGCGCGCCGATCGAGCGCGCGCTCTGGGCATCGCCGCGATCAGCGATGCCGCCACGCATCCGTTGCGCTACGGTGTCTCGCACGAGTTCTTGCAGCGTGCTGACGGCATGCCGGGCCTGCAGGCGGTTTACCAGCTGCAGGTACAATCGCTTGTCGGCATGGAGCATGACCTGGCGTATGAGGCCCTGATTGACGGCGCCATCGATGTGTCCGACGGCTACTCGACCGATGCGAAGATCGTTGCCGGCAGTCTCGTGACCCTGCGCGACGACAGGAAGTTGTTTCCACCCTACGAAGGTGCGCCGCTCGTCCGCCACGACCTCCTCACGCGTGTCCCAGCCGCAACCGGCGCACTAGCGTTGCTGGCGGGACGTATCGATGACGTCACGATGAGACGGTTGAATCACGAGATTGAGGACGAGCGCCGCGACCCGGCTGACGTCGCTGCGACGTTTCTCCGTGCGAGTGGCCTCGGTTCCGAGCCCCGCGAGGGGGCGGTGCGCGCCGCCTCACTCCTCGGGTTGCTGTGGCAACGACGCGCGGTCACGCTTCGTCTCACCGGCCGGCATCTGGCGCTCACCGGGATCGCCGAGGTATTGGCCTGCATCGTTGCGATCCCACTCGGCGTCGCCGCGTGCCGACGGCCGCGACTCGCCACCGTCACGCTCGGAACCGCGGGCGTCCTGCAAACGATTCCATCGATCGCCCTCCTTGCACTCATGCTTCCCTTCTTTGGTATCGGCGCGCGGCCGGCGATCGTGGCACTGTTCCTCTACGGACTGCTCCCGATCCTACGCAACACCATCACGGCCTTGCGCGGCATTGATCCAACCTTGATCGAAGTTGGACTCGGCCTCGGCATGCGGCCATGGCAGTTGTTCCGGCAAGTCGAGTTGCCGCTGGCCACGCCGGTGATTCTGGCCGGTGTGCGCATCTCATCGGTGATCAACGTCGGCACAGCTACGTTGGCAGCCTTCATCGGCGCCGGCGGCCTCGGTGATCCGATCGTCGCCGGGCTGACCACAACGGATACGAATTTGGTTCTATCGGGCGCGCTTCCCGCAGCGTTGCTCGCCGTACTGGTCGACGGTTCCCTCGCCCTGCTCGAACAGTGGGCCACACCCCGCGGGTTGCGGCTGCCACGCGTTGAGTCCTGAGCGTCCACCCCGGCCCTCTCCCAGGGGCTGTGATAAACGGGAGACCGACCCTTCGACAAGCTCAGGGTGAGGGGAATTCTTGTTTGAAGGTGAATACCTAACCGCTCGTGCTGAGCTTGTCGAAGCACTGTTTGCGAGGACATCGACACTTCTCCCTGGGGGAGGGTGTCGATTCCAGGGATTTCCTCGACTCACCCGTTAAACGCCTGCACCATCTTCCGCCAGCGTGGCGCGTCGCCGGGGGCGAACGGAAAGTAGAAGGCCACCCGGTCCAAATACCCTTCGTACTTCTTCTTCACCTTTTCAGCGATTTCGTCGTAGGTGCCGGTCACGGCGTAGACATCCAGCATCTCGTCGGTGATCTCGCTCGCCATGACGCCCCAGTCGCCGCGCTTCGACAAATCGGTCAGTCGGCGGGCGGTCTCGCCCCAGCCGTGCATTTCCAACACACCGCTGTACGCCGGCGTCGAGGCGTAAAACGAGATCTGCTGCCGCACCGGTTCCTTCGCTGCTTCGATTTCGGCCGCGTTGGCCCCGGTGATCACAAACGCGGTGGTGGAAATGGCAATGTCGCCGCGCTTGCGGCCGCCCTTCTCCAGCCCCTTCCGAAGGTTGGGCAGCACCATCTCATCGAAGTACTTGATGGAGTGCAGTGGGTGCGCGTGAAAGCCGTCGCACAGCTCCCCGGCGAGCCGGCACATGTACTCGTTCACCCCGGCAATGTAGATCGGCGGTCGCGGGTACGGGATCGGGCCCGGGTTGAAGAACGGTGTCATCAGGGTGAAGTTGTAAAACTTGCCCTCGAAGCTCGGCCGCGTGCCGTTCTGCCAGCAGTCCCAGATGGCGTGGATGATCTCGATCATCTCGCGTAGCTTCGGGCCTGGATGCTCCCACTTTACGCCGAAACGGCGCTCGTTGTGCCCTTTCACCTGCGTGCCCAGGCCGAGGATGAATCGGCCACGCGACTGCTCCTGCAGATCCCAGCCGATTTGCGCCAGCACCATCGGGCTGCGTGGAAAGGCCACGGCAATCGCGGTACCAAGCTTGATACGCGTGGTGTGCTCTGCCGCCAGTGCCAGTGACAGGAATGGATCATGCGATGCCTCCGCCGTCCACAGAGCGTCGAATCCCATCTCCTCCGCCGCCTTCACCCCAGCAGAAACTTCACGTAGCGATGCAGCCAAGAATCCGGTGTCGAGCTTCACGGGAAACCTCCTTGAAAACAGTCTTTAGTTAGAAAGTCGCCAGTCAACAGTCGAGAGCCCAGAGTAAAGCCAACGTCGTCCCAAAGTCCGGGCGGACGATAGCCGAAATCCTCTCGCCAAGCTACGCACGAATGGGCTGCCCGCGATGCCACTGGAGCCAACCGATCGGGTTGGCTATATCGGACAACCGACGAGCACGAATGATAAAGGGGGAGGCCGATATGCAAGAGCGCCCAAACGGGAGCACCGCACTCGTGGTGACCAGCGTGGTGATCGCAATCATCCTGGCAGCCGCAAATGTCGTTGTCCTGACTCTGACCGTCAGCGCGACGGGAACAATCGAAGCGCCTCCCCTCACCGCACTGTCGAAGCTGTGCCTCCCAGGATTGATCTACTTCATCGCCGCACCGTTGTTGACGGCGCTGGTCCTGACCCTGTTGGCAACCCGGCGCACACCGGGCGCCGTCACGCCACGCGAGGCAGCCGCGCCCGCACCACCCACCCCCACACCCCCCCGGCGCCATCTCGGCCTGCTGCAGCAGGAGGCACGCCTCGTCGATTTCATCACGGAGGACATCGACGGCTACAGCGATGAACAAGTCGGCGCCGCGGTCCGGGCAATCCACGCTGGATGCCGCAAGGTGCTGAACGAGCACGTGCAGCTGGAACGCGTCTTCGCGGCAGAAGACGGCAGCGAAATCGTGGTCGACAAAGGCTTCGATCCGGCCGCCGTGCGGCTTACCGGGAACGTGACCGGAGACCCGCCCTTCCGTGGCATTCTACAACATGGCGGCTGGCGCGCATCCAAGATCTCCATGCCGGAAGCATCGCCCGCCGTTGATCCGGCGATTGTCGCACCGGCGGAGGTGGAGATTCCGTGAAGGCTAGCGGGCAGCGCTCCGCCGTCAGCGGTCCGTCCGCCGCACGCTTCGTCGTCGGCATCGACCTGGGTACCACCAACAGTGTCGTCGCCTTCAGTGACGTGAGCCGTGAGGAACCCGGTGCGCTGCAGGTGTTCAACATCCCGCAGGTCATTGCGGTGGGGACGGTCGAAGCGCGCCCGTTGCTTCCGTCGTTTCTCTACGCACCCGCTGCGGGGGAGTTTCCGGCGGATGCCCTACGCCTGCCCTGGAACGACAAGCCCGACCACGTCGTCGGGCATTTTGCCCACAAGCGCGGCGCCGAAGTCCCGGCTCGATTGGTCGCGTCGGCAAAGTCCTGGCTGTCATATGCCGGGGTCGACCGCACCACGCCCATCCTGCCATGGGGCAGCCCGGACGACGTCGCCAAGCTGTCGCCCGTCGCCGTGTCGACAGCGTACCTGTCGCATATCCGCCACGCCTGGAATGCGGCCTTCCCCGACGCCCCGCTGGAGCGACAGGACGTTCTGCTCACCGTACCCGCGTCGTTCGATGCCGTCGCGCGGGAGCTCACCGTGCGCGCCGCACACGACGCCGGCCTTCCGCACATCACCCTGCTCGAAGAGCCGCAGGCGGCCTTTTATGCCTGGATCGATGCGAACGGCGAGCGTTGGCGCGAGGCGGTGCATGTCGGCGACGTGGTCCTGGTCTGCGACATCGGCGGCGGCACCACCGATTTCACCCTGATCGCGGTGCGACAAGAGCACGGCAGTCTCGTCCTCGACCGCATCGCGGTCGGCGATCACATTCTACTCGGCGGCGACAACATGGATCTCGCCCTCGCCTACGGCGTCCGCAACCGTCTAACGGAAGCGAAGACGCAGCTTGATCAATGGCAGTTCCGCGGCCTCACTCTGAGCTGCCGCGAAGCCAAGGAGCGACTGCTTGCTGGTGGTACGGAGACCAAGCATGCGGTTTCGATCCTCGGTCGGGGCCGCAAAGTCGTTGGCGGGACCGTGCGCACGGACATCGAGCGCCAGGAAATCGATCGCATCCTCATCGACGGATTCTTCCCGCGTTCCGCGTTGACCGATCGCCCGCAGTCGCAGCGCCGCTCGGCCCTGCAGGAGATCGGCTTGCCCTACGCCACAGATCCGGCCGTCACGCGACATCTCGCCTCCTTTCTCAGTCGGCATCGCGAAGCCGCAGCCGGCGCCGAGAGCGCCACGGCGGCGCATCCGACAGCGGTGTTGTTTAATGGCGGCGTCATGCACGCAGCCGCCCTGCGCCAGCGGCTGATCGAGGTGATCGAGAGCTGGTTCGACGCCGTCCAGTCCATCCGTGTACTCGCAGGCGGTGATCCGGAGCATGCAGTGGCGCGCGGCGCCGCCTATTACGGGCTGGCACGCCGGGGCCGCGGCGTGAGAATCCGCGGCGGGACCGCACGCGCCTATTACATCGGCATCGAAACCACGATGCCGGCGGTGCCGGGCGTGCGCCCCCCCATCAAGGCCCTCTGCGTCGTGCCCCGGGGACTCGAAGAGGACAGCGAAGTGCAGGTGCCGGCGCAGGAGTTCGGTCTCGTCATCGGCGAACCGGCGGAATTTCGTTTTCTGAGCTCCGCGACCCGCCGGGATGACCAGGTCGGCACCCTGGTTGAAATCTGGGACGACGACATCACCGAACTGGCCCCGATCGAAACGACGCTCGAATGGGAAGGCCAAGAAGGCACCACCGTGCCGGTTCGGCTGGAGGCACGCGTCACTGAGGTCGGCGTGTTGGAGCTGTGGTGCGTGAGTCGGGATGGCACGCACCGCTGGAAGCTCGAATTCAGTCTCAGGGGCCAAGGGTCAGGAATCGAAGGCCGCTGAGGACAAGAAGATGCTTCCCCAGCCCGCAAGCCGGCTTTGCACAAGAGCTCCCAGCGGGCGCACTTCGATACGCCGCCAAAAGAGGGCGGCTACTCAGTGCGAGCGGTTGGGGTATTGGCCCCCCTTTTTACCGCTCACCCTGAGTAGGCCCCATCTTCTCAGGGGCCGTATCGAAGGGTGCCCGCCGGTTACCGGACTTCTTGTGCAAAGCCCCTCAAGCCCGCAAGCCCCAAGCCCCCAAGCCCCTTTATGAAACGCTACATCATCGGCATCGACCTCGGCACCACAAACTCGGCGGCGGCGTACGTCGACACGACCGATTCGTCGCACCGTGTGCAACAGCTGCTCATCCCGCAACTCGTTGCCGAGGCCACGGTGGCGGAGCGGCCGACGCTGCCCTCCTTCCTGTACATCGGCGGCGAGCATGACGTCGCACCCGGAAGTCTCGCCCTGCCCTGGGATCACACGCGCACCTATGCGGTCGGAGAGTTCGCGCGCACCCAAGGCGCCCGTGTGCCCGGCCGACTGATTTCTTCGGCGAAGTCGTGGCTGTGCCATGGCGGAGTTGACCGTGAAGCGGCAATCCTGCCATGGGGCGCACCTGCCGACGTGAGCAAGCTCTCACCCGTTGACGCTTCGGCGCGATATCTTCTCCACTTTCGAGAGGTTTGGAAGCAGCACTTCCCTCACGCGCCCTTGGAAGCGCAGGACATCATCCTCACGGTCCCGGCTTCCTTTGACGAGGTCGCCCGTGAGCTGACCGTCGAGGCGGCACACCGCGCCGGACTGCCGCGTGCGATCTTGTTGGAAGAGCCGCAAGCGGCCTTCTACGCCTGGGTCCATCACCATGAGAAGACGTTGGACCAGCTCGCCGGCATCAACCGCATTCTCGTCGTCGACATCGGTGGGGGCACAACGGACTTCAGTTTGATAGCGGTACGGCATCATGAGGGCCGGCTCGGCCTCCAACGTCTGGCAGTCGGCGACCATCTCCTGCTCGGGGGCGACAACATCGATGTCGCCCTCGCTCGCGTGCTCGAGCCGCGATTGGGTGCGCGTCTCGACAGCCAGCGCTGGCACGCGCTCACCAGTCTATGTCGCGGCGCCAAGGAAACCCTGCTCGGTCCTGAGCCACCGGCTGAGGTACCGGTGCGTCTCGTCGGCCGCGGCCGGTCGGTGGTCGGTGGGGTGGTCACCGCGACATTGACACGCGACGAGGTTGAACGCCTCGTCCTCGACGGTTTCTTTCCCGTCACCTTGCCTGACGCCATGCCACGACGGACCGCGCGCGTCGGCTTGCAGGAATGGGGCCTGCCATTCGCGAACGAGCCCGAAGTGTCGCGCCACCTCGCCGCCTTTCTGCAGCAGCATCGACATGACGTGCCGTTGGGTGATGAGGCTGGCGCTCTCGCCGTCGCCTGGCCCGATGCGATTCTGTTCAACGGCGGCGCGCTCAAGCCCGCCCTGATCCGCGACCGGCTTCGGACACTGCTGACCAATTGGAGTGGCGCGCAGCCATCGGTGTTGGAAAGCGTCGATCTCGACCTGGCGGTGGCACGAGGCGCGGCGTACTACGGCCTGGTTCGCCGCGGACTTGGCGTGCGCATCGGCGGCGGCAGCGCCCGTTCCTACTACCTCGGCCTCGGTGTTGCGCACCCTGTCGATACGCCCGATGTCGTCACCGCGTTGTGTCTGGTGCACCGCGGTATGGAGGAAGGTGAGGAGGTCGAGGTCACGGAACCTGCGCTCGAAGTGTTGGCCAATCGGGCCGTGAGCTTTCCGCTGTACGCGTCGAGCACGCGCACCGGCGAGCGCGCCGGGCAACTGGTGTCGGCGGAGCGCGAGTCACTCACCGAGCTTCCTCCGATCCGCACCGTGCTGCGTTTTGGAAAGAAGATGGCTGCCCGCACAATCCCGGTACATGTTATGGCGCGTTTGACCGAAGTGGGCACGCTCGAAGCCTGGTGCCGCTCGCTGACCACCGACCACCGCTGGCGCCTGCAGTTTCAGCTCCGGGATCAGACCGCACCGGCTGCCGAGGAGGAGAGCGAGGCGCAATCGGAAGCGGCATCGGTGATTGGCGAGACCCAACTCGAGGCGGCGCTACAGACCGTTCGTGCCGTCTTTCCGGCCGACGATGTCCACAGCCACGGCGATCCTGTCGGCATGGTGCGGATCCTGGAAGAGCAGATGGGCATCGGCCGCGATGCCTGGCCACTGTTCGCCATCCGCAAGTTGTGGGATGCGCTGTGGGCTGGTCAGGAGCGCCGTGTCTACAGTGCGGCGCACGAGGCCCGGTGGTTGAACCTCAGCGGCTTCTTCCTGCGGCCCGGCTTCGGTGCCGAGCTGGACGACTGGCGCATCCAGCAACTGTGGAAGGTGAAGTCGAGCGGCCTGTGTTTTCCGAAGACAGCGCAGTGTCGCACCGAATGGTGGAACATGTGGAAACGGGTTGCCGGCGGGCTCACGCGTCCGCAGCAGATGCAGCTGTACAACGAAGTTGCGCCGCATTTACTGCCGCGTTTGAAGGCAAAGACGAAGGGTGGCGTACGACCGGGTCAGCAGGAGCTGCGCGAATACTGGCAGCTGATGGCAAGCTGTGAGCAGCTGTCGGCCGAGATCAAAGCTGAGCTGGGCAATGCCCTGCTACCGTTGGTCGTGAAAGGCAAAGCCACTGCGGTCGAGCTCTGGGCCTTGGGGCGGCTTGGAGCGCGCGCGCCGTTTTCCGGGCCGCTCAACTGCGTGGTGGCGCGCGGGACCGTCGAGCGTTGGGTCGAGGCGCTGCTGGGTATGCAGTGGCCCAAAGCGGAACCGATGATCTTCACGCTGGTGCAGCTAGCGCGTGACGTTGGCGATCGCGAACGTGATCTGGACGAGTCCCTGCGCCGGCGGATCGCGGAACGTATCGAACCCCTCCCCACCGGCCGCCGCGCCGCGCGCCTGGTCACCGAGTTCGTGCCGCTGGAAGCTCAAGAGCGCGCTCGCATCCTCGACGAGTCACTGCCGGTCGGTTTGCAGATCCGTGGGGAGGCCTTGATGTCGTAGTGCTCAATGCTTGGAAGGATGAAGGCCTTTCGCCTTTGCCTGTTTTTCAGTGTCGAAGCACTTCCGGTTCTTAGGATCGATGTGATAGCGTCTCTGGTCTGGGCGGTGATAGACAAGGGTGCGCATGTTGCCCATGATCTTCCCGACGCACTCGCACTCACCCCACAGGCCAACTCCAGATTCGCGGGCGTTCGCCACGGCTTCGTCGAACTCATCCTTCTGGGAGCATGGCCAGCGCTTGAGGCGGCGGCCGTATCCCCGTTGCGCCAACTGCAAGTTGAACAGAGATCCATCCTCGAGATAGACGTACGCCAGCTCGCGGCCGTAGTGATCCTTATAGCTGATCTTGGAATCCAGCGGATCGT
Source organism: Binatia bacterium (assembly GCA_044450645.1). Taxonomy (GTDB): domain Bacteria; phylum Desulfobacterota; class Binatia; order HRBIN30; family HRBIN30; genus JAGDMS01. Next base: position 16,196 of record JBIOJG010000010.1, read on the forward strand.
GTTCCAAACGCACCCGCTTCCCCGTCAGCGACTCCTTGGTGAAGTTCGACGCCTGAGGGCCGAAACACTCAACCGACTTCTGTGTGTCTACCGTTTCGGGAGTATCGATGCACTTGAGCCGTACCTTCGTCTTCCCCACATAGATCGTGTCGCCGTCGACTACCTTGGTGACCTGAACCAAATCATCGGCCTTGCCGAGAGCCTGGTCGGTCTTTGCGCAGACAAGTAGGATGCTGGAAGCGATGAGCAGCAGGACGAGCCGCGTGACATGCTTTGCCTTCTTCATGCCCGGTGGAGGGCAGCAACGTCGGCGCCACGAGGCCCGCTGAACCTAGCCGCAAAAACACGGCCTGAGACGAATATACACCTGTCATCTCTTCGTCATCTGTCACGAAAGTATCGGGCAGGGTCACTCGTACAGCCGCGGCTCGCCCGGCGGCCGCGTCTTCCAGCGCGTGTGGAACCAGACTGACGCTTCTCGATACCGGCGGATGAAGTCCTCGATGACGGCGGTGCAGCGTGCGGGCATCGGCAAACCCGGTGCCCGCCATTGTTGCGCAATGGCTTTGTCACCGATCTGCTTCAAAAGACCCGTCCATCCTGGGAGATCCAACCGGCGAGATGCCGGCTTGGAGTGCGCATGAACCTAATCACTTTGGAAGTAAGATACCGCTCACGCTGAGTAGCCGCCTTCTCTTGGCGGCGTATCGAAGCGCTCCTCTGGACGATAGGTTCATGGGCAGCAGCGACACCTGTCGAAGGACATTCGCACGGTGCAGGAACTGCTTGGGCACAAGGACGTCACGACGACGATGATTTACACGTACGTCCTCAACGGCGGCAGGCGCGGTGTGGTTAGCCCTGCAGACCGACTCTGATGGCGGGGGTGCAGTTAAGGTGTTAACCCGCCGGGCGCCGCGGACTAACACAGCGTGGAAACTACGTAAAGAAGGCATGCCCAACTGCTTGAATCCATGGTGGAGTCTGGTGTATCAGCGGCACATGACAACGGCGGTGTGAACCCGCGAGCGCTGGCGTGGGTTGCCGGTTTCATTGATACGCCGAATTCACAGTTCGGCAAATTCAGACATCCTAAAGGAGGAAGTATGCGGAGTCGATCGCTCATGTTTTGCGTCATGTCGCTTGTGTTTGTCCCGGGCGCATCTTTAGCCGGGGGCAGCGACACGGGCCAGATGACTGCGACACTGATGGCGAAGTCGGGCTTAGATAAACAGTTGGAGCAATTTCCTCAGCTCGTAGTTGCCGGGCTGGAGCAAGCCGCCAAGCAGAGACAGGATCTTTCGCAGGCGCGCCTGAGCAAGCTACGTCGCGCAGTCATCGCAGGATTCGAGCCGCAAGACCTTCGCACCGAGACCGCGCATTACCTGGCCGAACATCTCCCGGCGAAAGACATGTCGGCGGTTCTGCAATGGCTCCGTAGCCCGCTTGGAGAAGAGATTACGCACCTCGAGGAGGCCGCCTCAACGCCCGAAGCATATGCGCAAATGCAAAGCATGGCAGCCGAGTTGACGAAGAATCCATCGCGAGTGAAGGCTATCAAGCGATTTGACGACATGACGCACGCGACCGACGCGACCGTCCAGATGGTTATCGCATCTCAAGTCGCGTTTACGACCGCCCTAGCAGCGGCTGCTCAGCCATCAACGCCTCCGTCTATCTCAGCGATTACCCGAACGATTGAAGCTCATCGTTCGGAGTTATCTGCAAGCCTCGCGCAACTCACGCAGGTATCGCTTCTGTATTCTTATCGAACTCTTGGCGACGCCGAACTGGATCAGTACCTAGCGTTTGCTGATAAAGACTTCGCAAGGCGATACCATCAGGGTTACAATAGATGGCTTCTCGAAGGCTGTCGCTCAGGCGAGTGAGAAGATGGCTGACGCGTTAATTCGCAGCAGTTCGGAGCAAGGACTCTAGGCAAGACCTCATGCGCTTCCTGTTTACGCAGCGGCGAGCCAGAATGTCGACGATCGCGGCAGCATGAGGGCGCCTATGTGAGCGGCGCTCCCGCAACGATAGTAGCGGCACGGGATCGGTACCAACCGGGCGCGGACAAGCTCACGCGTTTGTTCAAACTGAAGTGGCCTCGACCGTATCGCCGGGCCGTCGCCGCAGCGGTTGACCGAGGGCACACCATCGTCCCCCAAACCACGCCCGAGTGTTGTCGATCACCGCACGGAGGCGCGCGTAGCAAACACTGCCTCGATGCGATAAACAGCTGGCGAACGCTCGAGAAGGAGGCAGGCAGTGTTTCGTGACCGGCGACGAGCCGCATCGCGCGCCCTCCTCGTGCTGCTGCTGAGCAGCCTCAGTACCGTGGTGTGTTCGCAGGCGCTCCGCGCCATTTCTGTCTCCGGAACAGTTCGCTATCTCGGAGCGAACGGGCCGGTCTCGACCAGCCGACCGATCCAGGTCCATATTGGTGAGAACCGGTTCAAGGCGGGCAAGCTGGACGCGGCAACGGTACCCATCGACCGCGGTCCGTACACCGTCGCGGTTCCCACGGCCGGCGACTATTTCCTCGTGTACTTCCTCGACCTCATCCCTGACGGTAAGCTCAATGTCAGCGAGCCGTATCAATTTTATTTCAACCAGTTTTCCGCCGCCAACGCCGATGCTCTGGCGGTGCCGAGCACCGGGCTAAGCGATGTCAAGCTGGGCTTCGACGACCATTTCATCATGAGCGGGGTCGCCGGAGCGGCCACCTACACCGGCAGCCGCGGGACGGTCTCGGCGCAAACGCCGCTCGTGGTCACCGCGAACACGGACGCTACCATGCTGGGGACGCCGTTTGGACACGCACGGCTGCAGAGCAATGGCGACCGCTACGACATTCTCGACCCGAGTCTGGCGCAGACCATCTACCTGATGGCGTTCCTGGATCTGAACGATAATGGGACTCGGGACCCGATCGAGCCGTTCGAGATTTACCAGGACAGGGCCAGCACGCCGGGCGATCCGGTCATGATCGCACCGAATCAGACCGGCATCGATTTCGTCTTCGGAGACGAGAACCTTCCGCCGACGCCCACTCCAACCCCGGCGTTCTGTGTCGGCGATTGCAACAGCGACGGCTTGGTCACTGTCGACGAGGTGCTCACGATGGTCAACATCGCGCTCGGCAACACGCCAGTCACCGCGTGCGCCGCGGGCGATGCGAACCATGACAACCAGATCACCGTCGACGAGATCCTCCTCGCCGTGGACCACGCTTTGAATGGTTGCTCATCGCGTTAGCGTCCGCAGCGACATCTTGGTGCTCTCCAGTGGTCATCGCGACGTAGTTAAATTGTTAAGTATGATGCCCTGTTTTCTGGGACGAGCGGGATCGCGAGCGTTTTCTAGCGCCCCTGACGGGCGCTGGGACCGGTGTACCTAAACGCACACTGCACGGCTCAGGTCACTCGCTGCAGGCGTCCCTGCTCCAGCCCAGCCGCCAGCACCGAGCCTGCACCATGCTGCCAGCCCGGCGCGGCAACCGTTCCCGCCCATGTTGCCCCTGGCTCGCGGGCAGCTTGCCGTACACCCTGCGTATGATATTTCGTCATACCAGCGGTGATGCATGGCAGCAGCGAAGGTGGCGATTTCCTTGGACGAGGATGTCCTCACCCGGGTGGACCGTCTGGTCAAACAGCGAGCCTTTCCAAACCGGAGCAAGGCGATCGAGGCGGCGGTGAAGGAGAAGTTGGAGCGACTCGACCGATCCCGCCTCGCCCGTGAGTGCGCCAAGCTCGATCCCGAGTTCGAGAAGGCGCTGGCGGAGGAAGGGTCGTCGGGAGAAGTGGCTGAATGGCCAGAATACTGAGGGGCGATCTTATCTGAGCTGACCTCAATCCGGGCCGCAGCCACAAGCAGGCGGGAATGCGGCCGGTCGTTGTACTGAGCCATGACGTCTTCAACGAGAGGTCGGGAACGGTCATTGCCATGCCGGTGACGAGCCAACCACAAGGCGCGGGCTTTCCGCTCACAATGGAGCTGAAGAAGGGGCGCCTGCCGAAACGTTCGTGGGTGAAGATCAGCCAGATCCGGACACTCTCGGTGGAACGGCTGGGAAAGAAGCTAGGCCGGCTCGGCCCGGAGGAACTGGATCGGCTCGTCGAGGGACTAAATGATATTGTCGGGAGCTAACAACGCAGGCCGTTGCGGGAGTGGTTTCATTCGTTGCATTTCGCTGTTCGGAAATGAACTTCCGAGGTGAAGAATGAAATCAATGAAACCTCGTCCCCCATGCCCCCTGCTCCCGGCAGTCATCACGCCCAATGCGAAGTCGCCAGCGCGCTGCACGAACTAAACCACGATTCATCGGAGGATCATCAAATGAAACACCGGTACCCCCTACCTTCCATCGTGATCGCGGGGGTGTGTTTGGTGTTCAGCGCTCCCCTTCATGCCGCGACCGTCCAAACTCTCGGGGCGGGCTCGGCTGTGACATCGATCGATCGCTCCGCAACCTTCGATGCCATCACCAGCAGTGGGATAGCCTTGAGCGATTATATTGAAGGTAAGCTGTTTATTGGCGCGAACGCTGATAGTTTGCTCGGCTTCGATCCCTTCGGTGGAGCCAACGGCTCTGATCCATATTTTTATTGTCTCGACGGTGGAAGTATGGGAGGCGGAGTTGATAGCTGGGTGACGATTACAACCACGGACTCCGCGAAAATGTTCGGGGTTGAGTTCCTGTATGGCAATAGCTGGACCGGTGGATCACCTTGGGGCAATAACAATGCCTGGGTGACGTGGCAGACATTGAACGGCACCACCGTGATATCCTCCGGGCAAATTGGGCCGGATCCTATGCTGCCAGTGGGAACGGTTGTTGGGTTTTACGATCCCGATGGCTTCGACCGGCTGCTGGTGAAGTGTAACGTTGCCAACCAAGCGGACCCGAACATCCAGGCGCTCGCGTTGGACAATCTTCACGTCCAGTTGACCACCAATCTGCCGACAGCCACTCAGACGCCGACAGTGACGGCAACGGCGACTCCCACAGCGACGCAGACCCTGCCACCAAGCGCCACACCGACTGCCGCGCCTATTCCGTGCACGGGCGATTGCAATGGCAACCTACGAGTGACTGTGGATGAGATCCTGACGATGGTGAACATCGCTCTCGGCAACACGCCCATCGCCAGCTGCACGGCGGGAGACGCAAACGGCGACAAACAGATCACCGTCGATGAGATCCTCACCGCAGTGAACAATGCGCTGAACGGGTGCGCTCGCTCATCGGCGCATAAGGGGATGCCATCTATGAGAAGCGCGCCGCTGATGCCCGGCGTCGAGGCTCCTCGTTGAAAGGCGGGGACGACTCATTGTACACGAGTGCGAGATAGCCGCTCGATGAACGGAATCCACCACGTTTTCATCACCGTGAACGACATCGCTCGTTCCCGCGCATTCTACACGAAACTGCTGCCGCGGCTCGGCTACGGCGCGAGTTGGGAGTACCCCGATGCCGACCGCCCGAGCGTCGGCTGGCTGGGGCCTGGAGGGAGCTTCTGGATCAAGGCAGCTGCCCCTCGCTACGCGGGTGAGACGTTTTCGAAAGACCGCGTCGGTCTGTGTGAAGTCGCCTTCCACGCGGATGAGCGCGCACTGGTGGATGCGCTGGCGCGAGAGGTGCCCACGTGGGGCGGTGCCATCCTGAACGCACCGCGGGAATACCCCGAATATGTGCCAGGGTACTACGCGGTCTTCTTCACTGACCCCGACGGAATCAAGCTCGAGGCTGTCCATTTGCCTGGCGCTGGATTGAGTGGGTCCTGAGGCAACGAAGGCGCTTTGAGCCGGACTCGATGGGCCGTGATCATGTGTGGGCTCGCAGGCGACTGAGATGAAGCTGGGACCGGAGCAGGAAGCCATCCTTCACGGCGAGTTCGGTAGAGCCCTGGCTAAAGCCATGGAAACGCTCGTCGCGTATGGCGCGGCGTTCGGCGCGCGCCGGCTCGTCCCGATCCGAAGCGCCCACCTGGCCGGCACCTTCGGCGCCGCGCCGTACCGGGCCTACTATTCGATCCTCGAACAGCTGGTCGCAGAGGGCGTCCGATGCAAGGTCCCGACGACGGTGAACCCGCGCCCGGGGCAGAGCCTCAGCTTGCTCAACCGCGTCGTGTTCAGCAAACAGCGGCAACTCGAAGCTCACCTCGAATCGCTCGGAGTCACGCCGAATTATTCCTGCGTGTGCTATGAGAAGGCAAACGTGCCCGGACTCGGCGATGTCCTCGCATGGGCCGAGTCTTCGGCGGTGCAGTTTGCCAACTCGGTCCTGGGAGCGCGGAGCAACCGCAACTCGATCCTCATCGATGTGTGCTCGGCCGTCACCGGCCTGACACCGGAGTTCGGGTATTTGCTCGACGAGAACCGGCGCGGTCAGGTCCTGGTCAAACTCGAGGTCACGCGAATGGACCCGGCGGCACTGGGTTACGTGATCGGCCAGCGCGTGGTGGACAAGGTCCCGGTCATCGAGCACTACAACTTCAGCTGGATCGACCTCAAGAACATGGGCGCCGCCATGGCGGCAGCCGGTGCCGTCGCGCTCTTTCACGTCGAGGGCTTGACCCCCGAGGCACCGGATCTCAAGTCCGTGTTCGGTGGCGCGCCACCAGCGGTGATGACCATCACCCAGCAGGATCTGGACGCCATGCGGGTCGAGCATCCGGAGGACTCGGACATGGTGGTGTTTGGGTGTCCCCAGATGACCCTGGAAGAGGCGTCGCAACTGGCGGAGCGCTTCGCCGGGAATGCGGTCAAGAAGCGCACGATGTTTTGCCTGATCCCGGACGCCAGGAAGCGTTTCGAGGCTACGGAGCTGTGCCGCGGGGTTCGGCAGGCCGGCGTGCAGGTCACGGACTGTTGCCCCGTGGCCGCATTGACCGCACGCATGGGAGCCAAGCGGGTGCTCACGCCATCGGCGAAATGCTTCTACTATCTCGCCGGAACGGTGTACGGCACGAAAGAGGACTGCCTCAAGGCCTGCGGGGCGATGGCATGATGACGCTCAGGGGCAAGGCGTTCTTCGGCGGCCACGGCACGGGCGAGGCCGTGGTGAGCAGGACGCCGATCAACTTCACCGCGGCGTTCACCAAGCCGCACAACTTCATCCCCAGCCGGCGCGGCGAAATCCGCGACCGGCATCACGACCTCTTCGGAACGAACGTCGCCGGCCGTGTGCTCGTGTTCCCCGCCTGCGTCGGCTCGTCATTCACCGGCATGGTGCTGATGCAGCTCATGAGCGAGGGCAGAGCACCGGCAGCGATCATCGTCCAGAGTGCCGACTCACTCCTGGTCTCGGGTACAGTGTTGGCCCAGGTCTGGTTCCAGAAGGGCGTACCGGTCGTCGAGTACCGTGCGGATGATCTGTTCGAGAAGATTCGGACCGGAGACCGGGTGGCGGTCGATGGCGAGACGGGCGAGATCAGGATCGGGGCATGAGAGTAGAGGAGGCTTCGCGTCCCCCGCAGTTTCGCCACGCGCATTCTCAAATGCCACGAGGCACCGCTGAGCGGTCTTAGCTGTACAGCTTCGGCTCGCCGGGCGGGCGCGTCTTCCAGCGCTTGTGGAACCAGATCCACTGCTCGGGATAGCGGCGGATCATGTCCTCGATGACGGCGGTGCAGCGCTGCGTGTTGGTCACTATGTCGGCCTCGCGATCGCCGGTGGACACCATCTCAACCTCCGGGAAGACCTCGATACGATGCCGCCCGGTCTCACCTTCGCGTACCAGGAACGCCGGGTAGATGGGCGCCCCCGTGAGCATGGCCAAACGCGCCGGACCGGGGGTCGTGCATGCCGGCACTCCAAAGAAATCGACGAAGACGCCGTAGCTGAAGATTTGGTTCTGATCCGCGGGAATGGCGAGAAGCCCGTGCCGCCTGAGCGTGCGTAACGCTTCCTTCGCCGCCGCCCTCTTCCGAATTGTCTGTGTTCCAGCGGCAACACGCACCTCGTTGATGGCCTGATCGAAGATCTTGTTCCGCATCGCACGGTGCACGAGGGTGACCGGATGACCGAGCAGCCCGTGCACGTACGCCAGCAATTCCCAATTGCCGAAGTGGCCCGTCAAAATGACCGTGCCGTGATCCGCCGCCCGGGCAATGGCACGCTCCCAAGCGCCCCGGTCGGCGAACGTCACCACTTTCGAAAGCTTCTCCGCACTCAGCTGTGACAGGTGACAGAACTCGGCCGCCAGGCGGCCGAGGTTGCGGCAGCTGGCGCGCAGAATTCGCCGGTGCTCGGCAGTCGTCTTCTCCGGCAGGGCGAGCCCCAGGTTGAAGAGCGCGACGCGGCGGTCGCGAACGTCCAGGAGATAGAAGATCTCCCCCAACCACGCACCCACGCGCAAGGCCACAGCCAGCGGGAGAGAAGCGAACAGTGCAAACGCGGCGCGGAAGATGGCGTACTCCAGCCGATCAGACAGTCCCGTGGCCGGCGCCGTTTCTTGCGGCGCCGCTGCTGCAGTACTGCTCATAAGGGGTTCTACACCACACCGGCCTTCAGCAGATCGTGCAGGTGAATGATGCCGGCGGGTTTGCGGCTGCCGTCCTCGAGAATGAACAGCGACGTGATGCTGTGGCGCTCCATGATCGCCACAGCCTGCGCCGCGAATGCGGCCGCAGCGATGGATTTTGGATTGCGGGTCATGAGATCAGCCGCCACGGCGCCGCGGATGTCCTCAAGGCGTCCGAACGCGCGCCGCAAGTCACCGTCAGTGATCACGCCATCGAGATTGCCTTGCGCATCGACGACGCCGGTCACGCCGAAGCGCTTGCTGGTGATCTCCAACAGGGTGCGATCGAACGGTGTCGTGAGGCTGACGGTCGGTATCGCGTCACCCCGATGCATAAGATCGCCGACCTTCAGGAAGCGGCGCCCCAGGGCACCGGCCGGATGCAGGACAGCGAAATCCTCGGGGCCGAATCCCTTGCGCTGCAGCAAGGCCACCGCCAGAGCATCCCCGAGTGCGAGCGCGGCGGTCGTACTTGCCGTGGGCGCCAGACCGAGCGGGCACGCCTCTTCTTCGACCGCCACATCCAGCACCACGTCGGCGGCCTTCGCCAGCGTGGAGTCGAGGTCACCGGTCAATGCAATCAACGGCAGCGCCATGCGCTTGATCAAGGGCAGGAGGCGGACGATCTCGTCCGACTCTCCGCTGCTCGACAGCGCCAGCACCGCGTCTCCCTTCATGAAGACGCCCGCATCGCCATGGGAGGCCTCGGCGGCGTGCAGGAACAGCGCCGGTGTGCCCGTACTGGTGAGCGTCGCCGCGATCTTGCGGCAGATGATACCCGATTTTCCCATGCCGGTAACCACGACCTTGCCGGCACACTCCGCCAGCAACTCGAGGGCACGGTCGAAACGCCCATCGAGGCGATCGGCCAGCGCGGCGATGGCACCGGCTTCGACCGACAGGACGTGGCGGGCGTGCCGGATCCCTTCGCTCTCGCGCCCCCGGCGGACCGCCGGCGGCCGTCTAGCTTTCCTTGGCAATGGCATCGATCCGCTTCAGTTCACGCAATAAGGCTTCCAGCTCGTCGAGCCGGTACGAATTCGGCCCGTCGCTCAAGGCGTGGTCGGGATTCTCATGGACTTCGAGGAACACCGCGTCGACTCTCACCGCGACGGCGGCGCGCGCCAGCGCTCGGATGAACTGGCGCTGTCCCCCTGACGCAGTGCCCTGCCCGCCCGGCAATTGTACGCTGTGACCGGCGTCGTAGATCACCGGATATCCGAATTCCGCCATGATCGCCAGGGAACGCATGTCCACAACTAGATTGTTATACCCGAATGACACGCCTCGCTCGGTCACCATCAGTCCCCGGTTACCGGTGCTGGCCAATTTTCCCAGCACGGGACCCATATCCCACGGCGCCAGGAATTGCCCCTTCTTCACGTTCACCGGCTTGCCGGCGCGCGCCACCGCCATGAGGAAATCCGTTTGCCGGCAGAGAAACGCCGGCGTCTGCAGCACGTCAGCCACCTCGGCCACAGGCTGCACCTGGTCACGCTCGTGCACATCGGTCACCACCGGCACGCCCACCTCACGCTTCACCTCGGCAAGGATCTCCAGTCCCTCATCCAAGCCGGGACCGCGATACGCCCTGAGGGAAGTCCGATTCGCCTTGTCGAAGGACGACTTGTAGATGAATGGTACCCCCACCCGTTCCGCGATGGCCCGCAGCACGCTTGCGTGCCGCAGAGCGTGCTCTCGGCCTTCAATGACGCAGGGGCCGCCGATGAAGACATACGGCCGCCCGCCGCCGATACACAGCGGCCCGACTGTGACTTCCCGTGACGGCGGCATGTTAGCGCGACACGGCGCTCAAGAGCGGCGCCTGCACCGACTCAGCCTTGCGCTGCAAGGCAGCCTTGATGAAGCCCTTGAACATCGGGTGGCAATCCAGCGGACGCGATTTGAACTCCGGATGGAACTGACTGGCAAGGAACCACGGATGATCCGCCAACTCGATCATCTCGACCAGCAACTCATCGGGAGACAGGCCGCTGAAGATCAATCCGTGCTTCGACAGGATCTCACGATACGTGTTGTTGACCTCGTAGCGGTGACGATGGCGCTCACTGATCTTGCGCTTGCCGTAGACGCGCAGTGCGAGCGAGTCGTCGCGCAACACACAGGGATACGCGCCCAGGCGCATGCTCCCGCCTTTCTGTGTCACCGAACGCTGGTCGGTCATGAGATCGATCACCGGGTACGGGGTGTGCTCGTCCACCTCGCTCGAATTCGCCCCCTCCAATCCGCACACGTGGCGGGCAAACTCGATGACCGCCATCTGCATGCCGAAGCAGATACCGAGAAACGGGATCTTCTCCTCGCGCGCGTAGCGCACCGCCACGATCTTGCCCTCGGTGCCGCGCGGCCCGAAGCCCATGGGGACCAGGATGCCGTCGGCCCGCTCGACGGCATCGGGCAAACCCTCCTGCTCGATCTTCTCCGAGTCGACGTACGCCACCTCCACTTTGCACTCGTTGGCGATGCCGCCGTGCACCAGGGCTTCGTTCAAGCTCTTGTACGAATCGGTCAGATCGACGTACTTGCCCACCATGGCGATGCGCACGCGGTCACGCGGGTGCCTGACCGTCTCCGCCACCTTGACCCACTTGGTGAGATTCGGGGCGCCGGTCCAAATGTTGAGCTTCTCCACCAGTCGCTCGTCCAAACCTTCTTCGTGGAAGTTCAGCGGCACCTCGTAGATGCAGTCCGCGTCCTTCGCCGTGATGACCGAGTTCTCGTCGACGTTGCAGAAGTGGGCGATCTTCGCTTTGATCTTGCGTTCGAGTGGGTGATTGGTACGGCAGAGCAGGAGGTCGGGCTGGATCCCCAGACCGGTGAGCTCTTTCACGCTGTGCTGAGTCGGCTTGGTTTTCACCTCGCCGGCGGTGCTGATGTACGGCACCAGCGTCAGATGGATGTACAAGACGTTGTCGCGACCGCGGTCCCAGCGGAACTGGCGGATCGCCTCGAGAAACGGCAGGCTTTCGATATCACCAACTGTTCCGCCGACCTCACCAATGGCGATATCGTAACCTTCGGCGGCCTCGAGGATCCGGCGTTTGATCTCATCGGTGATGTGCGGGATCACCTGCACCGTCCCGCCCAGGTACTCCCCGCGCCGTTCGTTGGCGATGACGCGGTCGTAGACTTGGCCAGTGGTGAAATTGTTCTTCTGGCTCATGCGCGACGACAGGAAGCGCTCGTAGTGTCCGAGGTCGAGGTCGGTCTCCGTGCCGTCGTCGGTCACGAACACCTCGCCGTGCTGAAACGGGCTCATGGTACCCGGATCCACGTTGATGTACGGATCCATCTTGAAGATGGTCACCTTGAGGCCGCGGCTTTCCAGCAGGGCGCCGATCGACGCCGACGCGATGCCCTTGCCCAAAGACGACACGACGCCGCCGGTCACGAAAATGAATTTGGTGCGCTTCTCCTTAGTCGCCATCCCCACCACCTCTTCAGCCTGCCGCCCAGGCGCGGGCCCGTTCCAAATCCTGGGGTGTGTCCACCTCTATACTCTCACCTGTCGTTTCTGCCACCTTGATACGGAAACCCCACTCGAGCGCCCGCAGCTGCTCCAGCTTCTCCGCACGCTCCAGCGGAGTCGGCGCCAGCCGGGCGAAGCGCAGCAGGAAGTCGCGCCGGAAGGCGTACAGGCCGATATGCTTGTACCCCAATACGCCGCCGGCAGCATCCCGCCAATACGGCAGGGGGCTGCGCGAAAAGTACAGCGCATACCCGTCGCGATCGGTCACGACTTTCACCACGTTGGGATTGGCCATCTCCTCAGCATCGCGAATCGGTGCCTTCAGGGTCGCCATCGGCAGGACCGTGTCGGCACGCATCAACCCGATCGCCACGCCCACCATGTCGGACGCGAGAAAGGGCAAATCCCCTTGTACGTTCACGACAATCTCGGCCTCCAGATTGCGCACCGCCTCCGCGATTCGGTCTGTACCGGACGCGTGCCCGGGGCTGGTCATCACGACATCGCCGCCGAAGCTGCGCACGGCGTCGGCGATACGCTCATCGTCCGTCGCCACCAGCACGCGATCCACCTCATCCACGGCGCGCGTGCGCTCGTATACGTGCTGGATCATCGGCTTGCCACGGATCAGTGCCAGGGGCTTCCCAGGGAAACGTGTGGACTCATAGCGGGCGGGAATCAGCGCGACGACTCGTGAGCCCATAAAAAGAAAACTCGTAGCCCGGAATGAGCTACGGGAGTGCTGTATAGCAGAGGCCCCTGACAAGTCAAACTTCTTCGCGTGCAGACGACGGTCAAGGGGAGAGCGTCCTCTCAGCCGTCAAGGCTCGGCTGCCTCGATGCGCAATGGCGTGCCACACTGGCGTGCCCTTGACCTCGCGCGGCTTCTGCATCTAAGGTCCGAGCAAATTGATTCCAAAGGATTCCCGTGCGCTACAGCCAGACACTCATTCCCACCCTCAAGCAGGACCCCACCGATGCCGAAGTCGTGAGCCACAAGCTCATGGTGCGCGCCGGGATGATTCGTCAGATCGCACGCGGGATTTACGATTTTCTGCCCCTCGGCCTGCGCGTCGTCCGCAAGGTCGAGCACATCGTGCGCAGCGAGATGGACCGTGCCGGCGCGCAAGAGATTCTCATGCCGGCGATTTGCCCATCCGAGCTGTGGCAGGAAAGCGGACGCTGGGACCAGTACGGCAAAGAATTGCTGCGCATGAAAGACCGCTACGAGCGCGACTTCTGTTTCGGACCGACGCATGAGGAAGTCGTGACCGACATCGTGCGCCGCGAGATCCGCTCGTACCGCGAATTGCCGATCAATCTCTACCAGATCCAGGTCAAGTTCCGTGACGAACTGCGTCCCCGCTTCGGTCTCATGCGCGGGCGCGAGTTCATCATGAAGGATGCCTACTCCTTCCACACCGACGCCCAAGATTGCCACCGTGAGTACCAGCACATGGCGGAGACCTATCGCCGGATCTTCGAGCGCTGTGGCCTGAACACCCGCCAGGTCGAGTCAGATACCGGCGCCATCGGCGGCCGCCGGGCCCATGAGTTTCAGGTGCTAGCCGATTCGGGCGAAGACGCCATCGTCAGCTGCACGAAATGCGAGTACGCGGCCAATGTCGAGAAAGCCGAGATCGCACCTGCGGTGGGCATAGGTGGCACACGTCTCGGCACCGCGCCAGGGCCTCTGAAAAAGGTCCGGACGCCGGAGAAGCGGACGATCGAGGAGGTCGGCGCGTTCTTGGCCGAGCCGCCGGAGCGATTCATCAAGACGCTCGTCTACATGACCAGCGCCGGTGATACGCTGGCCGCCTTGGTCCGGGGCGATCACGAGCTGAGCGAACCCAAGCTGCGGACGTTCCTCGGCGTCGAGTGGGTGACCCTCGCGGACGCCGAGACGGTCGAGCGCCTCACCGGGGCGGCCGTTGGTTTTGCCGGACCGATCGGGCTGCGCGCGCGGCGCATCGCCGACGAGGGCTTGCGCGGCATCACCGGTGCGGTGACCGGGGCAAACGAGACCGACCACCACTTCGCCGACGTCGATCAGCAGCGGGATTTCGCCGGCGCGGAGTTCGCCGATCTTCGTCTCGCCCGCGCAGGGGACCCTTGCCCGCGCTGCGAGGGCGGCGTCTTCGCCGGGCATCGAGGCATCGAAGTGGGCAACATCTTCTACCTCGGCACCAAGTACAGTGCCGCCATGAAGGCCACGTACCTCGACTCCTCAGGCCAGGAACGGCTGATCGAGATGGGGTGCTACGGCATCGGCATCACGCGCACGGCCGCCGCCGCCGTCGAGCAGCACCACGACGATCACGGCATCATCTGGCCGCTACCGCTGGCGCCATTTCACGTGCAGCTCGTGCCGATCAGCTGGACTGACGCACGCATGCGCCAGACGGCCGAGGACCTGTATGCAAAGCTCCAAGGCGCCGGAGTCGAGGTACTGCTGGACGATCGCGAGGAGCGCCCGGGTATCAAGTTCAAGGATGCGGATCTGATCGGCGCCCCGCTGCGGGTCACCATTGGGGCCAAGAGCCTGGAGCGCAACTGCGTCGAGTTCAAGCGGCGGGGAGAACCGGCTGCGCAGGATCTCCCGCTGGCGGATACCGTCGAGCGCCTCGCCGGCCTGGTGCGTGCGGAGTTGACGTCATGAGCTTGCATTGGCCCTTCGGCATTCGGCAAGGCGGCATGCGGGCGCGTCTGATCTTTGCGCTCGACGTCGGCTCGGTGACCGAGGCGCTCGATTACGTCGACGCTCTGGCGCGCGAAGTCGGCATGTTCAAGGTCGGCAAGCAGCTCTTTTTGCATGCCGGCCCACAGATCGTGCAGCTGATCCGCGAGCGTGGCAGCGAGGTGTTTCTCGACCTGAAGTTCCACGATATCCCCCGCACCGTGGCCAAGGCCGCCGGCGAGGCCACGCGCATGGGCGTGCGCATGTTCGACGTCCATGCCTCGGGCAGCCTGGAAATGATGAAACGCACGGTCGCCGAGGTCTCCAAGGTCTGTCGCAGCCAGGGCTTGCGACGCCCGAAGGTGCTCGCCGTCACGGTACTGACCAGCTTGAGCCGCGAGGACCTCAAACGCGTCGGCGTAGCGAGCGGGATCGAAAATCAGGTCGTGCGTCTCGCCCGCTTGGCGAAGGAAGCCGGCATGGATGGGGTGGTTGCATCGCCTCATGAGATCGCGCCGATTCGCAAGGAATGTGGTCGGGGCTTTCTGATCGTGACGCCCGGAGTGCGGCTACGCGGCGGCACCTGGGAGGATCAGAAGCGTGTCACTACACCTGAGACCGCTATCCGCGCCGGTGCCGATTACCTAGTCGTCGGGCAGCCGATTCGGGAAGCCGCCGATCCTGTCGCCGCAGCACGCGAGATCGTCGCCGCCATGGAACGTGGCCTCACTCCACCGGACCGCCGCAGCCGTTTGGCTGCGGAACGACCCGCCGAGTAGGCGTGCGCGCGGTTCCGAAGCAGCCCTACTATAATTTCTCCTGGCGAGATGCGGTCAGTTCGATGCGGCCGCTGGCGAGCTGCGCCACGAACTCCCGATCAGCTTCGAGGAAGTCGAAACTGGCCAAGCTCCCAAGAGCTGCCCACTGCACCGCGGCAAACACTCGGTTCGCCACGTTCCCTATGTAGTTCGGAACCGGAAAGAATGTCAGGACAAACGGGTTGCGGCCGGGATAGTGGTACTGTGTTTGCCAAAGCGGCGAACCGACGCTGATCTCGATAGCCAACTCCTCCCGCAGTTCGCGACGCAGCGCCTCTTCCAAGCCTTCGCCTGCCTCGACTTTTCCGCCGGGAAACTCCCACCGTCCCGGATGGTGGCCAGCGGCAGACCGCTGGCAGATGAGCACGTGCCCATCCCGAACGAGCACACCAGCCACGACCTGCGTCAGAACACTCGACATCATGCCACAACTTCTTACCAGAACCGCAAAATGGCAGGGAGCGGGACCCTGGCAGGCGAAGCTCTGAAAAGCTTCCTCGCCAGGGTCCCGCCTGTCGGGTGGGTGGTTACGGCACTTGGACCATGATTGCCTTACCGGCGAACGCATTTGCAGTTCCGTCGGCGCCGATCGTAAACGAAGTTGCAGAAGCGGAACCCCGCGCCACCTCGACGGTTAGAGTCTCGGCAGACGCGTTCGTCTTCTGGTACAGGAAAGTCGCGCTGGCGCTGTAGTTGCCGGACCGAGTTCCGCTGACGTTTGTCAGGACCGCATGGAACTCGCCGTCGGCAATCGTAGATGCGCCGACTCGGAGCCGTAGGGCAACGTCTACCGTCGCCCCCGCGCCAACGATGACTTTGCCGAGGTCTACCATGACGGTCACGGTCCCGGTGAAAGCTCCTGTCGTGAGCGTAAAGGGATGAGTGCCATCCGTGAGAGTTGCAAAGGTAGTCGAGCTGACCGCCTGCGTGGTCGTATCAAAGCCGCGTACTACTGCGAGCGTCGAGGTCTGTGTCGGCCCGGCTGCTCCGGCCGGACCAGTTGCGCCAGTGAGACCTGTGGAGCCGGTCGCTCCCGCGGGCCCGGTGGCACCGGTCAAGCCCGTGGAGCCCGTCGCTCCGGTTGGCCCGATTGGTCCCTGTACGCCCGCCGCTCCGGTCGCCCCGGCCGGACCAGTTGCGCCAGTGAAACCTGTGGAGCCGGTCGCTCCCGCGGGCCCGGTGGCACCAGTCGAACCCGTGGAACCGGTCGGTCCGATTGGTCCTTGTACGCCGCTAGCGCCTTGCGGCCCCGCTGGTCCTAGCGGTCCAGTCGCCCCGGTCAATCCGGTCGCGCCTTGCGGCCCAGTCTGTCCTTGTGGGCCTGTCGGTCCGCTACTGCCGACCTGCACGACCAACTGCCAGGGGGCACTCGGCGGCGAAGTCGTGCCGCCGTCACACGTCGCACTTGTACAGATATACGCCGAGCCGTCGGTGAAGTGCACCGCGTCGTCCTTGTTGTAAGTGTCGAACGTGCTGAAGTCCCCTTGCCAAATCAACCCCTGCGGCCCGGTGGCGCCGTTGGGTCCCGCCACACCTTGTGGCCCAGTGGTTCCCGTCGGTCCCTGCGGCCCGATTGGGCCTTGAGCCCCAACTTCTCCCTGCAGCCCTGGTATGCCTTGCAATCCCTGGAGCCCCATCGGGCCTGCTTCACCCTGCGCGCCAGTTGGCCCTTGCGGCCCCGTTGCGCCTTGCGCTCCCTGGGGACCCGTTGTGCCTTGCGCTCCCGGCGAGCCCGTCACGCCCGTCGGTCCCTGGCAGTCGGCGACCGTGCACTGCCCGTCCCCGTTGAGGTCATCGTTGATGAACGGCGGTGAGTCCGTTGCCGTATGGCAGATAGCGTCGCCGTTAAGATCCCAGCACTCCAGACCCTTCGCCCCGGTCGGGCCGCTAGCGCCGTTGGGTCCGGTCGGCCCCACCTCACCTTGTGGCCCGGTGACTCCCGTCGGTCCCTGCGGCCCGAGCGGGCCTTGTGCCCCGACGTCTCCCTGCGGCCCCGGTATGCCTTGCAACCCCTGGGGCCCCATGGGGCCTACTTCACCCTGCGCGCCAGTTGGCCCTTGCGGCCCCGTGGGGCCGGCTGCACCAGCCGGTCCAGTTGCTCCGCTCGGTCCAATCAGAGTGACATCGAGTAACGGTGCATGCGACGTCGCCGCGCTCTCTTTGCTATCGAAGGTGACCTTGAGTCCGCTCGCCGAAGGCACCAGGGCGATCCCGTTGTTGGGTGTACCGTCGAGCCAGTCCATCACCAGTGCTGTCAGGTCGGTGGTGATGAAGTCTCCTTTCTGACTGGCGCTGACCGTCGCGAAAGCGTGTGGGTCTATGGTCGGCGCGTTGACCGCAGTCAGTGTCGCTTCGTCCCAGGAGCTCGTGACGCGGTGTACTTCAAACGACCCGCCGGGGCTTACGCCATTCGCGAACAGCATCAAGGTCGCCCTGGCAACGTCGCTGCCGGTAGTACCGGGCGGTAGAGTTGAAGTGGCGCTCGTCCCCGTGGTTGACAGATCGAATTTCAAATACATCGAGGCGAAGGTCAGTGGCGGACGTTGAGTCGGAGAGGGCCCTTGCACAAGCAGCAGGCCAACGGCACCGTAGCGGCTGGTCGACTTCAGCAAGGTCAATTTGGTCGACATCGTCGCCACCGTGTAGCTATCATCGGTGAGCGCAACCTCGATCCCCCTAGCTGGCCTGGTCAGTATGCTCCCGAACGTACAGCCGATTACGTATGCGTACACTAGGATGGCGTGCCCTCTACCCAGTTTCATGATCTCTCCCTCCTCGGACGAACTCCAGTGCGGCGCGAGCAAATCGCACGCCAACTGACACACCAATCTCTTCCGCACTGGTTTTCGGGATGCTGGATCTTGTGGCGAGCAAAGAGCCTACGGCACGACGGCAAAGGTACGGCGCGCTGTTCAAAGATGTGCAGCGCCGCCCGTCGTCATTTCGAAAGGATCATCGGCACCGCGCCACGCACAGAAAGCGTGTCTTATATCACCATGAGTGTGTCTCCAGGGACGGGAGGTACTAGGACCTATCGTTTCTTGACAATTGCAGCGCGGATCAGACAATGGCTCCCATGTCTCCGGCGAGGGCAGAAACGGATGCAGCGAACAGACTCGATCCCTCGATGCGATATGCAAGCCCCATCGTTCTTCTGGTGCTCGCCGTCGTGATCGCGGCCGCATATGCCAACAGTCTCGCCATCGGCTTCCAATTCGACGACTGGCATGTGCTGGAGCAGAACCCGTTCATTCGCAGCCTCAGAAGCATTCCGCGTTTCTTCATCGACGCGCACACCACCACTGTGCTACGCGAGAACGTCGCCCTACGCCCGATTCTCATGGTCAGCTTCGCGGTCAACTACGCGATTTCGGGACCCGCGACCTGGAGCTATCACGTCGTCAACATCGTCCTGCACTGGCTGGCGATGGTCTTCATCTTTCGTATTGTTCGCGATCATTTCTGGTTTGGAGACGACGGCCTACCGATTGCCGCCGGGGCGGCCCTCATCGTCGCGCTGCACCCGCTGAACACCGAGCCCGTGGATTACCTTTCGGCGCGCTCGGCGCTGCTCACCACAGTCTTCTATTTGGCCGCCTTCGATCTAGCCGTGCGCGGACGCCGGCTGCCAGTGGTGCTGCTCTTCGTTCTGGCGCTGCTGACCAAAGAGATCGCCGTCACCCTGCCGGTGGCACTCTTGGGCTATTGGCTGGTAGCGCGCCAAACGACGGTGGCCCAGCGCCAGTCCATCCCGTGGCGATTTCTCGCGCTGCTAGTGATGCTGAGCGTGGCAGGCGTTCTCTACCGTATCCTGCTCCTGCCGCCCTGGGCGTTTGGCGCCACTCACGATGCCTGGCTGACGCCGCCCATCTACTTCATGACGGAATGGTCAGCCTACCTCTATTATCTACGGTTGTTTCTCCTGCCGAATGCCTTGGTTGTCGATCGACTGGACTACCCCATTGTCCACTCTCTTCTCCAGCCCCAAGCATGGGGGAGTTTGCTGATTCTGCTCGCGCTTCTGCTGCTGGCGTGGCGGGCACGCCGGCGTTGGCCGGCGGTCACCTTTGCCGCGATTTGGTACTTCGTCACATTAGCCATTGAATCAACCTTCTTCCCGCTTGCCGAGCCGGTGAACGAACACCGCCCCTATCTCACCATGCTCGCTCTCGGAACCGTCGCGAGCCTTGGCCTCTGGCGGCTCGCGCAGCGGTGGACACACCGTCATCCCGCCCAGGTGCTGTCGGCCTATGCGTTCCTGCTGACGCTACTCTCGACCAGCCTCGGTGCAGCCACGGTGGTGCGCAACTATACGTGGCGCGATGACTACAGCCTCTGGCGGGATGCCACCGAGAAGGCCCCGAATAACGCGCGCGCCTGGATGAATGCCGGGCGGGCAGCGATGAACCGGGGGTTCGAACCGGAGGCGCGCCGTTTTCTGCTCGAAGCCCGGCGCCTGAGCCCCTGCTACGCCTATGTGCAGATGAATCTGAGCGCTCTCGAGGCACGCAGTGCTCAGCTCGAGGCCTCGCTCGCGTGGGCGGACGAGGCGGTGCGCTGCAATCCAGGGCTGGCGCTGACACATTTCTATCGGGGCGCGGCGCTGGAACGGCTCAATCGGTTGGATGAGGCGCTGCAGGAATACCGCGAGACCACCGCCATCGACGCAGTGCACACGGAAGCCTGGATGGCACAGGGCCGGCTGCTCGAACGCCGCATGGCCTGGCAAGACGCGGTGGCGGCATACGACCAGGTGCTGGCGGGCGACCCAACTGCTGCCGAAGCGGCTATGCGCGCAGGGCTGGTATGTCAGTATCATCTGGCCAATCCCGCGCGAGCGGTCGAGCGCTACCGCGCCGTTCTGCGCTTGATGCCCAACCACTACGGCGCGCACTACCAACTGGCTCTGGCGCTGTTGGCGGCCGGCAACGAGCCGGAAGCGCGGGTGGCGTGGAAGGCCTTCGAACCACTCGCTGCGGCTATTGGAGACCGCGCTGCGCTCGAGAGCGCGCCGGCAGCCCTCGCTGATCGCCCCGCCCCGGCGTTGAACTGACGACTCCGCTGGTCGGAGTGCTTTTTCTCACTGCAACAATGCCGCCTGGCGTTGTAGGTCGGGGAGGGTTTCGCGGATCAAGGGCGCCGCTTCGTCGTCAGGCGCCAGTTTCAGATAGCGTTCGAAGTCCCGTAGCGCCGCGGCATAGCACTCGAGGCGCTGGTAGAGAATGCCACGGTCGCGCAGCTCACGCGGCAGATCTGGAGCTAGCAGCAATATCCGATCGACACAGGTCAGCGCGCGAGCGAAATCCGAGCGGTCGACGTACATCTGCTTCAGGTTGCTGAGCATGCGCACCAGAATCTCACGCGCGCCGGCCGGATGCAGGAGCCGGCGATCGAACCGCGCCTTCGACCCATAGATTCCCCGCAAGCGCTGCAAGCACTCTTCCTCGTTGATCACCGTGCCGAAGTACGGATCGATGATGATCTCCGGATCGCCGATGTACTTGACGAGGAAGTGTCCGGGAAAACTCACGCCGTACACCGGCAGGTCGAGCCGCTGCGCCACTTCGCTGTAGACCACACCCAACGAAATCGGAATGCCGGTGCGTCGATCGAGCACCTCGTTGAGGTAGGTGTTGCGGGGATCGTAGTAGTTCTCGCTGTTGCCGGCAAAGCCCTGCTCGACAAACAGAAACCGATTGAGCTGCGCCACCTGTTCGCTCGCCGACGCGGCCGCACGCACCTGCTTGCGGGCGGCGGCGGCCAACTCATCCAGGCACCGCAAATACCGGCTCACCTCGATGTGCGGATATTCTTCCTGGGCAATCAACAACGCCACCTCGGCCAGGTCGATGCGATCGTCGGGCTGCAATACCACCGCCGTAAAGCGCTCGCGCGCCGTGGCCGTCTTGTGCACGTTCATACCGTTGCGCTCCGCCATAACGCGGAGCGGGCGAGGAATGCAAGAGAATCTTTCGTACCTTGACGCTTCACCCACCCCGCTGCGGGAAACGCGAGCTACGCGCTCATGATCATCAGCTTGAAGGTGCTCCGGCGCTTACCGAGAAATTCCGCCACTGCCCGCTTGGTGTCAGCACGGACGGTCACTTTGCTGCCGCCTTGCTTGCTCCAAGTCAGCCCCGTGTGTCGCCAGTCCCGCTCTGGCCCAACGCCGGCGAGCGCCAGCATCCACCCGAGCGTGCGGTATTGAACCATCAGATCGACGGCCTGGGTATCCAGCACTACGCCGCTGCGACGCGCCAGCTCTCCTTGTGGACCAAAGAACTTCACCCGCAAGCCAGCCCGCCGAGCCGCCTGCGCCACCACCGAGAAGTCGACCATGAACGTGATGTCGTCGGCACCAGGTGCTTCGTACACACTGATTCCCGAGCGTGGCGGCCCCGCATAGATGCGTCGGCTCGCCGGCGTTCCCAGATGCAACTCGCGCGTGTCACCGTAATCGATCCACAGGATGTCGCATGCGTCGTACAGGCCCGCCACCGCACTGACCAGGCTCTCCATGGCGGGACAGGCGAAGTACGGCCGGAACTTCCGCTGCGCCTGGAAGAACTCCGGATAGTGCCGGCGCATGAAATCATCCAGCCCGGGAACCGCGGCCAGCGGCAGCACCACCTCCTCGAACCTGAGGCGGTCCCGCAGACGGGCATCGGCGAGGACAGCCGGTAACTGCTGCCGCGCCACCGCTTGCTGCTCAGGGCGCACGCCGGCAACGACAGGCAGGCCGTCCGTGCTTGCCGCGGAACGCACCACCGGGACCACGAACACTACGCCGGGGCTTCTGTCGTGCCGCGATACGATCTTATGGTGCGCCAAACAGTCCAGGACTTCGTTGGCGAACACGATCCCGCACGAGCCCAGCGGCAGGCGGCGCGGCGCCTGCTCCGCCAGGTCGCCTTTCGTCCAGCGCACGTGCCGCGCCAGCGGACCGAGCTGCCGCTGCTGGCGCAGAATCAAAGCGGGGCTGCGCTCGATGATCCGATAGCGGAAGGCTTTCGCAAACCTGCTCCAGGCCGGCTTGGTGCGCGCGTATTGCGTCACCGTGAGCAAGACATCGAGACAGAGCTGGCCGTTGCCGGCACCCAGCTCGCAGATCTCGAAGCGCCGCGGCTCGCCGGCCCGGTGCCAGAAGCGAAACCCGTATTGCGCCAGCATGCGTCCAAAAAGGGGCGCCAGCGCCAGCGGAAAGGTGTCGTAGTGGCCGCCGTAACCGAAGCGCACTTTCCCGGTACTGTAGTAGCCGCAGGCCGGATCGAAGAGCGCGATGTCGACGAAATCCCGAAAGGACGGGAAAAGTTCCGCCAGGCGCGCCGTCTCCGCCACCTCCATCCCCTGCGCTGTTGGATGATCCCTCATCGAGCGAAGTTCTCTGGAACGAGCCGTGTCCGAGGCGCAGGCACAGATCGCTTCGGCGCTCGTAAGTAATTCACTTCCAAAAGCGGCGCAAGGCGCTCAGGCGCGACCTGCATCAGCGAGATGCCCTACAAACGTCATACACCGGCCGCCCTACCGTCAGTTGCACTCTCGCCAGCTGCGGGTTAGACCAGTTGGCCATGGACCTTCGCCTTTCCGCAGAGCATATCAAGTTTCGCGACGAAGCTCGCGCCTGGCTGCAAGCGAATCTGCGCCGGGCTTGGCGCGAAGAGTGGCGCGATCCGAAAGCCACTGAAGACAGCCTCATGGAGCTGCGCCGCGAATGGCAGCGCAAACTGCACAAGGGCGGCTATCTCGGCATGGACTGGCCTAAGGAGTGGGGCGGACGCGGAGCGACGCAAGTCGAAAAGGCCCTCCTCGAGGCCGAACTGGCGCGCGCCGACGCCCCTCAAATCTTGAATTTCCTCGGCACCAGCCTGTTGGGACCCGCGCTGATCCATCACGGCACTGAGGCCCAACGTCGCCGCTTCATTCCACCGATGCTGGCCGCCGACGAAATCTGGTGCCAGGGATTCAGCGAGCCGGGTGCCGGCAGCGACTTGGCGGCCCTGCGCACCAGCGCGATACTCGATGGCGACGACTTCGTGCTCAACGGGCAGAAGATCTGGACCACCTTCGGCATGTGGGCCGACTGGATCTTCGTCCTCGCGCGCACGGATCCCAAGGATCGACACGGCGGCATTTCCTTCATCCTCTGCAAGCTCGACACTCCGGGCGTGACGGTGCGACCCCTGCGCCAGATCACCGGCGAGAGCGAGTTCGGTGAGGTCTTCTTCGAGGATGCACGCGTGCCACGTGAGAACCTCGTCGGCCTGATCGGTGAGGGCTGGCGCATCGCCATGACGGTCTTGGCCTACGAGCGCGGGGCCGGCTCCCTGGCCCTCGCCTATAACTACGGATTCGACCTGGAACAGCTGGCAGCCACCTGCAAGGAACTCGGCCGCACCGATGCCGCGGTACGTGAAAAGCTTGGCCGACTGCTGGTCGAAAATGAGGTCATGCGGGCCAATGGTCTTCGTATGCTGGCAAACCTCGCCGACGGTCGCGTTCCCGGACCGGAATCGTCGATCGAGAAGATCTTCTGGAGCGAATTCGACAAGCGCTTCCGTGAAACCGCGCTCGACATCCTCGGGCCGGGTGGCCAGCTGACGCGCGCCAGCGCCGACGCCCGCACCGATGTCGACTGGACCCGTGACTTTCTCTGGTCGCGGGCCGAAACCATTTTTTCAGGCTCCTCCGAAATCCAACGCAACATCATTGCCAAGCGGGTTCTCAACCTGCCGCAGGATCCACGATGAAGTTCGAACTGTCGGAAGACCAAGCACTGCTTCGCGAATCCACCCGCAGCTTCCTTTCCAGCGAGTCGCCGCTCGAAAAGAGCCGGCGCATCATGGAACACGAGCCACAGGGGTACGATCTCGCTTCGTGGAAGCGGCTCGCCGAACTTGGATACCTCGGTCTCATCCTGCCGGCAGACGCCGGCGGTCAGGGACTGGGTGCCATCGAACTGGCTATCGTACTCGAAGAGGTCGGCCGCGCTTGCATGCCGGGCCCGCACCTGGATGCGATCCTCGCCGCAGCCGTACTCTCGGAGGCAGGGGGCCAGGACGCCCTGCTGACGGAACTCTGCGCTGGGACGAAGTTGGTAACCATTGCGCGCACCGATACCGCCTTCAGCGGCAGCCATCGTGCCGACATCGCATTCAAGGGCGGCCGCATCCGCGGCACGAAGTACTTCGTGCCCTTTGCGGCACAAGCCGACGCCCTGCTGGTGACCACGACGGACGGCATCTTCCTGTCTCAAGGGCCTTTCTCCGTCACACCGATGCCCACGCTCGATATCGCGCAGCGCTTCGGCAAGGTGGCCTTTGACCACGCGGCGACGCGCATCGGTTCGTCGACGCTTCTTGATCGCGTAGACCAGCTCGCCGCCGTTGGCGCCAGTGCCATGTTGCACGGAATCATGAGCCGATCGCTCGAGATGACTCTCGACTACGTCCGTACACGCGAAGCCTTCAGGCGCCCCATCGGTTCCTTCCAGGCATTGCAACACCGGATGGCCGACATGATGCTCAAGACGGAATCAACCCGTTCCGCTGCCTATCGCGCGGCCTGGTGCTTCGATACGGGCGATGCCGACACGGCGCTGGCGTGTGCCGCCGCCAAGGCCTATGCCGGCGACGCGTCGCGCCTCGTCTGCGGCGAGGCCATCCAGATGCACGGCGGCATCGGCTTCACTTGGGAGCTCGATCTGCACTTCTACTTCAAACGGGCCAAGACACTCGAGCAGCACTACGGGGCGACAGAGCTACAGATTCAAAACGCCCTTGCCGCCGCAGGATTCTGACGCGGCCGGCTTTTGTTGCTGGCCTCGTCACGGACCGTAGGGCCACGGTCCCCAGTACGGCGAGTGGTAATACCACGGTCCGTAAGGCCATGGTCCCCAGCCCGGATACCAAATGTCAGGCCAGAACGGATAGTATTGTGGCGGGTACATCTGACGCTCCGGCCATAGATACACCTTTTCCGCAGCGACCTTCGAATAGCGGTATTCGTGTTCGCCGATCTTCTGCATTTCCGGTTCCAGGAGGGTACCCACCACCGTCATTTCCCGTCCGTTCACGTACACCGCTGGGTCATAGAAGCCGCGGGCACAGGCCATGAAGCGCCCGTCCGACTCGTCCGTGCGCCGTGGTCGGGCCTCGGCGTTCAATGGGTGCGCGAGTATCTCGAAGCAGGTGTCTTCCTTTCCGGGGTTGACGGTCACGATCGTACCGCCCCAACGCACCCGCTGACCCGTCAGACCGCCTTGCTGGGCGTCACGCACCGCAATCTCGGCGTATGGCCCGGCCAGTGGTGTCGGTGGTCGCACGCACCCGCCAAACAACAGAGGGATACCCAAGAACAGGATGGATGGAGTTGCTGAAGCCAAGAGTCGTGTCTGCATATCGCCCTCCGACCCAAGGTTCAGTTTAGCATGTTTGCGCGTGTAGCTATATTATGATGACTCAACCTTCCTCTACGCGGCAAGCAGATTTCTGGCGATCACCTTCAGCTCCAGGATCGGTTTCACGCCTTCGAAGATGGGCAATACCAGCGCATCGACGACGTAACGTGAGATCGGGAACTCGTCGGCGTAACCCCACCCACCGTGGAGCAGCTGGCCTTCTTGGGTAATCCACACCGCCACATCCGAAGCGAACAGCTTGGCCATAGCCGGTTCCAGAGCGATGGATTCGTCTGCGTCCATGGCGCGCGCCGCCGCGTAGGTCAGCTGGCGTGCCGCCATCAGGTGTGTCGCCATGCGCCCGAGCTTGTATTGGGTAAGCTGAAAGTTGCCGATCGGCTCACCAAATTGCGTGCGCTCGTTGGCATACTCTGCCGTACGTTCGAGTGCCGCCTGCGCCAAGCCGGTGGCTCGTCCTCCCGTCTGCAGGCGTCCCGCCGCGAAGCCACCCATCTGCAGGTAGAAGCCCTTCCCTACTCCACCGGCTTCGCCCACCAGGTTCTCGGCGGGCACAAAATAATTGTCGAAGCTCAAGGTGTACGAATGCATGCCGCGGTACCCGGGCGTCGCATCCGCCTTGCCGACGAGTAGCCCGCCCGTCGGCTGACGCATCTCGAAGCTGTGTCCCGTGAACGCATCCTTCTCAACGATGAGCAGCGACAGGCCGCGCGCGCCCTTCTTGAAATCGGGATCGGTGCGCGCCAGCAAGACCAGCACGTTGGCGCGGCCGGCAAAGGTGCACCACGCCTTGGCGCCGTTGATCACGTACCCCTTCCTGCCGCCAACCTCACCGGCATCGGCGCGACACTTGACCGATGCGACGTCTGAGCCCACGTCGGGTTCGGTCACGGAAATGCCCACCATTACCTCGCCGCTGGCGATCCGTGGCAGCCAGCTCCTCTTCTGCGCCTCGGTCCCGCCCTTGAGCAGCGCCTTGGTGAGGATCTCCGGTCGCGTGATCAGACTGCCGGCACCGGCCAGTGAGCCGCGTGACAGCTCTTCGGTGGTAATGATCATGACCAAATTGCCCATCCCACCGCCACCGAACTCCTCCGGCACCGACATCCCGAAGTAGCCCAGCTCCGCCATTTTCCCGATCAGCTCCTCCGGAATGAGCTCGTCGTGTCGGTGCATGCGCTCGGCGATCGGGATCACCTCGGTTTCGGCAAACTGGCGCACCGAGTCACGGCTCATCACCGCCATGTCCTCCGCCATCCAGCAGTGGTTGACCCCGCGTCGTTGGATGACCTGGCGGCCAATTGCCTGCACCCGCGCATCGCTGAGTCCACTGCGCATCATGGACTTGACTGAGTCGGTGCCTATTGTCTTGTTGAGCAGTTCGTCGCTCAGCCCAAACTCGCCGGCGTGCGCGTCCACCTGGCTGCGCAGGCGATGCGCTACCTCAGCAGCGAACACGGCCGCCATCTCGTCCACCACAGCATCGCGGTGTCCGTGCGCGGCCGCGGATTGCGCGTAAGCAAGCAGGTCCTTCGCAGCGGCCACTTCCGTTGCCGCATATGCCAGCCGCTCGCACTGCACCTGAGCCTCGTCGATGCCCTTCCCGGCATCCGTCCGGCGGCGGGCAACTTGCAGCGCCTCGGCCACGAGCGCATCGAGCGTTGTCACGAGCTGCCGAACGGCAGCCAAGTCGACTGGCGTTACACTGTCTGCCATATCCGAACTACTCCTTCCGGTTCCCGCTGAAGACTCCGCGCTGTGTGCTGGGATGTTGGGTTCTCTACCATCGCATCACTCATGAGGCCAGTCTTGGCATCATTAGAGCGCTTGCTGCGCGGCGCTGTCGATCTTATTTGATTTTACCCTATTGATTGGGTAACGCGATCCTGTTTACTCAAACACTGCAAGCATCGCGAGAAAGGGAGCCCCTATGTTCGTACTCGATGGCGGCCGCCGTTTTGTCATTCCACGCACCGAGCTGACCTATCCCGGTCACAGCATGAAGCTGCACCAAAACGCGGCCGATGCGGTCAAGTCCCCCGTTGATCACGTGATGGCGGACTTCGAAGATGCCTGCCCATACGAGTTCAAGGGAGAAAAGAGCCGCAAGATCATGGTCGAGGCGCTGAACACCCTCGACTTCGGCCGCAAGGTCGTCACCGTGCGGCCCAACAACATTCACTCCCAGTTCTTTCTTCAGGACATGGAAGCCGTGGTGCTGGGTGCCCCGAATCGTTTTCATGGCATCATGCTGCCGAAGGTTCGCGGCCCCGAGGACATCATCTACGCCTCGCGGCTCCTCGACGAACTCGAACGGCGCGGCGGCTGGACGTATCGCATCCAGATCGAATCCTTGATCGAGACGCCACACGCACTGGTCAAGGCCTACGACATCGCCACGGCCTCGGACCGCATGTGCGGACTGGTCTTCGGTATTGCAGACTTCGCCGCCAACCTCGGCATCCGGGAAATCGTCGAGAACCAGAACCAGAACTTCCACTACGCCAAGCAATCGATGGTGGTGGCGGCAAAAGCAGCCGGGCTGCACGCCGTGGACAACGTCTACCTGCGCCTGGTTCGCAAGGACGACTCCCCCGAACAGATGAAGAAGACCGAAGCCGGTCTGCGCGAGAAAAACATGGGGGCTGCCGCCCTAGGGATGGACGGCACGTGGGTGATCCATCCGCAGCAGGCCAAGATCGCCAACGAATGTTTCTCGCCCACGGCGGCACAGATCGCGCTCGCCAAGCGGGTCATCGAACTCTATCACCAGAAGGGTGGTGGCTCGATGGCCGATCCGGAAACGGGCGAGATGATCGACGAAGCGACCATCAAGATCGCCCTGATGGACCTGGCGAAGGCGGTGCAGTTGGGTGACATCGATGCCGCCTATCTCGCCGAACAGGCAGGAAAGAGTCGTGGCGTCACCGGCTACGATATCCTCGAACTGATGCGCCGCACGGCTTAGGCACCTGAGTCCCTGCTTCATCGCGCCTTGTCTGTGCTGATGCGCTCAAGCGCGCCGACGCCGTGGCCGACTCGTGTCGCTGGCACCCGCGTCGGTGGGTGCACCACAATAATGTTGCAGAGGACTCCCCTTCCGTTCGTCCCGAGTAGCCGCCCTCTTCTGGCGGCGTATCGAGGGACAGGGTATGCGTGTGCCCATGGGTCGGCCGTTCTTTACCTACATGCTGCAGTGCGCCGATGAATCGTACTACGTCGGGCACACGGATGATCTGGTGCGGCGGGTCGCCGAGCATGAGCACGGTGGAAAATGTGCCTACACCGAGACCCGCCGGCCCGTGCAGATCCTTTGGTCACAGGAGTTTGCCACTCGCGAAGAGGCATTGGCCGTGGAGATTCAGATTAAGAAGTGGAGTCGATCCAAGAAGCACGCCTTGGCTAACGGGTCCTTTGAAGAGTTGCGCAGGGCAGCGAAGAAGAGGGATTGGGATGCGTATCGCCAGCGCAGTCAGCGGCCGTGAGCCTGCCCCTCGATACGCCCCCTGAAAAGACGGGGGCTACTCGGGGCGAACGGGATTCTTTCGGCATGGGCTGCCGAAAGAAGGCTACGACTACACCTCCATGGTGACACGCGACTCCGCCAGCCTCCGTGGTTCCCTCCTTCTTGTCGTGCACCCAATCGGCGACACCGGCTCGACAATGCGCCGTGCATCCGCTTAATTGGGGCGTCGCACTTGATTATTGGGAGGCCCTTATGAAGCTGGCGTACAGTCCCGCGCACGAGGCGCTCCGACAGGAGCTCCGGCAGTACTACAAGAAGTTGCTCACACCGGAGCTCCTGGAGGAAATCAGCCGCAGCGAAGGAGTCGGACCGACGGTCCGTAAGGCCGTCCTGCGAATGGGCGCGGACGGCTGGCTCGGCATCGGCTGGCCGAAGGAGTACGGCGGCCGCGGCATGACGCCGATCGAGCAGTTCATCTTTTTCGACGAATCCATGCGGGCCGGTGCGCCGGTCCCGATGCTCACGGTCAACTCCGTGGCGCCCACGATCATGCAGTTCGGAACCGAAGAGCAAAAGAAGTTCTTTCTGCCGAAGATTCTGAAGGGTGAGATCCATTTCGCCATCGGTTACACCGAGCCCAACGCCGGCACCGATCTCGCCGCGCTCAAGACGCGGGCGGTGCGCGACGGCGACTTCTTTGTCATCAACGGCCAGAAGGTGTTCACCAGCCTGGCCACCGACGCTGACTACATCTGGCTGGCAGTCCGCACCGATCCCGAGGCACCCAAACATAAGGGTATCTCGATGATCATCGTCCCCACCGATACGCCCGGTTTCCGCTGTGTCCCCATCAAAAACATGGGCAGCATGAACACCAACCAGACCTTCTACGACGACGTTCGCGTACCGGTAAGCAACCTCGTCGGCAAGCTCAACGGCGGCTGGAAGCTCATCACCAGCCAGCTCAACCACGAACGCGTCACGCTGTGTAGCTCAGGAATGCTCGAAGGCCGCTTCGAAGACGTGGTGCGTTGGGCCAAGGAAACGAAGCTGGCCGATGGCCGACGGGTGATCGATCAGCCGTGGGTGCAACTCAGTATCGCACGCATTTACGCTCGCCTCGACTTTCTGCGTCTGATGAACTTCAAGGTCGCTTGGGGCGCCGAGCAGAACCAGCCGCTGAACCCGGCGCATGCGTCGTGCATCAAAGTCTTCGGGACCGAGTTCTATCTCGAGGCCCTCCGCCTGATGATGGAAATCCTCGGGCCGGCGGCGAACTTCCGCTCCGGCTCGCCGGATGCCGCCCTCAATGGCCGCATCGGCTTCATGCTCCGTGGTATCCACATTCTCACCTTTGGCGGCGGCACGAACGAGATGCAGCGCGATCTGATCGCCCTGTTCGGCCTCGGCATGCCGGTGCAGCCGAGATTCTAAGACACGAGGAGGCCGCACATGGATTTTTCCTTCACTGACGAACAGCGTGCAACCGCTGAACTGGCGGGGCAGATTTTCAGCGATCGCTGCGCACCCGAGCGTTTGAAAGCTACCGAATCGAGCGACGACCGCTACGACCGCGCGCTGTGGACCGAGTTCGCCAAGGCGGGCCTACTGGGCGCGGCGCTACCGGAAAGCGCGGGCGGCAGCGGCGGCAGCTTTGTCGACATCTGTCTCTTGCTCGAGCAGCAGGGGCGTAGAGTGGCGCCGATTCCGCTGTTGCCGGCTATCGTCTCGGCGGCAATGCCGTTGGCTCGCTTCGGCTCGGTCGAACAGCAGCAACGCTACCTGCCCGGCGTCGTCGCAGGCACGACCCTGCTCACCGCCGCACTGAGTGAACTCGGCACGGACAGCCGTACACCAATCACCACGGCCACACCCGATGGGAAGCATTGGCGTCTCACCGGCGTCAAGGTCGCCGTTCCGGTAGCACATGCAGCTGCCGCCGTGCTCGTCCCAGCGCGCACGCCCGACGGTCAGATCGGCATCTTCCTCATTGATCCCACAGCACCGGGCGTGACGGTGGCGCGCCAAGACACGATGAACTGGGAATCACAGTCTCGCATGGAGCTGTCGAACGTAGCCGTTGGGCCAGACGCCCTGCTCGGGTCCATCGGCCGGGGTGCGCAGCACTTGAATTGGATTGTCGACCGGACAACGGTCGGCCTCTGCGCCATCGCGTCCGGCGTCTGCCAGGAAGCGCTCCGGATCACCGCCGAGTACACGTCGAACCGGAAGCAGTTCGACAAACCGATCGCCATGTTCCAAGCGGTCGGGCAGCGCATGGCCGACTCCTACATCGACAACGAGGCGGTCAACCTCACCATGTGGCAGGCAGCCAGCCGTCTCGCCGATGAGATGCCTTCACCCAAGGAGATCGCCACAGCCAAGTACTGGACCTCGGAAGGCGGAAACCGAATCGGACACGCGGCGCTGCACCTCCACGGCGGCATCAGCATCGACCTGGACTATCCCATTCACCGCTACTTCCTGTGGCTGAAGCAGATCGAGAACACGCTCGGTGCGGCGACGCCGCACCTCGTGCACCTGGGCGCGATCATCGCGGCTGAGCCGGCGTAAATGCCAGTGAGTTAAGCGGCTTCCTGCCGGGCGGGCACCCTTCGATACGGCCGCTGAGAAAATGCGGCCTACTCAGGGCGAGCGGTATCATGTTCTTGTGGAATAAGGCTTTCCCCCCGCTTACCCTGAGTAGGCGCCATCTTTTCCGGCGCCGTATCGAAGGGTGCCCGCTGGGGTGGACCAGCCCTAACTCACCGGCGTTGGGCCTGAAACACACTAGCCGGTCCGCCACGCGCAGGTCACGCCGCGGCTGTGTGCCGCTACACACCCGTCAGCCGGCCGGCGATCATCGGCAGTTCGAGGTAGGTTTGAATCCCCGGTGGGGCCTCGCACACGTAGGGAATCGCATTGACCAGGTGCATGGCAGTGGCGATGATGCCGTGATCCTGGCGATACGCCTGCTCCACAGGATCGGACGACGCCTCGGGCCACTTCGTGCTCAACCGGCAACGCACCGGTGGGTCACCGTCGATTGCAATCAACCAGCCATCGAACGGATACGGCCATTGCGGATCGAGATGGTCGTGCCCCATGACCCAAGTCACGCGCGTGCTGATCACCACTTTCCCCTTCACCAATCCAGACCAGGTAAAGCGCTGCCCAGCCACCGTTCCCGGCGCCATCGTGCCGAAGCGCCCAGTGATCGGCGCCGTCGCCAGCGCAACCTCATGCTTGGCGTCGTAGCCATCGAGTTCGATCTTCATCCCAGCGGCAACCATGTCGATCGCCTGACGGAAGCCCGCTCCCAAGAAGTCGACCATCGGGCTGCCTTCAACGTCTTTCGGCGGCTTCCCCATGAGCATGATGTCGGTGATGACATTGACGGCGTCGTAGTCGCGGATGTCGGAGAACTCGTCGATCTGCACCCGCTTGATGCGTCGCGACAGCGCGGTCACCATCAAGGCAAAGCGGTCACTGGCACCGCCTGGGTTGATGCCCGTGCCGTGCAGCGAAGATCGGCCGGCGCGGCAGGACGCCTCGAGCCGGCCCACCGTCTCGCTTCCCGCACTCGGTGGATAGATCCATCCAACGGGGGTCACGACGTTCTTGCCGGACTCCAGCAAGCGGCACACGTCGTCGAGGTCCGGCAGCAGCGGCGCATACACGACGCAATCGGCCTTCAGGGCAAGGATCTTGTCGATGTCGTCAGTGGCGGTGACCCCCAGCTTCTCGATGCCACAGATCTCGCCCACATCGCGGCCCGCTTTGGCGGCACTGTAGACATAGGCACCGGCCAACTCCGTTTCCGGATGTTCGACGATGCCGCGCACCGCGTGCTTTCCAACGTTACCGGTTGCCCACTGAATAACTCGATACTTCATGCTGGCTCCCTTTCTCACAACCGTTTCAGCGCGCGCATGAGTTGACCCAGGCGCCAGATGTCCTTACGTCCCTCGCCGGTGAAGCTGGCGCCCATGTTGGCGATGATGAAGTGCCGGCACCCGGCGTCGGCCAAGGGCGCGACCTCGTCACGAATCTGCTTGGGACTGCCGGCATACATCAGCGTCAGTAGCAGCTCAGGTGTCATCGTTGCCGCCGCCTGGTCAACGTGCGCCATGGTGATGCGCGGCGGAACCAGGTCGAGGAAGCCGCGATGGTGTTCCCCCAGCGGGTGCGCCAGGCCCCGCGCCAACCACTCATCCGCCGGTGCCCCGAGTGCCAGCGCCGCACAGAAGCGGCTCTTCATGGCACGTTCGATGACCTGATCGCGGGTGTCACCGAAGGCCACGAGCATCGTGTGTGTCGGCGTGAAGTGCGCCATCGAGCGTCCTGCCTTCTCGGCCGCGTCACGAATGACACCCAACCGCCGACGGTACTCGTCCCCCGACACCCGTTGGCCGGGTAGCCAGCCGTCCGCATGGCGTCCGGTGAGACGCAACATGCGGGGGAAATGCGCGCCCACGAAGATGCGCGGCGCCTTGCCCTTGTAAAGCGGCAGACCGAACACGGCATCCTTCAGCTTCCAGAACTTCCCTTCGTAGCTCACCGGCTGGCCGTGACTCACCCACAGCATGCGGATGATGATCAGCGCCTCCTCCAGCCGCGGCAGATTGTTCTCGTAGGCTAGCCCGTACGGCTCGGTGTTCTCGCGCACGCCGTTGCCGATACCGAGAATGGCGCGTCCCTTTGAGATGTGGTCGAGCGTCACAAACGACTGCGCCAGCGACATCGGGTGACGCCGAAAGCATTCACTCACCGATGTGCCGACTTCGACGCCACGCATCCGCAATGCCGTAACGGCCAGGATTTGTAGCGGATCGAAGAGTGCGTCCAGTGACGGAACGATCTTCGCAGCCGCTGTCACCTCGGGCGTCCAGACGTGCCGCGGCGTAAAGCTCATGAAGTGATCCGGCAGCCACACCGCCGACGCACCCATCAGTCGCGCCAAGCGCAGGTTGAGCCGGGAGAGCCAGAGCGGATACACACAGCCATCCTGATAGCCAACGGTTACCCGTCCCATCGTCTGTCCCTCGCGCTCCGCAAGTTCCGAGTTGCTGTACACGCCAAGCCCCATAATCCGTGACCACTGCGTGCTGCGGCTCTGCACCCTACGCCCATGCCGCGTGGCACTACATGGAGACCGTGCGTATTCGTCTCGATGCGATCTATCACTGCAATCTCGTCACCCGTTCGCTGCAGGCCGCGTCCGTAGAGATTCGGCCAGCAACTGCACTCGCTCCCGAACTCGGAATACTCGTTACTGCGTCCCGCAAGCCTACGCCTCCGGAAGGACATGATCCGATTTCACTTGACCGAACGAACGCAAGCAGTGAACGCAACGACCTCGTCGCGAGATGCGTGCCATTATTGCACCATAGTAGCGGCCCACCTTGCCTGGCTAAGGTTTGCGGCTCGCCAGCGGCCGCTCCGATTCTCTCGTGGCCATCCCGTGCAGCCGCGGGTTAGGACTCATCACCCCATGCTGCGCCTAGCCTTTTTTATGGCTTTGGAGTATCGGGGGACCGCGAGACCCTGACGTCGGCGAACTCGCAACATTCTGCCTCCGCACTCGTTGAAGACAACCTGCGTCGCAGCGGCGTGCAAGAACTCTTCGTTCTCCTTGGTGGAACGCGATAACCGTCTAGAGAGCAAGGTCTTCATCCCTTCCCAATCTGATTCGTTGTCTGCCGCCATCCAGAGGACATCCGCGAACAGCCGATCGATGCGCTCTGGATATTGGCTCAGCCTGAGTTGCATAAAGAGTGGCACTTTCTTCTGACCAACCGAAACCGAGCATGTCGTCCGCAGCTCCGGCGTGACCAGTTCCCGGTGGATCAGTAGCCTCATTCCCTTGAAGCCAGACCGCTCTGTGGCGATTGCGTCCAGGAGCGCCGGTGAGTACTCGACGATGTCCAATCCATGAGTCGGCGATTCGACGCCCGGAACCGTGCGTCTAATGAACTCGCCCCCAGACCAGGGCACTATTACTCCGCGCAACCAGAATCGGTGCCCTCCGTCCTGAACCGGACTTAGGAACGCGTCACGGAACAGGCGTAGTCCGATCTTGACAGCAAGAGAGCAAGACTCAGAAACAATCGCTACGGCATCGCTCTCGATAGAGCCGCGGATCGAATCACGTTCAGTGGTCTTCGCGATGGCGCCATTCACAAGGGCACGGAACTGCCTAAAGGCCAACTCCGCGCCGTCCCGCCCTGAGAGACGCCACCGCGAATTGACACCAAGCATGTCGACGAAGAGAAGAACTGACATTCTGTAGGCCTAACGTTTAGCGTTTCATCTGCCCTCCAGCGTCGGTGTCGTTTGCGATAGACACAGACGAGCGCCGCCGGGGAGCAGATAAACGATGTTGAACTGATCCGCTGCTGACGGATGCTCACTCACTATGGGGGTTATAGTCGGGAGAGCTGTCTGTGATCAAGCAGGTCAAGCCATGCGTGCGGGGAGGAATCGAGGCCGTGCGGAGGCGTTGGCACAATGGCAAAGGGGGCTGCAGTGGCGGAGCGCGCAGAGCCTAGCACCGAGCCGCGCTGGGAAGATCGGCGCTACGGTGTGAGTGATGGGCAAGCAGACACGCGACGTCATCGGAACAGTGGTTCTCGGAACGGATAACGTCGTCGCACTGAAGCTCGCACGGCCCCGAATGCAAGCGTGCAACCCTGCTTGCATTCGGGGCCGTGAGAATCACCGCATGGCCACGCTCACATTGCGCTGGAGACCAGCAGCACTGGCAGTGCCGGCGGCGGCGGAATGTCCGGCGCGTGGTTGCCGTTGCGGCTGCCGTTTCGCGCCGCTTGCCCGAACAGCGCTGCGGGCTGAGATCCCGCGACTACCTGGAGCACGGCTCGATCACCGTATCGCCGTCGTACTATATGGGTGGTGGCTATCGCAACGAATGAAAGGGACTTGATGCGCTACTCCGTTTTTCTCGAACCCATTCAGGAAGCCGGCTTCGAGGGCTTCTACTATGCGCACATACCCACGCTCGATCTGACGACCCACGGGGCGGGTGTCGAAGGGGCACTCGCCGCCGCTCGCGAACTGGCGGAAGCCTGGGTAACCGAGGCCCTGCAGCAATGGATCGCATGGAGACGAACACGCACGGTCTCGATGCAGCGCCATGCGGCATGCACGTAGGGTGCAGAGCCGCAGCAGGCAGCGGTCAACGATTATGGAGACCGGCGTGTACATCAACTGGGAATACTCGGCCCTATGTCCCTCAATGGCCAACCTCAACGTTTTCGGGTTTGCTCATAAACTCGTTCGCTATGCAGACCTCGACGGCATGACGTGATGCGTGCAAGAATCGGTGTGTGGAACCGCCAGCCAGAGAGCCTGTCGAGATTGAACCTGCGAAGGTGCGCGACTACCTGCTCTCCAAGGAGCACCCGGTGGGGCACTTCAAGGCCGCGTTCTTCGAAGCACTGGGCTACTCGGCCGCTGAGTGGCAACGGCTAGATGCGACCTCCGGAAACTTGCAGCCAGCGGCGATTTGGTACTCGGCCCTCGTATCCGGTATGGTCAGAAGTATGAGATCCGGGGTGCTCTACGCGGACCGGCGGGCAGGGTAGCCCACGTCGTGACGATTTGGATTGTTCGTCCAGATGAGGAGACACTTCGCTTTGTGACAGCTTTCCCAGGAGAGACGCCATGACCTACCAGCTATTGGACACCGTTGTCCTCGACCGAGATCTTGTCCAGTACGGACTGCGGAAGGGCGACCTTGGTGCAGTGGTAGAAGTGTACGACACGGAAGCGATCGAAGTGGAGTTTGTTCGCGCGTCGGGTAGGACCCAAGCCGTGGTAACTCTGGCGACCGATGACGTGCGCCCCGTCCTCGACGACGATCTGGTAGCCGTACGCTCTGTCGGGCAGGAGACTCGACCAGTTGGTGGCTAACCAGCGAGACCGCCGCCAGAAGAAGGCGCGGCTCACCGGCACGACGTCGGCCGGGCCGCAGCGATAACGCTACGCCCGCAGAAGCAATCATGAAGCTCCTCACCCGGTCACGCCTCTTCGTGCCGGCACGAACCACTTTCGCCGCGCCGCGATCGCCGAGGCCATCAACAACTGAGACGTGCTCTCCGAGATGACAACGCTGGATATCCCCCAGTCCTGGGAACACTCCGCCGAGGTAATTCGCACAAGCCGTTGGCGCACGATCTTGGTGCTCGGAGGTGCTGACCGAGGCAAGAGCACTTACTGTGTGTTTCTGGCGCGGCGGCTTGGTACTGCACGACACCGTGTCGCGCTCGTAGACGCCGACGTCGGCCAAAAGGACATTGGGCCTCCTACGACCATCACGCTGGGCTACTTCACCGCCTCTCGTGCTCAGGCGCCTGTCAGACCGAGTGCGTACTACTTTGTCGGATCCACCACGCCGAGCGGCCACCTGGTCCCCATGGTCGTCGGCGCCAAACGGATGCTCGACGCCGCCCAGGCGGACTCCGTTCTGGTCAACACGACCGGATTCATCCACGGGGTCGGCCGGGTGCTGAAAACCCATAAGATCGAAGCCCTGCGCCCGGATGTCATCGTCGCCATCCAAGCTGGTGACGAGTTGGAATCAATTCTCCGCGCCCATCGCAATCAACACATCATACGAATCGCGCTCTCCTCGCTGGCCGTACGGAAGAGCGCTGACGAGAGACGCCGGAACCGAGAAGAGGCTTTCGGCCGCTACTTTCGCCAAGCCACACAAGTGTCCCTGCCGCTGGCCAAGGTGATCTTTCAGCGTTCGCTCTTGTTGACGAGCGAGGCGATCCCCGACGCGTCATCGATTTACACAGAGAGGACGCCGGAAGGAGTCATTGCCGTTTCCGACGATCGTCCACGAACCAGCGTTCTCAAGGTTCTGCCTCCGGGGTTCGAGCGCCACCTGCTCTGCGGCGTGGCGGACCAGCACGATGAAGGACTCGGTCTGGCCACGATCCAAAGAATCGACTTCAAGCGCGGCACCATCTGCTTGATCACACCGGTGCCGCGCAGCCGCATCGCGATCCTCCAACTCGGTGACATGTATGTGACGTCGGAGGGTGAGGAACTCGCCGGCGAATCCCCGCTCCGCGTGTAGATTGTCGACAAATGCGAAGCCGTGCTTTGAGAGCCTCCCAATGAACCAACTGGCTGTGGTGAACCGTCCAATCTGCCTGCGGAAGGGTTCCCCTCCTTACCAAGGAGGGGCCAGGGGAGGTTGGAAAGGTCGCGGCAACTCGACCTCCCCCTTCCCCCTCCTTGGTAAGGAGGGGGTTCATCGACCCAACAGATCC
Organism: Binatia bacterium; assembly: GCA_044450645.1. GTDB lineage: Bacteria > Desulfobacterota > Binatia > HRBIN30 > HRBIN30 > JAGDMS01. The sequence continues at coordinate 54,890 of JBIOJG010000010.1, forward strand.
GCGCACCCGCGCGGCTTCGATCAGCCGTGCTGCCACATGCGGTTGAATAACCCCCGTTGGCCCGCCTTGCTCACTCCATCCAGTCCCCTGACGTCGTCATCCGACATGCGCCAGCCGAGGGCACCGGCGTTCTGTTCGGCTTGGTCCTTGTTCTTGGCCCCAGGGATCGGAACGGCCCCTTTGCAGATGATCCAGTTCAGCGCCACCTGCGCAGGGGTTTTGCCGCCGCGGCGTTCGCCGATACGCCGCAGTTCGGCGACGATGGGATCAACCTCGGACATCGGGAATGCGGAAAAATTCCGCTTGCCCGGTGGGGGGTTGCTCGCGTTGTATTTGCCCGTCAAGCGGCCCTGCCCGAGCGGCGAGTAGGCCAGCACGACAACGCCCAATTCCTTGCAGGCCCGGAGCAGGCCGCTCGACTCGGGCATGCTGCGCAGCAAGGAGTACTCGATCTGATTGGTTGCCAGCGGGATACCATGCCTGGCCAGCCCCGCATGAATGGCCCGCATTTCTCGTTCTGAATAATTCGACACGCCGACCGCCTTGATCAGGCCGTCACGGTATGGGACCGCGAGTGCATCGGCCATGGCCTGGTGTGAGCGCAAACTGATCGGACCGTGAATCTGGTATAGGTGCACCCATGGCAGCCCCAGCCGCTGCAGCGAGGCACGCAGCGACGCCATCAGTGCGGAGGCAAGCGCGAGTTTCCATGGGAACGGGATGAACTTGGTTGCCACAACGATGCGCGGGCCGTTCTCACGGTCCTCATCCAGCAACCGCCCAATGATACGCTCGCTCTCGCCGGAGCCGTATCCTTCGGCCGTGTCGAGGAAGCTAACCCCTGCCGCGACCGACCGGGCATACGCCTGACGGATCGTCTCCAGGGTGTAGCTGCGGTCGTACCCGTTCATTCCCCACGTGGACTTATCGCCCCACGCCCACGTGCCCAGCCCCATCACCGGCAGCTCGACGTCGCATCCCGGCAACGGGATTCGGGGCTCCTCCAAGGAGACTTGATTGTTCGAATGTGGCATGCGGCAAAACTAGCACATCCCTTCCGCACGTTCAGCTGGACTCGCAGGCAGCGCGTTACACGGCACAGCTTCCCACCGCGATGTTTCTCCGATAGACCTAACGCATGAATCTCGGAAACCTTGCTCTCAGCCTGCCCGTACCGCCGAACGTCCCCGCCTGCATCGAGTGGGCCCGGCGAGCGGAGTCTCTCGGCTACGAAAGCGTGTGGATCGCCGACGCCGGCGGCCCCGATCCTTTTGTGTTGGCCGGCGCCGTCGCGCAGGTCACGAAAAAGCTCCGCATCGGCATTGCCGTCTCACCCGTGTACATCCGCACACCCGCGGCCATCGCCGCCGCCGCGGCCACCGTGGCTCAGCTAGCGCCGGGCCGCTTCATTCTCGGCTTAGGTGCATCCAGTCATGCCATCGTCGAGAACTGGCATGGCGTTCCGTTCCGCAAGCCGCTGACTCGCGTGCGTGAGACGGTCACGACCGTACGTTCCATGCTGGCCGGAGAAAAGGTCAAGTTCGAAGGGAAGACGCTTCGCACCCAAGGATTCCGTCTGATGGCGCCGCCGCCGGGCCCGGTGCCGATCTACGTCGGCGCCCTGCGGCCGGCGATGCTCGAACTCGCGGGTGAGGTCGGCGACGGCGTGGCCGTAAACTTGTTCCCCGCCGAGGCGTTACCGAGGATGCTCGAACACGTTGCCGCCGGTGCGCGCCGCGCCGGCAAGGACGCACACCGGTTCGAGGTCGTCTGCCGACACCAGGTGCTGGTGACCGACGACAAGAACGGTGCGCGTGAGTTGTTCCGGGCCGGACTCACGGGATACTTCGCTACGCCGGTCTACAACAAGTTCGCGGCGTGGTACGGTTTCGAAGAGGAAGCCGCGCTCATCGCCGAAGGATTCCGCAAAGGTGATCGTGAGCTCACCCGCAAGGGGATGACGGATCGCTTCGTGGACAGCATCGCCATCTTCGGGTCGTTGGAGGAATGTCGCGAGCGCATCGCCGCCTACGTCGCGGCCGGCGTCACCACCACCGCCATCAGTCCACTCCGGTTCGCCGCCGACGCGATTCGTGCGACACTCGAAGGCCTGGCACAGAGAGGATGAGTGTTTCGCGGTCTCTTGAAATTGGTGCTTCGCCTGCTGGCCCTCCTGGGTGCCCTGCTCCTCCCGGCCCCGGTCTGCGACGCCCAGGAAACGCCGCCTGCTTCCATTCGATCGGTGTCGCCGCCTGAAGGTCAGCTCAACAACTCGGAGCCCTGCCTTGCGAACGTCTCCGGCTGTTTTGAACGGCACGCACTCGGACTCGCGCCTACGCATCCGGGCTTTACCATCGACTTCCCGCTCCAGTTTGCACGGCGTACCTTCTGGGATACGGGCTACATTCTCACGGCGCCCGGGCGCTGGGATCGCTCCGACTGGACGCGGTTTTCCCTTTTTGCCGCGGGTACGGGCGCGACCATGGGCCTGGATCACCAAATCGACATCGCGTCACGCCTTCACCATCCACGCTCCGGCACCGAAGGGAGTGTCGAGGATGCCATCCAGGAATTCGGCGATCTTCCCGGAGGCGCGGTGGTTGCCGGCGCCCCATTGGTGTTCGGCCTCTTGGCGGGCAACGAAGATGCGGCCCGGCTTGGGGTCGATGTGGGCGAGGCGCTGTTTGTTGCGAATCTCGCACTCACGGAGCCTCTGAAGGAGATATTCGGCCGCAGCCGGCCAAACGCGGGAAAAGGCGCCTTTCATTTCACACCGCTTTCAGGCGGTGCTTCGCTACCCTCCGGCCATTCGACCACGGCATTCGCTCTCGCCGCCAGCGTATCCGAGCATTTCGATAACCCACTCTGGCTGGCCGTTCCCGCGTACGGTCTCGCCACTGGAGTCGCCGTCGCGCGCATACGGGCGGATGCGCATTTTCTTTCCGACGTCTTCGTGGGCGGCGTCATCGGAACCGTCACCGCACGCACCGTCGCCCGGCTCGAAAGGCAGCGCGCCACAGGCGCCGGCGAGAACCCCAAACCGGGCCTGGAAGTCACACCGCTTCTCGGCAGCACCGTGCGCGGTATCGAGGTGACGCTGCGCTTCTGATTCACCGATACTGCCCACTCGTCATACTGACTCGTCCCGACACTTGCGCAGGCGTCGGGGTACCCGTACAGTCCATGCTCGATCTGGTGGAGAGGGCTCCGCACGGAGGCAGCGCACTGTGGCCACACCTTTCTTGACTGACTTCGACCTTCATCTCCTGGCGGAGGGGACGCACTATCGCACCTACAACAAGCTGGGCGCGCACCTGACGGAATTGGACGGCCAGCCCGGCACCCACTTCGCGGTTTGGGCTCCCAACGCACGTGAGGTCTCCGTCATCGCGGACTTCAACCGGTGGCGTCCGGGAACTCATCCGATGACCTTCCGGCCCGAGGCTGGGGTATGGGAATGTTTCATCCCTGGCGTTGGACACGGCGCATCGTACAAGTACTTCATCCGCTCGCGATACCATGATTACGAGGCTGAAAAGGCCGATCCCTACGCCTTCGCCAGCGAGATTCGTCCGGCAAGCGCCTCCAAAGTCTGGGAACTCTCCGGTTACGCCTGGGGAGATCAGGCTTGGATGTCGGCCCGCGGTAAGGCCCAGGCACTGGACGCGCCGGTTGCAATTTATGAAGTCCACCTCGGGTCGTGGAGACGCTTGCCGGAGGAAGGCAACCGCTGGCTGAGCTATCGTGAGGTTGCGCCGCTGTTGGCTCAGTATGTACACGACATGGGGTACACGCACGTGGAGTTTCTGCCGCTGTGCGAGCACCCGTTCGACGGCTCCTGGGGCTACCAAACCATCGGCTACTTCGCTTCCACCAGCCGTTTCGGCACACCGCAGGATTTGATGTTCCTCATCGACACGCTACATCAACACGGCATCGGCGTGATCATGGACTGGGTGCCGGCACACTTTCCCCGGGACGGCCACGGGCTCGGGTACTTCGACGGCACCCACCTGTACGAACACGAAGATCCACGCCTCGGCGAGCACCAGGAATGGGGGACCTACGTGTTCAACTACGGCCGCGTGGAGGTCAGCAACTTCCTGCTCAGCAATGCCCTCTTTTGGTTCGACAAGTATCACCTCGACGGCTTGCGCGTGGATGCGGTCGCCTCGATGCTCTACCTTGATTACGCGCGCAAGCCGGGCGAGTGGATTGCGAACCGCTACGGCGGCCATGAAAACCTTGAAGCCGCGGACTTCGTCCGCCGGTTCAACGAGCAGGTGTATGCCGAGTATCCAGACATTCTCACCATCGCCGAAGAGTCGACGGCATGGTCAATGGTTTCACGGCCCACCTACCTCGGCGGCCTGGGTTTCGGACTGAAGTGGGACATGGGCTGGATGCACGATACGTTGCTCTACTTCAGCCACGATCCCGTGCATCGCAAGTACCATCACGGGGAGCTCACGTTCCGGATGCTCTACGCCTTTACGGAGAACTTCGTCCTCCCGCTGTCGCATGACGAGGTGGTGCACGGAAAGGGCTCCCTGCTCGGCAGGATGCCGGGCGACGACTGGCAGAAGTTCGCCAACGCGCGCCTGCTCCTCGGCTACATGAACACACAGCCCGGCAAGAAGCTCCTGTTCATGGGTGGCGAGCTGGGGCAGTGGCGCGAGTGGAATCACGACGAGAGTGTGGACTGGCACCTGCTGCAGTACGCGCCGCACCAAGGGCTGCAGCGCTGGGTGCGCGACCTCAACACGGCGTATCGTGGAGAGCCGGCCCTGCACCAGCTCGATTGCGAGCCCGGCGGCTTTGAATGGATCGACTGCAACGATGCCGATACGGGGGTGTTCAGCTTCCTGCGCCGCGCTCAAGCGCACGACGACGTGCTGCTGATCGCCTGCAATTTCACCCCGGTGCCGCGCTACAAGTATCTGATCGGCGCCCCTTGGGGCGGATACTGGACGGAAATCCTCAACAGCGATTCGGCACTTTACGGCGGTAGCGACCTAGGCAATTCGGGTGGCGCACAGGCGGCGCCGATCTCGACGCATGGCCGCAGCCATACCCTGACCGTAACGCTGCCGCCTTTAGCAATGGTGGTCTTCCGGGCCCCCCGGCAATCCTGACCGGCCAGCTTACTTCGTCGGCTGGAAATCCAGACACACCGAGTTCAGGCAGTACCGCAGACCGGTGGGCGCGGGACCATCATTGAACACGTGACCGAGATGCGAGCCGCACACCGCGCAGCGGACCTCGGTGCGCTTCATGAAGAGGCTCGAATCGTCATCGGTTTGGATGCTTTCTTTGTTGATGGGTTCCCAGAAACTGGGCCAGCCGGTGCCGGAGTCGAACTTGGCATCGGAGCTGAACAGTTCCGCCCCACACACGGCACACCGGTAGACGCCCTTTTCATGGTTGTCCCAATACTTGCCGGTAAATGCCCGCTCCGTCCCCTTCTGCCGGCATACGGCAAACTGCTCGGGCGTGAGCACCTGGCGCCACTCTTCTTCTGACTTGATGACCTTCTGTCCCATCGGCTTGCCTTCCACCGCCGGCGGCTGAGCACTCGCACCGTCTCCGCTGTTTGCCACCGCAACGCAGGCCACGAACAACACGGCGCCTGGAACCATCCATCGCGAACGGCCCATGTTTTTCTCATCCTTCCCGCAGGCTTCAAACTTACGAAAACGTTATCCGCCTTGCAGGCACCACGCAAGCCCGCCACCAAAGGCGCGCGGGCTCACGTGCGTTCGGCGGGATCGAAGAGTTTACGGTGCTCGTCGAAGGCAAAGCGATCGGTCATGCCCGCAATGTAGTCCGCAATCACCCGGGCGCGATCCGCGCCGCCCTTCCAGCGCGCGGCGATGTGGGTCGGCAACTGTGCCGGTTCGTCCATGTACGCATGGAACAAATCGGCCATAACCTTCTGCGCCTTCACCGCCATGCGCATGACGCGGTAGTGACGGTACAGGTTTTCCATCAGGAAGGCCTTCAGCTCGGCATGCTTGGCTTCGGTGTCCTCGCTGAAGCGGGCGATGGGTTTGGCATACTCCCGGATAGCATCGACGCTTGCCAGCTTCAGCTCCCGCAGGCGTGTGGAAACGGTTTCGATGAGGTCGGTGACAAAGTGATCGATCAGGGCACGTTGCACCTGGTAGCGCCAGATGCGGAAGCCTGCCTGCGGATACTGCGCCGACACGCGACCGAAGGTCTCACGCCAAAGCGTGACGTCCTGCAACTGCTCTCGCGTCAACAAGCCGGACTTCAACCCGTCATCGATGTCGTGCGTGTTGTAGGCAATCTCGTCGGCGTAATCGACGATCTGTGCCTCCAGGCATGGGGCCTGGCCCGGAGCGAAGGCCTGCGCCAGCGGGCGATCGTACGGTGGCGAGTGCTTGGCGATGCCCTCGCGCACCTCCCAAGAAAGATTCAATCCCGAAAAGGTGGGATAGCGTTCCTCCAGGACGTCCACGATCCGCAAACTTTGGCGGTTGTGTTCGAATCCGCCGTGCGCGGCCATCAGCTGATCCAACACCCGCTCGCCGGCATGGCCGAACGGTGTGTGGCCCAGGTCGTGCGAGAGCGCCACGGCTTCGGCCAGGTCCTCGTTGAGGCGCAGCGCCCGCGCAACGGTGCGGGTGATTTGCGCCGTCTCCATCGTGTGGGTCAGGCGTGTACGGTAGTAATCGCCCTCGTGGTTGACGAACACCTGGGTCTTGTACTCCAGGCGTCGGAACGCCGTGGAATGAATGATCCTGTCTCGGTCGCGCTGAAACACCAGCCGCAAGCGGTGTTCCGGCTCCGCATGCACCCGGCCGCGGCTATCGCGGCTGTGCATCGCGTACGGCGCCAGCGTTGTCCGTTCCAGCTCCTCGAAATCCCGGCGTTCCATGGCGCGACTATATTCGGCGTCCCAGCGCGAGCGCAAACGTGTAGGGGCGACCAGCCGGTCGCCGCCACGTCACGCCAATTGCGCCGACACGTCGTCCATGCCGAGCTTCGCGGCCAGGCTGAACACGACCCAGGCGCCGCAGCGTTCGCAGTCCACGTCGTTGCCGTAGCAGCAGAAGGGCGTGATGAACCGCTCCCCGTCCATCCACAGGGCCAAGACGTTGTCCTGCGCGGGGCAGGCGGCCGTCACGCGGATGCAGTGCGGTGGCAGCATGAGTTCCAGACTGCGGGCGGAGTTGCGGACAAAACCCGGGTAGCGTGCCTTCAGCCGCATGACCTCGCGGACCGCAACCGCACGCTCGTCGTTGGTTGCCCAGGCATCACCACTCGTGTCGTTCGCGCGCGGCACGTAGAAAGAGAACGTCATCCAGGCAGCACGCGTTGCGCGCACCGCTTCGACCAGTTCCTCCAGGCGCCCCTGATTCCGCCTGGTCACGACACACTGTGACTGCACGCGCGACCTGAATTCCGCCGGCAGGCGCGACAGCGTGCGCATCACCTTGCGATACGTCCCCTGCCCGCGCAACGCGTCGTTCAGGTCTTCAGGGCCGTCCAGGCTCACCACGTAGAGCACCTCGGGACCGAAATCGACCAGCGGTACCGTGCCGTTCGTCGTAATCGTGTTGCGTGCGAACACACGAACACCCTCGGCCAGTAGTTGGTGACGCAGCAGCGGCTCGCCTCCCATCCACAGCATGGTCGCGATCCCGTGGCGATCACGCAGCCCGGTGAGAGTCTCGATGATGGCCGCGTCACTCATCTCATCACGGACCGAGGCCGGCGACTCGTTCGGATTGCCGTCGCGGTAAATGAAGCAGTGGGCGCAGGACAAGTTGCAGCGATTGGTGATGTTCACCATCGCGGCGGGGTACCGCGCATCGTCGCGGTAGTGGCCGGTCAGTTCGGCGTGGATCATCGATAGAGATTGCGTACTCCGCGGCGCTCCGAAACGCAAACTGGCGTCCTTGTACTGCGGCGCCACCCGGGTCCACTGGGTGCCGTCGGTTTAGGCACCCGGGCGTGCCGCATGATTGACAATCAGCGTCACCTCACAGCTCACTTTCTTCGATCCGCCACTGAAATAGCTCCCTGCTGATCCATCCGGTAATTTCCTACATCCGCTCCGACGCTGGCATGCGAGGTGCACTGCGATACACGTCGGAACCAGCTTATGTTCAGCTCCGGTATCGACGACACGCGTAAAGAACCCCCGGACGAAACGAATCGCCCGATCGTTGAGCGCCGCCGCGGTCGAGCAGGCGGGGAGGTCTGCCGCATGATGCGCTGCGCTAAGGGCTGCGGAGATTGACAACTCGATCGGAAAAGGTTGGGGTCTTGCTCTGTCTCAGCACGGGAGGAAATCGGTAGATTGTTGACCGTCCGAGGACGAGGACGACTATGTCCGCTTTGAGTTTCGAATGCGAAGCACGTACACTTGAGACACAGTGCTGAGGACATCCGTTCCAAAACACGCTGGCCAGATTTTCCAGTCGCCGGCGAGGTCGCTGTGGACAACGGCAGGGGTCGCGCTTGCCCTGTTCGTGGGGGTCCTCGATTACTTTACCGGTCCCGAGATTGTTCCCTCCATACTTTACGTTGGTCCGATCGCACTGGCCGTTTGGTTCGCGGGGCGGTGGGCCGGAGTATTGGTGTCTATCGTCAGCGCCATGACATGGCTGGCGGCGGATCTGATGGGGGGAGCTACCTACTCGTCCGCTGTCACTCCCGGTTGGAACACAGCGGTGAGACTGAGCCTCTTTTTGTTGCTCACCGTATTGCTAGAGGGATTTAGAGCGGCTAACGCGCGGTTGGAACGGACGGTCGCAGTCAAGACTGAGCAACTAGCAGCGGCCAGTGAGGCCATGACGGCGTCCCTCGAGCAACGCAACCGGGCAGAAGAGGCGCTCCGGAGTGCGCACGAGTTCAGCGGACACGTGGTGCAGAGCGCCACCGACGCAATATACGCCCTGGATATCGAGGGGCGGTTCACCTTTGTCAACCACCACAGCTGTGAAATCACCGGCTATTCCCGAGAGGAACTGCTCGGCCATCCCTACAGCATGCTTTTTGGGGATGCGGCACTCGCACGCGTCAACGAGCTGTTTCGCCAAACGGCCGTCCGAGGGATCTTGGTGCGGGGGATTGAGCTGGAATTGCCCCGTACGGATGGTGCGCAGAGAACCGTCCGATTCAGCATCGAGCCGCTCACGCAAGACGGCACGATCACCGGTGTAGTTGGAACAGCGGAGGATGTCACCGACCGCAAGGTCGCTGAGCTGCAACTCGAGCAGTCACGCGCGCAGTTGCGCGCGCTGTCCGGCCGTCTGCTCTCGATCCAGGAGGAAGAGCGGACCCGGATCTCCCGCGAGGTTCACGATGAGTTGGGCCAAGCACTGACGGCACTGAAGCTTGATCTGGTGGCGGTGAGAGAGCACCTGCCGGCGAGGCAAAGGCCTTTGCGTGAGAGAACCCAAGCAATGATCAACTTGGTCGATCGGACGATCGGCAGCGTACAGAGAATCGCCGCCGACCTGCGACCCGGCATGCTCGACGACCTCGGTTTGCTTGCCACGATTGAATGGCAACTGCAGGACTTTCAGCATCGGACAGGAATCCAAACTCGGCTGAGAGCAAGCCCGGAGGATCTCGTGGTCGATCCCGCTCGTTCCACGACCGTCTATCGCGTTCTGCAGGAGGCCCTGACCAACGTCGCTCGGCATGCAAATGCCGTCGAAGCCGACGTTGCGCTGCACACCGATGATGGTGGCCTCGTGCTCGAGGTGAGGGACAACGGCAAGGGCATATCCAGCGAGGAGATTACAAACCCGCAAGCACTTGGGTTAAGTGGCATGCGGGAACGGGTGCGCGCCTGGGGAGGGAACGTCCACATCAGCGGTATCCGGGGGAAGGGCACCGTCGTCACGGTGTACATACCGACTGCCGCGCAGGAAAAGGGTGACGCAGGGTTTGTAGCATGATCAAGGTGTTGCTTGTTGACGATCATGCGGTCGTGCGGACGGGCTTGAAGCAGATTCTTGAGCGCGGACACGAGCAAGTTCTCGTCGGCGAAGCGGGCACCGGAGACGAAGCGTTACAAAAGGTTCGCCTGAGCCACTGGGACGCCGTCGTGCTGGACATTTCGCTGCCTGATCGAAGCGGCTTGGACGTGCTCAAGCAAATCAAGAGCCTCAATCCTAAGCTTGGCGTGCTCGTGCTGACGATGCACGGGGAGCAGCAATACGCCGTTCGCGCCTTGAGGGCAGGCGCCACTGGATTCCTCACCAAGCAGTCCGCACCCGAAGAGCTGATGGCAGCGATATGCCAGGTCGCGCGGGGCGGAAGATACGTCAGTCCACCGCTGGCGGAGCGATTGGCTTTCGACCTCGCTATCGGGAAGCCCGGGGCATTGCTGCATGAAGCCCTGTCCGACCGTGAGTTCCAAGTGCTGTCGTTGCTCGCCTCCGGAAAGACGATCACCGACATTAGCCGGCAACTCTGCGTCAGCGTGAAGACCGTAAGCACACATCGGGCCCGGTTGCTGAAGAAGATGCGCATGAGGAACAATGCGGAACTGATCCAGTACGCGATACGCAGCGGGCTCGTACCGTGACCCTCACATCCTGGAAGAATGATCGACTCGCCAAGTTCGCGCCACGGTATACGCGTGCCTTTCCCCAATCTGTCTTCAGGCTAATTCTTACAAATAACTCAGAGGCCGTCTTACGTCGACAGCTTCATACACCGCCGTCTACCGGATAATCATAAGACATCACCGAATTGAATGTCTACGTGAGTCGCCGTCGGGCATGAGCCCAATTCACCAACTGCTACGACCCCGCCAACAAATCCGCTTGACCGATCGCAAGCTGGCCAAGGAGCAGCTCCGCACTCTTGGGCGGCAGCAGGCCGCCCTTGCGGACCTTGGCCAGCAGGCCCTGGCGGCCACCGATCTAGCCGCTCTGATGGACAGCGCGGTCAGCTTGGTCGCCGAGACGCTCGCGGTCGAGTACTGCAAGGTCCTGGAGCTGGTGCCGGATGGCAGCGGATTGCGCTTGCGGGCCGGGGTAGGCTGGCGGGACGGGTTCGTGGGCGCGGCGACGGTGAGCGCCGGTACTGAGTCTCAGGCTGGCTACACGCTCCTCTCCGATGAACCCGTGGTGGTCGAAGATCTGCGCACGGAGACGCGTTTCAGTGGACCGCCGCTGCTCCACGACCACGGAGTCGTGAGCGGCCTGAGTGTGATCATCCGCGGTCAGGAACGCCCGTTCGGTGTGCTGGGTGCGCATACAGCAACGCATCGGATATTCTCGGCGGACGACATTCACTTCGTGCAGTCAGTGGCGAATATGCTGGGTCAGGTGATTCAGCGCAAGCAGGCGGAGGCGGCGTTGCGGGAGAGCGAGGCGCGCCTCGGCAGCATCATCGACTCGGCGATGGATGCAATCATCACTGTCGACACCGATCAGCGCGTCGTGCTTTTCAACCCTGCTGCCGAGCAGATATTTCGTTGCCCTGCCGCGCAAGCGATTGGGCAGCCGCTTGATCGCTTCATTCCGGAGCGTTTTCGCGCCGCGCATCGGGAGCACATCCGGGCCTTCGATCAAACAATGGCTACCAAGGAAATGAGAGGTGCGCTGGGCCGCGTCAGTGGCCTCCGTGCCGACGGTGAGGAGTTCCCGATCGAGGCCTCGATCTCCCGCGTAGAAATCGCGGGCCGACAGCTGCGTACGGTCATCCTACGCGACATCACCGAGCGCCGGCGGACGGAGGCGGCGGTGCGCGACAGCGAGCAACATTTCCGCTCACTGATCGAGAAGGCGTTGGACCTCGTCGCGATTGTGGACGCCAACGGGACCTACCGGTACGTAAGCCCGTCCCACGTGCAGACATCGGGATTCACACCCGACGAACTCCTAGGCCGGAACGGGTTTGATTTCGTTCACCCAGACGATCGGCCGGAGGTGTCCCGCCGGTTGGCCGAGGCAATCCAGGATGGTGCGACAACCGTCACGGCGGCGTACCGCTTTCGGCACAAGGACGGCTCGTGGCGTGCTGTGGAAGCCGTCATCAGGAACCTCTTGGATGATCCGGTGGTAGCGGGGATGCTCGTCAACGCCCGTGACATCACCGAGCGCAAGCGAGCCGAGGAAGCGTCACGCGAAAGCGAGAAACGATATCGCCGGCTGGCTGAAAACGCGTACGACTTGATCGCCGAGGTGAGCTTTGACGGGTCACTCTTGTATGTCAGCCCTAACCACAAGGACGTGCTGGGTTACGATCCGAGCGAGCTGGTCGGCAAGATCGCTTTTGAGTTGGTGCATCCCGATGATCTCGCCCGTGTCACGACGCTGGTTGCCACGAAGTCGGCACAGACGATGTTTCGCTTTCGCCACAAGACCGGCCAGTGGCGCTGGTTCGAGGGTACGGGTAAGGCGTTTCGGACAGCGACTGGAGAACGCCGTGGAGTTATCATCTCCCGAGACGTCACGGAACGCCTGCGAGCGGAGGAAGAGATTCGTCGCCTGAACGTGGAACTCGAGCAGCGCGTCCTTGAGCGCACCGCCCAGCTCGAAGCGGCGAACAACGAACTGGAAGCCTTCAGTTACTCCGTGTCACACGATCTGCAGGCACCGCTGCGACATATCAGCGGATTCTGCAAGCTCTTGCTGGGGGGCAGTGCGGACAGGCTGGATGAACAAGCCAAGCACTACCTCGATCGCGTCTGTGGCGCCACGGAGCGCATGGGGCAGCTCATCAACGATCTGCTCGGCCTCTCACGACTGACGCTCGGCACCATACGGTGGCAGCCGGTCAACCTGAGCACCCTCGCACAGACCATCGCCGAGGAGTTGCAGAAGACGCTGTTGCATCGGCAGGTGGAATTTGTCATCGCGACGAATCTGGTGACACGCGGCGATGCGGGGTTGTTACGGGTGGCGCTGGAAAACCTGCTCGGCAACGCGTGGAAGTACACCAGCAAGAACCCCCACGCGCGGATTGAATTCGGCGTCACGCAAGTGAACGGGCAGACGGCGTATTTCGTGCGCGATGATGACGCCGGCTTCGACATGGCATACGCCGGCAAGCTCTTTGGAGCCTTTCAGCGTCTGCACAGGTCCGATGAGTTCGAGGGCAGCGGCATCGGCCTGGCAACCGTGCAGCGCATCATTCATCGTCACCGGGGCCGCATCTGGGCCGAAGGCGCCGTCGAGCAGGGCGCGACGTTCTATTTCACGTTAGCGCCATCCAGCAGCAACGAGTGAGCTATTCGAGAGGCGCGGCTGTGGACCCCGGCAAGAACAGGCAACCATCCAGCAACGATGAGGCGCGCCGCGATCCGCATTCCTCCCGGCCGCTTCGCGTCTTGCACGTGGAGGATTCCGAGGACGATGCCGAGCTGGTGATGCATGAGCTGCGGCGTGCTGGGTATGACCTGACGTACCGCCGCATCGACAGCCGCCCCACCATGGAGACTGCCCTTGCCCAGCAGGTCTGGGATCTTGTGCTTGCCGACTACGAACTGCCGCGCTTCAGTGGGATTGCCGCCTTGTTGCTGTTGCAGAACTCCGGACTCGATCTTCCCTTTCTCGTCGTGTCCGGAGTCATCGGTGAAGAAGTCGCGGTTGCGGCCATGAAGGCCGGCGCGCAAGACTACATCATGAAAGGCAACCTGGCGCGACTGGCACCCGCCGTTGAGCGCGAGTTGCGCGAAGCGGCAGTACGGCGGGAACGCCAGCAGGCACAGGAGGCTCTGCGGGAGGAGGCGCACGTTTCCGGCGCCCTGGCACGCGTCGGCCAGGAACTCATTTCCTCCCTCGATACTCCGGTACTCCTCAACCGACTGTGCCAGCTCACCACAGAAGTGTTGGAGTGTGATTGGAGCCACACGGCACTCTGGCGGCCCAGGGAGCAGGTATTCGTTCCGGTGTCGGGTTATGGACATACGCCTGAGGAATGGGAGTCGATCCACGTGATCGAGCTGCCTCGCCCACCACTCGCACATCTGTTGGCGCGACTCGAACGTGACCAGGTCGTCAATGCCACGATCTGTCAGGACCCTTCGTTGGCAAGCGTGCTCATAGCGTATAGCATTACAGTGATCCTCTTCATGGCGCTGCGCCGCGGCGGTGAAATCGTCGGGATACATACCGCGGCCTATCGTGGACGCAGGGATCCCTTTGGCCCCCTGGAGGAACGCATCGCTCGCGGGATCGCTCACCTCGCCTCGCTTGCCTTGGCGAACGCACGGCTGGTCGAACAGCTCGAGCGTGCCAACCGTCTCAAGTCGGACTTTGTGGCCACCATGTCACACGAGTTACGCACCCCCCTCAATATCGTCATGGGCTACAACGATCTCCTGCTCCATGGGGAGTTTGGCCCACTGACAGCGGAGCAAATCGATACCTTAAGACGAATGGACAAGAGTGCCCACGGGCTGCTCGAACTCATCAACGCCACCCTCGACCTCGGCCACCTCGAGGCTGAACACGTCCCGCTGGAGGTGAAGGAGATCATCCTGTCCGACCTCGTCAGCCACCTGGACGCAGAAACCCGCGCGCTGCGCGAAAATCCGAACGTAACTTTTGGTTGGGATGTCGCGCCGCAACTGCCGCCACTTCACACTGACCCGGTCAAGCTCAAGGTGGTGCTCAAGAACCTGATCGGGAATGCCATGAAGTTCACCGCAGAAGGTCACGTCACTGTCGGTGTACGCAGCAGGGATGGCGGTGTGGAATTCTCAGTGACCGACACCGGCATCGGCATTGCACCGGAGACGCTGCCTATCATTTTCGAGCCGTTTCGCCAGGGTGAGTCCTCGATGACCCGCCGCTTCGGCGGGGTCGGCCTGGGACTCCACATCGCGCGTCGTCTGCTGGACGTTCTGGGAGGCAGGATCACCGTCGACAGCGAGGTCGGACGCGGCTCAACGTTCCGTGTCTGGGTACCGTCGGTTTATGCACCCGGGCCTGCCGCATGATCGACCAATCAGCGTCACCTGACAGCTCACTTTCCCCGATCCGCCACTGAAATAGCTCCCTGCCGATCCATCCGGTAATTTCCTACACCGCTCCGACGCTGGCATGCGAGGTGCATTTCGATACACGTTGGAACCAACTTATGTTCGGCTCCGGTATCGACGACACGCGTAAAGAACTCCTGGACGAGACCATCAAGCCCTTGACGGCGCAGGCTCATCGGAAAGGCCTGGAAGCGACCGCCCAGATTCGCCAGCGCGAAACACAGGGGGCGGCACCCGGCCGCCCTCGCATTCCGATCATCGCCATGACTGCGCACGCCATGCAGGGCGACGACGAACGCTGCCTGGCCGCGGGCATGGATGGCTATGTCTCCAAACCGATCGACGCGCAACGTCTCCTCAGAACCATTGAGAGCCTGACCGCAGCCGGTACGCTAACGAGTCGCGTTGTCAAACACGCGGAACACCACACCCCGCACATAGTGCGCGAAACCGACATAGATAGCTCGGCGGCATAATGGCCATCCCCAGTCGGTCAGATAACCGCCGGGACCTCTTGGACACCAACACGCTGCTCGTGGTGCGACTGCGTGTGGGCCTGTGGATCATTCTGCTCGGCACCATTTCATCAACCGTGGCAGAACTCTTCTCTTCCCCCACCAACTTCCAGCTCGAGTGCCTGGTCAACTCGGCAACGATCGCGGTGGTTCTGGGAGGATTGTGGTCGTTGCGGGTTGCCGCCTTGCGCCAACGGATCCTCACAATCGCCCTGCTGACTGCTGCCATGGAGTGCATCTCGGCCGCCGCATCAGCAGTCGTCACACACGATCTGCTGCCAACAGCGCTCACCCTGCTCGTCCTGACGCTGTTCACCGCGACTCTCCTGCCATGGGGCGTCGGTCCGCAACTGGTGACGGTCGGCATGGCGACAATCGCGGCCCTCTGGGCGGTGTACATGGAGACCGGACGTCTCGCCGCGATCATCTCGCTCACGGGGGCCATAACGGGGATGGGGTTCGCGACCTCCCTCTACATAGCCTACGAATTTCGGCGCTACCGTGCGGATGCCGAACAAACGCTGCGGACCGAGCGGGTGCTGCAGGGATTGTTGCGCATGTCCATTGCGGACACATCACTAGGCCAGCTGTTGGAACAGGCGTTGGATGTCCTTCTGTCGATCCCTTGGCTTGGCGCCTCGCAGGGCGCCATCTTTTTGGTTGAAAAGGATCCGGAGGTACTCGTGCTGACGACTCAACGCGGGCTCGCGTCTCCGCTGCTCTCGTTGTGCGCACGCGTGCCCTTTGGCCGTTGCCTTTGCGGTCGTGCTGCGGCGAGTGGCGAAATCGAATATGCCCCCAGTGTAGACGCGCGACACGACGTTCGCTTCGAGGGAATGCGCCCGCACGGGCACTACAACATCCCGATTGTGCAGCTGGGGAAGGTGCTTGGCGTCGTCGTGCTCTACCTGAACGAAGGCGCGCCACGCGAGCAGCCCGCCGTGAATTTTTTGGAAGCCGTAGCGAACACGCTGGCCAGTATGATCACCCGCAAGCGGATCGAGGAAGAACTCCGCACGGCCAAGGAGGCCGCCGAGGCGGCCAACCGCGCCAAGAGCGAGTTCGTCGCCAACATGAGTCACGAGATCCGCACGCCGATGAACGGCATCATCGGCATGACCGAGCTCGCCCTCAACACGGACCTCACTGCCGAGCAGCACGAGTACATCGAGACCGTCAGGGTCTCGGCCGGTGCGCTGCTGGAGGTCATCAACGACATCCTCGACTTCTCCAAGATCGAAGCGGGCAAAATCGATCTGCTGCCGACCCCGTTCAGCCTGCGCGAGAGCCTCGACAGCGCGATGAAGCCGCTGGCGGTGCGGGCACGGCAGAAGGGCATGCAATCGGCTGTGCGCATCGCGCCCGAGGTGCCGGACGCATTGGTCGGCGACGCCGGCCGCCTGCGCCAAGTCCTCGTCAACCTAGTCGGCAACGCCATCAAGTTTACCGAGCACGGTGCGGTGACCGTAGACGTTGACGCGCTGCAGGCCTCCGGCCTCCAGTCTCCAGTGGAACTGCACTTCGCGGTGCAGGACACCGGCATCGGCATCCCACCGGAAAAGCTATCGGTCATCTTCGGAGCTTTCGCACAGGCCGACAGCTCCACCGCGCGGCGCTACGGCGGCACCGGGTTGGGGCTCACAATCTCGTCACAACTGGTCAGTCTGATGGGCGGCCGTATGTGGGTCGAGAGCGAGGTGGGTCGGGGCAGCACGTTCCACTTCACGGTGCGCCTGGACCGGCAGCAGAGTGACTCTAGACCGGCCGTGCCAGCCGAGCTGGCATATCTGCGCGGGCTGCCCGTCCTCGTGGTCGGCGACGACGCCACCAACCGCCGCGTGCTCGAAGAGACACTGGAGCGATGGCAGATGCAACCGACGGTAGCAGGCGATGGCCCGGCGGCCGTCGCGCACATTGCGTGCGCCCGGGAGATCGGCAAACCCTTCGCCCTGATTCTCATTGATGTCGACATCCCGGAGACCGGCGGGCTTGCGCTCGTCGAGTGCATCCAGCACACACCGCAACTCGCCGGTGCCACGATCATGATGTTCACCCCCTGCGGACAGCCCGGCAACGAGGCGCGCTGCCGCGAATTGGGCGTGGCCGCCATCCTCACCAAACCGATATGCCAAGCGGATCTGCTCGACGCCTTGCGCAGCACCCTGGACATGCAACCGCCAGCACACGTGGCGCCTGACCCTCGACACTTGCCCTCTGCCCAGCACTTCGTCGGCGCGCGCCGCCTGCACGTGCTGCTGGCGGAGGACAACGCTGTTAATCAGAAACTCGCGGTGCGCATGTTGGAAAAGCACGGCCATAGTGTCGTGGTCGCCAACAACGGCCGCGAGGTTCTCGCCGCCTTGGACCGCGAGCGCTTCGACGTGGTGCTGATGGACGTGCAGATGCCCGAGATGGACGGTTTCGAGGCGACCGCCGAGATCCGCCGGCGTGAGCGAGAGGGCGTGTGCGGTTTCTGCTCCTCCGTAATGGAACATAACCTGCCACACAGCGAGCATCATCAGCCCATCATCGCCATGACCGCCCACGCCATGAAGGGCGACGAGGAACGTTGCTTAGCCGCCGGCATGGACGCATACGTGTCCAAACCCGTCCACTCCGGGACGCTGTTCGCCACCATCGCCCGCGTCGTCGGGCGCGACGGCGGCACCGCCGTCGAAACGTCAGCGGGGGTCCACTAGCCTCTAGACTCGCCGCTCAAGTACTTCGGGTTGGCCACGCGCAGCTTGTCTTCGACGGTTTGGCGCACGTGGTTCGTCACGGCTGAACGCCACCCGCCGGCATCGGCATCGCCCTGCTGAATGCGCTGGCACAGCTCTTTCGTACGCTGGCGCAGCGCTCGTCGCAGCTCGGCGCGATCGGTAGGTGCGGTCTCCGGGTTGCCGAGTAGCTGACCGAGCCGCTGCCACTCTTCGCGCAGCTGCGCGTCTTCACTCTCCAGCTCACGCCGGATGATGGCCAGAACGTTGGCAGCGACGCGGGCGTGGAACTTCTTCGGGCCGTCGAGCGCCGGCACCACATCTGTTTCGAGGAAGTGCTGTACCGCTTCGAGCAACTCAGCGTACGTCGGACGGTCCTGCACTGTTGTTCTCCCCCACAATCTTATTCAGATCCCTGCAATCCCCGAGGCGCCGGCCACCGATGATGGCGCAGGCCAACTCCCGATGCAGTAGCTGTGTGTCGGAGACGCTCCCGGTCGAGCTGATTTCACCGATGCCCGGCACCAAAACGGTCTCCGCCTGCATCTCGCTTGACTGATCGGGGAACCGTAACGTACGTACCGTCTGGATTATCACGGAAGAGCGAAAGTCGCCCACGCGTGAATGCACGGCCGGACCGGATCGGGCATCGACCGCCTGCGTCACGGGCACCACGGCGATCGTCTCAGCATCAGTGCTCCGAGTCATGGTGGCGGACGACGATGCCTGCTGCTTGCCCGGGAACAACGGCATCTGAAGTTGTGCCAGTGGCGGTTCGTACGTGAAGCGAAAGCCTCGCGCCAGATCGTCTTCACGCAGGAGTACCAGCGTGTTCCCCTCATCGCGGAAGCGCATGCGGCCCATCGCCATTCCGTCCTCGCTCAAGGTCATTTCGAATTCACCGTTCCCGATGGTGGTCACGTGTTCGACCTGGATCCCGGCCGCCGCCACGTGCCCGTCTTCGACCCGCCGCCACACGTACACGAAATGGTCGCGGTCGCTGTGCGGCACGATCTCCTGCAACGAGCTGGCCAGCGGGGTCGGATTCTCCCGCTTCGCCAGTAGCGAGCATCCACACAGCCCAATGGCGCACAAGGCAAAGAAGGCCCTCACTCCTGCCCTCTCCCAAAGGGCGAGGGCGACAGAGGCTGAAAGCTGAAGGCTATTGCGCTTCATCGATGAGGTTCAACAGCTCGAGTTCCATCTCGGCCGTGCGCCGTCCGAGACTGGCCAGCTCGACGCTCTTCGAATGGCCGTCGAGATAGGTCTTGGCCTGCATGATGCAAATGATGGCCCACTTGAGATTGCCGAGCACCTCCCAGAACCGCACACGCTCGGGATCAACCTTGGAGCCGCCGCCGTCTTCATAAGCCCGAAAGAATTCTTCGCGCATGCCGATGCCGCCCACCGGCTTGTCGTCACTGCCGAAGCGCCAGGAACGCACACAGATCCAACCGAGGTCTTCCATCGGATCACCGGCGTGCGCCAGCTCCCAGTCGAGAACCGTACGCACGCCTTCGGGTCCGAAGATGACGTTCCCGATGCGGTAGTCGCCATGCACCACTGTGCGCTCACCGTCGCGCGGCAGCCGTTGACGCAGCCAGCGGATCGCCAGCTCGAACGTCGGGTGCGGGTCGGGTGAAATGAAGCGGTAGATCTGCTCGTACCGGTCGATCTCATCCTCGGCCGGCGTGGTGTCAGCCGCCGGTCTGTTGAGAAACGTAAGGCCGTGCTTGGCGGGGTCAATACGGTGGATCTTCGCCAAAATGCGCCCCAACTGTCCCGTCATCACCTGACGCGCCTGGGCGTAGGCATCGTCGCGCAGCAGACGCCGTGCGATCGTTTCCCCTTCGACAAAGTGCATCAGAAAAAACGGCGCACCGAGCGTCTCTGAATCATCAGCGATCCAGTACACCTTCGGTACCGGAACGCCCTCCGCATGCGCTGCCTGCAGCAGAAGAAATTCGTCGCGGCGAGCGGTTTGCGCCGGGTGAGAGGGCGGGTCACGGCGCAGAACCAGGGGCAAGAGCACGCCCTCTCCATCTCGATCGTAGCGCACGTCGAGCGACCAGATTTCACGAGAGGCGCCTCCCGGCAGACGCCGCAGATTGGAGATCGTAACCGTCTCAGCCCCAAGTTGCCGGGCAATGAAGGCGGCCAAGCGGCGCTCCATCTCGGGCACATCCATCCTGTGTCCTTATATCGGCAGAACTGGAAAGCCAACACGGGACCGCTCAAAAGCGCCTCACTTCGGCGCCGGCCTGGGGCTTGGAGATGAACCGGTAGTCCCGCAGGTCACCGGCGCTGCCGAGCCACGGGCGGTAGAACAAGCGGTCCATACGCACCAGCAACGAATTCACCTCCCCGTCCGCGACCAGATTCACCGCGCAGCCACCGAACCCGGCGCCAGTGAGCCGCGCGCCAGCCGCCCCGCCCTCCTTGGCGACCTGGATCAAATCCTCCAGTTCCGGACAACTGATCTCGTAATCATCGCGACAGCTGCCGTGCGATGCATCCATCAAGCGGCCGAATGCCAGCGCGTCGCCGGCACGCAGGGCGTCCTCCGCCTCATTGACGCGGTCGGCCTCGGAAAGCACGTGCCGCAGGCGGCGCAGGAGTGTGAATCGATCGCCCAGCTCGGAGGTGATCTGACACTCGTTGCGCAGGCGTTCCGGAGACGTACCGATGGCGGCAGCGATGTGCGACAGCGGCAGCGGGCGGTCGGGCACCTGCGCACTGACATAGGACACGAAGTCCACCAGCGGGCGTCCCGGAAACAAGGTCACGAGGTCACCCAGTGTCTGCAGCGGACGCGGCAAACCACTTCCGAGAGCGCGCTCCAGCAGGCGACAGGCCAGCCGACACTCGATGACTCGCAGATTGTATCCACACCTGGCGGTCCCGGACTTCTCCGCTTGTACCAAGCTGTGGCACACCATGATGCTGTAGCCGGGCGGCAGCGGCACGGTGCGTACGCGAAGCGGAAAGAAATCTATGCGTAGCGCATGCCCTTGCTGTGCCAGCAGACTGGTGGCCTGGTCCATGCCCCCACTCAGTGTCCCGACGTACCGCTCCGCCACCGGCAGCAACTCGGCAAGCTTGACATACGGGACCTCGACCCCGTTGGCGGCAAGCAGCGCCAGTGCGTTCGCCACCACCAAGGCCGAAGACGACGACAGACCGGCACCGCTGGGAATGTTGCCGTCGATCAGCAGATCGGCACCGCAGGGCAATGTCCCGCCACAGTCTCGTATCAACCCCTGCGCGGCGGCCTTCGAGTAGTTGCCCCAATCGCCGTCGCCGAACGGCGGGATGTCTTCGCACAGATCGTAGCGGCGGGCTCCGAATTGCGCCGCCGTGCTGACGACGCTCACCACCCGATCCGTACGTGGCGCACCCACGGCCACAATGCTGCGGTCGATCGCCATCGGCAGCACCGGAAGCCCGTTGTAGTCCGTGTGCTCGCCCAACAGATTGACGCGCCCAGGGGCACGGACAACGAACGCGGCTGCCCGACCCATCTGGCGCGTGAACTGCTCCACCAGCCGCGTGATACGATGCTCTTCGAACGACTCAGTATGGCTCGTCATAAAATTGCTGCGTGCCGAGGAATACAGGTAAGAACAACGTCGCCTTGGTCCAGTGCGTCTACACCTACTGCGCCACGCCTCCCAACACGCGCTCAGCAGCCGCCAGATCTTCCGGCGTACCGAGATCGCTCCAGAAGCCCCGCACCGGGCAGGCACGCACCACGCAACCGTCAGCCATCATAACCCTTATCGCCTGCGGCAGCTCGTATTCCCCGCGCGGCGAAGGGCGCAGCTGCTCGGCGTAACTGAAGATAAGCGGCGTCAGGATGAAGATGCCGGCGTTGTTCCAGGGGGTGCTCGAAGAGCCGCGCGGAGGTTTCTCGATCAGATCGGTGACGCGCCAGTTGCTGTCCACGTACACCGCCGCACCCCGCCACGGATCGGCGATCGCGTTGACCGTCAGCATCACATCGCATGGTGTCCGACCGTATTCCGCAACCAGGGCTGCATATTGCTCGGGCTCCACCACGATGTCGCCCCACGACAAGAGGAACGGGCCTCCGCTGACAGCTTCCCGCGCCAAGAGCAACGCCCGGGCAGTGCCATCGGGCTTGGTTTGAGACCGATACGTCAGCCGGAGGCCCCAGCGCTCACCGGCGCCCAGATGAGACTCGATTTGTTGCCCCAGGTACCCCGTGATGACGACGATCTCACCTATGCCGGCCGCTCGCAGGCCGGCGAGAACATGCTCGATGATCGGGCGGCCCCGCAACGGGAGGAGAGCTTTCGGGAGGTGGGCCGTCAGCGATCCCATACGGGTCCCTCGGCCAGCGGCAAGAATGACGGCGGTCACCGGCAACTCCAATCCACGTGCCGCAATACTAACGGCGCCGTCGTGGAAACGCGAGGCCAAAATCCGAGAGCATTCCTGGACTCCGGTTCACCGTCCACGCCTTGTTTGCTACAGTCGCAACGCGATGCGCGTGCTGTTTTGGGATGGTACCACGGCGAAGGTGGCGGATCATCCGCGACCTCTGCCCGCTGCGGGCATGGCCCTCGTGCGGGTCATGCTCGCAGGCATCTGCAACACCGACCTCGAAATCACCAAGGGCTACATGGACTTTCGTGGAGTACTCGGCCACGAGTTCGTCGGCATGGTCGAAGACGGCCCCACCCAGTGGCAAAACAGGCGGGTGGTCGGTGAGATCAACTTCGCTTGCGGAGGTTGCCCCATGTGTGGGCGTGGCCTCGAGCGCCACTGCTCGAATCGGCGAGTGATGGGGATTCTGGGTGCGGATGGCGCCTTCGCCGAGCTGGTTGCCCTTCCGGTGGCCAATCTCCATCTTGTCCCCGATGCAGTTGCGGATGACGCGGCAGTGTTCACCGAACCGCTTGCCGCCGCCTTCGAAATCCTCGAGCAGGTGCCACTACGGCCCGGCCTCGACGCACTCGTGCTTGGCGACGGCAAGCTCGGCTTGCTGGTAGCTCAGGTATTGCATCTGGCGGGTGCGCGGGTGCTGGCGGTAGGCAAACACGACGACAAGCTCGCCATCCTCCGGCAGCGCGGCATCGAGGCACGAACGGTTGAGAACTGGGACGGTATGGTTGCCGATCTGGTGGTAGAAGCTACCGGCTCGGCCGTTGGCTTCGAGATCGCCGTGAAGGCGACCCGCCCACGCGGAACGCTGGTCCTGAAAAGCACCGTCGCAGAACACCCTCGACTCAACCTCGCACCCCTGGTGATCAACGAGATCACCGTGATCGGCTCCCGTTGCGGAAGTTTTCCTCCGGCACTACGTGCTTTGGAAGCCGGACGCATCGACGTGCAATCATTGATCTCGGCCCGGTTCCCGCTGCGCGATGGGGTGCAAGCACTTCAGGTCGCCGCCGTGCCCGGCGTGTTGAAGGTGCTACTGCAGGTCAGTCCTGGGTCCTGAGTGCGGAGTCCTGAGCCGCGAGCGGCTGAATCGTCAGCGGCAGGCATTGGAGGCCTTCCGCGGTGAGGCGGCGTGCCAATTCGTCGCGCTCCTCCCGACCGCGGCAAACGAACTGTGCCGCACCGTCGCCCTGCGATCCAACGCCTTTCCCGCCCCAAGTCAGGCCTGGAACGGCCGCATGCCTCAAGACGGCATGCAGCCGAGGCGCGCCCAGTTCACTCGGGCAGGCCGGAGCCACGCTGCGATCAAAAACCGCTTGCGCTTCGGTCATGAGCGCGCCCAGGGATGGTGCGTCGCCGCTCTCGAGCGCGGCACGGGCCGCCGCGATCAGCTGCGTGTTGCGCCGCCCCAAGGCCTCGCGCAGTGCGGTCCTGCCGTCGCTCTCAGGCCCAAGGAAGTGCGCGCGCAAGTCTGCAAGGATGCGGCGGGTGTCCTTCTCATGCATCAAGTCCACGATCAACAGCAACAGGGCGCGCCGCGGCCGCAGCAACTCGACCTCGAATTCATCCCCGTCGAAATGCAGGAGCACCGGGCGCTTGCCGTACGCGCACGCTTGGTCCATGCGACCGCATTGCGAGCCGCTGGCGATTTCGCCGCGATACGCCAGGTCCATCTCTTCACGCACGCTGAGACCCAGACCGTGCACCAAGTTGAAGGCCCGAGCGATGAGGACACAGATGGCAGCAGACGACGACAAGCCCCGTCGGACGGGAAGACCCGAGTCGGTGGTGGTAATACGCAGCCCGGGCGGCCGATACCGCCTGTACACCTCCGCAACCACGCCCGCCGCGTAGCTGAAGAAGTCAGCAGCGCCGGCAGCACGTTGCAGCGCCGGTCCGTCCATTGGCAGGCGCAACGGCCCATACACCCGTCCGTCCGGCAGCGCCGCGGTCAGCTCGAAACCGGCAGCCGCGACCGCCGTCGCTGCAATCCCCTGATCGGTGCCGGTTACGATGCACGCACCGGGCGCGATCTCCGGATCCACGGCACGCAGCGATCCTGCCCAATCCGAGTGTTCCCCGAAGAGGCACAGGCGCCCGGGGACGAACAGTTTCACCATACGGGGGGCACCGTGCGCCGGGTCAGCGTCGCAAGTCAACCGTTGCTTCGCCGCCGCAATCAGGGAATGATCCAGCCCATGGTAGCCGTGTGGATGATCTTGGTTGGAGCACTCGCCGGTGTGCTCTCGGGCATTCTTGGAGTGGGCGGCGGAATCATCGTCATTCCACTACTGGTCCACTTCTTCCATATGTCACAACACGAAGCGCAGGGGACCTCGCTGGCGATGCTGTTGCCGCCCATCGGCATCTTGGCGTTTCTGGAGTATTACCGTGCCGGTCACGTCAATCTGGCGTGGGCGATGCTCATCTGTCTTGGGTTCATCTTCGGCGCCGGCGCCGGTGGATACGTCGCCCAGTACATTTCTGACCCCTGGCTGCGGCGTGTCTTCGCCGTGTTCTTCATCTTCATCGGCACGCGCATGTTGATCTGGCCGTGAATCACTCGACGCGCACCGGGGTGGAGTATCTCCTAATCGGCCGGACATCGACCGGCTCACCGATGATCTCGAAGGCCCCCCGCAACCGAATGTCGGTCGAGGAGCTCCCGATCATCACCTCAATCGTCCCCGGCTCCACAATGCATCGCATGTCGCGGCCGTAAAACCCGAGCTGGCTCACGGCGAGTTCGAAACTCACGCTCTTCTGCTGGCCGGGTTCCAATGCGAGGCGCTTGAATCCCTTCAACTCCTGGACCGGGCGGGTCACGCTTGCCGCCGCATGGTGAATGTAAAGCTGCACCACCTCGTCACCAGCACAGCCGCCGGTGTTGGCAACGGCAACGCGAATCCGCACGCTGCCCCCAACCTCCACCTGCTGCGGAGAGACCTCGATGCTCCGATACTCGAAGCGCGTGAAGCTCAGGCCATGCCCAAAGGGAAACAACGGTTTGGTGCTGGTGCCGAGGTAATCTCCCTTCCAATTCGTGCGGCCTCCGGATGGCTTGTGATTGTAGTAGACTGGAACCTGGCCGACCGTCACCGGCAGTGAGATCGGCAGCCGGCCAGCCGGACTATAGTCACCGAACAGAACGTCGGCAACGGCCGTCCCACCTTCTTCCCCCGGCAGCCACGCTTCGAGGACGGCGGGAACATGCTCTGCTATCCACGGCAACGCCAACGGGCGGCCGTTGATCAGCACCACAACCACGGGCGTCCCGGTCGCAACCACGGCCTCGACCAACGCCTGCTGCACTCCTGGCAGCCCCAGCTCGGCACGATCGATCGACTCACCGCTGGTGCAGCCATCGACGAGACCGGACCTGTCTCCCACCACCACAACCGCGACTTGGGCTTTTCGCGCCGCATCGATCGCCTCGGCAAAGCCTTGCGTGGAGCCCCCGAGGACGTCGCAACCCGGTGCCGCGTGCACGGTCGTCCGCGGTGACACCTTCCCCTTGATACCCTGCAACACACTCGTCATGGGCACGAAGTACTGCGCGAGATTCACGCTACCGTCCGCACGCGGAGACAGGTCCGTTTCCTTGATCGCTCCGAACATGGGCTCGAGATGGGTAGGGTAGTGATAGTCGCCTTGCAGGAGGCGGATGCTGTCCGCACCGGGGCCAATGACCGCGATGGACGTGAGGGACTTCTCGAGCGGCAACAGATCGCCATCATTCTTCAGCAACACGATCGACTTCTGCGCGATGCGGTAGGCCAGGGCGCGCTGCGCGGGCGTATCGAAGACAGCCTCCGCTGCAGCAGCGTCGACATACGGTTGCTCGAACAGGCCAAGTCGCATCTTCATCCTCAGCAACCGGCTCACCGCCGCGTCCACGAGTGCCATATCTACGGTCCCGGCTGCGAGCGCCTGACGGAGCGGTTCGCCGTAACAGTGGCTGGCCGGCAACTCGACATCCAACCCGGCGTCCAGAGCCAGCCGGGCGGCATCGCTCTCGTCGCGGCCGATGCCGTGATAGCTGCGGAGCATCGGAATGGTGAAGTAATCCGTTACCACCACGCCATCGAAACCCAGTTCGCCGCGCAAGAGGTCAACCAGCAATTCCTTGGAGCAGCCGACCGGCACGCCATCGATCTCGTGGTAAGCATTCATCATCGAGGCCAGCTTGGCTTCTTTGATGGCTGCAGCGAAGGGGGTGACGTAGGTCTCCAGCAACTCGCGCGGCGGAATGTGCGCCGGGGCCCAGTTCATGCCGCCCTCGGACGCAGCGTAGCCGACGAAGTGTTTACCGGTCGCCACGATGCCGTGGGCGAGATCGGGTCCTTGTAGCCCGCGGATGTAGGCGATCCCCATCTGCGAGATCACGTACGGGTCCTCGCCAAACGTCTCCTCGGTCCGGCCCCAGCGCGGATCGCGCGCCACATCGAGCACGGGGGCCAGCGCGTGATGCGCGCCGACGGCCCGCATCTGGGTGCGGATGACACGCGTCATTTCCTCGATCAGCTCCGGTTCCCAGGTGCTCGCCAGACCGATCGCCTGCGGAAAGCATGTGGCGCCGCGAGCCACGTATCCGGCACAGCTCTCCTCGTGGATGATGGCGGGGATGCGCAACCGGGTGTGCTCGACCAAGAATCTCTGGATGGTATTGGCGAATGCGGCGCTGTCGGCCGGTCCGAGCACGGTCGCCCCGCCGATGCGCGTGATGTGGCCGATGCCGTGAGCGAGCTTGTCGACAGCCCGGGCGTTGCAGAATGTTCCGTGCTCGTCCAGTAGGCCGCTCGACCATACGCCGCCCATCTGCGCCAGCTTCTCATCCAACGTCATCCGGGACAGCAGATCCTTGACCCGTACCTCCAACGGCTGCCGGGGATCCAAATAGGGCGTCTGTTCGCTACTCACCACCGCCTCCTTTTCGCCACGTTACCATCGCTTCATCCTTGACAAACATCTCCGGCTGCGGATTCTTCACCACCAAGGAGGACACGTATGGGTGTGGACGATTTTCGCTGGGAACTGTTTCGCCCCCGCCTGCAACTGCCGTCCATCCCGTATCACGGTTTGCTTCGGCATACAGTCGATCGATTCCCGGAGAAGATTGCGACCGTCTTCCGGTCGCAGAAGCTGACCTTCCGCGAGATCGACGGGTTGAGCAACAGCTTGGGCCGCGCGCTCTCTGATCTGCGGGTCACCAAAGGCGATCGCGTGGCGTTGTTCATGACCAACCGTCCCGAATACCTCATCAGCTTCGAGGCTGCGGCGAAGATCGGGGCGGCAATCACGCCGTTGAATCCGGTCTACCGAGAAGCGGAAGCGGAGTACCAGCTCGGCAACTCCGAAGCCCGCGTCGTCATCGTCCACGAAGATAAGTTGCCCGTCATCGAGGCGATCCGCGCCAAGCTGCCCGCCATCAAACATGTGATCCTCGTGGGCAGTAACCGGCGGCCCGACACCTTGAACTTCTATGATCTCGTCCGGGGTACGAGCGCGGAGCAGCTGCCACCGGTCGAGCTGGATGTCGCCCAAGATCTCATCGCACTCCCGTACTCCAGCGGCACAACCGGGCTACCGAAGGGCGTGATGCTGACGCACCGCAATCTCGTCGCCAACGCGATCCAGGCGGCTGCCGCCGGACGCATCACCGAGCGCGACACCCTGCTCATCTTCCTGCCCTTCTACCACATCTACGGCACCATGCTCATGGGGAAGGCAGTCGCCGCAGGGGCAACGCAGGTGATCATGGAGCGCTTCGATCCATTGACCAGCCTCGCGCTCATCCACGAACACCGGGTGACCGTGCTCTATGCCGTACCACCGGTGTTGCTGGCTCTGGCCAACCTGCCTGACCTGAAGAAGCACGACCTTTCCAGCTTGCGCTACATGATGTCCGGTGCCGCACCCTTACCACCCGAGGTCGGCAGACGCGTTCAAGAATTGACCGGGGTCACCGTTCTGCAGGGATACGGCCTGACCGAGGCGTCGCCGCTCACTCACCTCAGCCCGGTCGATAATCCGGAGCTGATCCGCCTCGAATCGATCGGCTGGGGCGTCTCCGAGCAAGAGGACAAGATCGTCGACATCGAAACCGGCAAACAGGATCTGGGCGTCGATCAGACCGGCGAGCTCGTGGTGCGTGGCCCGCAGGTGATGAAGGGATACTGGAAAGCGGCGGACGAGACGGCGCGGGCGTTGCGGGACGGCTGGCTGTTCACCGGTGACATCGCGCGCAAGGACAAAGACGGCTTCGTGTACATCCTCGATCGCAAGAAGGAGATGATCAAGTACAAGGGTTTCGGCGTCGCGCCGGCGGAACTGGAGGCCCTGCTGCATGAGCATCCCGCCGTAGCCGACTGCGCGGTCGTGTCGCAACCCGACGAAGAGGCCGGGGAGATCCCGAAGGCCTTCATCGTCTTGAATAAGGGCGCCAGTGCCACCGCCACGGACCTCATGCGTTTCGTGGAAGGCCGGGTCGCAGGCTACAAGCGCATCCGGGCCGTCGAGTTCATCGACGAGATCCCGAAGAATCCGTCCGGGAAGATCCTGCGCCGCCTCTTGAAGCAGCGGGGGCAAGGTCAGCCCACGTCCGTCGATTGACGTCGTTAACACAGAGCGTTACAAGGGAACACGTGAGGTCCGCACCGAACTGAATGAACGAAAAGATCGTGTCGGTATTCCCGGCTGTGCAGCATCGCCATGCTGACGGCGACATCGTCACCGTGACGTTGCGGCGTAAGGATGGCAACTACAGCGCCGACTGCCCAGGCTGTCAGACGCGATTCATCTATCAAAAACCGGCGCCCAGCCAGCAGACCCACCACAAGTCTCCACTGCTACCCGAGATCAAGGGCAACTTCGACAACAGCGAAGGGTAACGCTGACTGTCCTGGGGGAGAGCCCACACCCAGCCGCCGGAGCGGCGTGCCGCTGGCATCCGTCCGAAGTGGCGGCGGCAGAGCCCAGGGCTCGGCGACCCGCTCGTCTCTCTTGTCACCCCCCAGGTTGGTACGACCCATCCCAGGTGGTTTCACGGGGCCGGCGTCGGGCGCAGGTCGGTAGGTGACAACGAACACGAGCCAGCCAGGCCCTTCTGCGTAAAGCTAGATTTATCTGTTCTCCTCCCTTTCGGCGTCGAAGTTCGAAAATTGATGCTTATGACGCTGGCGCTGCGTAAAGAGTCAAGAGATAGCCGCCAGTCGCATTCACTTCGTCACAGATTGTGACGGCCGCTCCTCCACAGAGGGTAACGCCCTGGAGAACCGGAAGGTCTTTGCCATCCCAAGGTCCGTCACCGTTCAGTCCAAGCTGCTGGCCGTCAACTGAAACAGCGGCGAATACGTCGAGTCGGAGAGGCACGCTCGTTATTGCGTCGATTCCCCCCGTCTGTCCGACTACGGTGTGGTGCGCGCTCTGAAAGCGGAGGCTGGTAATGGATAACGCGACGAGGGTATTCGGTCCGGGCGTGTAGGTGACCTGCGCCACGGTGAACGTACCTGAGAGCGCTTCTGGCCCGACGGGGACCGCACCGGGGGACGGTACGAAGAGGATCTGGCTTCCAGCTCCCAGGGTATAGGAGGTCCCTCCCGTGCCAGACGCGCCGTCGTCCCCACTTCCACAAGCAGCCAATCCAAGCACGGCTAGTAAGATTGGTATCGTCTTAGTCATCTCTATGAGAACCACAGTGGGGCTCACCCGCGCCTCCAGCCACGTCGCAAGACCTCAGCTAATGCACTTCTCGGTCCTGCGCCGCAGGAGCAGCATCGGGATCACGAGCCCCAGCCATAACGAGTCCGCGGCCGGACCGTTGATTACTTGGCAGCCGCTGCTCGTGGATGTCGATGCCGCACCGACGCCCGAGGGCGCTGCCCCACTCCGACCCGTCGTCACAACAACTTCACCGTCCGCGCCGGCAACAGTGATCGCATTGCCGCGCGGATCGGAACCGTAGATGTTGAGTGCGACCAGCAGATAGTTGCCCAGGGGCGCCTCGCTGGCAACCGTAACCGTACAGGAGTACAGCAGCGCTCCGTCTGAGATCACGGTCTGGCCAGACCCCGCCGGACTATAGAACAGCGCCCGCAGCGAAGAGCTGAAGGAATAGAATCCCCCGACTAGCGGGGGGAGATCGGAAGAAACCTTGCAGTCGTGGACGACGACAGGCGAATCGAAGGAAATGTCGTTTTGGATACCCGCAATCTGCTGCCCCGCCGTCATTAGATGAACGGCAATCGTCGCCTCGCCGCCAGCAGGAATTAAAGCTGAGCTGATTTCCAGGCATGGCACTCCAGGGGGGCATCGGAAGGTCGGAGCTTCCGTTGGTGTGGTGGTTGGCGTCGCCGTGGGTGTCGCATTTTGTTGCGGTGTGTAGGCCGCGGGACGACATGGACCGATGATGCTCCCAACGGCGATGTCGCTCGGGCTGCCGGCGACCGGAATCTGTGCAACCACAGACTGCGTCTCGGCATCGACAGCGACGAGGAAGGACGAATAGGGAAACCAGACGAGATTTGATTCGGGCGTAGCGGCGAGAACAGGCCCGCCAGGCACGGCTACTGTCCCCAGCGGAATGGTCTGCACCGCTTTCGTTTGCACGTCGATGGCAGTCAAGGCGCTGCCCGCGAACGTGTACAGGTGGGAACCGCCCGGGCTCAATGCGATGAATGGACCGACGTTTTCAAACTGGTCGACAACTGTGTGGCTGGTGAGATCCAGCACCAACACGCCTTCGAAAGGGGGCCAGACCGCCACGTAAGCACGCTGCTCATCAGGGCTCAACAGGACCGTCAGCGGTTCTGTATCTGATGCTAGACTTGACGGAAAGGCAACCGTGTCCGTGAGCCCGCCGCTCGTCGTGTCGTAGATTCCAACGGACCAGGTGATCCCTCCGGGCCCGCCCGCGCTGACCCTTGGAGTGAACAGCTTGGTACCGTCGGAGCTGATCGCGATTCGAACAGAGGCTTCCGGGCCTTCGCCATTGTCGATCCATCTCACGAACTCCCCGGCGCTCAAATCGACGACGTCCACGCCACCCCCCTCGTAGTCAGTGAGATACGCAAACCGACCGTCCGAGCTTATCACGACGGTTTGACACTGGTGTGGAAGCGGGATCTGTTTCGCTACCGTGTATGCCGTCGTCTCCACCACGGAAAGAGCGGGGCCCGTTCTCCCGTCCCCCATGCTCACCACGTAGATCGCCTGTCCTTTCGGATCGATCGCGACGGCCGCCATATAATATCCCTCCATCACTCCGGCGGTCGGATCGTGTCCAATGGAGATGTCCGCGACCTTCGCTT
Source organism: Binatia bacterium (assembly GCA_044450645.1). Classification (GTDB taxonomy): domain Bacteria; phylum Desulfobacterota; class Binatia; order HRBIN30; family HRBIN30; genus JAGDMS01. The sequence continues at coordinate 86,817 of JBIOJG010000010.1, forward strand.
GCGACATCACATCAATGACGGCCATTTCGGCGCCCATTCCATCTTCACCATTCCCCGGGCTGACTGCATAGGCGCACATGTCGGCTCGCGTGGCACGCGGGATCGCGAGTACAAACGCCGCTAGTACACACAGTGCGCTGCACTGAACCGGTCGAGTCATAGCCATATTGCTTTCCTCATGGCGCTATATTGCAGGCCGGCGAAACATCAACCTGACCTGCACTCAGGGTGGAGTCGAGAACCTTGCCCGCCTGAGAGCTGACGACCAGGCCCTCTGGCGTGAAGGGGTAGCATTTCGGTGGCACTGCCAGTAAGCAATGTGTCGTGCATTTCAAGGCTGACGCCGGTCGCGGCGTCGAACTGCGATGAGCCTCCGGTTGCGTTGCCTTCGATCGTGCTATCCATGACGGACGCCGCTGTGTGGCTGATGCCAGCGCGCAGACGCAACGACATCCCCGCGAGTGTATTCCGTGCGGCGTACACGTTCTCAAATCGCGCGGAACTCCACAGCTTGAAACCCGTCTCGGCATTCGATGTGGCTTCCGCGTCGAGAAAGTGGGCGATCGGTGTTGGAGGCATTGCTTAAACGGCACGGCTGGCGATCCGGCAACCGCGAAGGTGAAGTTCTCGGAAAGTAACGTTACCTTCCCAGCCAGTGCGTCAGGCCCTAGCTCTAAGCAAGCCTGCTCCCTACAAATATGGAAGTCAAGCACAATCATAACGTGACAGTGCGTGCTCCTGATTGCACCGGAACGGCGCGGAAAAAACAGTCGCCGCGCTGACGGCGGCAGGCGATGGTCCATCCAAGAGCAGCTCACGCGTTGGGTCGAAGTGCCGATCGTGCAATGTCTCGATACAGTGCGGGCCTTGTGGCCGCACGTTACCAGCAGCAAGGAAGAATGCCCGCGGCAGAGCCGTCAGGTTCTCGTACGTTGCGACAGCGGTGCCACGGGTAAAAGCAGGCGGAGGAGCGTCAGCGCTCGGCTGCCGGCTCGCCCTTTTTGTCGAGAGGCAGAGTGAAGCGGAAGGTGGTGCCGTGATTCGCGTTGGGTGCTGCCCACAGACGGCCACCGTACGCCTCGACAATCGAACGGCTGATGGACAGGCCCATGCCCAACCCGCTCGCTTTCGTGCTGACGAACGGGTCGAACACCCGCTCGGCAATCTCCTGCGGAAGCCCTTCCCCACTGTCGCACACGGCGATCTCCACCGCGTCGTCACTGGCCATCGACGTGTGCAACACCACCTCGCGCGTGTCCCTTTTCGACCCATACACCGCCTCCAGGCCATTGCGCACCAAGCTCAAGATGACCTGCTCAATCTGGACGGCGTCAACGAACAGCGATGGAATCCGGGGGGCGAGGTCCAATTGCATGCGCACGGCATGCTGGCGAGCCTCAGCCTCCACCAAGCGGGCCACGCCGCGCACCAGGGCATTGAGATCGACCATCTCCCGCCGCCGTTGGCTCTTGCGCACGAAGTTCCTGACTTGACGAATCATCTCGCCGGCCCGCATCGCTTGGGCAGCGACCTCTTCCAGCACCGGCAGAATCTCCGCCGGCTCGCCGATCCCGGTGCGGATCCGCCGCGCGCAACCCTTGGCGTAGTTGATGATCGCCGTCAGCGGCTGGTTCAGCTCGTGCGCAATCCCGGATGCCATCTCGGCCATCGTGCTGAGTCGCAGGAGATAGGACAGCTCCGCCTGATGGCGCCGCGCCTCTTCCTCAATGCGCCGGCGTTCGGTGACGTCACGCGAGGTCATTACCAGCCCGGCGATTTCCGGCGGGTCGGTGAGACGCTTGCCGACGGCTTCGACAATGTGCCAGGAGCCGCTACGGTGTCGAAAGCGCACCTCTGTCGAGTACGTGACGCCGACATCATGGATCGCTTGCTCCAAGGTCTTGATCGCCGCCGGCCGGTCTTCCGGATGAATGAAGTCCATCACCTGCCGGCCGATCAACTCATCCGCTTTGTACCCCAGCAGCCGTTCGATGGAGGGGCTTTCGTACCGGATCGTACCGTCCTCGTTCAGAATGGTGACGATGTCCGAGGTATTCTCGATCAAGGTTCGGAAGTACTCGTCGCTGCGCTGCGATGCACTTGGAGCGGCAGGTGAACGATTCTCCGACCCCGCCGGCATACCCCGGTTCGACTCTTCCGAATCGTCCGGACCCGAGCGCAGCCCGGCAGCATCGCGGCGATCACTGGTCACGGCGCCTTACTCCCGATCTCAAGGGTGCCCTTCAGGTAGGGTCTTTGCAACGGGTGAAAGCTGAATGCTGAGGGCTGACCGCCGTGCTGCCCGAAATCGGGACAGCACCATGCGCCGGTCGCACCTTCCATTTCTTGAAGTTCAGGGGTAACAGGCTTCCATGCCGGCCTCGCACGATTTCCTCACTCCTGCCGTCATCCCAGCCATCGCCGAGGTGCGCCATGTATCCAAGAGCTTCCTGGCGGACACCGGGCGGGAACTGGTTGTGCTCCGGGATATCAGCCTGGCGGTCAATCCCGGCGAGGTGGTGTGCGTGCTCGGACCGTCCGGTTGCGGCAAGTCCACCCTGCTACGCATTCTCACCGGACTCATTGAACCGAGCGCTGGAGAAGTGCTCTGCCATGGCCGGCCGCTGCACGGCATTCATCCCGGCGCCGCCGTCGTCTTCCAAAGCTTCGCGCTCTATCCCTGGCTGACCGTGGAAGAAAACGTGCGTGTCGGCGCCCACGGCAAGGGCTTCGCGCCACAGGACCAGGCCACGCGGGTCAACCATGTCATCGACCTGGTCGGACTCGACGGTTTCGAGGAAGCCTATCCGAAAGAACTATCCGGCGGGATGAAACAGCGCGTCGGCATCGCGCGAGCGTTGGTCGGCGGGCCCGAGTTGCTCTGCATGGACGAGCCGTTCTCCGCCCTCGACGTGCTGACGTCGGAATCGCTGCGGGCGGAGGTCTCCGCGCTGTGGTCCCGCGGCGACACCGGCCTCAAGAGCCTGCTGGTCATCACGCATCTGATCGACGAGGCCGTGTATCTCAGCGACCGTATCGTGGTCTTGAGCGCCAACCCCGGTCAAGTGCGCGAGGTCGTCACCAACTCCTTGCCGCATCCGCGCAACTATCGCGACCCGGCGTTTCTGCGCTTGGTCGACGAGCTGCACGCCGTCATCACCAACATTCACCTGCCGGACGAATCCGTACCGGCACCTCCTCCTGGGCGCCCACCGCGCATCGTGCCCCTGCCGCCGGCGCACATCGGTGAGATGGTGGGTCTCTTGCGCATCGTACACGAGCACGGCGACCGCATTGACCTGTTCGATCTCGCCGAGGATCTCCGCCTCGAATTCGGCCGCGTGATCCTGGTGAGCAAGGCGGCCGAGCTGCTTGATTTCATCGACACGCCGCAACAGGCAGTCGTTCTTACGGCACTGGGGCGTGAGTTTGCGCGGGGCGACGCTAACGCTCGCAAGGGGATCATGCACCGGCAACTTCCCGCCTTGGGCCTGTTCGCCTACTTGCTACGCTTGCTCGAGAACGCACCCGGAAAGCGCTTGCCGGCGGAGGTAGTAAAGGAAGAAATCGTCCTGGCCCTGCCGATGGAGGAACCGGAATCCCTCTTTGAGACGCTGGTGGACTGGGGACGCTACGGCGAGGTCATCGGCTACGACTCCGCCAAGCAGGAGATGTATCTCGATGTAGAGGGCATCGCCACGGTGGACGCCAGGGCGTGAGTGCGTGGTAGCGCCAAACCGAACGCGACAAAGCGCAGGCTCGCAGACCGCCCTCGCGCTCGCACGTTTGCACCCGTCCGGGGCCCTCTGGGTTGATGCACTGATAGTGCTCGTCCTCTGCGCCATCAGTGCGGGCGTGGTCGGCCTGGCCCGGCGCTGGACGGCACCCCTGACGCCCACGATCGAGATTGATCTGTCCCCTTGGGCCTTACCACGCTACACCCTCTTTTCGCTGGAACGCGGCTGCGCCGCATACGTCCTGTCTCTCCTGTTCACTCTCATCTACGGCACGGTTGCCGCGTACAGCCGCCGCGCCGAACGCGTCATGATTCCCCTGCTGGATATTCTGCAGGGCATCCCGGTTCTCGGCTTCCTGCCTGGACTGGTCCTCGGCATGGTGGCACTCTTCCCCCGCTCCAACTTCGGTCTCGAGCTCGCCTGCATCGTCATGATCTTCACCGGACAGGCATGGAACATGACCTTTTCCTTCTACGGATCATTGCGCGCCATACCGACCGACCTGCGCGAAGTCGCACAGGTCCACCATTTCGGCTGGTGGAAGCGATTTCGCACCCTCGAAGTGCCTTCGGCCGGCATCGGACTGGTCTGGAACTCGATGATGTCGATGGCGGGAGGCTGGTTTTTTCTCACTGTCACCGAGGCCTTCACCCTGGGTGATCACGATTTCCGACTGCCCGGCATCGGCTCGTACATGAGCGTGGCCATCGATCACGGTGACGTGCCGGCGATGCTGTTCGCCATCGTCGCCATGGTGACGATGATTGTGGCGGTCGATCAGCTCGTCTGGCGGCCGGTGATCGCCTGGTCGCAAAAATTCAAGATAGAGGAAACCGAAGCCGCCACGGTCCCGTCATCGTGGATGCTGGACCTGCTACGGCGTTCCCGCTTGGTGTCCTGGCTGCAAGAGGCGGCAACAGCCGCACTCGGCATTCTGCGGCGACGCGCGCTGCCGCACACGACGGCGCAGCAGGCTGCGCCGCTACAAGCATCCTATCGCAACGTAGGGGCACAGCCTGCCGTGCCCGTGCGTGCCCCGCAGGTGGGACCGCTGCTTCTTACGGCTACGGGCTGGACAATCGCGTTGCTCTTTGTGCTGTTGACCGTATGGGGCGCCGCGCACCTCGTGGGGATGCTCCGCCACGTCACGCCGCGCCAGTGGATCACCATCGTCCAGGCCCTAGGCCTGACGTTTCTGCGCACCTCAGCAGCGGTGCTGCTCGGTGCGGCGTGGGCGGTCCCGGTCGGCATTTGGATCGGACGTTCTCCCCGCCTCTCCCGCATTTTTCAGCCGGTGATTCAGGTGCTGGCCGCGTTTCCCGCGCCGATGCTGTTCCCGCTGGTCACGGCGGCGTTCCTGGCGCTCGGCATCGGTTTCTCCTGGGGCTGTGTGGCGCTCATGTTGCTGGGAGCGCAATGGTACATCTTGTTCAACGTGCTCGCCGGGGCGATGACGATTCCCCAGGACCTGAGGGAGACGGTCGACGTCTACCGGCTGCGTGGCTTGGCCGCGTGGCGCACGCTCTACTTGCCCAGCGTGTTTCCCCACCTGGTGACGGGGCTGATCACCGCGGCCGGCGGCGCCTGGAACGCCAGCATCGTCTCGGAATATTTGCACTACAAGCAGCGAACGCTGATCGCGCCGGGACTGGGCTCGCTCATCACCGAGGCAACAGCGGCGGCGGATTTCCCGTTACTGGCGGCCAGCGTGTTGACGATGGCGATCACCTTGGCGACGCTGAACCGTGTGGTATGGAAGCGCCTGTATCGCTTGGCGGATACGCGCTTCAGTCTGAACCGATAGACGACAAACGGTGGAGGTCTTGGATGAAAGCAGCCTTTTGCACACAGCCGGGCACCTTTGAGCTACGCGACGTCGAAGCGCCCACACCGGGTTCCGGCGAGGCGGTGGTCAAGGTGCGCAGCTGCGGCATTTGCGGCAGCGATCTGCATTTCTTTCATGGCGGGTTCCCGCCGCCTATGGTGTGCCCGGGGCACGAGATCAGCGGGGAGGTCGTCGCCGTTGGCGGCGGCGCCAACGTCCGGCCGGGCGACCGCGTCGCCATCGAACCACTCTTGGTGTGCCGCGAGTGCTCGTACTGCCGCACCGGAGATTACCAGCTGTGCGAGAAGTTCCGCCTCGCCGGCACGACGGACGACGGCGGCTTTGCGGAGTACATCCGCATGCCGGCGTACGCCCTGTTTCCGCTTCCCGCCAACGTCGATTTCGAAGTCGGCGCGTTGACCGAGCCGCTGGCCGTCGCCATTCACGGCGTTCGTCTGGCCAACGTGCGTCTCGGCGATCGGGTAGCGGTCCAGGGCGCAGGCACCATTGGGCTGCTGTCGGTGGCCGCGGCCAAGGCCGCGGGCGCGGCGGAGGTGTGGATCACCGCCCGGCACCCCCAACAGCGTGCCGCCGCGGAATCGCTTGGCGCCTCACGTGTATTCCTCGGACCCGATGCCAGCGGTGAGATCTCCGACGCGGCACGGCAGCAGCTTGTCGACGTGGTGATCGAAACCGTGGGAGGATCAGCCGACACCATCAACGAAGCAGTGTACCTGGTGCGCCCCGGCGGCTCGATCGTGGTGCTGGGCGTGTTCACCACCATGCCATCGTTGAACGCCTTCACACTGATAATGAAAGAGGTGCGTATCGTCGGCTCCCTGACCTACGGCCGTCCCGGCCCGCGCGCCGATTTCGATGTAGCGTTGCAGTTGTTGGCCCAACAACCCGAGCGCTTCCGGAACCTGATCACGCACCGCTTCCCGCTCAGCCAGATCATTCGCGGCTTTCAGGCTGCGGCCGACAAGCGCTCCGGATCCATCAAGGTGGCGATCCGGCCGGAATAGAAGTCGGCTCGCGACCTGGCTATCGATGCTCCACTTCCTGACCTCGGCCTCGCATCTGCCGTGTCGGTGCCGTCGAACATTGCGGAGGGTCAAGGACGGATCTCGACCAAGGAGTTTCTGAAGCATGTCAGCATTGCACCCGCATGGAGGTCTTCGGCGCGTGGATCGCGCATGAGCTGATCAGTGATCGGCACATCCGACGCTGATTGACAGTGCGGCTCGCACGCGGATAGACGTGGGACATGCATATCAATGAGCTGTCGCTGCGTGTGATCGACGAGGGCAAGGGCACGCCGGTAGTGCTCCTGCACGGCTTTCCGGATTCGTCGTATCTCTGGCGTCATCAGATCCCGGCGCTGGTCGGCGCCGGCTTTCGAGTGATCGCACCCGACCTGCGCGGGTTCGGACAGTCGGACAAGCCTGAGGCGGTGCACGAATACGCTCTGCCGGTGGTGATCAACGACGTGACGGGCGTCATGGACCAGCTCGGCATCCAGCGGGCGCACGTCGTCGGTCATGATTGGGGCGCAGCGGTGGGGTGGATGCTCGGCGCCTATTTCCCGGAGCGCGTCGACCGCCTGGTGGCGCTGTCCGTCGGTCACCTGGCGACATTCATGGATCTGCCGATCGAGCAGCGGGAGAAGTCGTGGTACATGCTGCTCTTCCAGTTTCAGGGTGTCGCCGAGCAGCTACTCCAAGCCGATGACTGGAAACTGTTTCGTCAGTTCCTGCGGAATCAAGGTGACGTCGACCGCTATCTCGAAGACCTGTCGCGACCGGGCGCGTTGACGGCCGCACTCAACTGGTACCGCGCGAACGTCGCCCCTGAGATGCTGGTCGTGCCGGCGCCGCCGGTGCCGCCGGTGCAGGCGCCGACGCTGGGCATCTGGAGCAGCGGCGACAAGTATCTCCTCGAAGAGGGCATGACCCGCTCGGCGGAGCATGTCCTCGGCCCGTGGCGTTACGAGCGCATCGAAGGCGCCGGGCACTGGATTCCGGTGGATGCACCGGAGCAGCTCAACCGGCTGTTGCTGGAGTTTTTGACCAGGTGAGATGGGCCTCGATGCCGCCGCGCGACAGAGCGGTTCCCGGAACGCAATCATGGCGAAGAACCTGAACTGTTTTCTTGTGCTTTTGATCCTCGGCATTCCCCACTCGGTTCATGCTGACGATGCTTGCGAGTTGGAACGGACCTATCGGGACCAGTTGGCGGCGATGCAAAGCGAAAGGGTCCAAAAGGCATCCCGCATAGAGGGAGTCAATTCCACAATAGCCCAGCTGCGTTCGCAGTTCCCGGTGCCTCGCCACGAACTGGCTGGATTGCGGGAACAAATAGATAACTACCTGAACCAACGACGTGCAATTTACGCTGACCTGCGACTGATGAGAGATACCCTGAAACAGACCAGCAAGAAGGTCGCGAAAGCACATCGGAAGTGTATCCGCTCAAAGGGTGGAAATGGATCACCGCTCGGCACGCCAGGTGGAAACTCAATGACCGCGCGACGCGTTCCTTAACACGCGAGAATGACATGTCTGTCAACGTCTATGCGTTCACCTGCGGCTGGCTGACGGTCCCTGCAGCGCTCCTTCTGGCGGGCGAACACGGCCGCCTCACGGTACCCGTGCCCTCGTATCTGATCGAGCATCCGAAGGGACGCGTCCTCTTCGACAGCGGGCTTCACATCGACACGCAGACGGACGCGGACCGCCGGCTCGGACGGCTCGCGCCATTCCACACGGTCGGGTTCCGGCCGGGCGAGGAAATCGCTGCGCGGCTGCAGTTGGTGGACGTCGCGCCGGACCAGGTCGATTTCATCATCAACTCGCACCTGCATTTCGATCACAGCGGCGGCAACCAGCAAGTGCCGAACGCGACGTTACTGATTCAGCGCCGCGAGTGGGAGGCCGCACATGACGCGGACCTGATCGAGCGCGTCTACTACGACCCTCACGACTACGACCACGGCCATCGGGTGCAGATGATCGACGGCGAGCACGACGTGTTCGGCGACGGCTCGGTGGTCTGCATCCCGACGCACGGCCATACACCGGGGCATCAGTCACTGCGCGTCCGCATCGGCGGCGCCGAGGTCGTGATGACCGGAGACGCATGCTACCTGCGCCGCACGTTGGAGAACTTCCATCTGCCAACCACGATGTACGATCGCGAGCAGATGCTGGAGTCGATTCGGCGGCTGCGCGCCATGCGCGACGCGGGCGCGATGATCATCACCGGACACGATCCGGAAATGTGGCGAACGATCCCCCAAGCGCCGGCGCGGCTTGCACCCGCAAGGAGCGCGGAACGGGCCTGAGACGCTGATCAAACGCCGTCGGCCGAAGGATCCAAACGGAGAACTGACATGGGCACCAGACTGAAAGACAGGATTGCCATCGTGACCGGTGCGGGAACGTCGGGCGAGGGCATGGGCAATGGCAAGGCTGCCGCGCTGCTGTTTGCGCGGGAAGGCGCCACCGTGGCGGCGATCGACCTGAATCTCGATGCCGCTCAGCTGACGGTGGACGCGATCGCAGCCGAGGGCGGACGCGCGCTCGCCATCGCGGCGGATGTCAGCCGCTCGGAAGACATCCGCACGATCGTGGATACGACCGTCGAGCGCTTCGGGCGTATCGATGTCATTCACAACAATGTGGGCATCGAGATCCCGGGCGATCCCGTATCCACCACCGAGGAGGATTGGGATCGCGTGCACGCGGTCAATCTGAAGAGCGTCTTCATGATGTGCAAGTACGCCATTCCGCACATGGAGCGGCAAGGCGGCGGCGCAATCATCAACGTGTCGTCGGTCGCCAGCATCCGCTGGAGCCCGGTGCCATATTTCTCGTATCACACCTCCAAGGCCGCACTGAACCACATGACCCGCGTGATCGCCCGGCAGTACGCGGCAAAGAAGATCCGCTGCAACGTGATCCTGCTCGGCATGATGGACACGCCGCACATCCGCACCTATTACCGCGGCATGCCGCCCGATGACGTCGAGCGCATCATGCGCCAGCGCGACCAGTATTGCCCGATGGGCCACCAGGGGACGGCCTGGGACGCGGCGCACGCGGCGCTGTTTCTCGCCTCGGATGAGGCGCGTTACATCACCGGTGCTGAATTGGTCGTCGACGGCGGCCTGACACTTTAGCCCTTCGAGAAGGGTTCAATTGGCGCGAACCGGTGTCGACTTCCTTGCCACCACCAACATCTGCTTCCCCAGCAGCCACTGCGCCGGCGGCAACGCCAGATACAAGCGCACGAGCCAAGCCGCCTGCGGCAGGCGGCTCTTGCGGGTGATGTAGGGCAGAAAGCGCGGACGCAACACTTCGATGTCGAAACCCGACATCTGCAGCGCCTCACTGAGGCTGTCGTGACTGAGCGGGACCTGATGATCGAAGAGGTCCCAGTACTCCTTGTAGGCGTAGCGGATGTTCGGCTGGATGATGATCAAGCGACCCGCAGGAACGAGGAGCCGATGGACGTTGCGCAGCACGCGCAGGACCGATTCCTTGTCGCGGAGACGCTCGAAGAAGTTACTGCAAAATACCACCTGGGTGCAGGCATCGACCATATGTTCGAGTACCCCCGGGATTTCGCCGATGACCGGCACGATCCCGGAAGCGGCAAACTCACGCAAGCGGGGATTCGTATCCACAGCGATCTTGCGGCTGCACTGGATGGCGTTGATGAACTCGCAGCGGCCGGCGCCCAGATCGAGGACAGTGTCCTCCGGTCGGACGTATCGCTGCAGCACGACGCGGCACAATACCCCCCACATCCCCGCCCGCTCGCGCCCGCTAATGTCAGCGGATCGCTGTCCATACAGTTCGTGCTGCATTCTCACTCCCCCTCGCTCTCCGCCTCTGCGGGCGTCGATATATAGCCGAAGACGTGCCTCGACAACACGTTCGACCTTTTCACGCACCGTTGCCTTCAGGCGCTGGGTAACGTAAATGGCCACAGCGCACCTGATTCGCGGGAGGTCACTGTGAGCACAAAAGAGCTGTACGAAATAGGCGAGCCGCCACCGATCGGACACGTCCCCCCATACATGTATGGTCAGCTGATTCGCGCCGAACGCTTTGGGGAGCCCCAGCACGCCTTCCAGATCGAGAAGGTCGAGGTCCCGTCCATCAAGCCCGACGAGCTGCTCGTGTACGTGATGGCAGCCGGCATCAATTACAACAACGTCTGGGCCGCGCTGGGCGCTCCGCTCAACGTCATCGCGGCACGCCAGAAGGCGAAGTACGACAGCAGTGATTTTCACATCGGCGGCAGCGACGCCTCAGGCATCGTCTACGCGGTGGGAAGCGAGGTGAAGAACGTCAAGGTCGGCGACCATATCGTCACTCACGCGGGCGTCTGGGACGCCCACTGTCCGGCCGTCAAGGTGGGGGACGATCCGACGATCGATCCTTCCTTCAAGATCTGGGGATACGAAACCGGCTGGGGCAGCTTCGGCCAGTTCGCCAAGGCACAGGGACATCAGTGCATGCCCAAGGCCAAGCACCTGACGTGGGAAGAAGCCGCCGCGCCGACGCTCGTCGGTCAGACCGCGTACCGCATGCTGAAGGGGTGGCCGCCGCATATGGTGCGCCAGAATGACGTCGTGCTCATCTGGGGCGCCGCCGGCGGACTTGGATGCATGGCGATCCAGATCGTCAAAGCCGCGGGCGCCATCCCGGTGGGCGTGATCGGAGACGACAGCAAGGCTGACTTCTGTATCAAGCTGGGGGCCAAGGGCTGCATCAATCGGAAGAAGTTCACCCACTGGGGCCTGATGCCGCACTGGAAGGACACTGCTGCATACAGTAAATGGGCCGCGGGCGCCCGTGATTTTGGAAAGGCGATCTGGGACGTCCTGGGCGAGCGCCGCAACCCTCGCATCGTCTTCGAACATCCCGGTGAAGACACCATACCGACCTCGATCTTCGCCTGCGACAGCGGCGGCATGGTGGTGATCTGTGCCGGCACCACCGGCTTCAACGCGGTCGTGGATCTCCGTTACCTGTGGACGCGCCAGAAACGCTTCCAAGGGTCGCACCTATCGAACGACGAGCAAGCCTGCGCCTTCAACCAGCTCGTACTCAACGGCAAGATCAATCCGTGTTTGGCACACACGTACACGTTCGAGGAGATCCCGCTCTGCCACCAGCTCATGCACGAAAACAGAGCCCCAGAAGGGAAAATGGCCGCGCTGGTCGGCGCGCCGCGGGCGGGGATGAAGGGGCTACCGTGAGAGCGTCGGAAGGTGCGCTGCGTGCACGCCGGCAAGATGCCTGCGCTCCGGTGAAAAACGCTGCCGCGCACCAGCTCAGCCGCCCGGTCAAACCGGCACCTCACTCCTGCGAGTGCCCGCCCGGAGCACTCGCCTTCTTCGTAAGGTACCGTCGTACCGCCGCGCAGAATGCATCGATATCATTCAGGTGGTGAGCGACGATCGCCTCGAGGATGTCGGTGTCGATAGCTTCGTAAGCGTGCACCGCCACATTTCGAAACCCCACCATGCCTTCCAGGTGCTTACCCAGCTCGTCGTCGACCACCTTTTCTCTGGCGAGGATCGTGAAATGTTCCTTCAGTGAGCTCGGCAAACCCCACGACTCGGCGGCAATGATGTGCGCCGCCAGATCGATCGCAGCTTGGGTTGCGCGCTGCAGGTTGAGCACCACAATGTCTTGGATGTCGATGTCTCGCACCGCGGCCGGATCGTTGCGCGTCACCGTGCGGATGCGATGCAGGCAATGGGCAATGCTCGCCAACTTGGCGAGCGCGACGTCACTGGTCATGCCCGCCGGCCACACGCAGCACCGCCTCTTCAATGGGACGTCTTGCGATCTTCAAATCTGCGTAGTCGGTCAGGACTCGGACGACGAAGTTTTCGAGCGCCTGCGCGTCCCGCTTCGCCAACACGCGATGCCGGCGCAGCACCTCCATTGCAAGCACCGGTGACGCTTCATCGAGAATTGCCAGGTCCACCGGACGCCTCAGCATGGCTTCGAGATCGGCGCGTGCCGCCGCAATTTCGAAAGCGCTCGGCGGCCGACGCCCAACGAGGATGGCGAGGTCGATGTCACTGAGGGGTCCCACTAACCCGCCGGCGTACGAACCGAACAGCAAGATCGCCGCAGGCTCAAACCGTGTCTCTAAGAGTGCGGTGGCTTGCGAAAGGCTCGCTTCCACGTCTTGAGATAGTTGGTCGGGCATCGCCGTGGCGGAAGATCCGCACCGTCCTGATGCCTACGTAGCACTTCCCACGTCTCGGCGTAAAGGATTGCTGGGCACCAGTCAGGAATCAGAGGAACCCACACACGGGCGCTTCACGATTTCTTCCTAGAGACGGCGAGAAGATCCGCAAAGGTTCCGAGGGTCTGGCGCTGGTTTGCCTGCGCCACGGTCGCATGCTCTTCAGCCCGCTCCGCGGCGATGGCCGCGTCACGGGCCTCGCGGGCGTGCTCGATCAGCGACAGGCTGATGCGGCGCTTCTCCGGGTCCACGGCGAGAACAGTGACCTCCACCTCTTGGCCGATGTTGACCGCCTGCCGGGCATGAGACAGACGACGGTCGAGCGCGAGCTTGGAGATGTGCGCTAGGCCGTCGAGACCGGGGGCGATTTCGACGAAGGCCCCGAAAGCTTCCACACGACGCACCGTCCCACGGACCGTCGTCCCGACGGGAAAGCGTTCGCTAACTGTCGACCACGGATCGGCCGCCAGCGCCTTCATCGACAAACCAACTTGGCGACGACCGGTTCCCGCTTCCTCGATCTTCAGCACTTGTGTCTCGACCGCTTGTCCAACTTGGAGGACCTCAGACGGGTGGTTGACGCGGCCGTAACCCAGCTCGCTGATGTGGATCATCCCTTCGACGCCGCCGAGGTCGACGAAGGCACCGAATTCGCGGATGTTCGTCACCGTTCCTTGCACAACTGCACCGACGTGTAGCTTCTCCCACGTCTGCGCCGCCTGCACCGCAGCTTCTTCCTCGAGCAGATCGCGGCGGGAGACGACGACGTTGCGGCCGCCGGACTCGATTTTGGTGACACGGAACAGGAAGCGCTGGCCGATGTACTGTGCCGCGGGAACACGCTCGCCCGGCCGGCGCCGGTCGATCTGCGATCCCGGACAGAAAGCCTGGACGCCGCCGACCTGTACCTCGAAACCGCCTTTGTTCTCGCCCGTCACCAGGCCTTCGATAGGAATACGATGCGCCATGGCTTGTTCGAGCTCTGCGGGGACGTGGCCGCCCCGACCGAGCGTGCGCTTGAGGACGACCGCGCCGGATTGGCCTCCATCGTCGAGGACGGTGGCTTCCAGCTGATCGCCGACCGCAAGCGTCAGCGCACCGCTTGCCGGATCGCGGAACTCAGCAAGATCGATGGTTGCTTCCCCCTTGCCCCCGATCGCCACGAAGGCGGCGGCCTGCCCGATCGCCGTTACGCAGCCGCGCACGACCTCCCCTACTGTGATCTTCTGCCGTTGCGTCCCAGCCGCCTCGCTCGCTGCGAAGAGCGCAGCAAAGTCATTCTCGGCTGAAGTGGAATTGCGTTCGTCGTTTTCAGACATGGCTCAACCATAGCAAGCAATCACCCCGGCCACCAAGTGTCAGCGGCCGGAGAGAAGCACTCTTGGGAGGCTTCGTATCCTTCGTGACAGCAAGTCTTCAGGCGTCAGAACGGATCGGGGCTGGCCGGGAGATCGGTATGGCCCATCAGACACTGGTCGACACCGCGAGCGCACTCGCGTCCCTCCCAGATGGCCCACACCACTAGCGACTGGCCGCGACGCATGTCGCCGCAGGAGAATACGCTGGGAACAGTGGTCATCCAGTTCTTGTCCACGGCCACGTTGCCGCGATCATTCAGCTGCACACCCAGGTCGGCAAGCATGCCATTGCGTTCGGGGCCAAGAAATCCGAGGGCTAGCAAGACCAGGTCGGTGTCCAGCGCGAATTCGCTGCCGGAAATCTCGCGCATGACGAGGCGCCCGTTGTCACCTTTGACCCACTCCAAGCGCACCGCGTGAAGCTTCGCGACGTTGCCGTGCGCATCACCCGAGAAATGCTTGGTATTGATGCTCCAGTCGCGCGCTACACCTTCTTCGTGCGACGACGAGGTACGCAAGGTCATGGGCCAATAGGGCCACGGCGCCACCTCCTCTGTGCGTGTGCCAGGCGGCTGCGGCAACAACTCGAACTGGTGGACCGATAACGCGCCCTGACGATTCGACGTCCCGACGCAGTCCGAACCGGTATCGCCACCACCGAGCACGACAACCCGCTTGCCCGTGGCGGTGATTTGATTCGGTACCACATCCCCTGCCACCACTTTGTTCTGCTGCGGCAAAAATTCCATGGCGAAGTGGATGCCCTTCAAGTCGCGCCCGGGAACTCGCAGGTCACGCGATGCGGTGGAGCCGCCCGCCAGCACGATGGCGTCGTGCTCGGCGCGCAGGCGATCGACGGGGTACTCGACACCGACGTTGGTGCTCGGCCGGAAGGTCACGCCCTCCCCTGCCATCTGCTCGAGGCGGCGGTCGACCATCCTCTTCTCGAGCTTGAAGTCGGGGATGCCGTAGCGCAGCAAGCCACCGATGCGGTCGGCACGCTCGAACACGGTCACCCAGTGGCCCGCACGGATCAACTGTTGTGCGCACGCCAGACCCGCCGGA
The DNA here is from genome assembly GCA_044450645.1 of Binatia bacterium. Classification (GTDB taxonomy): domain Bacteria; phylum Desulfobacterota; class Binatia; order HRBIN30; family HRBIN30; genus JAGDMS01. The sequence continues at coordinate 102,077 of JBIOJG010000010.1, forward strand.
CCCGACCCCACGACGGCAACTTTTTTCCCCGTGCGCCGCGGCGGAACCTGAGGGCCCACCCAGCCCTCTTTGAACGCGTGCTCGATGATCTGCTTTTCGATCTGCTTGATGGTGACTGGATCATTGTTGATGCTGAGGACGCAGGCCTCCTCACAAGGCGCCGGGCAGATGCGGCCGGTGAAGTCGGGGAAGTTGTTGGTCGCGTGCAGCCGGTTGATGGCATCCTTCCAGCGGCCGCGGTAGACGAGGTCGTTCCAGTCTGGAATGATGTTGCCCAGCGGGCAACCCTTGTGACAGAACGGAACGCCGCAATCCATGCAACGCGCCGCCTGCACCTGCAGCTTATCTTCCGGATGCTTGCCTTCCAGCTCGCGCCAATCGCGCAGCCGCTCTTGCACGGCCCGCCGAGGTGGCAACTCACGTTCGTATTCCAGAAATCCGCTGATCTTTCCCATCTCGCTTATCGCCGATCGCCTTTGTGCTACGCGTGTCTCACACACTCGCCACTTTCGCCGCGTCTGAATCGAGATGCTGCTTGGCAAGCACCTGGCGGTACTCCACAGGAATCACTCTCACGAACTGCTGCACGCACTGTTTCCAGCCGGACAGCACCCGCCAGGCCACGGCGCTCTGGGTGTATTCGTAGTGCCGCCGGACCAAGACGTGGATGGTCTCGGCGTCCTTCTCGTCCACCGGATCGACCTCGACCATGCCCAGATTGCAGCGGCTCTTGAACGTGCCGTCGGTGTCGAGCACATAGGCAACGCCGCCGCTCATGCCGGCGGCGAAATTGCGGCCGGTCTGGCCGAGGACGACGACCAGCCCTTTCGTCATGTACTCGCAGCCGTGATCGCCGACGCCTTCGACGACGGCGGTCACTCCGCTGTTGCGCACGCAAAAGCGCTCTCCCGCCAGGCCGCGCAGGAACACCTCACCGCCTGTGGCGCCGTACAGCGACACGTTGCCGACGATGATGTTCTCCTCAGGAACGAAACTGGCGTTCTTCGGCGGATACACGACGATGCGGCCGCCGGAGAGTCCCTTGCCGAAGTAGTCGTTGGCATCCCCCTCGAGGGTGATGGCGAGGCCGTTGGCCATGAAGGCCCCGAAGCTTTGGCCGGCCGAGCCGGCGAACTTGATCGTGATGGTCTCGGGCGGCAAGCCGTTGATGCCCCACCGCCGCGAAATCTCCGCCGACAGCATCGTGCACACGGTGCGGTTGACGTTGCGGATGGGAAGGACGATCTCCACCGGCTCACCCCGGTCGAGCGCCGGTCGCGCCAAATCGAAGAGCCTGTTGTCCAGCGCATTCTGCAGACCATGATCTTGCTTCTGGACGCAGCGGATGGCCACGGAGGGCGGCACGTCGGGCTTGTGTAGAATCTGGCTGAGATCCACTCCCCTCGCCTTCCAGTGGTCGAGGGCGTCGCGCGTTTCCAGCATATCGACCCGCCCCACCATCTCGTCGACCGTGCGGAACCCCAGCTCCGCCATGATCTCGCGCAACTCCTCGGCAATGAACATCATGAAGTTGACCACGTGCTCGGGCTTGCCCTGGAATCGCTGGCGCAACACGGGATCCTGCGTGGCGATGCCAACCGGACAGGTGTTGAGGTGGCAGACACGCATCATGACACAGCCCGAGGCGATCAACGCCGCCGTCGCGAAGCCAATCTCTTCGGCGCCCAGGAGCGCCGCGATGGCAACGTCACGTCCGGTCTTGATCTGGCCGTCCGTCTCGACGCGGATGCGCCCGCGCAGGTCGTTCATCACCAACACTTGCTGGGTCTCGGCCAACCCGAGCTCCCACGGAATGCCGGCATGTTTGATGGAGGTCAGCGGCGAAGCGCCGGTACCGCCGGAATCGCCGCTGATCAGCACGACATCGGCCTTGGCTTTCGACACGCCGGCAGCGACCGTCCCAACGCCGACCTCGGCCACCAGCTTCACACTGATACGGGCCTGATCGTTGGAGTTCTTCAGATCGTGGATCAGCTGCGCCAGATCCTCGATCGAGTAGATGTCGTGATGCGGCGGCGGCGAGATCAGCCCCACGCCGGGAGTCGAGTAGCGAATAGAAGCGATGTACTGGTCGACCTTGTGGCCAGGAAGCTGCCCGCCTTCACCGGGCTTGGCCCCCTGCGCCATTTTGATCTGCAACTCGTCGGCGTTCACCAGATAGTAGCTGGTCACGCCGAAGCGTCCGGACGCCACCTGTTTGATGGCGCTGCGGCGGAGATCGCCATTCTCATCGGGAACGTAGCGCACCGGATCCTCGCCGCCCTCACCCGTGTTCGACTTGCCGCCGATGCGGTTCATGGCGATGGCCAGCGTCTCATGCGCCTCTCGGCTGATCGAGCCCAACGACATGGCACCGGTCTTGAAGCGCTTGACGATCGCGCTTGCCGGCTCGACTTCCTCGATGGGAATCGGCGTGCCTGGTCTGAACTTCAACAGACCACGAATGGTGCAGAGCGTCTGGCTCTCGTTGTTCGCCAACGCCGAGTACTCTTTGAACGTCTTGTAGTTTCCCGAGCGGACGGCATGCTGCAGCTTAGCCACGGTCTCGGGATTGTACATGTGGTGCTCACCACGGCGGCGCCACTGATACTGGCCGCCCGGATCGAGATCGCCGTCCAACACCGGCGAGACCTCATAGGCGAGATGATGACGCAGCGCACATTCCTTGGCGATCACATCGAGACCGACTCCTTCGATGCGTGACGCCGTCCAGGTGAAATACCGGTCAACGACGTCGTGGTTGAGGCCGATGGCCTCGAAGATCTGCGCGCCGCGGTAGCTCTGTACGGTGGAGATCCCCATCTTGGTCATCACCTTGAGGACGCCCTTGTTGGCCGCCTTGAGGTAGTGCTCCACGGCGGTATCGGCAGCGATGTCCTTGAGGACGCCGGTCTTGACCATGTCGATGATGGTCTCGCAGGCGAGATACGGGTTGACGGCCCCGGCACCGTAGCCGATGAGCAGACTGAAATCGTGGACCTCACGCGGCTCACCGGACTCGACGACGATGCCGCACCGGGTGCGCGTCCCTTCGCGAATCAGGTGATGATGTACCGCTCCGGTCGCCAGCAGGCTCGGGATCGGCGCGCGTTCCTCGTCATGGCCGCGGTCCGAGAGCACCAATATACTGTAGCCCTGTGCCACTGCGGTCGAAGCTTGCCGGCAGAGCTCATCAAGCGCCGCCTGCAGACCAGCGCCACCGTCGGCGATCTTGAACACGGTCGGCAAGGTCACCGCCCTGAGACTGCCGTTGGCAACATCTTTGATCTTTTGCAGATCGGCGTTACCGATCACCGGATTCTCGAGCTCCAGTTGATGGCAGTGCCTCGGCGTTTCGTCGAACAGGTTCTGCCCCGCACCGATGCTCGCCCGCAACGACATCACCAGCTCCTCCCGGATCGGGTCGATGGGCGGGTTGGTGACCTGGGCAAAGAGCTGTTTGAAGTAATTGAAGAGCAGATGCGGACGTTCCGAGAGCACGGCCAGTGGCGTGTCGTTGCCCATCGAGCCGACGGCCTCTTGCGCATTGATGGCCATCGGCGCCATCAGCATGCGCAGATCTTCGGCTGTGTAGCCGTGCACCTGCTGCCGGGTGAGCAGCGTGTCCGGGTCGTAGGACGGCGGCAGCCCTTTCGGCTCCGGCAGGGCGTTCAACCGTACGAGATTCTCGTCGAGCCATTTGCGATACGGCTTGCGGGTGGCGATGCTCTCCTTGATCTCCTCGTCGCCGACGATGCAGCCCTTCTCGGTATCGACGAGGAACATGCGGCCGGGCTGCAGGCGATCCTTATGGAGGACGTTGTCCGGCGCGATGTCGAGCACCCCGACCTCGGAGGCCATGACCACCAACCCGTCTTTGGTGACGATGTAGCGTGACGGCCGCAGGCCGTTGCGGTCCAGCACGGCGCCGATGAGCCGGCCGTCGCTAAACGCGATCGACGCCGGACCATCCCATGGTTCCACCAAGCACGAGTGGTACTCGTAGAAGGCCCGCTTGCTGTCGCTCATGCCTTCGTGCTTTTGCCACGCCTCGGGAATCATCATCATGATGGCATGGGGCAGCGAACGGCCGGTGTGCACGAGCAACTCGAGCGCGTTGTCGAACTTGCCCGAGTCGCTGCCCGCCTCGGTGATGACCGGCAGCAGCTTCTTGAGGTCGTCGCCAAACAGCGGCGACGAAAACAGCTTTTCCCGCGCCCGCATCCAGTTCTCGTTGCCGCGCAGCGTATTGATCTCGCCGTTGTGCGCCAGGAAGCGGTACGGATGCGCCCGGTCCCACGAAGGGAACGTGTTGGTGCTGAAACGCTGGTGCACCAGCGCCAGCGCGCTGATCATCGTCGGATCACATAGGTCGGTGTAGAATTGCGGGATCTGATCCGGCAGCAGCAATCCTTTGTACACCAGGGTTCGGGACGACAGACTGGAAACGTAAAAACTCTCCGAGTCACGCAGTCCCGCCTCCTCCACGCTGCGTTCGACCAGTTTGCGAATCACGTACAGCTTGCGCTCCAACGCCGCGCGGTCCTTGATGTCGCGGCCGCGTCCGATGAAGATCTGCCGGATTTCCGGCATGAGCCTGCGGGACAGGGGACCACATGCATCGGGATTGGTGGGAACGGTGCGCCATCCCAGCACACGCTGGCCCTCTTCGCGAATGGACGTTTCGAACAATTTCTCGCAAACGTTGCGCTCCGCCACGTCACGGGGAAGAAAGACCATCCCGACGCCATACTCGCCGGCATCCGGCAGCTCGATGCGGGACTGGCGACACTCTTTGCGCAGGAACTCATGCGGCACCTGCATGAGCACGCCGGCGCCGTCCCCGGTCAGCGGATCGCACCCACAGGCGCCGCGGTGCGTGAGATTCTGGAGCACCTGCAGACCCTTCTGAATGATGTCGTGCGACTTGACGCCCTTGATGCTGGCCACGAACCCGACGCCGCAGGCATCGTGCTCGTGGCACGGATCGTACAGCCCTTGCTTCCGCAGCTTTCGCGGTTCCGTCATATCTACATCCCCTTGAGATCAACCACGTGTTTCTCACCGATCCGGCGCGGGCGCTTTGGCGTCGGGGCCGCGCCAAACTCGATGGCAAGCTGCGTCCGTTCCGTATGCGTCGACAGCACTACCATAGTCTCCGTCCGATCGATCCCTTCGATCGAGCGGATCTTGCTGATCAGCTCCTCCAGCGTGGACGTACTGGCCGTCTTCACCTTCAGCAGCAAGGTGTGTTGGCCGGTAACGTGGTGGCATTCGAGTACGTCGTCGAACTGGGCGATGTCCCGCTCGAAATCGCCGATGAGTTTCGGATGACTGATCGACACACCGATGAAGGCCGTCACGTCCTTTCCAAGACGGCGCGCGTCGAGAATCGCGCGATAGCCGGTAATGACACCGTTGTCCTCCAGCTTCTTGATGCGCTCAATGACCGACGGTGCCGACAAGCCGACCTTTTCGCCGATCTTCGCCAGCGGAAGCTTACAATTTTCCTGCAATAGCCCCAGGATATGCAGGTCGATATGGTCGAACTCGGCTTCGTCCTGTCCTAATTTCATAAGGTTCCTGACTGTAGTGGCCTAACAAATAGATGATTGCAACGACCAAAGTCAACCCTTCATTCGGGACAACTGCCGCTTCTTTTTCCACAAGTGGCTTTGCCTAAGAACAGCGTCGAATCGCGCACCTTCTGGGCAAGCGCGGGGGTTTTTGGGCAACCGCCGGAATTGGCGGGCAGAATCGGTTCCCGCATTAGGGCTGGGTCCCACTGAGGGAGGTTCGGAGTATTCCGATGAACCCCCGGCGCTGGTAGCGGGGCTATGGCTGCCGTTGGCGGCCATCTGTGTTAGAGCGGTCCGATATGAACACAAACGCCATTGCCGAGCGCTTGCATGTCCAATAGAGCAGATCGTCGTGCCCGGCAACGCGTTGACCGGAAACGGACGCTCGGCGGAAAGGCGCATGATCGTGCGAATCTTGCCGCATCCGTTCAGGGCGATGCTCGCAGGACGTGGGCTAAGCTCCGCAAGTACTCATGGCTGGCGGCATTTCCGTTGTTCCTTGCGGGTTGGCAAAGTCTCATGACGGGGTCGGTCGTGGGCGCTCTCGGCTGCTGGGTGCTAATACCTATCGTGATATGGTTCGCCCTGATCGAAGTCTTGGGCGGTTACCAAATTACGGTAGCTCGCGCATCGCTAGCCATCTATTTGGCTGCGGTTCTCGGGATTGCGGGAACCTATCTCGGCAGTCGCTTTTGGAGCGATGAGCTGACCGTTGACAAGCCTCGCCTCGTTGGTTCAATCGATAACTACATCATCTCCGATGATGACCAAAGTACCGACATTTATATTCAGATGACGATGACTAACCGAGGGGCCGACAGTTTTGCCGCTGGATATTCAATGGGAGCAATGACAGCGGACCGCCGTGAATCTCTCATCGCCACCAAATACCTGCGCGCAAGCGCTATCCCAGACCCACTAGGTTCGGAGTTGCGGTGGGCCGCAAATCAATACTTTCTTTCCCGAAAATCGCAACTTGACGAGAAGACAGCCCGGCCAATTTCTGGAGATATCGTTCATGGGTGGCTACGATTCCGGCTCGGTTACCATGAGCCACGATTGCATGGCGCTTGGTTTGTGGTTGCGTTTAGAGATCGGCTTGATCACGGATATTTAGCGACGACCTCCAGCTTAACGAAGGAACTTCTTCCTACGGATGTTGGCGGGTTTTCCTGCCCAGGCATTGCTTCACCGCGATGATGGCATCCAGGGATTCGAAAAGCCGGATTGATTCCAAGTTCGTGCATCGAATGAATTACGCAGACCACATTGTGCGCCACGAACTTCAACAGCAGTTCGTTGATTTGTGCGACAGGGGTTTTCGAGCGGAGAAATTCCCCGAACTTCCGCTTGATGGCACTGAAGGTCGATTCGACGTTGCTGCGCTGATGGTAGACGCGCAAGAATTGCTCGCGGTGGAAGCTGTAGAAGTGGAACAACTTGTCCCATGTCTCCACGCCGCTGTTCCCTGCGGACCGTGCCCGGAACGGAATTACTGGGGCAATGCCTTTACGCTCCGCCAGCTCGACATTGGCATAACTGGAATACGCCTTATCCCCGAGCACGCGCTCTGGGTTGAAATGCTTTGTGGTGGTTTCCAGCAGCGGCGCGAACTGCGGGGCATCGCCACCGTTGCGCGGCGTGATCTCAATAGCGACCACCGCGTTTGTTTTGCAACCGACCATTGCATGCACCTTCAGCCAGTCGTCATTGGAGATTGCTGAGCTCCTTAGCGATCTATGCGACCGCGACATCGTGCTCGGCATCCCGAAGGCGCCGGCTCGCTGTCGCCGGCATCCGGTGGGGCGGCTTGCTGCTCGCCCTTGTCGAGGTCGAGCGCGGCGTTGAGTTGCGCCTGGCGGAGGCCTGCCGCCGGCGTCCTTTCGGCGGGTCCGCTCCGCGCCAGTCCCCGAATTGCTTTTCGAGCCGGGCAACGTTCTCTTGTTGTTCAGCGGCGGCCCTGTCCAGGGCCCGTAGCGTATGTTCGAGACTCCGGATACGTCACGCAATAGGTGGCTCCCGCCAGCCGCCAGTGCGGCAGGTTTCTGCGGTAAAGATAGACCTCTGCATGCGGCATCCATGGTCGACTTACCACCCAACCGGCGACAGGCACAGAGGCCTGTCGCCACCAGACCTTACGGAATCATCCGGTTGAGGTCTTGCGCTTGCGTGTCTGCTTGGGACTCGGAAAATCCGAAAGGGGGGAGAGATCCGCGCAGCTATGGGACCTCTCCCCCTGACTGCTACGCCGCTACCGGCGGCTGCGCCGGTGCGGCGGGGTCATGCGCGGGTCCGGGTGCGGGTTCAGGCGCCGGTTTGACGCGCTTGCCGTTTGGCCGGCTGGCGTGATCGAACAGCGTGGCGTAGAGAAGCGGCGCCCCTTCGTCGGTGGCGGAACGCGCGTCGCGTTTGAGCGTGGCGAGCGTCTTCGTCCATGTTTGTAGGACTGCGTCGCGCATGCTCCGGGCGTCGCGCACACTCGCCTGCAGCTTGACGAGCGCCGCCAACGCCTGCTCGACGGCACCTGCCGCCTTGTCCAAGACCTGCGCCGTCTGGAGGGTCGGCTTGCCCTGGCCGTTCTGGCGCTGCACGGCGGCCACCAGCGCATGCACCGCCTTCGCCTGGTCCGCGGCGGGCAAGTGCCCGAGCTTCTTGGGCGCGAGCGCCCCGAATGCCGCGAACGGGTTGACGCGGGGTTGCCCCTCGCTCACCAGCGCGCGCGCCAGCACTTCGATCGCCTGGTCCCGCTCGACGTCGCGGTCGGCGAGTCGCGCCTGCCCCGAGCGCAACTGCGCCTCCGCCGCATCGACGCGTTCCTGCGCCTGCGTGTAGGCGCGGTGGGCACGCTCGAAGCGCGCCAACCGTGCCCGGATCGGGCGCCTATCGATGGTGCGCGCGGCGGCCAACACGGCGGCCCCCGCCTCTACGCGCCCTCGTGGACTTGCTGAGATTCTCATTGTGGTCATACCGCCTCCTTTCGCACGTCGGCACGTGCATGCGGCGTGCCAACAGACATACGCCATGGCTTGTACATCCGGGCATACGCACCTGTTGCATTAGTGAACAGTAGTATTCATGTGAATGGCGACAATTGTACCGCTGTGCCGCAAGCCTACTACACCGTGATATGGCATTCCATATCGAGCGTTGGACCAAGAGTCCAAGGCGAGGTCACATAATGGCATAGTGTCGTCGCATCTAATGCACGTCGACGCGTATTACTGAATCTCGCAAAATACAGTGACACACTTGCATACCGATCTCCCCGAGTAGCGCCCGTTGTTTCCGGGCGCGTATCGAGGGGCGAGCGCGGTGGACGCACCTGGCCAGCATCCCTCGATACAATGGTGTCATGGCTGCTCTCCTTTCCGAGGACCCTCACGCGCCAAGGCCCGTCGATTGCGCCGCCGCGCTCGCCATAGGAGCGGAACGATCCACAACCACAAGACACCAGCAATCGCATCCGTGTGCTGAGCCGGCACGATCGCACAGCCGCTTCCGTTGGCAGACTGCGCTTGCGTCGGCGTCGAAGTGGGTGCGGCGGTGTGCGTCTGGGTTGGCGCAGGCGTGAGCGATGGCGTCGCAGTGGCCACCGGAGTAAAGCTCACTGTCACCGTTGGTGACGCCGTGCGCGTTGCCGTCGGTGTCGCCGTGTTGGTGAGCGTGGCCGAGGCGGTCGGTGTCGCCGTTCCCGTGGGCGCCGTTGTGGCTGACGGTGTTGCCGTCGCCGAGGCCGTGGGTGGCGCGACGCCCGCTTGGCAGCGGCCGCTGGCGAGGTCGCACGTCTCGACGCCGTTGCTAGGATTCTGGTCGTTGCAGTCGGCGTCGCTGCGGCAGGCGGTCACAAACGCGCCGCGGCCATAGGTGAACGCGAACGGCCGCCGCGTCGCCGCATGGATCTCCAGGTCGTACACCGGCGCATTCGGCATCCCGCTGTCGGGGCCCACGTGCGTCCACGTGCCTGCACCGTCGGTGCTCTTCCACACGCCCGCGTCCGCCCCCAGATACACAACCTGCGAATCGACCGGGTCGATGGCAATGGTGTTCTGCGGCAGGTTGGGTGGAGGACTCACGTTCGACCACGTGGGCGCAGCGGCTAACGCGTTGCTGGTCTTGAAAACATGGCCTGGCTGGCCCGGTGTGCTCTCGTCGAACCCGGAGAGCGTCACGTACAGGATGTTGGCGTCGGCGGGATCGAACGCCAGATCGGTCACCAACCGGCCGGGGACGGTATGACTCGCATCGAGATCGTCCCAGGTGCTGCCCCCGTCCACGGTGCGCCGCAGCCGTCCATCCCCGGTGGCAAATGCGTACGTGCGACACGTGGTGTCAGACGGAGCAAAACCCAGCGCACTGACACAGCCGCCAACCGCCGGTGCAGGTGAGGCGAGCACCAAAGTGCACTCCCCCATTTCGGGGCCGTTGGCGGACCAAGTTGGCCCAGGGGAGAGCGGCGCTGAGAAGAATTCCGTGGTCCGCCACAGACGGCTGGTGCCGGCGATCAACACGTCTTCATTGGCCGGGCACTTCTCGAAGCGGGCGGCGAACGGCGCGTCGGTCACATCGATACCGCGCCCCGCCGGGACCACCGTCACGCGTCCCCCGAAGCTGACGACGGTCTGACCGAGCACCAGGAACTGCGCGGTGAGCGCCCAGCGGGTGTCCGGATGGCTCGTGGAAATCGCGATATCCAGGCCATCACTATCGTAGAAATACTGCCAGGTCTCCGTGCCGGTCCACTTGACGAAGCCGTTGTCTTGCGTGCCCGCGACAACGAAATTGGGGTTCGTGGGGTGGAGGGCACCCTTGTAGAACTGGGTGATCGCCAAGTTCGTGTTGTGATCGGTCCACGTGGCGCCCGCATCCTCCGTGCTCCACACCCCGCCGTCGTTGCCGACGATCAGTCGATTTCCCGCCCACACCAGGCTGTGCTGGTCGACATGGATAGCCTGGGGCGGATTGGAAGCCGTTTGGCTGACCTCGGTCCACGCGGTGCCGTCAAACTTCCAGAGCGGTATGCCGCCAGCGTACAGCACGTCTGCGTCGGTGGGATCGACACTGAGGCAGTGAGCGTAATGGCACAACGGCTCAGCCCCCTTATTGCCCAGGTCCCATCCGCAATACCCATGTGTCCCCGTGCCATCGTCGGTGGCGGCGGTCGGGATTTGTCTCCACGCGGGGGTCGGATCCCAGGCGTTGTCGGTGCGGAAGAGGCCGAGCAATGCGCTGCGCGCGTTTTGGAAGGGGGTGGCGTTGACCGCACGCTGGCCAATGCTGGTGTAGAGCACGTTGGGATTGGAGGGCGCGATCGCCAGCTCCACTCGCCCCACTCCGCCCTCCATCGTGCTCCAGGGACCGTCGATCAGCGTCCAGGTCTCACCCGCGTCGGTCGAGCGATAGACACCGTTGACAGGACTGCCCGTGAGCTCGCCCAGCCCGGCGTACTGGTTGTTGAAGCTCTGAGGACGGACTTTGAGGTCCGTGGCTTCTCCGTTCAGCCGCTGCGACCAGCTGCCCCCGTCGTCCGTCGACTTGAATATTCCCCGCGGCGGAGAAATCGGGGCCGCAAGCAGAACGCCGAACGGCGGCCGCCCCACCGCGCCGTGCAGCGTGGTAGCGAGCAGAACGTTCGCGTTGGTCGGGTCAACTTGGATGGCACTGAAAGCCGTGCGCGCAAACGTCGCGGCGGCCAGCATGGTCCACGTCCCACCGCCATCGGTGGACTTGAGCAAGCCTTCTCCGGCCTGCGCAAAATTGCCCTCTCCGGTGCCGGCGTAGACGACACCCGGATCACTCGGCGCAAAGGCCACAGCGCCGATCGCCAGGGCCGCTTGGTCATCGGTCTTCGCCGTCCACGTGGAGCCAGCATCGCGGGTTTCCCAGACGCCGCCGGTTGCGGTACCGATCAGCCAGTGGCTGGCGACGGCGGGATCCACGGCAACGGCCGTGACCCGCCCGCTCACTGCGGTCTGATTGATCCGCCTGATCGGAGCGGGACCGATGCTGATCCACCGATCGGTGTCGGCAGCGCTACCGCCGGTCGTGGTAGCACGCACACTGATGACGGAAATAGCGGCGCACAGAACGGGGATACTGAGAGCGACCAAGGTCCTGAGAATGCGAGAGTGTACCTTCATGGCCGTGTGTCCTTCCTTCGGTTCCTGCGTCTCCATGACACCGCTCTCCTACTGACCTGAACCGCACCCATTCAGTGCGTTGTTCACTCATTGGCTCACACATCCAGTGCCGTCGAAGCAGCTGCCGGTGCCGCAGTCGCAGACGCGCACCTCGTGGCTCGCATCGGGTGGGCAGCCGCAGGCGCCGATCGCGCAGGTGTCGGGGAAATCGTTCGTGCTGGCGCAGCACGTGGCCGTCGTCACCGTTCCGCCCGACGCGAGACAGGCCTGTTCGGGAGTGAGTGGGCAGCCGTTCAGCGCATTGTTCACAGCCATGAGGATCTCATCGACGGTGATCTGGCCATCCTTATTGGCGTCGCCAATCTCGCACTCCGACATGTCTGCGTTGCCGAGGGCGATGTTCACCATGGTGAGAATCTCATCGACGCTGACCCGGTTGTCGCCGCGGCAGTCGCCGACGCAGGCCGGCAGAGGACCAGGCGAGTTCGCTTCGTACGCGCCGATGGAGCAGTTCGCGGCACCCGTACCCGGTCGGACAAAGCCACGCTGGTCGAGGTTGTTGACCGGCGGCGCTGAGCAGACCGACTCATCACCCGCGTTGATCGCCGGACTGGTCGCCTGGAGCGCGATGGTTTGAGTAGGCCCGCCATTGTTGGCCAAACCCGCCGGGTCGAGCTTGGGGTTCGTATTGCTGACAGAAGTTCCCGTGAAACCGCACGTCGTGCCGTCGTCGACGTTGTGGCCGCCATCGCCGGGGGGGTAGCCGGCGCAATTGCCGCCCGAGGTACTGTTGGAAATGATCGTGTTGGTGACCGTCAGCGTGCCGACGTTGTTGATGCCACCGCCGCCGCCGCTGAAGATGTCGCCGCTCGCGCTATTGCCGGAGAAGGTGCTGTTGGTGATCGTCAGTGTGCCGCCGAAGGTGACGATGCCACCGCCGACGCCGTCGCCGTACGTGCTATTGCCGGAGAAGGTACTGTTGGTGACCGTGAGCGTACCGCCGTTGGAGATGCCAGCGCCGGCGCCGTCCACCAACTTGCCGTTGGCGATGGTCAGGTTTTGGACCGTGAACGTGATGCCAGTGGTCACGGAGAAGACGCCCAGTTCCCGCCGCTGATCGTGATCAGACTCCCGCCGTCAATGGTGGTGTCGACCGCGATACTCTTGGTACCAGTGCCACCCGCGCCGGGACTGATGTCGATGGTCACCAGACCCCCGCCACAATTGAACGTCACTAGCCCGCCACCGGTGAGCGCCGTGTTCAGCGCCGCGTCTGTGCAGCTGGCTGCCGTGCCGGTGCCGACCACGCCGGCCGCCCACGCCGTGTGTGCGCTGGCGACCAACAGCACCGCGCACGTGAGTGCCGTCGATGTCCACACGTCCAACCCAACAGGAAAGAGCCGTGTTACGGACCGCTTCATACTCCCCCGGTTCGGTGTCGGTACGAGCTGCTTCGATAGTGTCATGGCTGCTTTCCTCTCTCAGGCGTGGCCCGAGTGGGCTCGTCTCTGGTGCTACCGCACCAGCGCACACGACTGCTGCGCACGCCGCCCAACCGGTCGGTCGGCGCGGCCCTGATTCGGCTTCCCCCTTGGAATTTCTCGATGCGACGGATGCTAGATTTAGCTCGGAGGACAGATCCGAAACCGGCCTCGGCGTGGGAACTACCGCACGCCGCGGCGGTCCGCATCGAAACGCATACACCTGTAGAGCAGCGTCTATGACCAGCCCTCCCGGTCAGTACACAAGCGGTGAGCCTGGAAGAAGCATACCCTGTACCAACGACGGGGATACGTGGCCCGGCGGAAACTCAGCGCATCGAAGCCCCCGAGGCTTTCCGCGTTTGAGAAGAGCTTCCGAGGGTCAAGAGACAACTGCCGGGCCCATCTCGTCTGTGGTCACCGGCCCATGGGCGGGCGCGCCGCCTGGCTATCAGGTTTCTCCGGCGTCATGGGGTGATCGCTTGCTCCCAGCGCGCGTCGACGCGTATTGGGAACCACGCGGCAGTCCGACCTGCCCGGACGCGGCGCAGGCCGGGATTTTCCGGCCGCCGAACGCCACGGTTGGTGCTGCCAAGGCCTTCGGCGGATGGCCGAAGGCCGCTGCACTTCCAGTGATGCCTCTCGGCCGCCGGCCGAAGGCCGCTGCGCTTCCAGTAATGCCTTTCGGCCGCCGGCCGAGCGCAATGTCCGGCAGGATGATTCCATCCGCACTCGCCTCAAATCGGCCATGCGGATGCATCGGAAGTGCGGGTGTACGACAAATTTGTGGGTCTTGTCGTTCGGGTTTATCCGCGCGCATCCTCGCACCCTCACCCTGCCCTCTCCCACGCGGAAAAAACGCGTGGGCGAGGGTCGAGACAGTCACAGCGCCAGTGGCTTCGAACCCTCCGGGTTTACCCAGGTCGGCATCGAACTTGGCACTCTCCTGTAGCGTACAACATCGAGTAAATGGGCGAGTGACCCCTGAACCGTTAAAGGGATTCGAGGAACGCGACTCTGCGTTCCAAATGTTCGAGCAGGGGACGGGTGGTAGGCAACTGCCCGGTGGCCACACTGATCAGTTCCACTGGCCGGTAAGTCTGGCCCCATCGGTGAACGTGTTCCCGCAGCCACCCCAGCAGGAGGTGGAACGCTCCCTCTGTCACCGCGGACTCGACGGAGCCCACATCAGCTTCAGCAGCGTGGACTAGTTGCGCGGCGTACATGTTGCCGAGGGCATAACTCGGGAAGTAACCGATGGCGCCGCCTGGCCAATGCACGTCTTGGAGCACGCCGTCGCGGTCGGTCTCCGGTGTGATGCCGAGGTACTCTCCCATCTTCTCACGCCAGGCCTGCGGAAGGGCGGCGACATCGAGGCTGCCGTCCACCAACGCCCGCTCGAGTTCGAAGCGCAGGATGATATGCAAGTTGTAGGTGATCTCGTCGGCCTCTGTACGGATGAGCGACGGCCGCGCCTCGTTCACCGCGAGGACGATCGATTCAAGCGACTTCCCGGCCAGGCTGGGGAACGCTTCGCGCGCCGTAGGGAGGAGATGCTTCCAGAACGCCGCTGATCGCCCGACCTGGTTCTCCCACAACCGCGATTGGGATTCATGGATGCCGAATGAGCAGGACTGTCCCCGCGGCGTGCCCCAGGCTCCGGTATCGAGTCCCTGTTCGTACAGCGCGTGCCCGGTTTCGTGGATGGTCGCATACAGCGCGTAGCGCAGATCGTGTGCATCGTACCGCGTGGTGATCCGGACATCATCCCCGACGCTGGTGGTAAAGGGATGGGCGGCCTCGTCGAGGCGGCCCTTGTTGAAGTCGAAGCCCAGACGGGCTGCCACTGCCTGGTTGAATTGCCGTTGCATGGCGACGGGAAAATCGCCGCACAAGGCATGGGCATCCAGTGGGTGGGTATCGAGTCGCGCCTTGATCCGGTCCACCAGCGGCAGCAGTCCGTTGCGGAGGTCCTCAAAGAGCGGCTCGATCATGGCCACAGACGCGCCCGGCTCGTATCCTTCGAGCAAGACATCGTACGCCGGGCGGCTCGCATCGATAGCGGCCGCAACCCGACGCTCCGTCTCCACCACGCGGGCGAGCCAAGGCGCCAAGGCGGCGAAGTCGTTGTCCCGCCGCGCCGTAATCCACACCGCACGGGCCTGTGCATGGAGCGTCGACCGCTCCCGCACCAGCGCCGCATCGAGTCGGCGTCTCCGGTCGACGCGCCATTTCGTTTCGCGCACGTCGACCGCTTGCTGCGGGTTGAGTTGCCAGCGGCTTTCAGCCAGCCCATCCACCAGTTCCAGAAACGCAGGGTCAGTCTGGCGTTCATGCAGGAGGCCGGCCAGCGCGCCAATTTGTCGTGCCCGCCGGTCGATGGCGCCCGCCGGCATGACGGTTTCTTGATCCCATTCCAGCAACTGCAGCACGCCGCCAAGATCGGCGTGTACGCGCAACGCCGTGACCATTTGCGCGTAGGCGCCGTCAACCCACGTCACTGCGCGCTCTCACCCGCCAGGTAGGCAACCGCGTGGTGGAGACCGGCAATGGTCTTCGCGTCTTGAATCTCTCCTGCCCGGATCATGCTCAACGCGCGTTGCATCGGCATCCGGCTGATCGACAGCACCTCATCTTCATCGAGCTGCTGGGCTGCCGGCGTGAGCTTGCGGGCGAGAAAAAGGTGGATGCGTTCGTCGCAGAATCCGGGCGCCGTAAAAATTGCCCCAAGCTGCACCAGCTCGGCGGCGACCAGGCCAGCCTCCTCCTGCAACTCACGCGCGGCGCATCGTATCGGATCCTCGCCCCCGTCGAGCTTGCCGGCCGGGATCTCCCAAATGAAGCCGCCGGCGGCATAGCGGTATTGGTGCACCAAGGTGACCGAACCGTCATCGTGCACCGGCACAATCGCCGCCGCACCCGGATGCCGAATCATTTCCAGCGTCACGGTGACCTGATTCGGCAGTGTCACCTCCTCCAAGCGCAGGTCGAGGATGCGCCCTTTATAGATCTGACGCACGTCCACTCAGATGACTGTTCCCGGCGCGATGACGCCGTTTTTTGGAATGATGACTACTCCATCGCGGACGTAGTAGCCCGGGCCATCAAAGGTCTGGACCTTGTTTTCGTTGCGGATCACCACGCCCTCACCGATGCGCGCGTTCTTGTCGATAATGGCGCGTTCGATCGTGCAGCCCGCGCCCACGCCAACCGGGATCACGCCACCCTGACCGTCCGGGGCATCCGGTGTACCGTAGAAATCAGCACCCATCAGGACGGTACGCGACAGGCGAACGCGGCGCCCGATGATGCTGCGGATGCCGACGACCGAATGATCGATTTCCGCGTCTTCGATGCGGCAACCCTCACAGATCACCGACTCTTCGATCCGCGTCGCGTCCAGACTGGTCGGTGGCAGAAAGCGGGCGCGCGTATAAATCGGCGCACGTTCGCTGAAGAGGTCGATTGGCGGCTTGCCCGATGCGAGTTCGATGTTGGCGGCGTAGAAGGTGCGGATGGTACCGATGTCCTCCCAGTAGCCGGAGAAGAAGTGCGCATGCACCCGATGGGTACGGATCGCGCGGGGAATGACCTCTTTGCCGAAATCGATTTGTGACGGGTCTTCGAGAGCCCCCACCAGCACCTCCGGACGGAACACGTAGATGCCCATCGACGCCAGGTAGGGACGGCCGCCGGTTACCCCGCGCGATGTCAACATTTCTGCACTCAGGGCAAGCTGGCGCAGCAGCGACACGTCACGCGGCTTCTCAATGAAGTCGGTCACGGTGCCGAAACCATCGATCTGCAGAATGCCGAACTCGCCTGCGTCACGTTCAGGCACAGGGGTCGCGGCAACCGTGATATCGGCGCGGCTGGCGGCGTGCGCTTCGAGGATCCGCCGGAAGTCCATCACGTAGAGTTGATCCCCGGAGAGCACCAGAATGGTGTCGGTCCCTGGACGCAAGAAGCGGCGGAGCTGCTTGCGCACGGCATCGGCGGTTCCCTGGTACCAATCGGTGCTCTCCTCGGTTTGCTCAGCCGCCAATATCTCCACGAAGCCACGCGAGAACGGATCGAAGCGGTAAGTCCGCGCCACGTGCCGGTTCAACGAGGCCGATTGAAACTGGGACAAGACGAAGATGTTGCGCAACCCGGAGTTGATGCAGTTGCTGATCGGGATGTCGACGAGGCGGTACTTCCCTACCAGCGGCACCGCCGGCTTACTCCGCAACTGCGTCAGCGGGTACAGCCGAGTCCCACGGCCGCCCCCCAAAATCACCGCAACAACATTCTCCACAGGTACGGAAGATACCTCACCGATAGCCGCCGGTCTACTCGCCAGCACGCTCCTGTAACGCGCATCGAGGGATTTCACGCCAGCGCAACAATCGCCGCCACCAGGGCCTCGATACCTTCGGCACTGGCCAGCAAGAAGCGCCATGAAACCCCGTTAGCCCACTGGTGGGACAGGAGACGAAGCACGAGACAGGCCCCAGCAGCGCACAGGACAACGAAAAGGCCGAAGGCCTGAGCCATCCCAAACACGACGCCAAAGGTGAACACGCTGGTCAGAGCGAACTCTCGGAAGGTGATGGACGAATTGAATTTCCGCCCGGCCGTTTCCGCATCACGCGTGCCAACCGCAAGCACAACCATGCACCACCTGGCAAGCATCGGTGCAAAGAGCAAGGCCGCCGGCCGCGCCGCGGTCGTCGCCCCCACAGCGACAGTTTTCACCAGCAGCAGAGCGCCGGAAGCCATCGTGACCGGCACGCCCGCCCTCCCCTCATCCAGGCATGCCCGAAACACCTCGGCACGTCCGAGAGCTTCCCATGCCGCCACCAGAGCGATTCCGGCCAGCCAGTGCGGCAATCGCCCGGCAATCACGGCATTGAGACCAACCAGCAGCGCCCCGATCAGCAACCCGACAAGCGGGAAGAACAGCGTCGCCCGACCAAACCCCTCACTGCGTCGGTCCGGCCGCGGCAGCGGCGCGAGCGTCAGTAAGGCGACGGCATTCAAGAAATCCTGCCACCGCGGCCACTCGGCACCCTCGCTCTCATCGCCGCGGTGTGGCTCGCTATTCCGGATCATCGGCTCACGGTCGCACTCGATTCACGCGTGGGTGCGTAAACCCGCGAAACGCGGCTCAGACCGAGACCATTTGGTTTCGGACCAGCACCGAAGGGGTTGCCACACTGGTCAGCCAGAGTTGGTGGACGGCGCGCGTGGCGCCGACGTGCAGGAGCCGGCGGGCAGCCGGGGTGTCCAAAAAGTTCGTGGTACTGACCTCGACCAGGATGACGTAGTCGAACTCCAAGCCCTTCACCTGTTCAATTTCGGTGACCTCGACGCCGGGGGCGAAGGTGAAATCCTGGTATTCGACCCGGCGCAAGCGCGGCACCTCGCTATTCATCAAACCGCGATGGTAGAGGGCGCTCAGCTCGCGCGAAGAAGTCAGCACCGCTACCGACGCCAGACGTTCCTTCCCTGAGAGTTCCTTGAGAGCATCCGCCAGGAATGCCACACAGGCCCCGTGGTCGGTGAATCGGAACAACTCTACCGGCGGCCCCGAGCGCGTCGTCAGCGGTGGCGTTTCGTCTTCACGCAAGTCGCCGAGGATGCCCACAGCGAACTCCGCAATCTCGCGCGAGCAGCGATAACTGACCTGCAGCGTGTTCACTTCCGTCCCCTCGAGACCGAGGTCACGGAAAAAGGCGGCCCAGGAGGTGAAACCGGCATCCTGCATGATGTGTTGCTGGGTATCGCCAGCCAGCGTCAGGCTCCGGTGCTCGTCCAGGCAGCCGAGCAGCACCTGCACCTCCACCGGGGAAAAGTCCTGTACTTCATCGATGGCAATATGCTGGTAGCGCAGCGGCTTGCTTGCACGCGACGGGAGCGGGCCGATGCGCAACTGCCATGCCCGCAGCAGAAGCGCGCCATCCTCCGCGTCGAGCTCCGCCTGAACCTCTTGGTCCCCCTCCATCCAGGCGACCACCTCCTCGTACCGCTCCCGGTTCCAGCTGGCGGCCCGGACGAGTTCCTCGGTTGTGAACGCGTCCGGCGCCACCTGCGCAAACACCTCCTCCAGCAGCGCCGCTTGGCTCAAGAGGCTGGCCCAGTCATCGAGCACCTGCTCCGGCTTGCGCCGGCCCTGCACACGACTCACCTGTTTCTCCAAAGCGACGAGCAGGCCCGGATGAAGTTTCAGGCGTTGCACCAAGGCGGGAGTGTCCTCGCGCGTCTGGCGCGGCAGCTTCGGAAACAGGCGTCTCGTCTGCTCGGCCGCCCACTCGTGAAAGGTGCGGACCTGGACCTGCTGCACACCCAGGGCGGGAAGCACGTGGCTGACGTAATCGCGCAGGGCCGGGGAGAACACGACGACCAGGGTCTGCGCCGAGTCGATGCCCGCATCCTCGTACGCCAGGTACGCAATCCGATGAAGGGCGACCGTCGTTTTGCCAGAGCCCGCCGTACCGCGAATGACGACGAACCCGGCAGACGGGCGGGTAATGAGCTCAAACTGTTTCGGGTCGATCAATCCGGCGATGTCCGGTAGGTGCTTATCCGCGCCGCGCAGCATGCCGTGCGGATCGGTTCCCAAGCGGCGGTGGGCTCCCTCACCAGCCGGATGCGCGCGCAGGGCCGCCCCTTCTCCGCCCGCCAGGCGGGGGAGCTCGATCGGTGTTTGCTGCCACCCGGTCGGGGCTTGCCCGTCGCGCGAGAAGATCCCTTCCGGCGCCACGATTCGCTGCAGCGTCCGATCGCGAATGGTAACCGTCCGTCGCGCAACCACGTCGCCGCTGATCACGCGGGCGGCAATTTCCTCTTCGTAGGCCTCGCCCTGCTGGTAGCGGTAGAAAATCCGTGAGATGGGTGCGTTTCGCCAATCGACGATCCGCACGCCGCGCTGCAGCCACGTGGCCTTGCCGAGGAGGATGTCCCGGAGCCTGCCATCCTCGCGTAATCGCATATGGGCAAAGTACGGTGATTCACGATCGACCTGCGGCGCCTGGCGGGACGCGCGGAGCTGCTCCAAGAGCGCTGATTGCCGGTGCCATTGGTCCATCAGTGCCGGTTGATCTTCCAGCTTGGCACCTTCGTCCATCATCTCGCGCAGCCGCGTCAGCCCGGCGACCACGGATTCTTCAGACGACGGCGCGACGGCGGGCGGTGCATCGAGCGCGTGCGTAACTTGCTCGAGCTGGGTCAATTCATCGCTTACGACCGCGTGCGCCACGCCCGCATCCTAACGGGTTGCGGGCGCGCGGTACAGACGTCACCCGCCAGCCACCGCGGGGGGCTGGGTGTACGCTTTAGGGTGTGCTACAGGCGACGGGCAATGAGCAACGCAAAAAACCAAGAGCACCAATCCAACGCGGTCAACATGCCCGAGGAGAACGGCGTCTGGACCCAGAAACGCCGACTCGCAGCGGCAATGCGCAAGGTCATCGAACTCCTGGTCACCACCGAAGCGCCCGAGGACGAATTGTGCGCGGCTGCCGACCGTCTCGAACGCTACGCCCGACGACTGGAAACCCAGGCGCAGCGTCACATCACATGGGGCAGTCCCGAGGCCTCAATCGCAGGCACGACCGGCGGATTCTTCGATCTGAGTCCCCTCATCGGCCTGGCGAACCCGCTCGCTCCCCCCATCACGCTCTGGGTCGATGGCAACGTGGTACGGGGCAAGGTGGTCTTCGGTTGGGCCTACCAAGGTCCCCCCGGCTACGTACATGGCGGCTTCGTCGCCGCGTTGTTCGACGAGACGCTCGGCTTCGCGCAGTCGATGTTGGCGACCCCTGGCATGACGGGGACCCTCACCGTACGCTATCGCAAGCCGACGCCGCTCTATACCGAGTTGCGCATCGAAGCCACGGTCCAGCGTGTGGACGGCAGAAAGATCTTCACCGAAGCTCGGCTCTATGCTGGCGAGACGCTGACAGCGGAAGCCGAGGCGATCTTCATTTCGCTCAGCGCCTCAACGCTCGATATGCTTGCGCAGCTGGACAAGGCGAAGACGGGATGACCGGCAGCCACGCGCGCCGAGGTTTGCGGCCCAGCAGCATGTGACCTATAGTTCTTCCTCCATGCTCGATCCCCGAACCGAGAAGGCGATCACTCACGTGGCGGAGCAGATCCGGCTTGTTTTCGGCACGGACCTCGTGGGTGTCACGCTATACGGGAGCGCCGCCGGCGAGGATTTCGTTCCGGGGAAGTCCGATCTCAACTTCGCCATCGTCCTCGAACGCGTCACTTTCCCGCATCTGAAGGCACTGCATCAGCATTTGCCCAAGTGGCATAAGCTGGGCGCTGCCGTTCCCTTGCTGCTGGATCGGCATTTTCTCGACCGCGCGTGTGATGTCTTTCCTATGGAGTTCCATGACATCAAAGCCCAGCATCGGGTGCTCTTCGGTGAGGAGGTCTTCGCCACACTGGCGATCGACAGCCGCCACCTGCGCTACCAGGCCGAGCATGAAGCACGTGGCAAGCTGCTGCGGCTGCGAACGCTGTACGCCGAGGTCGGTGCGAAACGCAAGCGTCTTGAAGCCTTGATGCTGGATTCGGCCAAGACCTTCGTCATCATCATGCGTAACTTCATCCGCTTGCGGCGGGGAGAAATCCACACCCGGTATCTGCAGGTCCTCGACGAATTCGAGCAGCACTTCAGCCAGACGTTCCCCACCATTCGGCACTTGCTCCAGGTCAAACTTGGAACGCAGCACTGGGCCGACGGCATCGAAGAAACTTTTCGCACCTACCTGGACGAGGTGGAGCGATTGATCGATCTGATCGAGCACTCGTTACCCGAAACTGACGAGAACAGCGGACAGGGGAAAGCGGAAAGTGCAAAACATAAAGACTTTGACTTTCAGCCTTGAGCTTCCCGCCTTGCGCTTGGCGCTGGTCGCTTTGAGCCTGCTGCTGAGCTTCGCACACGTGGCGGCGGCTGGAGTGGAGCCGACCGTACCCGCGCCGCGAGGATACGTTGACGACTACGTTGGCGTCATCGATGCGCCGACAACCCGCTATTTGGAGGGGTTGATCAACGAGCTCAAACAAAAGACCGGCGCGGAAATCGCCGTGGTGGTCGTCAACTCCACGGCGCCACTGACGGCCTTCGACTACGCCATGAAGATCGCCGAGGCCTGGAAACCCGGCGGCAAGGGCAAGGACAACGGCATCGTTTTCCTGGTGGCGGTGAAAGACCACCAGATGTTCGTTCTCACCGGCTACGGTCTCGAGGGTATCTTGCCTGACGGTAAGGTGGGCGAGATCCGTGACCAGCTGGTGCGCCCTGCGTTTCGTCAGGGCGACTACTCCGGCGGGATCCGGGCCGCTACCGAGGAAATGTCGACGATCATCGCCGGCGGCGCTGGGGTCCGGCTCCAGGGGGCGCGACCGTTGCCGCTCGCTCGGCGCGCTCAGCCTTCGATCGTCTCCGGTTTGCTTCCCATCGTCCTTCTCATCATATTCGTTCTGCTGTTCTTCCGCTTTCCATTCCTGCCGCTGTTCATGGGCATGGGCGGCCCCCGCGGTGGATTTGGGGGTGGTTTCGGTGGCGGCGGTGGTGGTTTTGGCGGCTTTGGCGGCGGCAGCTTCGGTGGCGGAGGGGCGGGAGGCGACTGGTGAAGGAGTCGTGAGTACTGACTGCTGCATCCTGAGAAGTAACTCTCGAGTGGAGGCTGAGATGGCACGATCGACGACAAGGCTGGTGATAACGGCGATACTCCTGACGAGTTTGACGGGCTGTGGCTACAACAACATGGTGTCGATGCGGGAGGGCATCGACGCGGCATGGGCGCAGGTGGAGAATCAGCTGCAGCGGCGCAACGATCTGATCCCAAACCTGGTGGAGGTCACCAAGGGATACGCCACGCACGAGAAGGAGATCTTCGACCATATTGCAGATGCCCGGTCGCGCCTGATTGGTGCCGGCAGCCGCGATCAAAAGATCGATGCGGCCAACGATCTGTCCTCGGCCCTGTCCCGCCTCTTAGTCATCGCGGAGCGCTATCCCGATCTGAAAGCCAACCAGCAGTTCGCCCGCCTCTCCGACGAGCTGGCAGGCACGGAGAACCGCCTCGCTACCGAGCGGCGCCGCTACAACGAGGCCGTGCGCGAGTACAATACGTACATCAAGACAATTCCGCAGAATCTCACCGCGCGGATGTTCGGTTTCACGGACCAGAAGTATTTCCAGGCACCGAAGGAGGCGGAGGCGGTGCCCAAGGTGCAGTTCTAATTTTTGTTCTGGTGAAACCGCGGTGCCGATGCTAATCAAGCAAGCATGCTGAGAATTGGCCGATATGCCGCAGCGCTGTTCTGTATTGCGGCAGCCGCTAGCGCCTGTGGCGGAAGCGGAAGCACTGCCCCTGCTTCACCGCCCCCGAATCCTCTGTACGTGAGCGCCATCACTGGTAGCGACACCTACCTTGGCGATCAAGCTCACCCCTTGAAATCCGTTTCCAGAGCCACGCAATTGGCACTGAGCGGCTATCAGATCTTGGTCGGTCCCGGCACATACGGGGGAGGCATCACGACCGCGTCGACAGGGAAAGCTCCTCAAGGCCTGCAAGTCATCGCCGACCCCTCAGGGGCCCAGACCGGAGACCAGGGTCACGCTGGACCCGTGATCATCGACGCCACCGGGACCGCGGAGGGTTTCCAGCTCAACAACTCCCCAGGAAGCTTGATCGACGGGTTCACCATCATCAACGCCGCAGATGCCGGCATCGTCCTCAAGAGCAACAGCAACAACTTCATCATCCAAAACTGCATCATCCACGATAATCCTGGCGACGGCATTCGGGTGCAGGATTCCGCCAGCGTCCTCGTTTTCAACAATCTCGTGTACAGTAACGGCGGAAACGGGATCGGCATCGTCGGATCGAAGTCTGGTTCACCGGATGTTCGAGTCTACAGCAACACCGTCTACGCCAATAGCGGGCATGGAATCACGATAGGCACGACAGCCGTTGCTTCCCCCAATGGCTGCGTCTGTGACAACATCATTCAGAGTGCCGGCGCGGCGTCCAGCGAGAACATAAAGGTGGTGACGAACCCGCGCAGCGATCTAAACTTCAACAGCTGCGGGTGCAACTGCAACCTCGTCTTCCCCGCCACCTACAATCCTTCATACGTCCAGGGTTCGCATGACTTCAATGGCGACGCCAAGTTCGTGAGCCCACCGGGCGACCTTCACCTGCAGCCCACCAGCCCGGCGATCGATCGGGCAGACCCGGCCACCTGTGCGTTAGTGGGTCTTTCCAGTTCTCAGGCTTCGCTCCTCAGCCAGCGAACCACAACTGGTACGAATGCACAGCCGGGCCTTCCCGACAGCGGAATCCCCGACCTCGGATTCCACTTCTTGACGCACTGAGCCGATTACGCACCGCACTGGGCGCGCTGGCGCAGCAGATGGTCCGCCAGGACCAGACATGCCATCGCCTCCACCACCGGCACGGCACGCGGCAGCACGCACGGATCATGGCGTCCGCGCGCTTGGAGGGTCACGGCCTGGCCGCGACGGTCGACGGTTTGTTGCGGCTGACTGATCGTGGCTGTCGGCTTGAAGGCGACGCGGAACACGATATCTTCGCCATTGCTGATTCCACCCTGAACGCCGCCGGATCGATTGCTGAGCGTGCGCACACGCCCAGCCGCATCCACCGTGAACGGGTCGTTGTGCTGAATCCCCGTCAGTGTCGTACCCCCAAAGCCGCTGCCGATCTCGAAGCCTTTCGAGGCCGGCAGTGACATCATGGCGCGACCCAGGTCGGCCTCGAGTTTATCAAACACCGGCTCGCCGAGACCGGAAGGCACATTGCGGCACACGCATTCGACTACACCGCCAAGGGAATCCCCAGCACGACGCGCTTCCTCGATGCGGGCGATCATCGCCGCCGCAACCGCGGCGGCTGGACAACGGACGATGTTGGCCTCGACATCTGCGAGGGTGAGGTGGGACGGGTCGACTGTCGCCTCGATGGTGTGTACGCGCCGCACGTATGCCAAGACCTCAACCTGAGCGGTGACCGCCAGCAGCTTGCGTGCAATCGCGCCGGCAGCAACCCGTCCGACGGTCTCCCGCGCCGACGCGCGCCCGCCTCCTTGCCAATTTCGGATGCCGTATTTCGCCTCGTAAGTGTAGTCGGCATGCGAGGGACGGTAGGTGTCCTTGAACTCCGCGTATGCAGCGGGTCGGGCATCGGTGTTGCGCACGATGATGGCAATGGGCGAACCCAGGGTATGCCCCTCGAAGACACCAGACAGGATCTCCGCCCGGTCGGGCTCGTCACGTGGCGTCGTCACCTGGCTCTGCCCGGGCCGGCGCCGGTCGAGGTCGCGCTGGATCTCTTCGGCCGCAAGCGGCAGCCGCGGCGGGCAGCCGTCGACGACGACGCCCACGGCGCCCCCGTGCGACTCACCAAACGTGGTGATGCAGAACAACCGTCCGAAGCTCGATCCCATGGGGAGAGTGTACGAAACCCGGGGTGCGCCGACAAGTGCGGCGTTCGCCGGGACCGGCGAACGCTATTTTGATACTTCGGAGCCGGTTTCTTTCTCTTGCTCACACAGCTCGTAGATAAGATCGATATGCTCGCAACAGTGGCGGAAGCGAAAGCGTGAACACGCTTCCGTATGCTCGTCGAGCGCAGCCATGTTGATCACGCACCACACGGCAGACTTCGGCTGCCACTGCACCAGATAATGATCCTCGCTGAGGCGAACGACCCGTTGCCGCACCTCGATGATCGCGTCAGTCAGCCGAGTGAGGATTGACCCCGTCTCATCCGCTTGCTTCCAGGTTTCACGATCTGTGGCATCCATGCTCTGATGTCCCCCCCCATCACACCACTGACTGCTTACGCAAGCACGCGGTGCTTGTCTATGCGTAGGATTACGGATTTTCGATGGCTACCCCTGCATCGTCAAACCGTTGCTGCTTCTTCGCTGGACGCGTCGGCAATGAGGCGTTCCTGCGCCTATTCATCGAGGCGGATGATGCCTCGCCGCAAAGCGTACCGCACCAGCTCCGTTTGGTTACGCAAACCAAGCTTTTGACATACGTTGTTGCGATGAGTCTCTACCGTCCGCCGACTGATGAACAGGCGCTGGGCGATCTCGGCGTTGTGGCGGCCTTCTGCTGCGAGCTGCAGGACTTCACGTTCGCGCGTGGTGAGTGTGTCGTACACGTCCGCCGGCAGGCCTTCAGCCCTTTCGACGTACGTCTGGATGGCCCGCTCGGACAGCGGCGGACTGAGGTAACGGTGGCCGGCCAGGACCGTACGTATCGCCTCCACCAGCTTCGAGCCATTCGCACCCTTGAGTACATAGGCGGCGGCACCGTTGCGCAGCGCCCCAAAAACGTAGGCTTCGTTGGCATGCATCGACAGAACGACGACCCGGGTCTCGGGGGCATGTTTTTTCACCTGCAGGATGACCTCGAGACCATTGAGGCTCGGCATCACCAAGTCGAGCAACAGCACGTCCGGGTGCAAGCGTTCAACTTCAGGGAGCACTTGGAGACCATCGCCGACCTCGCCCACGACGCGAAAATCCGGCTCGGCCTCCAACAAGCGCCGTAGACCAAGGCGAACCACGGCATGATCATCAGCGAGTAGAAGCGTAAACACCTTCTGATCCGCCATTTCGCCCTCCGCCCCGATTACATCCCTATTGACCTGCCATGTCGAGCATCGAATCGGACAACCCGTATCGGGCCAAGGGATACTAAATGAAGCAATCGCTGTCTATCCGTAAACCTACGCAATTGCGGTGTTATGGCCTACGCAGAAGCAAGCACCCGGCGGCACGGGGACTCGCGCCTCTTATCTAACCGCAACAGTCGCGTTGGGGAGGGGCAATTCAGCAATGACCTGTGTGCCGGAACCCGGCGATGACTCAATCGTCACCCGGCCGCCCACGAGCCGCGCACGTTCACGCATTCCGACAATACCACTACTACCATGACGGCTCGGCGCTTCATCCGGGTCGAAGCCGGCGCCGCGATCCACAACCTGCAGTTTCACTGCCGCGCACTCGATCCAGGCACGCACTGCCACCTGCTTCACGCCAGCGTAGCGGGCCACGTTGGTGAGCGCCTCCTGGACGATCCGGTACGCCGCAGTCTCGACCTCCGCCGGCAATCGCCGATGCAGATCGTGGTGCTCGAAGTTCACCTGCACCGCCGTCTGCATCGCAAATCGGTCGAAGAGCCACAGCAATGCGGGAAGCAGACCGAGATCATCCAGCATCGCCGGCCGAAGATCGAGCGAGAGAGCCCGTGTCCGCTCTATCAGCTCCTCCACCAATTCATACGCTTCGCCCAGCCGGTCCCGCTCGCTCTCCACAGGGAGACGTCTGGCAGCGTCAAGAACCAGTTTCAGACCGGTCAGGTGTTGGCCAATTTCATCGTGCAGTTCGCGGGCGATGTGCCGGCGCTCCTCCTCCTGGACCTCCATGAGCCGGCCCGACAAGGCTTGCAACCGCTCATGCCCAACCCGGACCTCCTGAAACAGCCGTGTTTTCTCCACCGCCAACCCCAGAGCGTCAGCAATCTGGCCGAGGAGCGGCAGCTGCGATGCATTGCCACCGCCCACTTCGCGCCAAAACATGGTCAGCATCCCGAGAATTCGCTCATTAGCGCGCAGCGGCAAGCTCAGACTCGATCGAAACCCCTCTTCGTAAACCAATCGGACAGTCGGCGAACACATCTCGGCAGCCAAGTCCGGCACGAAATGCGGCCTTCCAGCCAGCACGGATCGAGCCCCAGGGCTGTCGGAAATGGGGATGTGGGGGCTCTTCGAGCCGACGTACGCCCCCATCGTATCAAGCGCAATCAGGGTAAGCCTCTCGTGAGCGTCATCGAACAACGCAAAGGCCGCCCGATTACAGTCCGTCAGACTCCGCAACCCAATCGTAACGCTCGGGAAGGCGTTCGCCACATCCAGGTATGCATTCAGCGCCTGAATAATTTCGCTCACGATCGACCCTTCGCGCGTATGCCGGTCCGTGATGTCCTCGAACAGCACGCAGATCCCGTCGGGGATGGGATACGTGTGAACTTGAAGCCATTTATTAAGCTGCGCGTTATAGAACTCGGTGTCGTCCGTTACCCATTCGGACATCGCCTTGCGGGCCCGTTCGCCAAAGACAGTTTTGACGGCCCCCGGAAACAGATCCCAGACGTTTTTGCCGATGACTGCGGCTACGTCCAGACGCGTGATCAGTTCCGCGCCCCGGTTCATATACGTCACCCGCCATTCGTGATCTATGGCAATGAAACCTGCGCTCATGCTGTTTAAAAGGCCGGTGATGCGGCTGTTCACGTTCTGCAGTTTGTATTGCACTTGTTGCCGTTGGAGGATCTCCTCCTGGAGCTGCCGATTGCTTTCCCGGACATCGGCGGTGCGTGCTTCGACGCGGGCTTCCAAGTCCTCCTGCACCTTCCGCAATGCCTCTTCAGCACGCTTGCGTTCAGTGACGTCCAGCAGCTGCGCTACATAGTAGAGAGGATTCCGTTCGTGGTCGCGCACCAGGAACAGACTGGCATCCGTGTGAACAATGCGCCCCGACTTGTGATGATATCGGCGCTGGGCCCGATAACCGTCGGTTTCATGAGCAGCAACGCGTATTGCGTCCGCTGTCGCAGCCGGCAAGTCCTCCGGATGGACCAAATCACCGGGCGAAAGGCTCTGCAACTCTTGCTCGGAAAAACCGAGAAGCTCACACAATACACGATTCACTCTGAAAAACTGGCCGTCAAAGCTCAAGATGGCCATGCCAGTCGGCGCGTATCGGAAGGCATTATGGAAGCGTTCCTCGCTCTCACGCAGCGCCTCTTCCACCCGCTTGCGCGCGGTGATGTCGCGCGCGGAGGCGTACAGGAGCGTCTCGCCGTCGATGTCGACCGCCGTTGCCGAGATCTCGACGTCGATGGTCGTTCCATCCTTACGGCGATGCGTGCTCTCGAACACCGCCGGCTGCTCCAGCAAGCGGCTCAAGCGAGCCCGCAGCTCTTGCTCGTTCCATTGCGCGTCCCAGTCGCCGACCCACATGTGGGTCAACTCCTCGGTGGAGTAGCCCAGCATGGCGCAGAACGCCGCGTTGACCTCGACGACTCGCCCCTGCACGTCAAGGATGTGGATGCCGTCACTAGCGGTTTGCAGCAACAGCTTGTTGCGATGGCTCTGCTGACGCAGCGCCTGTTCCGCCTGCTTGCGTTGATCGAGCGCTTCGGAGAGTTGACCCGTACGTTCAATCACTCGCGCGTCCAGGTCTTTCGTGAGTGCCTGCAACTGGCGCGCGCTGCGCCGCGCCGCGTCTTCAGCCCGCTTGAGCTCGGAGATGTCGACGTGCGCGCCGAGCATGCGCTGGGGAATGCCCGCAGCGTCGCGTAACACCCTGGCCCGGCTGAGGACCCAACGGTACGTGCCGTTCCTGTGGCGCAGGCGAAACTCCTCTTCATAATGTGCGGTAGGACCCGCAATGGCTGTGGCCAAGCTGGTGGTCCGCGCCAGCCGCTCGAGGTCGTCGGGGTGCACGATCTTTGACCATGCTTCCATTGAGCCGTCGATCTCCGCGGGGCTGTAGCCGAAGAGCGTTCGCCAGCTGTCCGCGTAGTGTGTCTCGCCAGTCTGGAGATCCCAGTCCCAGAGGCCGACGCGGGCCGCCGTGACGGCGATCTCCAACGCGGCACGGGCCTCGTGGAGTGTCTCCTCCAGCGCCTTCCGTTCGGTGATATCAATGTCGGCACCGTACTGGCCACACGGCTGGCCCTCGATGTCGTAGGCGGTCGTGCTCCGAATGAGCACCCAGCGATATGAACCGTCCGCGTGGAGCATGCGTCGCTCATTCTCGTAAAGGCTCGTGCGCTTCTGGAGATGCGCCTGCAGGGTCGCGATGGCCTGGGTGCGGTCGTCGGGGTGCACCAGATCCCATTGTGCGGCCACCGGGATCTCGCTCTCGTCACGCCCGAGCACGCGTTTCCGCCCCGAGGAGAAACGGATCGTGAGGGTCCGCAGGTCGCACGTCCAGAGCACGACCTTGGCGCTCTCGGTCGCCAACTGCAACCAGGCCCGTGCCTCGAACATCGCCCGGCGGTTGCGGTCGATGCCAGCTGCGCCGGCCGCGGAGAGGACCGCGGCGATGCAGGGGCCGAGCGTCTGGAACAGGGCACTATCTGCACCTCCGATGCGACCCCCTAGGTAGAGGACCGTCCAGTACCCCATGATCGTTACCGACGCCGAGATGTACTGCAGGCGAGGTTGCCATGGGAAGAACACGGCGGTTGCCATGACCTTGATGGCAATGGCAAGCGCTGCACCGGCGATGGCCGTGGTGGGTTGGAGCGCCTGCACCAGAACTCCGACAGTGTACGTCAAATCGGCTCCCAGCAGCACCAGCTGAGCATGCTGGCGTAGACGGCCGCGGCACAGCCAGCAGGCGACGAGCGGGGTGAGCGTTTCGGCGAGGTAGGCCCACCGCCCCGGCCAAAAGCGTTGCGGCGCGTAGAGCGCCTCCGAGGTCGCGTATAACGCGGTCACCAAAAACACCACGACCGCGGGCACGGTGACGCCGCGCACGATCAGGTCATTGCGGTACTGTTCGTACGTTCGGCCCGCCTGAGCTGCTGCCGGTTCAGCGCTTGTCACTGCAACCCAATATCACGGCTTTTGCGGGTAACCCAGTGTAAATCGGCGTCGACAGACCGATGACGTGCCGCCGCGAAAAACGGGCGGTGCACTAGCGTCACAGCCGCCGTCAAGATGCACAACTCGATACTGTTGAGAATCGGGAGCGGTGATCCGGTGCGCGCAAGAAAGCGGCTGCGCTCAGCCCCCACAGCACGAGCATCCCGGCGATGGTCAACCAAAGGCAGAAGCGCCCGCGCTCGATCAGCATGCGCTCTTGATGCGCACGAATCGCCGGGCGGAAGTCAGTAACCCAGTCGTCCGGTAGAGTCTTACGCAACAAAGCCTCCGCGGTGTGTGCCTGATCCATCCCCTATTATCCGATATTTCCCAGATGGGCGGCGCGCCAACCCGTCTCGGGACCGCAATAACCCACTTACTGAATCTTGCATAATACGGTAACATCTTCCGTTCGTCCCGAGTAGGCGCCCTTCCTCTGGGCGCCGTATCGAGGGATGCTTGCGAGGCACGTCCGCCGCGGTCGCCCCTCGATACGCGCCCGGAAAGGACGGGCGCT